>NZ_CP199292.1:2873090-3488681 GCF_052495765.1 Aliikangiella litoralis | reverse complement strand
TGGTTATTCGGACAAAGGTCAACGCTGTTATGGTGTTCATGATTGGCATGCCAAAGGTCGTATTAATGCTATTGGGGCAATTATCCGAAATACCTTTGTGACTTTAAGTTTGTTTGCCGGAAGTATTAATGCGGATGTTTTTCATGCTTGGGTAACACAAGATTTGTTACCTAAAGTTCCCTCTAATGCGGTGATTGTGATGGATAATGCCAGCTTTCATAAGCGTAAAGACATCTGTGAAGCTATTGAGAAAAAGGGATGTATTTTGCAATGGTTACCTCCTTATAGCCCTGACTTAAATCCGATTGAAAAAAAGTGGGCGCAAGCTAAAGCTATCAGACGAAAAAAAAGATGTTCCGTTGATGAGTTATTTCAGGAGGACTGTCTATATGACAAAATAAACTGATCCAGCTATACTGAATGTTAAAAGGTGAAATGTGATGCTCGAAGTCACGGATGAAGCACGAGAAAAATTACTTAAAATGATTGAAAGAGAAAGGCCCGGATATTTTAATAGAAATCCGAAATTATTGAAAGGGCACACTATTGCTATAGCATTATATGAATCTCATGATGAAAGTTTATCCTGGGAGTTGTTTGCTACGATCACTTCTTGGGATATGCCTAGTTACTGTTTTTTAGAAGTGAATGGAGTCTTATTTCACGATCCTGAAATATACTGGACTGATGCACGTGTAGATTATTCAAATGGAAAGCTTTCTGTAAATGGCCAATCTGTACGCCTTATACCACGTCAATGTTTATGAAGTAAAATGCCTGACTAGTAATTAAAACTCATGCTGAAAAATAGTGTATTTATCGCTGCTTTCGTATTTAGACTGAGCGGCGAGCATTAGCTTGTTTTTGTTGTTGTACAATAATGTGGAGCTCTTAATTCATGATTGAAATTTTTTAATCTCATTTCGCACTAATATTAGAGCTTTATCAATTTCACGTGTATGCTCCCAAAGAACATCTCGACTTTCAATTAGTATTCTTTCATGGTCTTTTAGTCGCGAAAGAGATAGAGGGTAATGAGAGTTTAATTTTTCATAAATGTTTCTAAGAAGCTTACTTCTTTTGACATTAGATTTTGCTCTTTCTAGATCCCAATCACCCAGAAACTTATATAGTTCTCGATTTTGCAACAAGCGAGATTTCCATTTTTCATCGTTCGTTTTAGACTCATTATGATTTGAGTACTCTTCTTCATAATGAGTTTTGTAAATGTGAGTTACATCTTCACAGCGCTCCGTATCCAGCAATTCTTCTAGATCTGCTGGAGTTACTCTTTCGCTTGAGTTTAAACCAAGCTTTAAATTTGGAGCTGCTTTTTCATAGATTTTTACCACTAATTCTGAACAAAAAGAAGAACGATCATATTTACTCTTTGGTAGGAAGTAACCATAGTTATAATTTTGCTCGGCATAAAACATCATTGCTTCCAACCAGTTTTTAGAGTTCGAAAGCGCGTTGTGTTCCGCGCCTTTAAAACGAAGGATCTTGCATTGGTTTTTTTTAAGTTTATCTTCAAGTGCTTCGCAAAAAGTTAATATTTGTACACCTGAAGTTACTGCATGACACCAAATATTACCTTGAATTGAAATCATAGCGTGAGAATACTCTGTTTCCTTTCCTCGAAAGATTTTCTCAGCCTTTCGTATTATTGAAGATCGTTTGTTATCACTCGAAGTGAGTGCTATATCACCTGATAAAGGAAATTCATTGAAATATGGTTTACTATATTCACTCATTAAAACTACTCTTTTTTGATAGATTCATTGTTATCTCGAAAAATATATTATTTTAAATAGTAGAGGTCGAACTATAAAATAAGAATAACTATGATTAGTACTCTAAACTTAATAGTAGCAATAATCTAATCCGTAAGTATTATTTATATATACTATGTAAGAATTTTAAATGATGTATTCTCATCTTCCATATTTTTTTTCTCAATATGGCCTTAATCAGTGAGGGAGAAACTGTAAGCATCTAAGCCTTTATTCATTATTCGGTACATTGATTCATTCTCTTTTCAATCATATTCCAAACTTTTTCAAACTCGGGCCAATCAGATTCAACAACAACACTATCGATTGATGGTATTTGATTTTCATGCAAGAAATTTCTAATCGCATTTTCTTTGGTTCTATCCAAATGCTTACGCTTAATAACTATGTATCTGTTTTCTCTTTTAAAGGTCACTTTTTAATCTCCTTTTCCTTAGCTTTCTAATAATTTCAACTGTCTGCTTTCTGTTCACTTCAATAGCTCCAAACTCAACAGCTAGTTTTCTTTTTGATTGGCAAATATCGTAATGAGGTGTACTTGCATTAGCTTAATACCACTTTCTTTTAATACCGATTTTATCTGCCATTTCATGCAGTTCATTTTCGGTGTCTGCTAACATGTGACACATCTTCATGCGCCCGTAATTATTCCTTTGGCGATCCACATAAACAGGCATAATCTTTCCCACAAGAAATTTGTAAACTATTGATAAATAAAGGGTGTAATTGGAGTTTTTTGTGGGAAAAAGGTGTTGTAAGATTTTGATAAATAAGAGTAATTAACTTGGCTTCGAACCTGAGGGTCGGGCGTTCGAGTCGCTCATGGCGTGCCATATTGAAAAAAGGGTTAGCAATGTTTATTGCTAACCCTTTTTTACTTCTCACAAGTTTTTCCATAAAAAAAACATTATTTAGTACCCTCAATGTGTTTAGTTTTGCATAAATAGAGTGTTTTAGTTTTCTCAGGTTTGTGCTTAGATTCATTGTTTTTGTGATTGTTAATCCTTTTGCTTTCAACTCATGAATCGAAAAAGGTTTAAATTTAGGATAATTCTTTTTGCGGGTTTTAATCAATTGCTGGAATTAAACGATGATAGTATTTGGTATTAGTTGTTTCTTATAAGTTAATATAATTCCGGTTTTTTGAGACTACTCTACAATACTGATTTTGAGATGTTTTCTCAATTTATCGACTTTTCGATATTTTCAAACTTGCATGATAGAATATAATCAACAGTACGCTTAATTAAGTATTGTTATGTTTTGAGTTTGGCTAAGAAAAGGTGAATAGGTTATGAGTCATAAGCAGTTTAAAGACAAGTCTCAGCATGAGCATGAAAATCGCGAAGCAGAGAGGCTCGCAAAAGAGCTGGAGAGCCCCGCAGGTGCTCAAAAGCTTGGTGATGAAGCATAAACTTGTTAAGAAGGAATTAGCTAAAAAAGGACATTAAAGTATGTCACGCCCACAGATGTTCTTAGTTGCTGGTGTTAACGGTTCCGGCAAATCAAGTTTTACTCGAAATATAATAAGAAAACACACAACTCTAAAAATAATTGACCCGGATGCTATAGCAAAAGGCATAACCGGTAGTTTTTCTACTATTGATTCTGAAGCATTGGTAGCAGGCAGAACTGCACTTATGATGGTCCAGCAATGTATAATGATGGCATTGATGCGTCCCTTAGAATGCCAGTCATGAACGCCATAACACCTTTGCTCTTGGTTGCATAACCGTGAGTGCGAGGTATACTTTCAGCAAACTCACTTTCGTCCAGATAGATAATATTATGGCCTTCACCTTCATATATGCTAGCTTTTCTTTAAAGAGGTTTCTAAGGCAAAATGAGTCGCGGGTTGTCCAACGTTCAATGTTGCATGAATTTCTACAATAATTGTACAGTTGGTATGTTCTTTCCAAAAAATAATTTATGGATAATACTTTTCACAAAAAACATACATTTCTTTGGAGGGGCTAAAAGAAGCCCTGGATTAAAGATATTATTTCTTAAGGGCGTCAGATGACAAAAATAATGTATCACTACACAAGTGAAAAAGGGTATAAAGGTATATTAGAAAGTAAAAAAATAAAACCATCATTGAGGGCAAACAACCCCAAAGATGCGCGTTTTGGAGATGGTCAGTATATGAGTGAGATAAGACCAGGTTCTAAACGCCCAGGACAACTCTCTATGATTTTCTTTGGTATTCCCTGGGCTGGTAAGCGATTTACACATCATATCGACATTGATACCATCGGCTTAATTGTTGTTTATGGTCGCAAACATGTTTATGTAATTAAGAATAATAGAGATCTTGATATTAATGATAGACTAAAAGGTCACGGCAAACTTTAAAAGGTAAAAATATGACTACTTACATTTATTCAAAGTGGAAAAATAATCCGATTGAAATGCCTGTTGAGTTCTATAGCGAACTCGATATGTCAAGATATGAGGTTCGTAAGGTAGAGGTTTTTAAAAGTGGAAGACTAACTTATGCCTCTAAATCAAAGTCAACTGGTGAAACTCGCTTAGGTATTACGCCAGTACCATCAATCGCAGAGATAAAAACTCAAGTTGAGTTCGAAATCAAAGAGATAAGTAAACAGGACTTTGAAAATATTTGGCAGAAAGCGACTAACTAGTGGCTATTCAATACTTAAAAGGTGATGCTACAAATCCGCAAGGCCAAGGCCAGCGGATTATTATCCATGTTTGCAATGATATTGGTAAATGGGGGAGAGGGTTTGTTTTGGCAATAAGCAAGCGCTGGCCAGCTCCCGAGAGAACTTACAAAAGTTTATTTCAATCAGATAACAAACCTTCTCTTGGCGACACTCAATTTGTCCAAGTTGAGGATTCAATAACTGTTGCAAATATTATCGGTCAACACGGCGTACGTTCGCCAAGAAATAAAACTGCACCAGCACCTATTCGTTATGATGCCATTGAAAAAGGGCTTACTTCGGTTGCAAATCATGCTATAGAAAAGAGTGCTAGTGTTCACATGCCACGTATTGGTTGTGGTCTTGCTGGTGGAAGCTGGGGAAAAATAGAGCCAATTATTGAGCGCACTTTAACAAACAAAAATATTAAAGTGTTCGTTTATGATTTTTAGAGGTAATATTCTTTCAAGAAGTTGAATCGGAAAATCAAAGTAGGAAAGCACTTTGTTGAGTATTGAATAAAAAAAGCTCGATAAAAAATTATCGAGCTGCATGGTGTCACTTCTTTCAAAAAAGAAACAAGTGGCATTTAAACTAAAATTATTAATGGGCTTTAATGTTTAATGATTAACCACACTTAGAGTCACCACAACTTAAACATGTCATACAACCATCCATTAAGACTGCTGCTTTAGTCATACATTTATTACACATTTGAGCGCCGTCTGGGTAATCTCCTTTATACTCATTCATACCACTTTGCTGTAATGAATCATATTCGGCACGTTTAGCATCAACTAAAGCTTGCTGGTGTTTGTCTAGTCCAGGATCTTCTAATAAGCCAATCATTTTTAAATGTGATTCAATGGCATCGCCAATCTCTGCAACCAGAGAGGGCATAAATTTACCACCAGCTTTAAAGTATCCTCCCTTAGGATCAAACACGGCTTTAAGTTCTTCGGCTAAGAATGTGCAATCTCCACCCTTGCGAAATACTGCTGAAATAACTCGTGTTAATGCAACAACCCATTGAAAGTGATCCATATTTTTTGAATTAATAAAAATTTCAAAAGGGCGTCTTAATTCATGTTCAGTACCTTGATTAAGAACAATGTCATTAATGGTCATATACAGAGCATGATCAGAAAGAGGTGTTTTTACTTTATAAGTAGAGCCAAGTAACATTTCAGGGCGCTTAACACTTTCATGCATCTGAACAATTTCAGCGGTTGGTTTTTTTTCTTCAACAACGGTTTCTTCTTCTGTTTTAACTTTGTATCCAACAATGGATTGACTAATTATTTTGGGCATTATCTTTTCCGTCAATTTTTCTTGATAAGTTTTTTAACAATAAAGTCAAATTTGTAAATTTAAAAAGGAAAGCTTAAAGCTTTCCGTAATAGCCTTCTTTTAAAGCATCAAATAAGTTTGCTGCAGTATGGATTTCACCATCATATTCAACTTCCTCATTTCCTTTAAGATCAATTTGTGTACCATCTTCAAGAGTAAATTGATAGGTGGTATTTTCTAGATCCGATTCTTTAACGAGAACACCTTGGAAAACTTCGGGGTTAAATCTAAACGTGGTGCAACCTTTTAGACCTTCTTTATATGCATATAAATAAATATCCTTAAATTCGTCGTAAGGAAACTCTGTTGGTACATTGGCTGTTTTCGAAATAGACGAATCAATCCATTTTTGTGCGGCAGCTTGTATATCAACATGCTGAGTTGGGTTAATACTATCTGATGTAATGAAGTAATCAGGTAGCATTTCTTCGGCTTTATCGGAAAAAGGCATTGCATTCGGATTGACCAAAGTACGATAAGCAAGTAACTCGTATGAATAAACGTCAACTTTTTCTTTTGACTTTTTGCCTTCTCTAATAACGTTACGAGAATAGTGATGAGCAAAGCTAGGTTCTATACCATTACTGGCATTGTTAGCCAATGACAGTGAAATTGTACCTGTTGGTGCAATCGATGAGTGATGGGTAAAACGTGCACCAACTTTGGCTAGTTGCTCTACTAATTCTGGTTCTACTTCAGCAATTTTTTGCATATAACGACTATATTTTGCGTGGAGGACTTTTCCTTTTACTTTATTGCCAACTTTAAATCCGTCTTTAATCATTTCTGGACGCTTGTGTAACATGGCACCAGTTACTTCAAATTCTTTTTCCATAATAGGGGCAGGGCCTTTTTCCTTGGCTAGATCTAGTGCTGCTTTCCAGCCTTCAACGGCTAATTCTCGAGTGACTTGTTCGGTAAAGTTGATAGATTCTGCAGATCCGTATTTTTTACATAACATTGTTAAGGTTGAGCCAAGTCCTAAGTAGCCCATACCATGACGACGCTTTGATAAAATTGCATCGCGTTGACCAATGAGTGGTAGACCGTTTATTTCTACAACATTATCGAGCATACGTGTAAATATGCTGACTACTTTTCTAAATTTTTCCCAGTCAAATACTGCCTTATCTGTAAAAGGGTGGTTGACAAATCGAGTTAAATTAACAGAACCAAGCAAACAAGAACCATAGGCTGGCAGCGGTTGTTCGCCACAAGGGTTAGTTGCTCGAATATTTTCACAAAACCAGTTGTTGTTTTTATCATTAACTTGATCGATCAAAATAAAACCTGGCTCAGCAAAGTCATAAGTTGATGACATTATTAAATTCCATAAGTTTTTCGCTTTAATGACTTTATGGATTTTACAAGCGACTTGTCCAAATTCATTCGCAATGTAGCCTTCGGTTGTTGGCCATTCGCGCCAAATAATTTGCTCTTTGTTTGTGAGATCAATTTGGTCGATTTCAACTTCTTTTTCTGAAATGGGGAATGTTAGTTTCCAATCATCATCTTTAATTACGGCTTGCATGAATTCGTCAGTAATGAGTAAGGAGAGGTTGAATTGGCGTAATCTACCGTCTTCTCTTTTGGCTTTGATAAACTCCATGACATCTGGATGACTGACATCAAAAGTAGCCATTTGTGCACCACGACGTCCACCAGCTGATGAAACGGTGAAGCACATTTTGTCATATATATCCATAAAAGATAGTGGACCAGATGTGTAAGCGCCAGCCCCTGAAACATAGGCATTTTTGGGGCGTAATGTGGAGAATTCATAGCCAATACCGCAGCCTGCTTTTAAAGTAAGGCCTGCTTCATGAACTTTACCTAGAATGTCATCCATTGAATCATTGATGGTTCCTGAGACAGTACAGTTGATAGTTGACGTGGCTGGTTTGTGTTCAAGAGCACCTGCATTAGACATGATTCTTCCCGCAGGAATGGCACCATGCCTTAGGGCCCATAAAAAGTCTTGATAAATACTGTCTTTCTTATCGTCTTCTTCTACTTCAGATAAAGCTTTAGCGACTCTATCATAAGTTTCGTCAATTGAGCTATCTACAGGTAGCCCGTCCTTTGTTTTTAGTTGGTATTTGGTTTCCCAAATGTCAGTTGATGTTGGTTGGAAGTCTATTTGAAAATTTTCAGGCGTTTGCGTTCTTTTCAACGATGCAGTCATTAATGGAATTCCCCGTTCCTTAATTGTTGTAATAATGAATTTTAATCTAGTCGTGAACTAACTATTTTGCATATTTTTTTAGCCAATCAAATTCTCAGGGTTGTGAGTAAGTCTTTGGATAACTTGGTTATAAACATGCAAAAAAGTGTTATAAAAGTGTGCATAAACAGAAAACACTTAAAAATCAGATAATTACTATATCTGGTGGTGCTTGCTCTGCAATGAGCACAATATATAGGTGGAGCGGCCTAAAGTAAAGCACTAAATAGAGAAAATTTAGTGCGTTTAAATAATTAGGGATACGAACTTATCTGGGGTACAGCGGAGGTATGCTGCTGGAGGCCGCAGTTTTTTGTTGGTTTGTAATATCTTTTAAAATTTGCTCAAGATCGGATTTATTTAACGGAATTATTTCATCTTGTTGCTGTGCAGAATATCGACAACTTTCTATTGACTGTAATTTAGTCTTAAGTTTTTCATGTTTTACTTTCGAAATTAAAGCGCCCAAAGAGCGAATTTCAGGATGCCCAATTGCTGATAACCATTGAATGAGCTGGGACTCTATTTTTTGGATATTCTCTGATTTTAATGATCGACATAAGTCATTGTATATTGCCTTATCATTATCATTTTGAAATTGAGACACTTTGGCTTGTGGCTTTTTGCTAGTTGGTTGACCTTGCTTTTTTAGGTAGGCTAGTAAAGTGATTACCCATAAAACCAATGCTGCGGCAAAAGCGAACTGCCAAAACTTAACCTGCGTATCATTATTCTCTTGAGTTTCTAATATGGTGACAGGCGTTGGTTGAGGTGGAACTGCAATCGTTGATGTTTGCGCTTTTTGGTCGGCAGGCAAAATAGTAAGCTGTCGACTTGGAATTTTAGCTGTTTTAATACTGTCAGAAGAAATATCCCACCACTGTAGCGATATTTCAGGAATTGTTATAGTGCCTTCTTTAGATGGAATTACGGCTAGTTTTTCTACGCGTTGGCCGATAATTCCTTTATCGTTGAGCTGACGTTCTTTTTGTGGGGCATCATTGTACCATTGAAGCCCATCAACTTTAGGCACTTCAATTTCAGGTAGTTGCGATTCGCTTAACCCTTGAACAGTTAATAATAAAGTCCATGTGATAGGTTCACCGACTTTTAAAGTGAGTGAGTTAGGCGTCCATTTATCAGCTAATATAACATCTTGAGCAGGTATCCATGGCGTTGGCGCTGAGACTGGTTTGGGTCTGACAGAGAGCTTTATTGGTTTGGTTGAAATGCTAACGGGACGAGTAGAATTAAAAAAACTATTTGAGTTTCTTCTACTTGAATCGTTGACATCTGCTGTGAAATTAACCGAGCTAATGGTTAAGTCACCACTTTGCTGGGGAAATATCACATATTTTCTTTGGGTAACAACATATCGACGGTTATTGATTTGTTTCTCAAACTGAATATCGTCTCCCAGTTTTTCTACAACACTGTTACCAGCTGTTGGTTCAGTTAAACTGGCATAATGGGTATTGACTGCTCGGTAAAGAGTGACGTTGAAAATGACTTGTTGCTGAACGTAGGGAGATTCTTGATCAACACTTGACTCTAGGAAAATAGTTTTCGCTTGACCATTTAGGTTTAATTCATTTGAAGTATCTTTGATATTGAGTTTTATTGGTTGAGTTTGTTCATTGCCAACCGTAATGCTAGGGAGTGTAATTGGGCCTGTTTGCATTGTTTTTAATTTAAGTTTCCAGCCTTTTATAATTGAACGTTTATTATTAATAATTTGAATATTTTGATATTGGCTATTGGAAACTATGGTAAATTCTTCGGGAATTAAAGAAAGATCGGGCTGTGCATCCGTTTCAAAATCAATTCGAATGTCAAGTACAAAAGTTTCACCTGCAGAAATATCTGTACGGTCAATTGAGGCAGTTGTTTTAGCAAAGGCATGATTAGCTACCAATAATGTGCATATTAAAATGAGTTGAAAAAATATTTTAATCGGTTGCATTACCACAGTTTCTCTTCTTTTTGTTGACGACCACGTCGTTGATATTCTCGGTACATTTTTCTTCTTAATAATCCACCGGGATCATCTGGAATTTTTTCGAGCCAGTGCTCTAGCGCTTGATCTTTTTCCGATTTATTACGCTCATCCTGACTGACTTCAGCTTGTTGGGCTTGAGATTTTTGTTCAGAAGACTCTTCAGACTCTTGCTGTTCTTGTTGCTGATTTTTATTTTCTTGCTGATTTTCCTGCTCTGAATTTTCTTGTTGTTGTTCTGAATCAGATTCTGAATCTTGTTTTTGTTGGTCTTTATTTTCTTGATCAGAATTCTGTTCGTTTTGCTGTTGATTCTGCTGTTCTTTTAGTAAATCTTCTATTATTTTTTTATTAAATAGTGCATCTTCATGCTCAGGTTCTTTCTCTAAAAGCTTATTATAAGCGTCTAATGCTTCTTGTAGTTGACTAGCTTTGGCTAAACTTGTGGCATGATTATAGAGTGATTGTGCAGATTTAGAAGGATCAAAATTAGTTGCTGCATCACTATAGTCACCATTTTTATACTGAGCTGCCGCTTGCCACTCTTTATTTTCATAAAGCTTTGCTGCATTTTCAAACTCTCCATGCTGATAGGCTTTATCGGCTTGTTGATTTTTGGTTAACCATAAATCTTGCCATTCTATTGCATTGCTAGGACTTGAATATAAACTTGAAATTGTTATTAGTATTAAGCCGCAACTAAGTAAACTATTGCCTTGTTGAGCGGGATGTCGTATGAGTTTGATAAGAAATAAAAATAAAATAGGCCAGATAATCCAATAACCGTCATCAATCCATCGGTTGACTAGCTGTTCGTTTTCTGTAACTGCTTTTTGAGAATCGGTTTGAAGCTGAGAGGTATTGACTAAATAAGTGATATCTTGATTATCGGCCGTTAGTTGAATAATACCAGCTTTGGATTGTGCTGCAATCTGGTTAAGTTCATCGGCTTGTAATTTTGGAACGACAATTTTACCTGAAGCATCCTTTAAAAAGCCACTTTTATCGGGAAGTGGAATAGGGGCACCTTGTTCTGTTCCTATGGCTAATATAGATAAATTAAAATCGGTGTCATTGATTATTTCGGCAATCGTTTTAACATATTTAGATTCTACGCCATCGGTTAACCAAATAATTTGACCACTTGAGTACTTGGCATTTTTTAATAAATCGATAGATTTTTTGATGGCAATATCTGGACGGCTACCAAGTACCGGCATAATACTTGTTGATAATGCCGGAACCATATTGGCGACTGTTTTGGCATCTGAGGTTAAAGGGCTAATCACAAAAGCGTCACCTGCATACACAACTAATGCAATGGTGCCTTCATTGGTTTGTTTGAGTAAATCAAGCAGCTTAAATTTTGCTCGTTCTAAACGAGAAGGTTTTATGTCTGTTGCATCCATTGATAAGGACAAATCCAGTAGAATAACCTGGGCCTGTTCGGTTTGAAAAACGGGCACTGAGTTTTGCCTGACACTTGGACCGCTAATGGCGAGTATTGTGAGTATTGAAACGAGCCCGGTTAGCCAAAAGCCTGACTTGGTTTTTTGTGATTGTCCTCTGACAAATAAGTATTCCAGCAAATGTGGCGATATGATTTTATGCCAGTTAGATTCTTTTTTGGCATATTGACTGGCCTGATACAATAAAAATAAAATGGGTATTAATAACCATAAGTATTCGGGACGAATAAAATGAAAGTCTGTCCAATTAATTGGCATTCTTCACTCCTCGAACGTTTGACTTTTTGGGTTTGTTTTTAAGGTCGCTAAAGCGTTTAGTTAAATCTAAAATAAAGTTAATAATGAAAGGTAACATGAGAAATAAAAGCGCAACCATTGCTGGCCAGTAATAAAGTTCCTGAATAGGACGATATATTTCTGGTTCATCTTCAACGGGCTCTAACTCATCTAGAAGTTCATATATTTGTGCTAATTCTTCAGTGCTTCTTGCTCGGAAATAACGACCACCAGTAATTTGTGCTACTTGGGTTAAGGTTTTTTCATCTAATTCAGCGGAAGGGTTAAACTTGGTTGTGCCAAACAATAGTGAACGACGAATTGCTTCATCTGCACCAACTCCTATAGTATAAATTTTTACGCCTGCATGTTTCGCTAATTTTGCTGCTTCTATGGGATCAAGTTCACCAGAGTTATTACGACCATCTGTCAGTAAAATTAAAACCCGATTTTGTTCTGCTCTTTCTCGTAGTCGTTTGACTGATAAGCCTATACCGTCACCAATCGCTGTTCGTGAGGCTCCTGCTAATCCAATTTCTGACTCATCCAACATGTGCTGAACCGTTTTAAGATCGAAAGTAAGGGGGGTTTGTAAGTAAGCATTTTCTCCAAATAAGACCAGCCCAATTCTATCGCCTTCGCGTCTTTCGATAAAGTCGGAAATGATTGATTTAACGACCTGTAAACGATTAGCGGGTTTTCCATGAAGTTTTAAGTCTTCTTCTTCCATACTGCCTGAAATATCAATACTGAGTAGCAAATCGCGACCACTATTAGGTAATTGAATCGGTTCATCAACCCATTGAATTCTAGCTGCCGCTGTGATTAAAAATAACCATGCTAAAAATAAAAAAGTACGAGCCAAAAGATTAGAATGTGTATTATTACTATTGGCTTGTAATGTTTGCCAGTTATCAAATAGCGGGGTTCTTATTGGAGATAATTGTGGTTGCTTCGGTTTTCTTAAAAACCAAATAATCAAAGGTAAAGGCGCCAACAGGAAAAACCATGGAAAAGCAACTTGAATCATACTTTTCTCTCCTTGGCGGCTTTACGAATAATATAACTAATTGCCTGTTCACTTTGAGTAATAACTTGTTGCCATAACTCAGGTTCAATAGTTTGGTTAGGCTTATAAATGACAGCGGAAAATAATTGGATGACTTCTTCGTTGAGTAGTGTTTTTTCTGCTTGTTGATTAATAAAGTTAACCCAATTCTCACCAGATAAACTAGCAACTTCATGTTGCGGGTAATAAATTAAAAAAACTCTTTTCATTAAGGCTGAAATTTGTGCTGCCGATTTAAAATCGGGCTTTGCATCTGAAATTATTTTGAGTTCATTTAATGCCGGTTTAAGGTATCTTAGTGACTGTCGTTTTTTGAAATAGCGACGAATTAATAGAATAATGACAATAATTGTTAAACCAATTAATACCCACCAACCTGGAGCCAATTGAAATTGTTCAATTGGTTGGGGTAAATGAATATCTTTGAGCTGATCTAATGGATTAGGTTGTTGGCTCAACGGGGGCCTCCTTGTGTAGGAGCTGTTCGAGAGCTTAAGTGGTGTCCTATAGAGTTTTGCTCAAAGTTAGTATCAATATTGGTAAAAATACCTTTGTGGCTTAAGGTGAAGTTTTTAATTTTTTCTCTTTTTTGCTCAAAAGCTACGCGGTATTGTTGACGTAAGCTTTCTTGTTGCGTATTTAATAAACCTATTTGTAAACCATTAGAAATACCATAAAGTCCAGCTGGAGGCAGTTCACTTTCTATAGGATCGTTAATCAATATACAATGAATATCGGTATGTTGTGATATTTTTGATAAGTGTCCCTGACAGGTTTCATCAAAGTGATTGAAATCACTAATCACATGAATCAATGTGCCTGGTTTTGCTAGATATTTTAATCGCTTTAATGTATCTGAAAATTGCGAATGAGTTGTCTGACTTGGTTGTTCATTTGTATCGTTGGCTGGCGCAAATGTTTGGTTAAGAACTTGTTGATAGCTTTCAACAATTCTATTCAGTAAGCGCATGCAATTTCTTCGGTTATTCGAGGGTTTCATTTCTTGATGTTCGTATTGACTAAATAGAAGAGAACCAAAACGATCGCCATTAGCTAAAGTGTTCCACATTAATTGGGCTGCAATTTTACTGGCTATAATTGATTTAAATACCTGAGCTGTTCCAAAAAACATATTTGGCATTTGATCAAGAACCACAAAAACTGGTCTTTCTCTTTCTTCCTTAAATAGTTTGGTGTGGGCTGTGCCTGTTCTCGCGGTTACTCGCCAGTCAATATTTCTAATATCATCACCAATTTGGTAGACGCGGACCTCGTCAAAATCCATTCCTCGCCCTTTAAAGCGAGAGCGAAAACCACCCACTCTATTCGTTTTGACTTTTGAATCTGGTGCGAGCCACTGAATAATTGGGTTGTGCTTCATTTCTATTAATTGACCAAGCGAAAGGTCGATGCCAAATTTAAAATCTTCTGGCAATTCTTCTTGACGACTTGTTTCTAATTTATGCGAAGGGTTGGCCCAAGTGCTCATAATAATTAGCCTCTAATTAAGCTATAGGTGTCACTTGAATTAATCGTTCGATAACCATATCGGTGTTAACACCTTCAGCTTCAGCTTCATAAGTTAGGATCAAACGATGTCTTAATATATCGTAAGCCATATTTTGTATATCATCGGGGGTCACGTAATCCCTGCCTGCTAACCAAGCACTTGCTCTAGCGCAGCGGTCAAGCGAAATAGTCGCTCTTGGGCTAGCACCATAATCGAGCCATCGATTAAGATCGTTATCTAGAGAGGCTGTTTCACGGGTATTAACAATTAGCTGAATAATATATTCTTCAAGTTGTTCTGTCATATGAATATCAAGAACTTCGTCTCTTGCGGTGAAAAGGTCTTCTTGTTTTAATTTTGTTGTTTCTTGTTCTTCATAGGCTTTATGTGCTTCTGCTCGTGTAAGTTTTAGGATTAGTGCTTCTGCGGCGGCATCTGGGTAATCAACTTTAACATGCATTAAAAATCGATCGAGTTGTGCTTCTGGTAGCGGGTAAGTCCCTTCTTGTTCAATTGGGTTTTGAGTTGCCATAACTAAGAAGAGTGATGGAAGTTTGTATGTTTTACTACCAACAGTTACTTGTCTTTCAGCCATTGCTTCAAGTAAAGCTGACTGAACTTTTGCTGGCGCACGATTAATTTCATCGGCTAGTATCAAGTTATGAAATAAAGGGCCTTTTTCAAAACGAAAACTACCATCTTGTGGTCTGTATATATCTGTGCCAGTTAAATCGGCCGGTAATAAGTCTGGTGTGAATTGAATTCGGTGAAAGTCGCCTTCGATATCTTTAGAAAGTGCGTTAATAGCCCTTGTTTTGGCCAGGCCTGGTGCACCTTCGACGATCAAATGTCCATCAGCAAGTAATGCAATGAGTAGCCTGTCAATGAGGGTTTCTTGACCAATAATCTGTTGGCTTAAGGTTGATTTAAGTTGGGCAAATTTTTCATTTAATGACATATTGCTAAAGCCTTTAGTACATATTTCAAAAATTGGGGTGCAGTTTTAACCGATAATAACTTGTATTTCCAGTGGTAGGGTGTTTTTTACTGGAAAAGTTCACATCAAAGTGCAACAAAGTATTAAATTTACCTGAAAACCCGTAGAGAAGAGGCTGATGAGTCTTTATTTGAATAAAAAATAGACTCTTGTTATTGGAGTATGATGAAGCATGTTATGAATCATAAGGTTTGCTAACTCCGATACCTTAGGTTGGCTGATTTTGCCTATGATAATATATTCGCGTTATAATATTTTGCTGTTATTTTTGATTGATAGTTATTTTTGATATGTTTATCTGTCAGTGTAGTGAGTAAAATTGAAAGATTGATAGGAGTTCTCCAATAAAAGGTTATAAAATGAACAGGCTTTTGCTAGTATTTTTGATTTTGTTAATGACGTCTTGTGTGTCAAATACAAAGGTTGTGGCTAATAAACTAAAAGCACACAATAATCCAATTTGTCTTTTATCTGGCATGCCCCCTGTTGAGAGTCAATATACAGTGATTAAAAAGTTGAAATATGCCAAAAGTGGGTATGGTGATATCAACAGTGTGCTACCTATTATTATCAAACAAGCTCAATCTTTAGGAGCTGATGCCATTATTGATTATAATGGCGGACATCGATTTGGTTTCTGGCCTTGGCAATTTGTTAGGCCTGTTATCAGAGGAGTTGCTGTTACTTGGAACTCGCCAAAAAATGTTGACTGTGAAGCAATGGGAGGAACATTTAAAACCAAGCTTAAAGGTTCGCGTACCACTGATGCTTAGTGTTTATTCGCTTTTTCAGTGAGGGTGAAAACTTGTAGCATTGGCTATTTGTCATTCTTTTGAAGGTTTGTTTTTGTCTATAGTCTATAGAGAGGTGGCAGGCAGTAGCAGGTTTTCGTTAAGCTGATCACCGATATTATCGATACGGGATCTCAAACTTTTTACTATCCGTCGTTTTTTGACAAGTTAATCGCAATAGTTTTCTATATGGTTGTACTCGACCAAATACTCATTCCTTAGAATAAATAAGTAAAATTTTCTTTTTAATCGGTAGCAAAAGTTTGGTGGGTTTATCGATTTCGTAAAGCATTGAGATTAGGCAGACGTGTCTCGATTCACTGTCATGAAAAAGCCGTCATAGATTAAACTTATATGTTGTTAAATATGAGTATTTTTGTTTAACTACTGAGTAATAAAAAGCATGTTTGGGGTAATAGGTGAAAAAACTAAAAAATGAAGCGGGTTTGCTGAAGAAGGCCATTGAAGTTGGTGAAAAGTATGCCATCAATCGTGGTTATAAAGAGTTTTCAGGAACAAACTCTTCTAAGGAGAAAGTAGAGAGTTTATACCGATTATTAGTCCATGATAAGCTAATTCAACCGTTAGCGAAGGATCAAGAAAAACAAGTCAATATGAAGCATAAGTTGGCTATATGGATCTCTAAGCAATTACCTGAAGGTCACGAATTGTTAAAATAAGTAAAAATTAGATAGCTATCATATTTTAGTTTACTCACTGAGTGATTAGTGAATTTTTACTTGAAATATAGTCTTGCTGTATGGCAGCATAGAGCCCTGTATTTGAGATTATTATAGTATTTTTAAAATAAAGACATGCGTGTTCTAAATAATTCGTTATTCATAACAGTGTTACTTTTTGGGTGGTTTATCACTCAAACTGCTGCTGTGAATCATGAATTTAGTTCTGAGCATTTACTGTCAAATAGTCACTTTTGCTTATCTCAATCAACCAGTACTGATGATCTCATATTTGGAATTGATGAAGATCTTCTTTTCTCTCTTAACGAAAAATTTATCGGTCTAACGTCTGAGCTAATTGGCGTGGCAGGTAAACCTGCTTTTCGTGATAATGCTCCAAGAGCTCCCCCGAGTAATACCTAAATCAATTTAATTTTAGTTTATACCGTTTTATATGCTGACGTGCGTTATGCACTATCAGTTGTTGTTATTTAGGAGTTTACAGTGAAGCAAGTTTTTATAACTACTGCATTAGTTGCAGTGTTTTGGGGTGGGTGCGCGTCAGCAAAAGTTATTCGTGGACAAGTGAAAGATTATGAAGGGATCCCTTTGTCTAATATATTGGTCAAAGTTCGTGGCAAAGAATTAGTGGTTAAAACAGATAAAACCGGACTGTTCACATTAGACTTGCCCGTTGGTGAATATACACTTGATGTTGAAGGGGGAAGAGATGCGCATTTTCATCAGGTGATACAAGTAAGAGAAGAGGAACAGGCCCCTTTTGTTATTTCGTTGCAAACTGAAGTTGAGCATAAAATGGTGGTGAGAGTAAATCCGCTTGAGCATACTTCTTTAGATATGGCAACGCCCACAATCATGATGACTGGCGACGAACTAACGATGAATAGAGCCACAACACTGGGTGATATTTTGCAGTTTGAAGCAGGAGTGAGTGTGTCATCATTTGGACCAGCAGTGTCTAGACCTGTTATTCGAGGGCTAAGTGGTTCGCGAGTTAAAATTACTAACAATCAAATGACAGTGCAAGATGCGTCTACAACTAGTGCCGATCATGATGCGGGATTAGAACCTTTGCTAGCTGAACAAATAGAAGTGGTAAAAGGACCTGCCACATTACTTTATGGTAGCGGCGCTATTGGTGGAATTGTTAATGCTTCCGATAGGAAGATTAACCCTGATATTGTTGACGGGGTTTCAGGTGGTGTTGAATTAAGATTAGGTGATTCTGCTACAGGTGAAGAGTCGGCAATATTTACTTTAGACGGTGGCACTGATTCTTGGAACTGGCATATAGATGGTTACACGAGTGAAACTGATGATATAAAAATTCCAGGTGGTGCAGAGTCAGAAATATTACACGAATTTGAAGAAGAACATGAAGAGCCTGGCGAAGAACATGAGGACGAGCACGAATCTGAAGGAATTTTAGAGAATAGCAAAACCGATACAAAAGGCGGCAGTATTGGTTCTACCTGGGTTGGTGATTGGGGATATTTTGGATTAGCTGTTAGCCAACTTGATAAAACTTATGGTGTGCCTGGACATGCTGAACATCACGAAGAAGAGGGTGAAGAAGAACATCATGAGGAGGAAGAGCATCATGATGAAGGCGTATATATCGATATGGAGCAAACCCGATATGATGTTCAAGGACAATTTAACGATCCTATGGCTGGGTTTGAAAAGTTATTTGTTGGCTATGCTTTAACTGATTACAAACATGCAGAAGTTGAAGGTGATGAAATTGGTACTCGATTTGCTAACAAAGCTTGGGAGTTTAGGTCTTATTTGAAACACAAATCTTGGAATGATTGGATTGGCGTTTTAGGTGTTCAAGCCAGCCAACGTGATTTTTCAGCGATGGGTGATGAGGCATTTGTTCCTGAGTCTAAAACTAAAAATCAGGCGATATTCATTTTAGAAGAAAGAACCAATGGTAATCTAAAGTGGGAGTTAGGAGCTCGTTATGAGTCTCAATCGATTGAGGGAGCGAGTTTTAGCACAATAGATAATAGTGGTGTGAGTTTATCGGCTGGTAGTGTTTATACGTTGAGTGAGCATAATAAGTTAGCGGTTAATTTGTCTAAAGCAACGCGTTTTGCCAGCGCAGAAGAGTTACTATCAGATGGACCGCATATATCCACGCGTTCTTATGAGATTGGGAATCAAAATTTAGATGAAGAAACTTCAATCAACTTTGATTTTTCTTACCGATTTGAAGTTGACCGGTTAAGCGGAGAAATCAACCTTTTTTGGAACGACTTTAAAGACTTTATTTATGCTGCTAATGTCAGTGAATTAGATCCTTGTGCGTCGGTAGAAGCGGCTGAGGAAGCAGAGCATGACGAGCTTCAATTGGTCTGTTACAAGCAACAAGATGCTGAGTTCAAAGGGGCTGAGGTTCAACTTGAAGTGGTGCTTAATCCAGAAAGTGAGCATCAGTTTAAGTTGGGGTTAGTGACTGATTTTATCAGTGCTGAATTTGATAATGGTAATTATATACCTCGGATCCCACCAAGTAAGGCTGGAATAAGTCTGAGTTATGATTTTGATAGCTTTTCATCGACATTAAGTTGGATGAGTTATTCAAGGCAAGATAAAATTGCTGACAATGAGCTGCCGACAGAAGGGTTTGATATTTTAGATTTTGAGGCGGCTTATCGTATTCCATTTGAAAGTAACGAGTTATTTTTATTTCTAAAAGGGAAGAACTTATTAGATGAAGAAGCTCGAGATCATTCATCTTTCTTAAAAGATTTAGCGCCGAGAGTAGGTAAAAATATTACTTTAGGTGTTAGATATACTTTTTAAAGTGTGGAGTGTATTTTGAAAGGGCCGTTATTAACGGCTCTCTTTCTTTTAAGAACAAATAAAATTTTGAGGTGGTTACTCTGTCAGCTCTCGAATGATTATATTATTATTTTTTAATTGGTCACTTTTACTTGACTGAATTTCAGGTTCATCAAATAGAGTTTCAGCATCTCTTTTGATGTCTACATTATGCGCTAAAGTGGTAAAAGGAAATAAGTCTCGATCTAATAAATGTGATGGAGCCAAGTTGTTAATTGAACGGAAAATATTTTCTATGCGACCAGGGAATTGGTTCTCCCAGTTTTTTAGCATTTGCTTAATTTGTTTTCTTTGTAAGTTTTCTTGAGAGCCACATAAATTACAAGGAATAATCGGAAAGTTTTTCATTTGAGAGAATTTTTCAATGTCTGTTTCTTTACAGTAGGCTAAAGGCCGAATAACAATATTTTTTCCGTCATCACTTAAAAGCTTTGGCGGCATCGATTTCATTTTTCCACCAAAAAACATATTTAAAAATAGCGTTTCAATAATATCTTCGCGATGGTGGCCTAGCGCTATTTTGGTAATATGATTTTTTTGTGCCCAAGAGTAAATAATGCCTCTACGTAATCTGGAGCAAAGTGAACAGGTTGTTTTTCCTTCAGGAATTTTCTCCGTCACAATACTATAAGTGTCTTCTTCAATAATATGAAATGGAATATCAAGGTTCGATAAATAGTTAGGTAACACTTCTTCAGGGAAACCGGGTTGTTTTTGATCGAGATTTACAGCAATTAATTCAAAAGATATTGGCGCGCTACTTTGGAGGTTGCGTAATATTTCGAGCATTGTATAGCTATCTTTCCCGCCGGATAAACAAACCATGATTTTGTCGCCATCTTCAATCATATTAAAGTCCATGATTGCTTTTCCAACATTGCGCCTGAGGCGCTTGTGGAGCTTATTAAAATCTGTTTTATGCTTTTTAGTGGCTAAATCTATGTTCATTACGCGCTTTAATCGAGAATTGGCTAATACTAATTGGGTGGCAATTATACAGAAATCATAGAGAGTGAGTCAGTTTAATTTGTTGGTTATTATGACATTTTAGGGGATTTAGCAAAATATATGGATTTGAACAAGTTTTAACATCAGCGTAGTATCCATTTATTCACCGAATACATTTGTTAAAATAAAATGCTGAATAAAATTTGGTTAGGTTTTTTTCTTATTTCTTTTGTTGCTGCTTTGTTTTCCTGGTTAGTTCAGGGAGATAGCAGTGTTTTTAATGATATTGTTGAAAGTATTTTTTCAATGGCAAAACTCAGTGCTGAGATTGCTATAGGGCTGATTGGTGTTCTTGCATTCTGGTGCGGTATTTTAAAGCTAGCTGAGTTATCTGGAGTTGCTAATGGTTTAGCTAAGTGGCTCGCCCCTCTGTTTAATCATTTGATGCCCGAGGTCCCTAGGGGACATCCTGCTTTAGGCTATGTGACAATGAATATGGCATCTAATATGTTGGGGTTAGATAACGCTGCAACGCCAATGGGGATTAAAGCTATGCAAAGTTTGCAGAATTTGAATCCTTCAAAAACTATTGCAAGTAATGCTCAAATTTTATTCCTTGTATTAAATACCTCTTCGGTCACTATATTTCCAATTACAATTATCATGTATCGCGTACAACAGGGGGCTGTTAACCCGTCAGAAGTGTTTCTGCCTATATTATTAGCAACAATTGCTTCGACTTTTGTTGGCATTGTTAGCGTAGCTTATATGCAAAAGATTCAGCTATTTAATAAAGTGATTATGGCTTATTTGGGAGTAGCATTTGTTGTTATTGGTGGTTTGTTATATTGGTTAAGTCAAATGTCGACAGAAGAGATGGCCACTGTTTCTTCGGCTCTTGGTAACGGGCTTCTATTTTCTGCAATTATATTTATTTTATTGGTCGCTTATATAAAGCGGGTTGATGTATATGAGAGTTTTGTTGAAGGGGCCAAAGAGGGGTTTGAGTTAGCCGTCAAAATCATACCTTACATGGTTGCAATGTTAGTTGCTATTGGTGTTTTGAGGGCTTCAGGTGTGTTGAACAAGCTTGTAGAAGGTGTCGCTTGGTTTGTTAGTCAATTAGGATTGAATACTGACTTTGTGGCTGCATTACCCACTGCGATAATAAAGCCTTTCAGTGGAAGCGGTGCGAGAGCAATGATGTTGGAAACAATGAATAGCCAAGGAGTTGATTCGTTTGCAGCTAAAGTTGCCTCTGTAATGCAAGGAAGTACAGAAACGACATTTTATGTATTAACAGTTTATTTTGGTGCTGTTGGAATCAAGCGAGTTCGTCATGCTATTGGGTGTGGTTTGATGGCTGATTTGGCAGGAATCGTTGCAGCAATTTTAGTCAGTTACTGGTTTTTTGGCGGTTAAAAAGAACAATTATTGTTCACTTTTTACAAGCCGAATTATTTATGTAAGTGAGTACTTTACGTTGCAAGCCTGATTTCATAAGATTGTGACCTATGTCATGTAACAAACTTGTCATCTGGAGGCATATAAGTGCTTTTTGTCAATAAAAATCCACAGGTATTTTTTTGTTAATTGGTTGCGCTATGCACAATAAAAAGGAGCGACAGTAACTTGCTGATTTTTCTAAAAATAATTTTAAGTTATTGATATTAAAAGGAAAAATATATAGCGGTTAAAATGTGACCAATTTGTTAAATCAATAGTAATAATGCGGGTTGTAAAGAGTTTTGTAAATCTTTTCCCCAAAGTTATCCACAGAATTTGTGGAATACTTTTAACAGTTGATATATAAATTCTTCAAGCTTAAAAATAACAAACTTTTGACTAGAAAAATCTCTTGTTTGAATTTTTTGTCAACTACTCATCGAGTTTTTTTGCGCAGGATATAGTGTAAGACTTACCTTGTTTGAGCTTTTTATAATTACCGAATACTTCGTTAAAGGTTCTTTTGCAAAAATGACGTAAGCCATTGACTGTAACAACAACAAAATGACCACCTGGTTTAAGATGATGTAAAGCATCATAAAGAAAAAGATAAAGCATATCATTGCCTACTTTGGCGGGAATATTTGAAACAATTAAGTCAAATTTTTCATTGGTTAATTCTGATAAGCCATTGCTTAAGATTGCAGATGCATTACTAATATTATTTAGACGAATATTATTTTTAGTATGGTTGACTGCGACAAAATCTTTATCAAGTAAGATTGTTTTTCCTTGAGGGGCTTTTTTAGCCATCCAAATACCAATAGGGCCATAGCCACAACCTAAGTCTAAGCAGTCATAATGTTGTTCAATATTAAGGTGATTAAGCAGTAAACGAGTACCTTCGTCTATTTCTTTTGGTGAAAAAACACCAAAGCTGGTTTCAAATTTTAAATTAACACCAGATAATTCTGCGTTTATTTTGAGTGGTTGTCTTATTTTGTTAGCTTCAGGACAAGAAGAAGGGCACATGACATTCTCTTATATTGGTTAATGACTTTATATCAGCGCGTTATTATATGATAAAATGTCTGTTTTCCTAGTAACATTATTCATTAGATTGATAATTGAGGCATAAATGGCAAAAGATCCTGTTTTTCGCGTCGTCTTTATAAACAACGGTAAGTCTTATGAGATATATGCTGCGAGTGTACAGCAAGGGGCTTTGTACGGGTTTGTAGAAGTTGAGGATATATTATTCGATAATCGCTCGAGTTTGGTTGTTGATCCTGGTGAAGAAAAGCTCAAGGCTGAATTTGATGGTGTTAAAAAGACTAATATACCTTTGCATGCGATTATTCGAATTGATGAAGTTGAAAAGCAAGGGGTTGCCAAAATTTTTGACGCGAGTGGTGATGTGGTTACCCCGTTCCCAATGCCTAAGCCTGATAAAAATAAGAGTTAATGATTTGTGAAACCATCAAACAGCCCATTAGGACAGCCTACCAAATATATAAGTCAGTATGCGCCGGAATTGTTATTCTCTATTGCTCGCGTTGATAAAAGGTTGGAGCTAGGCGAGAGTTTTTTAGGTTTCTCGCAAACAAAAATGTTGGGTGAGGATATATGGAATGCTTATGAGTTAAGCTGGCTTAATGATAATGGAGTACCTCAAGTGGCGGTTGCTGAAATTCGATTTGATGCTGCAAGTCCTTTTATTGTAGAGTCGAAATCTTTAAAGCTTTATCTAAATTCGTTCAACCAAACCCGATTTACTGATAAAAATGCGGTTATTGAAACAATTAATAAAGATTTAACTAGCTTGACTCAGCGGCCCATTAAATTGGAATTGCAGCTTTTGTCTGAGTCACCAATATTAGGTATAACAAACTTAAATGGTAAAGTAATCGATGATTTGGATATCCAAATTGATGACTATCAATATTCTCCTTCTCTGCTTCAAAATAGTACTTCAGCTAATACAAAGGTAAAAGAGACTTTAGTTAGTCATTTATTAAAAAGCAACTGTCTCATCACTTCGCAGCCAGATTGGGCTTCGATTCAAATTAAATATGCTGGTAATCAAATTTTACATTCGGCACTATTGAGATATCTGGTTTCTTTTCGCTCTCACAATGAGTTTCATGAACAATGTGTGGAGCGCATATTTTGCGATATAAAACACTTTTGTCAGCCTGAAAAGCTGACTGTTTATGCTCGCTATACCAGAAGAGGAGGTTTAGATATTAACCCTTGGCGAAGTGATTTTGAAACATCTGTAGAAAACTGTAGATTGGTTCGTCAATAACTCTTAAAGCTAAAAATTTAACGCAGCTATTTATGGGTAGCCAGTTTTACAAAGTCGCTTGAGGTAACTATACCTACAAGCTTACCGTCTTTTTCAATGGCTGCACACCCATTGGATTGTGCTAATAAACTATTCGCTACTTCGGCTATTTCAGTATTTATATCAAAAACGCTTGGCTCTTTACTCATGATCGAAGCAATATCCATCGATTTTTCTCTATGCACCAGATTTTCAAACCCATGTCGGTTAATGATATTAAGTGCATTAGCTAAAACTGCTTTTTGGCCTAGCATTCCAATTAGCTTTCCGCTATTTGAATCTTTTATTGGGATATGTCGAATTTTTTTATCTGCCATAAGCATTCTTGCTCGGTTAACATTAGCATGTTGAGAAAGAAAGAAAGGATCGTGGGTCATAATGTCTTGTATTTTTTTCATCAATAGGCCTTTAACGTAGCTCATATTTTTCAAGTATAGCCTATCAATAAAAAAACCGGCATAAAGCCGGCTTTTTACAATATCAGTTGAATTAAACTGTTAAGCAGCACTTGTTGCTGTTTCTAACTCATCTTTTACTGTTGGCTGCTCATAACTTTCTGCACCGTGCATCCAGTTAACTAACATGCCTGATAGTGGCCATAGGATTAAGGCAAAGCAAAGGTTAGTGGCTGCAATTCCGCCAAAGATAGCTAGTTCTCCTAACTCATCGGCAAATGCGCCTACGTATCCAGCAATAAGATTAGAGAAGAAGTTAATAAGGAACCAGACTCCCATCATTAAGCTAGCAAGTCTTAAAGGAGCTAATTTGGTGACAAGCGATAAACCAACTGGCGATATGCAGAGTTCACCCATTGTATGGAATAAATAAGCTAATACTAACCACCAGATTGATGCTAAGCCGTTAGCTTGTTGGTCTAATACTGCGCCAACCATAAACATAAAACCAACAGAGGTTAAAATTAATCCTAAAACCATTTTAATCGGTGTACTTGGATTTTTAGGTCCTAGCTTTATCCAGAATGCTGCGAATAAAGGAGCAAGTAGTACAATATATGTTGGGTTTAGGGATTGGAACCAACCGGTAGGGACTTCAAAGGCTAAAAAACTAATCACTCGATCCGTTTTATCATTAGCATAAATAGTCATCAAACCACCAGCTTGCTCAAAAGATGCCCAGAAGAGAACAACAAATATAAAGAGTACAAATACTACTCTTAACTTATCTCTTTCCTCAGCAGTCAGAGGTTTCTTTTCTCCAGAGCTTTGTTGTAATGAGATTTTTGCTGATGGTTCAATACCTAAATTACCTAAATACTTTGGAGCAAAGAAAACTTGGATAATTACAGAAAGTGCCATGCCTACACCTGCTGCCATGTAACCAAATCGCCATCCGTAGGAGGGATCTTCTCCAAGGGTTGCACACACTAAAGGTGCAATGGCGGCACCAACATTTATTCCCATATAAAAGATTGTAAAAGCACCATCTCTACGATTGTCACCTTCTTTATATAGGTCTCCAACCATTGTGGAGATATTAGGTTTAAAAAAGCCATTTCCAAGAATTAATATTGCCAGCCCAACATAAAACAGCGAAATATTACCAGGGATAGATGATGCTAGCGTAAATTGTGCGATAGCCATCAATATTCCACCGATAATAATGGATTTTCTTTGACCAAGGTAATTATCAGCCAACCATCCACCGAATAGGGGAGTTAAATAAACTAAGCCTGTATACCAACCATATAATTTGAGAGCTTCTGCATTAGTCCAGCCAAATCCTGGATTGTTTGCTTCGGTCCCTGCAACCATGGTCAGAACCAGTATCGCACGCATCCCATAGTAGCTGAAGCGCTCCCACATCTCTGTTGTGAAAAGTAGAAAAAGTCCTTTCGGATGACCGAGGAACTCTCCCTTTGGAACATTAATTGACATGTAACAAAACTCCTATCTATTATTTTTTATGATTTGCTGTTTAATAGTTGTATTTATCGAATTAAACAGTGTCGCTATTGCCCTTAAGAGAGGAGTTATACCTTGATTTATAGGTGCCTGACAAGTTAAGTTTTAGTGAAGAATTACACTTTACATTGATATCTGACTGATTATTAAAGAAAAATACCGCTGAGAACTTTAAGTATTAACGTTTAACCTGAATTATAAAAAGCGTTAAACTAGTCCAAAAAATACGCGTAAACAGGAAGACAATTAATACTTTTGAGGTACAATACCCGCAAATTTCAAATTAGGGCTATAAAAGTGACTTTTCTCGCATGTCGTGCTTATGAAAATGGTGCACAAACTACTCACCGCATAGAAAAAATGTCCATTGAATCACTCAGTAAAGGTGAAGTGCTAATCAATGTTTGCTACTCAGGTATCAATTATAAAGATGCTTTAGCGGCGACTGGTCGGGGGCAGATTCTCAAGCATTTTCCACTCAATGTAGGGATTGATTTAGCTGGAGAAGTTGAATCTTCTACTGATCCTCGTTTTGAGGTTGGTGATAAAGTGTTGGTCAATGGTTGCGGCTTAGGTGAAAAACATGATGGTGGTCTTGCTGAAAAAGCTCGAGTACCAGCTAATTGGGTGATGCCTGTTCCCGATGGTTTAACTATGCGTGAATGTATGATCTTAGGAACTGCAGGCTTCACTGCTGCTTTAGCGATCCACAGAATGGCGGTGAATGGTCAGTCGGTAGATAAAGGCCCTATAGTCGTGACTGGTGCAAGTGGCGGAGTGGGTAGTTTTGCTGTTAATATTTTATCTAATTTAGGATATGACGTGACGGCCGTAAGTGGTCGAGAAGAGTTGTTTGATTATTTGACTGAGCTAGGCGCGACACAAGTCTGCTCAGCGGATGAGTTAGGTCTGGGAAGTAAGCCTTTAGAAAAAGCCCGCTTTGGTGGTGTCATTGATAACGTTGGTGGAAACTTGTTGTCACAACTAATTGCTCATACCAATTTATGGGGAAATGTTGCCTGTATCGGCTTAGCCGATAACCACAAATTAGACACAACTGTATTTCCGTTGATTTTGCGTGGTGTCAGCTTGCTGGGCGTCAGCTCCACCAATTGTACTATGCCATTAAGAAAGGAAATATGGTCGCGTATGGGAAAAGAGTTAAAACCTAATAAGTTTGGGACTATTTTAACTCAAGAAGTTAAACTCAGAGAAGTTTCTTGCGTATTTGATCAATTACTTGACCGTAAAAAACATGGTCGAATTCTAGTTGATTGTCGAGCTTAACCTTAATTAATATCCTTAGTCTTTGAGTTAAAATGAAGAATCAATTAGTTAAAATCGTTGAAAAGTTAGAGTCAAAACCAAAGTGGTTGAAAAGTCGCTTACTCAATTTTGCATTAGGTTCAACCATAAAGTTTGTTGGAACTGCTGGTTTATGTTGCAATAAACTCACCCAAAAAGAAGCTATTTTTATACTAAAAAATAGAAAGAAAGTGCGTAATCATATTGGTACTGTTCATGCCGCGGCGACTGCTTTATTAGCGGAAACAGCTAGTGGGTTAATTGTGGGTATGAATATTCCAGATAATAAAACGCCACTTCTCAAATCGATGAATGTTAAATACATTAAACGAACAACAGGTAATCTTAAAGCTGTCGCTACTATTACAGAAGAGCAAGTTGAGCTTTTGCAGCAGAGTGATAAAGGAGATTTTGTTATACCTGTTACAGTAACCGATGATGCGGGCATTTCTCCTGTGGAATGTGAAATGGTTTGGGCATGGGTTTTAAAAAGTTAGTGATTGTTTTTAGTAACTGATCCCAGTTTGGGTTTAAAAATAAGAGTATAGGAATGCAAGTTTATTTAACTGCACTAGGTTGTCGACTCAACGAAGCTGAACTACAGATGTGGGCGGATGAATTTCGTCAACAAAAAATATCAATAACTTCTAATATTGAACAAGCGAATTTAATGGTAATTAATACTTGTGCAGTTACGAGTGAAGCAGCAAGAAAGTCTCGTCAAACAATTCGAAAATTACATCGTAAAAATCCGCAAGCTAAGTTAGTTGTAACGGGGTGTTATGCATCATTAGAAAAGCAACAAGCAGAGGCTTTATTAGGTGTTGACTTAATTGTTGCTAACCATGAAAAAAATAAACTCCCGATATTAGCTAAAGAGTTAATTGAATGGAATTCAATGCCATACGCAGCTACTGAGCCAGAAGAAGCTTCGCTATTTAAACGTAATAGAGAAAGAGCTTTTATTAAAATTCAAGATGGTTGTCGTTATCGTTGTACCTATTGTATTGTCACTGTTGCAAGAGGAGAGGAGTCTAGCCGATCAATTGAAGATTTAATTAATGAAATCGTTCGACTTGAAAGTGATGGCGTTAAGGAAATTGTTTTAACAGGGGTCCATGTTGGTGGTTATGGTTCAGATTTAGGTACTTCACTTTACGACTTGGTGGTGGCTATTTTGGCCAGAACAACTATACCAAGAATTCGTTTTGCATCAGTTGAACCTTGGGATTTACATAATGACTTTTTTGATTTGTTTAAAAATAAACGCTTAATGCCTCATATGCATTTGCCAATTCAAAGTGGCAGTAATCGAATTTTACGTAAAATGTCACGTCGTTGTAAATCAGAAACATTTTTAGCGTTAATAGCTAAGGCGCGTAGTGTTGTTCCAGAGTTTAATGTAACAACGGATATTATTGTGGGTTTTCCGGGTGAAACAGAAGAGGATTTTTCATTATCAAAAAAAATATTAGAAGAATCTGAGTTTGGACATGTGCATATTTTTTCTTATTCTAATCGGGAAGGAACCAAAGCAGCAGGTTTGCCTGATCAAGTTGAACCAACGATTAAAAAGGCTCGAAGTCAATCATTGCATCAATTAGCAGATGATTATAAAAAGCAGGTAGTGTCTAAGATGATAGGTCAAACTCAGAGAATTCTATGGGAGGGCAAAGCTCATAGAACAGAGCAGGGGACCTACCGCTTTTTTGGTTATACTGAAAATTATCATAAAGCGTTTATAGACTTACAAACTGATCACGATATTTCTAATCAAGATATTGAATGTAAAATTTTATCTTATAATGATGAGATCGGGGCACTTAGAGTCGAAGCATTAGAATCGATCCCGTTTTCTAATGCCAATTCACCTCTAATTATTAAGCAGCTTGCATAACCTAAACAAATTCATGAGACTTTTTTTCTACATCTTCTATCGCTTGCATAAATTTTTTGTGTAAAGCTTCTGTGTGGGGTGTGATCCCAGAACCTTTGATATGAGTTTCATATTCATTTGCCAGCGCCTTTAGGGTAGGAACTCCACAATAAGCTGTAGCGCCATGTAATTTATGAATATGTCCAGCTAAAGCCTCGCTGTGCTGATTTTTAAATGCGGTATCAATAGATTTTGTTGCTTCTGGAAAACTATCGACCAGCATGCGTAGCATGTCTTTTGCTAAATCAGGTTTTTGATTCACTACTTTCAAACTTAACTCCCAGTCAATAACTGTTTTTTCAAGTGATTGGTTGTTAACTTGTGTTGAGTTTGACTCAATTAATTTATCTTCACTATTCAGTAGTACAAGCTTCTTTCTTGACCATTTTCTAATCGTATTTTCTAATTGATTTTGACTAATTGGTTTGGTTAAATAATCGTCCATTCCTTCGTTGAGTAGCTTTTCTTTTTCCCCTTTCATAGCGTGTGCAGTTAAAGCAATAATAGGCGTTCTTACTTGCTTGTTTTCGGTTTTACGGATATGTCGGGTTGCTTCTATACCATCCATTTCAGGCATTTGAATATCCATAAAAACTAAGTCAAACCTATTTTTACTAAAAGCAACTACTGCTTCTTTTCCGTTAGTAGCCAGTGTTGTTTCTAAGTCAAACTCAGAAAGTAATTCTGCTAATAATTTTAAATTAGCTGCGTTGTCATCAACACAAAGTATTTGAAGCGCACCCGTGTCTGATATGGCTTCAACTTCATGAGTTAAAACATCACTGTTCGATTTTTTGCCAATTTCAAACCATTCAAATAACGCTGAATAAAAGTTTTTTCTAACAATGGGTTTGCTTAAATGACGCTCAATCCCAATATCGGAAAATTGTTTAATAACACCATCATCGTTAGTATTGAGTAATACAGCAATAGGTGAGTTAAGTTTTTCGGCTATTTGTTTTAACTGATTAAATTCATTTTTGTATTCGTAACTTTGATAACCGCCAATCAAAATTAAATGGACATCTTTATTTTGTTGTAAATTGAGCGTTGCTAATTCAACTAAAGAAGCAAGATCATCACAGGTTTCAACTGAGCTATCAAATCGAGTGAGTATATGTTGAGTGGCTAGTTGTGAAATACGATTAGAGTCATGTAATAAAACTCTGCGGCCGGGAAAGCCAAAATCAATTTCTTTATTGTCATCAGGATCTTTATCTAGTTGAAGTGTAAACCAAAATGTGGAACCAACATTTTCTTCACTTTCTAAACCTATTTGTCCACTCATAGACTCTACAAGTTTTTTAGATATCACCAAGCCTAACCCTGTACCACCAAAACGCCGAGTTGTTGTTGTATCGGCTTGAGTAAATGCTTGAAATAATACTTTTTGTTTTTCTTTAGAAAGTCCTACACCGGTGTCAGTAACGTTAATTTTTAACTTAACATTTTGTGGTGATTCATCCTCTAACATTACTCTGATTTGTATATTACCTTGTTGGGTAAATTTGATCGCATTATTGGTCAAGTTTGTTAGTATTTGACATATTCTAACCGAGTCTCCCAGTAGGTTTTCAGGAACATCTTGGTAGACTATACCGATAAGCTCAATGTTTTTGTCTCTAGCCGCTGGGCCTAGCAAGTTAAGGACTTCATCGACACACTCGCTAATATTGAGCGAACGCTTTTCTAGCTCCATTTTTCCGGCTTCAATTTTTGAAAAATCTAAAATGTCATCAATTATTGATAGCAGGCCAGTTGCAGATTTTTTTATTGTATTTAGATGATCGGCTTGTTTGGCATTCAACTCTGTTCTAAGAAGCAAATTAGTAAAACCGATAACACCATTCATCGGAGTACGTATTTCGTGACTCATATTGGCGAGAAACTCAGATTTTACTCGACTGGCTTCAACGGCTTGTTTACGAGCTATATCCAGTTCAACATTTTGTAATTCTAATGCTTCATTGGTTTCATGGAGATCGGCTGTTGCTTGTTCAACCGCCGCTTGCATTTCTTCCCTTGCTTCGTAAATTGAGTGGCTCATATCATTGAAGCCATTAACAAGAGTTTTAAGTTCACCTGTTGCTTGAGATTTTATAGTGGCTTTTAACTGACCTTCTTTTATTCTTTTTACTGCTGTTGCAAGTTGTATAATTGGAAGTGTGATAGAACGGGCCATACCTTGTGCTAAAACACCACCTAAACCTAAACCAATTATTAGTATGATCAAAGCAGTTGCAATGGTTTGATATTGTCTAAGTTGTGCATTTTTCATTGTTAAATACACGGCAACATAACCAAGTGAAGGGCGTTGCTGAGGGTGTTTATTAAATTGCAAACTTTCATTGAGCATTGGTTGGGTGTAACAGGGCAAGATCATACTTTATTGAACTTATTGAGAAAATAAAGATCAGATCGGTATCGAATATAACGAGATACCGACATGACATTAATCGAGCATTTTTCACAAATTGAAGACCCGCGAAGCCATATCAATGTAAAACATGACCTGTTGGATGTACTATTTCTCTGCGTCAGTGCCGTATTATCAGGCGCCGAGGGATGGAAAGATATTAAAGAGTTTGGGGATGAGAAGCTCGAATGGTTAAGGCAATATCGACCATTTAAAAATGACATTCCAGTTGATGATACGATTGCCAGAATCGTAAGAGCGATCGAACCGGAAGCCTTTAATCAAGCTTTTATCAATTGGGTTAACGAGGTGAGAGTTGAACAAGGACAAGAGCAGATAGCGATTGATGGTAAAACATTAAGGCATTCCTTTGATGGCGACCGGTATGGCGCGCTCCATAGCATTACCGCCTGGAGTAAATCGCAGGGTCTGGTTATAGCCCAAGCGAAATCATCGGGTAAGAAAAACGAAAATGCTTCCGTTATCGACATGCTGGACAACTTGAATATCAAAGGGGCTTTGATTAGCGCGGATGCGATGAATACACAGAAAAAAGTCGTGAGAAAAATCGTAGAAAAGCAAGCGGACTTTGTTTTGTGTGTCAAATCGAATCAAAAGAAATTGCGTGAAGAAATCGCAGCCTATTTTCATAAAGTCAAGCGAGAAACACCTGATTTTATAGAAGAATTTGAGGAAGTCGATAGCGGGCATGGACGAGTTGAAGTAAGGAAATACCGTCAACTTCGTATGAACGAATGGCTTAGTGAAGCTCAGGAATGGCCTAACATTCAAAGTGTCATCGAGGTTGAGCGGGAACGTCATTTAAAAGACAAAAAGGTTCAGCAAGAAACCCTTTACTACATTAGCTCTTTGGTGCCGGACGCGAAAAAAATTGGTAACGCAATCCGTAGTCATTGGGAAGTTGAAAACAAAGTGCATTGGGTATTAGATGTGACTTTTAAAGAAGATGATAGTCGCATACGTTGTGGGGATGGTGCTGAGAATGTAGCTATCATAAGACGTTTTGCTTTAAACCTGGCGAGATTACATCCTCAGAAAAATAGTATGAGGGGCAAACTTAAACAAGCGGGATGGAGTGATAACTTTCGCTCTGAGCTGATATTTGGCCAAAATTAATACAAAGTATGCGTTTGCCCTGTTGGGTGTAAATGGGTGTGCGAACAATAATGCCGCCGTCAACTGCATGACTGAAAGTTTGTTGAGGAATAGAGAGTGTTTTTATCGCCAATGCATTAATTAACTCTGATGTTCCTGAACTAGCAAATAATAAGTTATTGTTATCGAATATTGCTACGGCTAAAATATCTTCATCACCATCACGTGCTTTAGCTACAAGCCTTTGTAATGATTCAGTGTTGGCTGATAGTACAGGGTATTCTGAAGTTTGAGCTAAGTAATTAACAATTGCATTACCTCGATCTTGTAAAGCAACATCTAGGTCATGCATGCGAGTGGCAATAAAATACGCTCCCATTACAAGTGCGACAAGTCCTGTTGGAATTAATGCGAGTAAAATAACTCGTGCTCTGATACCCCATTCATTCATGTTGATGCCTTTGCTCTGCTTCCATCTGATTTATTTGTTTGCTAAGTTCATTCGTATTAATGTCGTGTAGTTTCATGTTCCCAGCAATTTGTTTGTTGATTATTACACTAAAGCTTTTTGCATATCTTGGGGGCATTAACTGTTGGTTTTCGCACAGCTTTTTAAATTCACTACTGGTTTCAATGGATAATGACGTAGGTGCTGTATAAATACTAGCCAAAGTACCAATCTTTGCGTCTTCAAATCGACTACCGATTAAATTAATTTGGCGATAATAAGCTGATAATACCAATGCTGCCAGCTTTGATTTCATAAATAGTTGTTGGTTATTAGTTATTAACAAATAGGAGCCTGTTTGAGTTATTTTAGTTAAATATTTTTCAGGTGGATCATTAGGGCGTAAAATTTGAAAGTTGAGTTTAATATCGTATTTTTGTGCAATATCTATATATTCTGGTAAGCGATATTTATCTGATTGATCGAGCAAAATAGCGACTGACTTAATATTGGGGTTCAACGCTTTAGATAAAAAAAGTTGTCTAGAAAATGGTTGTTCTTGATAGATGCCTGTTAATTGAATCCCCAATCGAGAGTAAACTCTATTTAATTGATCTAATATATTTCTTGAAACTAGAACACTAAAATGATTGATAGGCTTTCGAACCGATAACATTTTTTTTGTGGCAACTTCGCCAATTCCCATAGCGCAATAATGAGCTGACTCAAGTTGAGCCTCTATTTCACGTTTGCTCATTTGACTGACATCTATAAAGTTAATATTTCTGCCGGCTAACTTTTGTTCTAGTTGAAGTCTAAGTGCTTGAAGAAATATGGCTTTATCTGCTAGGGTGTTTTCATAAAACACAGGAATACTATAGGATGCTGGCTTGCTTAAATTGATGGGGGTGTTATTTTTCTCTTGTTGATAGGCTTGGACATAGAGTGGTTTATTAACGATTAATACAACACTAAAAGCGAATATTAGATATCTGAACATGCTCAATTTTTTTGATGTTAAATTAGCCAAAATTCTATATTGCCGAGTTGAATTATGAGTAATAATTTGTTTTAAGATAAAGTCCATTAGCATGACATTACAATCTACATCTTGGATTGAACAAATGATTTAAGCTTTGGTTTTTATGATGAGATTAAAGCGTCTACATTTGTTGGGATTTTCCCTGTTTTCTCGATTCTACCCTAACCAGCTAAGCCAAATAAAGTAATTGCTGATAGAGTTTGGTATTTTTGTGAGGTGAAAACTTCTTGATGTGCATGTTAAATATTCGATTATTATCAATAATTCTTCACTATAATGGTTAAGATATCAGTATAATGCGCCATTTTTTAGCCTTATAACTGTTTGCGAGATACCCCTTTGGGGGGATGTATTTGTCGTAAAATAGTTAAACCTGCATGGAAAACTTGATGTCAAAGAAGTATAGAAAAAAGCAGAAATTGCCAACTGAGCTTGTACAGCTCACTATAGAAAGCCTTTCACATGAAGGCCGGGGAGTTGGCAGAATTGATGGTAAAGCTGTATTTGTTGATGGTGCGTTAGCTGGTGAAACGGTGGAAATGCAATATACCAGCAAAAGAGGAAAGTTTGACGAAGGGCGTGCCGTTAATGTGATTGAGGCTAGCCCGCTTAGAGTTACTCCTCCTTGTCAGCATTTTAGTTTATGCGGTGGCTGTAGTATGCAGCATTTATCGACAGATGCCCAAATAGAGCATAAACAGCACATTCTACAAGAACAATTTGAACATTTTGCTCAAACATTGCCTGAACAGTGGCTACCTCCTTTGCAGGCTGATTTATTAGGTTATCGAAGAAAAGCTCGATTAGGTGTTCGACATGTTATTAAAAAAGGGCGAACTTTAATTGGCTTTAGAGAGAAGTACTCAAATTTTCTTGCTGATATAACGGAATGCCCTGTTTTGCGAACACGAGTTTCAGACTTGTTAATGCCAATGAGTCAACTAATAGATTCAATGGAGTGCCGAGCTTTTATTCCACAGATTGAAGTAACAAGTGGCGATGAAGTTATTGCTTTGATAGTCCGTCACTTAAAGCCAATGTGTCAGACAGACAGAGAAAAATGGATTGAATTTGCAAAAAAGCATGAGTTAACTATTTATCTTCAGCCTAAAGGTCCCGATACGGTACATCGTATATGGCCTGTTGAAGCGGAGTTGGCACAACTGAGTTACCGACTTGATAGTTTTAATGTTGAACTACTGCAAAAGCCTCTCGATTTTGCTCAGGTTAATGCTAGCATTAATCAAAAAATGGTGCCTTATGCGATTGAACTGCTAGATGTTAAGCCTGAAGATAAAGTGCTAGATTTATTTTGTGGGTTAGGGAACTTTACGATTCCTTTAGCGACAAAAGCGAAATATGTGGTTGGTGTAGAAGGCGTTCAGGAAATGGTTGATCGTGGTGCTCAAAATGCTCGACATAATGGCCTCGACAATGTTGAGTTTTTTCAAGCGGATTTGACATCAGATTTAACCAATGAAGCTTGGAATCAGCAGCAATATGACAAAATTTTAATTGATCCAGCTCGTAGTGGCGCATTAGAAGTTATCCATAATATTGTTAAGTTTGGTGCAGAAAAAATTGTTTATGTTTCGTGTAACCCCGCGACTTTAGCTCGCGACACAGGGGAACTGGTTAAAGCTGGATATAAATTATGTAAGGCTGGAGTGATGGATATGTTTCCTCATACCACGCATGTTGAGTCAATCGCATTATTTGAAAAAAATTAAATATTATAAATAAAGTTTAAGAGATTTTTATTTGATACCACAGTGAAACTTGGAAAACTGAATGGTTAAAGTTTACGATATACAAACTCCAGTTGATGTTTTTGATGAGCATTATTATGCATGGTTTCAGTCTCTCACTACGATTAGTGATTCTGATTTAGCATTGTTTGATAAAGCGACACAGCTCTTAAAAGACTTGAAAATAAAAGATGAAGCTTTTAGTAAAACACTTTTTAATCGGAGTTTTGAGCAAGCTAATATTCTGTCATCATTAGGTGTTAACCCGATTACACTAATGGCAGCTATGCTGTATCCTTTTCATGAACATGATTTACTTTCTTTAGAAATAATTAAAGAAAAAATTTCGCCATCCATTACTAACTTATTAAAAGGAGTTAAATCAATGGATGCCATCAGAAGTTTACAAGCAGATTATTCAAGTAAAGATGATGCTTCACAAATTGATAACTTGAGAAAAATGTTATTAGCAATGGTTGATGATGTTCGTGTTGTACTCATTAAACTAGCAGAACGTTTATATTTACTGAGAACCGCAGCAACGAGTTTAGATAATCCAGATGAATCAATAAAAATTGCAAAAGAAATCTCTGATGTTTATGCGCCTTTAGCTAATCGATTAGGTATAGGACAAATAAAATGGGAAATGGAAGATTTAGCATTTCGTATTTTACATCGTGATGAATATAAAAAAATAGCCAAACATTTAGCTGAAAAACGAGTAGCTCGTGAAACTTATGTGACTAATGTTTTAAACATTATTGATCAGTCATTACGGGCGATTAATATTGTTGCTGATTTACAAGGAAGAGCTAAGCATATATACAGCATATGGAAAAAGATGATACGTAAACAAGTTGGTTTTGAAGAAATTTATGATGTGCGTGCAGTGCGGGTACTCGTACCAGAAATTCAAGATTGCTATTCTGTTTTGGGGGTTGTTCATGGGCTATGGAAACATATACCTAAAGAATTTGATGATTATATTGCAACACCAAAAGAAAATGGCTACCGCTCATTGCATACAGCCGTTATTGGACCAGAAGGTAAAACTTTAGAAATTCAAATTAGAACATTTGCTATTCATCAAGAGTCTGAGTTAGGGGTTGCTGCCCACTGGAAATATAAAGAAGGAAAGGGCGTTTCTGGCGGACATGAAGCCAAAATAGCTTGGTTGCGCCAACTATTAGAATGGCAAGATGAAGTGACTGAAAGCGCTGATATTGTTGATGAGTTTAGAAACCAAGTTTTGGAAGACAGAATTTATGTGTTTACACCACAAGGAAAATTGATTGATCTGCCATTGGGATCAACGCCACTTGATTTTGCTTATCGGGTTCATACTGATGTTGGGCATCAATGTCGAGGTGCCAAGGTTAACGGTAAAATTATTCCTTTAACGCAAGCTTTGGAAACGGGTCAGCGAGTGGAAATATTAACTAGTAAAAATGGCGGTCCCAGCCGAGATTGGCTAAGTGAGCATCACGGATATATCAAGTCTTCACGAGCCAGAAGTAAAATCAATCAGTGGTTTCGTCATCAAGATAAAGACAAAAATATTTCTGCAGGAAAATTGTTAATTGAAAAAGAAATACAAAAACATAACTTAAAGCAAGTTGATTTTCTTAAGGTTGCTAAGCATTTCAATTACAATAAAGAGGATGAGTTATATGCTGGTATTGGTGTTGGTGATAAAGGTTTACATCAGGTCATTAATGCAATCCGCTCTTTACTGCAAACGCCACCGCCGATAAATCGTGATACCGTTATAAAAAAACAGGCAAAAGTTGCTAAAAGAAGTGCATCAAGTGATATTTTAGTTGAAGGTGTTGGAAATTTACTAACGCGTATGGCTGGCTGTTGCAAACCTGTTCCTGGTGATGATATTTCTGGTTATGTAACACAGGGACGCGGTATTATGATCCATCGTTCAGATTGTCATTATTTGATCAATGCTAATAAAAACTCACCAGAAAAAGTTTTAAACGTTGCTTGGACTGATTCGGTGAATGAACGCTATTTAATTGACTTAATGATTAAGGCTAATGATCGCAATGGTTTATTGGGTGATATTACCACGCTAATGGCTGAAGAAAAGGTTAATGTGACCTACTTAAATACTCATGTTAATAAACAACGTTTAACGGTTGTCATTAAAATACAGATTGAAGTGCCTAGTATTGTTACTGTCGATAGAATTATGAGTAAAATAAAGCAACTACCAACGATTGTAAGCGTCCAAAGAAAATAAATGGTTAGGAATAAATGTTAACAGAACAAACGGATCAAAAAGCTGAAAAGCATTCTAAAAGATTAATGAAGTTGGTTAGTCAAAAGCAGGGAATAGAAAAGTTGCTTACGGTAATGCAGGCTTTGCGTGATCCTTTAGGGGGATGTGATTGGGATTTAAAACAAAATTATCAAAGCATAATTCCCTTCACCATTGAAGAAGTTTATGAAGTGGTTGAAGCCATTGAGTTAGAAGATTTTGAGGGATTAAAAGGGGAACTTGGCGATCTTTTATTTCAAGTCGTTTTTTATGCACAAATTGCTAAAGAAGAAGGGCGTTTTGATTTTTACCAAATAGTCGATGTTTTATGTGAAAAATTAATCAGAAGACATCCTCATGTTTTTAGTGATGCTCAGTTTGAAAATGGAGCACAATTAAGCCAAGCTTGGGAAGAACAAAAGCAAAAAGAACGACAACAAAAATCGGGTATTAACCAAAGTGTATTAGATGATATACCCAAGTCACTACCCGAACTTAAGCGAGCCCAAAAAATGCAGAGAAGGGCTGCTAAAAAAGGTTTTGATTGGCAGGATGTTTCTCAAGTTTGGGATAAATTAAAAGAAGAATCTGCGGAAGTATTAGCTGCTGCTGAAAAGCAAGATTCTGCTGCTATAGAAGATGAAATAGGGGATTTACTATTCACAGTGGTTAATCTTGCACGTCATTATGGCGTTGACTCTGATATTGCGCTTCGACAAGCGAATCAAAAATTTGAACAAAGGTTCAGGCAGGTTGAATTAATCGCGGATAGACCTCTTACGGACTATAACCAACAACAATTAGAAGTTTTTTGGCAAAGTGCGAAGAAAAAGCTAAATCAAAGCGAATAACTCGCAGTATTCGCTATTTAACTCGTGATTCGTTACAAAATATTTGCTAGAATACCTTCCCGTCTTATTGGCTCCCTACTTGTTTCATTTTGCTAAACAAAATTTGTAATGCTTACCACTTTTGGGTGGGTAAATAGCTGTTTTTTAGTGCTTAAAATGAAAACAAATTAGCGTTTGAGTTTCTATCTAACATTATGTTTTAAAACGATTTTTGGCGAATTTGCATGACTAAGTTTATATTTGTTACGGGCGGTGTTGTATCATCACTTGGAAAAGGCATTGCTGCGGCTTCTTTAGCGGCTTTATTAGAGTCCAGGGGCCTCAAAGTTACCTTGTTGAAACTTGACCCTTATATTAATGTTGATCCAGGTACTATGAGCCCTTTTCAACATGGAGAAGTTTTTGTTACTGATGACGGAGCCGAAACTGATTTAGATTTAGGACACTATGAGCGTTTTGTACGTACTCGTATGACCCAATCTAATAATTTCACTACTGGCCGAGTGTATGCCGATGTACTGAAAAAAGAACGTAGAGGTGAGTATCTCGGTGGGACGGTGCAGGTTATCCCTCATATTACCGATGAGATTAAACGCAAGGTTTTTGCCGGGGCTGGTAATGCTGATATCGCAATGGTTGAAATTGGTGGGACGGTTGGCGATATTGAGTCTTTACCTTTTTTAGAAGCAATCCGGCAATTAGGTTATGAACTGGGTCGAGAAAATGCTTTGTTTATGCATTTGACCTTGCTGCCTTATATTGCCGTTGCAGGAGAATTAAAGACCAAGCCAACACAGCATTCAGTTAAAGAGTTACGCTCGATAGGTATTCAGCCTGATATTTTGATTTGTCGTTCTGATAGAACTTTACCTCCCTCAGAAAAAGCTAAAATCGCCTTATTTACTAATGTTGAAGAAAAAGCCGTTATATCACTTAAAGATGTTGATAGTATTTATAAAATCCCGGCCATTCTATACTCACAAGGTCTTGAAAAATTAATTGGTGAACGATTTAAACTGCCTGAGCAAGAAGTTGATTTAACAGAGTGGGAAAAGGTTTTATATGCTGAAGCGAATCCTATTGGCGAAGTGAATATTGCCATGGTCGGTAAATATATGGATTTAACAGAAGCCTATAAATCGTTGATTGAGTCATTGAAGCATGCGGGGTTACAAAATCGTTTAACCGTTAATATTGATTATGTTGATGCTGAAGATATTGAAAAGAAAGGTATTGGGTTGTTGGATAGCGCTGATGCTATTTTAGTTCCAGGTGGGTTTGGAGAGCGTGGCGTTGAAGGAAAAATTCAGACGGTAGAGTACGCAAGAGAAAAACAAGTTCCTTATTTAGGAATTTGTCTTGGAATGCAAGTGGCTGTTATTGAGTATGCACGTAATGTCGCTCGCCTCAATGAAGCGCATAGTACAGAATTTGAAAAAGATACCAAGACGCCTGTAGTTGGCTTAATTACTGAATGGGTTAATAAAGATGGTTCAGTTGAGCTTCGAACAGAAGAGTCTGACTTAGGTGGCACTATGCGTCTTGGTGCACAGCCTGCTTACCTAAACAAAGGAAGTAAAATTGCTCAAGTTTATGGTCAGGAAACAATTAATGAAAGACATCGCCATCGCTATGAAGTTAATGAAAATTATGTGTCTCAATTAGAAGAAAGTGGTTTAATTATTTCTGGGCGTTCGAGTTCCAACAATTTAGTAGAAACTATCGAAATTGCCGATCACCCTTGGTTTATTGCGGTTCAATTTCACCCGGAATTCACCTCGACACCGCGCGATGGACACCCACTATTTACTGCGTTTGTTAATGCAGCAAGAGAATTTAGAGTTAGCCAAGAAGGTTAATGAATAGGTTAAATGATGAATATTTGTAATTTTGAAGTTGGTATTGATAAACCTTTTTTTCTAATTGCCGGTCCTTGTGTGATTGAAAGTGAGCAACTGGCATTAGATACCGCAGGTTATATGAAAGAACTCACTGACCGATTAGGCATTGCTTATGTTTATAAGTCTTCTTTTGATAAAGCCAACCGCTCATCGCACACTAGTTTTAGAGGGCCAGGTCTTGAAAAAGGCTTACAAATTTTAGCCAAGGTTAAGCAACAAATCGGCGTGCCTGTTTTAACGGATGTGCACGAAGATACACCATTTCATGAAGTGGCTTCTGTGGTAGATGTTATGCAAACGCCTGCATTTTTGTGTCGCCAAACTAACTTTATTCAAAAAGTTTGTGAACCTGGTATTCCTGTTAATATCAAAAAAGGGCAATTTTTAGCGCCTTGGGATATGCAGCACGTTGTTAACAAAGCGCGTGCAACGGGCAACGAAAAAGTAATGGTTTGTGAAAGAGGTGCCTCTTTTGGCTATAACAATTTAGTTTCTGATATGAGAAGCTTAGCCGAAATGCGAAAAACAGGCGCACCTGTAGTATATGATGCTACACACTCTGTTCAATTGCCAGGAGGGCAAGGCAGTTCCTCTGGTGGGCAAAGAGAGCATGTACCTGTATTGGCTCGTGCAGCGGTTGCTGCGGGGATTTCTGGTCTCTTTATGGAGACACATCCAGAACCGGAAAAAGCGAAAAGTGATGGCCCAAATTCTTGGCCAATGTATGAAATGGAAAAATTATTAGTAACACTAAAATCAATAGATGATGCTGTTAAAGCATCGGGTTTTATTGAAACGGCTAAAAGCTAAATTTAAATTTTATTTTTTAATAATTAACCAATTAAATTGAGGTTGTGCGGAATGAGTAAGATTGTTGATATCATCGGAAGAGAAGTTTTAGACTCGCGAGGAAATCCAACGGTAGAGGCTGAAGTAATACTTGAAAGTGGCGCTGTTGGAATTGCGTGTTCTCCATCAGGTGCATCAACTGGTTCGCGTGAAGCATTAGAATTGAGAGATGGTGATAAAGCTCGCTATTTAGGCAAAGGTGTTCAAAGTGCTGTTGCTAATATTAATGAACAAATTAAGCCTAAACTTCTAGGTATGTCCGCAGGTTCACAGGCAGAAATAGACAAAGTTATGCTAGATCTTGACGGCACTGATAATAAAGAAAAACTTGGTGCCAATTCTATTTTAGCGGTTTCTTTAGCGGTTGCCAAAGCGGCTGCAACTGCAGCCAAACAACCTTTGTTCAGCCAAATTGGTGATGGGGTAACCTTGCCTGTACCAATGATGAATATTATTAATGGCGGTGCTCATGCCGATAATAATGTTGATATTCAAGAGTTCATGATTTTACCTGTTGGTGCGCCATCATTTGCTGAAGCGCTACGTTATGGTACAGAAGTTTTTCATGCACTAAAGGAAGTACTAAGAGCTAAAGGATTGAACACCGCAGTTGGTGACGAAGGTGGTTTTGCACCTGATTTAGGCTCAAATGAAGAAGCAGTTCAAGCAATTGTTGAAGCGGTAGAAAAGGCTGGTTATAAGCTAGGTGAAGATATTTATTTAGGGTTGGATGTTGCTAGTTCTGAGTTTTACAAAGATGGCAAATATCACCTGGAAAGTGAAGGCAAAGCATTGACTTCAGCCGAGTTTGCTGACTATTTAGCTGATTGGGTCAACCGTTATCCAATTATTTCAATTGAAGATGGTATGGATGAAAGTGACTGGGATGGTTGGAAAATACTGACCGAAAAACTGGGTGATAAAGTACAATTAGTCGGTGATGATCTTTTTGTGACGAATACTAAAATTTTGCAAGAAGGTATCGACAAGAAAATCGCTAATTCTATACTAATCAAAGTGAATCAAATTGGATCTTTAACAGAAACATTAGCTGCGATTGAAATGGCTCATCAAGCTGGTTATACCGCTGTGGTTTCACACAGAAGTGGTGAAACTGAAGACACAACTATTGCTGATTTAGCTGTTGCAACCAATGCAGGTCAGATAAAAACGGGTTCATTATGTCGTAGTGATAGAGTTGCTAAATATAACCAACTACTAAGAATTGAACAAAAATTAGGCGATAAAGCCATTTATCCGGGTAAAAAAGCCTTTAATTGCTTGTAATTTAGCGTATTATTAAGGCAAGCTTTGCTTGCCTTTGTTTGATTAATGAGAATTCTTGGATTAATACTTGTTGTTTTTATTGCTGTACTCCAATACCGAATCTGGTGGGGGGAAGGTAGTGTGCGAGAAATTAATCATCTCAGTCAAAAAGTAGCAGAGCAAGCAAAGCAGAATGATTTGCTGAAAAAACAAAATGAGCTACTTAAAAAAGAAATTTTAGCCTTAAGAAAAAATCCACAATTACTAGAAGAAATTGCTCGAGAAAAGTTAGGCTTGGTCAAGCCGAATGAAACTTTTTATCGAATTATACCCAAAAATGATATACGTTAACGAAAGAGGTTTGTATGCCAGGAGACTTATCAAATTTTAGTGGTACAGTTGCAATTATTCCCGCAGCTGGTTCTGGTAGTCGAATGGGAACTGATGTCCCAAAACAATATTTAACGATTAATCAAGCAACTATTCTTGATATAACGCTCGAAAAGTTTTTATCATATGCCCCAGTTAAGCTTATTATTTTAGTAATATCACCAGATGATAATCGCTACACTCAGTTAAAAGAAATCGATAATAAAAAAATTGTTGTTATTGATGGAGGAGAAGAACGAGTACACTCGGTTTATAATGCACTTCGTTATTTATACGATCATGGGTTGCCTGATCACACTGCGGTTATGGTACATGATGCTGCTAGACCATGTATTTCTCATCATGATCTTGATAAATTAAATCAGTCTTTTCTGAGCAATTCAGATGCTTGTTTGCTAACTGCACCTATTACAGATACGATTCAACAACTTGATGAAAAATTAACTGTACAAAAAGCAGTTGATCGTAGCTTGTTAGTAAGGGCTCTAACCCCTCAAATGGCTCAATTTATTGAATTAAAACAAGCGTTAAGAAGCGCTATTGATAGCAAAGCTTTAATTACTGATGAAGCTAGCGCACTTGTGGCGAGCGGTTATCAGGTTAATGCAGTAACGGGAAGAAGTGATAATATAAAAATTACTCATCCTGATGATTTAACCTTTGCGGAATTTTATCTAAGTCGAGAAAACGCGTAGTTGCTTAAATAAAGTCTATATCATTCATTACTAAGCAAATGTTTACTGAGGTTGACACTAATTGAAATAGGTTGAAGTATAAAACTTATCTATCAAATCACCAAGCTATTTAATTTTTCTATGGTTTTCTATTCAAAAGCAAGTTAACCTCAGCTCTGGATAGAAAATTCAAAATAATTAATAGAATCATTTTTATTTTCAATGACTTAAAGCCCAATTAAATTGAATGGCCGTTCCCACTTGGCTCAGTATGGCTATTTTTGTGGATATAAAGGCTAGTGACTGCCCTATTGCAAAGGCGCTTAACGCTGAAAGCCGCCAAAATAGACGCACTGATGACTTTTCTTATCCAGAGCAGAGGTTAACGTTAGGTCTAACTTATAACATCCCGATTATGTCACCGAAGTATCGATATTTAGCTATACTTAACTGAGTCGTTTTCAGCCAATAAAAACAATGTATCTATCGCGTTTATTTTTGATTTTGATGACACAACTAATCTTTTTAGTCTGTACTACGACTAAAGCTAATGTATTTGAGTTGGGTAAAAGACATTTTCAATCACTGAATAATGATATGGACTCCAATGTTAGTCGGACTATAACTGAGATCATCAGTGATAACCAAGGATTTCTATGGCTTGGTACTTATAATGGATTAGTTCGATATGATGGTTATCAATTCAAAGTCTATTTTTATGATGCGGAAGATCCTAATACGATTGGTGGCAATCATATACGCAGTATTTGGGTTGCTAAAGATAACAAAATTTGGGTAGGGACTATGTCTGGCGGTTTATCAGCTTATGATCCTAAAACAGATCAATTTACCCGATATGTTTATGATAAAGATAATTCTAATAGTATTTCCCATAACCGAGTGGAAGCTGTCGTTGGAGATAATCAAGGGGGGATTTGGATTGGTACTAATGCTGGATTAAATTTCCTTAACCTGAAGACGAATAAGATTACACATCACACAACAGATACCTCAGATATAACAGGTCTTAATGATAATCACATTCGTTCATTATTGATTGACCATAATGCAGATTTGTGGATTGGCTCTTGGAAAGGACTTAATAAATTAAAAAAAGGAGGTAAAGTTTTTGAAGCGGTACACTCAAATATTAGTCAAGAAAATAATTTATCAGATAAAAATATTAGTGTAATTTTTGAAGATCATGAAAATAAAATTTGGCTAGGCACAGCTAGAAGCGGAGCTGCTTGGATCGATAAAAATAATAAACTTAATTTTATTCCTGCGGAGCCTGGTAATCAAAATAAAATACAGCATCCTTGGGTTGATGGAATTATTCAAGCAAATGTTAACGAAATTTGGTTGGCAACTTATGGCGGTGGAATTGCTGTTATTGATCTTTATACAGGAAAGGTAAAAGAAAATATCAGGCATGATCCTTCAATAGATAGTTCAATTAATTTAGATAGCCTTGGTGCTATTTGGCAAGATGCATCAGGTATTATATGGGTTGGGACTTGGGGGAGCGGACTGAATAAATTAACCGCAAATAATGCAATACGCACATTTAAAAATAGCACTTATTTTAAACCCTCTTTAGGTAACTACGACTTAATTTCACTCCTCATCTTGCAAAATGGTGAGGTATGGTTAGGTTCTTCAAGTAATGGGATTGGTGTATTAGAACCAAAGTTGGGTACGGTAACACCACTAAAAGATATTATTCAGGTTCCCAATCTATTAATTGATTCGACAATTTCGTCAATGGAACAATCACAAGATGGTATTATTTGGATTGGTTCTCAACAATCGGGGCTTTTTAAATATTTTCCGAAAACACAGAGTTTTAAACAGTTCTCGAGTCAACATGGATTGACCAGCTTATCAGTTAGGGTTATACATTTTGAGTCAAAAACCAAATATTGGATAGGAACTGACAAGGGAATTTTTTTGTTTGATCCTGAAAAAGAAAGTTTTCAATATATAAAAAAGATAAAAAATTCAGATAAAGAATTTGTTGAACCGATTGTTGATCTTCAAGTTGATCAAAATGGAGTGGTTTGGATTGCAACTGATAATGGCTTGCATTATTTACCTAAAAACCAGCAAGAAATAATGACAGTTAAAGTTGATTTAAACTCACCCCAAAAACTTAATCATCATAATATTCGTACATTATATCTTGATGAGCAACAAACGCTTTGGATTACCACTTTGTTAGGTTTAACAAGGTTAATCGGTATGAAAAATGGAGAGCCTGTCTTTGAGCAGGTCGGTAATAAAAATATTTTGTTAACCAGTATTCAACCTGATAATCAAGGCCGGCTTTGGAGCGTTGAAGGCGTTTATGATCCTTCGACAAATCTCTGGAGTCAAATTAATCTAAATGATGGTATGGATATTTTATCTTGGTTTGGCTCTCATGATAAAGAAAATGATGGTACTTTATTATTTGGAGGCACTAATGGATTGCTTTTGATAAAACCAGATAAGTTTGAACCTTGGAACTATGAGCCTGCAACAGTCATCACTGACATAAAATTAAACGGTGTTTCTCAAAAAGAGCAATTTTTTGATAAGTTAACGATATCTTCTGATATAAAAAGCTTTAGCATTGAATTTGCAACGCTTGATTATTCAGCACCGCAGAGTAACCAGTATGCATATTGGTTAGAAGGTTATGATAGTGAGTGGATAAAGACAGACTCTCGGTATCGTATAGCCAGTTATACTAATATTGACCCTGGTCATTATGTTTTAAAAATCAAAGGAACAAATCGACTTGGTATATGGAGCCAAAAAAAACTCGCAATTCCTATTGCTATATTACCGACTTGGTACCAAACCAGTTGGTTTAAATTTTTAGTTTTTATTGCGACGGGAAGTTTACTGTATTTTGTTTATGTTATACGAGTAAAACATTTGCAAGATAAAAAAACAGAACTATCACTTGAAGTACAGGCAAGAACTTACGAATTATTAATTATGGGAAAGATTGGTCGAGAGCTTAACTCTTTGCTTGATCAAAAAAGTATTTTTGAAGCACTTTATAAACATATTACTCGTATTGTTGATACACATGTTTTTGCTATTGGTCTCGTTGATAAACAAAAAAAGCATATTGTATTTGAGCTCGGTTATGAAGGTAACAAAGCAATGCCTCGTCTTTCAGTTTCATTAAGTGAAAATGAAAAGTGTTCAGTTTGGTGTGTTAACCATAGTAACGAAATTTTTATGAAGAATAAAAGTGAAATATCACACTATATTCAAGGTGTTGCTCAAGCAACTGCTGGTGATTTAATGGAATCTGTTATTTATATACCATTATCAACTCGAGAAAATCATGTGATTGGCTGTATGACGATTCAAAGCCCAAAGCAAAATGCTTATTCTGTTGAGCAGCGTGAAATTTTTCGAACTTTAGCATCATATACAGCAATAGCTATTGATAATGCAATGTCGTATGAAAAAGTAGAGAACACCAATAAAGCATTGAAAGAAGCCTATAAAAAACTGCAAGAAATTAGTTCGACTGATCACTTAACAGGGTTAAAAAATCGACGTTACCTGACTGAACAAATTGGTAATGATACCGCTAAAAGTGTTCGTGATTATGTTTCATATAAAAAAAATAAAAAACCATATCCGATAGACTCTGATATTATTTTTTATTTGCTTGATTTAGATCACTTTAAAAGAGTCAATGATATATATGGACATAGTGCTGGTGACTTTGTACTCGTTGAAGTAAAAGGTTTGCTCGAGAAGGTTTTCCGTACTTCTGACTATTTAGTCAGATGGGGAGGAGAAGAGTTTTTAATTGTTGCACGTTTTGCTGATCGTCAGTTGGCTCATACTCTTGCTGAAAGGCTTCGAGTGTTGATTGAGCAGCATGACTTTCATATTGATGCAGAAAACACAATTAAAATAACCGGTTCAATCGGGTTTGCTTGCTTTCCAATAAAAACCAATGCTCCTAAAGAATATAGCTGGTTGCAGACGGTTGATATTGCCGATAAATGTTTATATGCGGCTAAAAAGACGAGTCGTAATGCCTGGGTTGGTATTGATGTTACTCAGGAAGGGCAAACAGTGGAAATACAGAAAAGCTTTTTAAAGTCACCACAAGATTTAGTAGAGTACCAACATGTCAAAGTATTTTCCTCATGTAAAACTGAGCAAAAGCTTGTTTGGGAATAGTGCTGACTTTTGCTTGTTCTATTTTATTGACTTGCTTTAACATATCAAAGTTATTCGGCAATCGTTTATTCAATGATATATAAAATTAAAAAACTATTATTTTTAATAATCAACCTTAATCAAAAATGCCTTTAGCTGATTATTGAATGCTAAAGGCATTTATAAATTAGATAACAATAAAGAATCAATTATTCAATATCTAACTGCAAAGATAAGCCTGCATGTACACCTGTAACACTTATATAATGCCAACCTTCAGTTAAGTAATTGTATTTGATTATTTCTTTATTGCCAAAATTAGTTGAACGTTCATGATGATATTCGGGACTAGCCCAATAAACATAATTATAATAGATATCAGCATTGCCTACGCCATGTTCTGTTCTTATCGTTATTTGTGAAGCATTTGAATCAATATAAAAATAAAAATAAAGCAGTCCTCCTATACCAGGGGATACACAAACAGGTTCACCACTAGTTAATGCAACATAGTTTGTTGCATATTGGCTTACACATGCGTTTGCAATAGAGTCATCATTGTTATTGACATTAATTTCAGTTTCAACTGAAGTGCTAGCTCCTAAATTATCAGTAACAGTTAAGGTTACTATATAGGAACCTTCAACAGGGTAGGTATAAGTATAGGTAGGTGTGTTCGTATCAATAATAGTATCATTGCCAAAGTTCCACTGGTAATTGCTGATAGTACCATCTGGATCATAAGAGCTGCTGCCATCAAATATAATAGGAGTGCCTAAATTAACATCTGTGGGCCCATTAATAAGTGCCACAGGAGCAATATTTTCTGTTGAGCAACTTCCCGTATTAATTGCAAAACACATTGTTTCTGCAACATCACTTATTTGGGTAATATTTAATTTTGAATAAGAGTTATCCCACCAGTTAGAATTCACTGCTGACCAGTCATTAAATACAGATTGGTTACCTAAATGAAAAAGATCATCAGCACCACCATTATTAATATTGTTTTCTAAGTGAGCCTGGTTATCTGCTTGTATGATTGATATTTGATAATGACAGGATAAAGTCATTTCTTCGCACTGATTATTGCTGCTGGATGAATTGTCAATATGCCAAATCATTAAACCTTCATCGGGTAGTTTTTTTTCCATGTGGTTGTGAAAGCCTGCTTCAATATAGAAAGCTTCATCTTTTTCTGGGTGACTATAACGATAAACAGTTCCATCATAAGCCGTTTCATATAAAACGCCTTCAGGGGCTTGGCTATCAACTTCAGGATTAAGCTCAATAACAGTTTCCCAATTGGATTGAGCTCTTAAATAGGCGTTAGGTGGTTGTGGATCAAACGAATCGTGATAAGACATTAAGCCATAACGACCAATACCTTTCGAACTTGAGTCGGTATCATAATAGTCACCATAACCTAAAATCATATGCCCATTTTCATGGCAAAAAGTACCGAGAGTGGGATAACTTTTCATACTTGTCATTTGATAAACATTCGTTGATAGGCCATTACCTAAATCGACAATAACTCCGCTTGCATGTGGCCATAAACCATTTCCCCAAGCACTATTGGCTGAACCGGCATAAAAAATATTAACCCCCATAATAATGTTACTACCAAAAAAATCAGTTGTGGTTAATTGAGTAAAATCATAACCTTGATCCCTATAATAACTGATTACTTCTGAAACTAATTCTCTTGCTCTTGTATAACCTTTACCTGAGGTATAATAAGATTTTGGTTGCGATGCACGGTAATAACCAAGCAACTCATTATTATAAGTAAGTAAGCCATTAGAAACCCTCAAAAAATAATCTCTAACAGAACCGTTATTACCATTTTCTGAGTAACCAACTTGATGTAAAAAATCATCTACTTTTTCTATGCTTACCGTTTGAGGTTCGTCAGAAAAGTCAACTAAAATGGTAAGGCCAGTAACAGTACCTACCATATTATTTTTGTCCATTTGATTTTTATTAGTATGGTTCTGATTTATTGTTTTATGAAATTTAGTAGCAAAATTTTCTGCAGTATTTAGTTGCTGTAAATAATTTTTATTTATTATTCGTTGCTTTTCTGTATAGCTTATTTGTATGTTTTTAGCTAGTTTGAAATTTTGAGATTCAGGTTCCCCTGTATAAGGAATACCACTAGAAATTAATTGTGACTTATCGTTCGATAGAACAGCATAAAAATATTTTTGCTTATCGGTATCAAATATTACAGTGTAACCACTGGGTGTTTGGGTTGTCGCATATAATGCAGAACCGTTAATAATTAATTCTACTTCTTGTCCATTCGGTAACTTGTGTTTGTAATGTTCATTTTGATAAACCGAAGCTTGGGTTGAAACACTAATGAAATAATAGATGAATGCGAACATACAGAGTTTAAAGTACTCTCTTTTAAACAACGTCATTGTTTTTTCCTGTTTTTATAAAGCTTATATGATTAAAGTTAAAAATATTGGGTTAAGGAATGTTGATAAAAATTAGATGTTTTGTGTATTAATATTGGGGGAGTAATTTCTTCCTTGTTATCTATCTATTAGTGAATATTATATCACTGTTAAAATTAACATTGTGTGACAAAGAAATAGTTAGTTATTTTCATTTTATGTTGCTGAATCTTTGTTGCTAAAAATAGATCAGATTTTAGTCAATATGATTGTTGTGGTTTTAATTTGTGCAATTGATGATGGAGACGCTACAAATAAGCAACATAAAATTAATTATTGCAGAAGCAGAAAGTAAAAATGTGTTTTCTAAAAGTCATGTAAGCTTTTAAACCATGAAAACATTTTCTACATTAAATGTTATTTCAAATAATTCATCAGCCAGCTCACATTAAAAATTGATGTCATTAATGGTAGTTGTGAAGCTGTTTTATATTTGTTCGCGTTATATAAAGTTTTATTCATTCAAAACAGTTATTTTTTATTTAAAAGTGTGAATTGTTATTGTTTTTTATTGTGTACGAAATAACTATTTGGTTGTATTGTACTAATCAGAGCTTAGATAATAAAAAGTTGTTGCATATGCGATTAATTTTTAATGAGGTTGATGAGAAGATAAATAATCTCTCATCACATTTCAATGTTCTGAGCTCGAACAAAAATAACAGAATAAAACAACTTGAATTTTGGAGAATATTCACATGCTAAAAAAAGTATTTAATAAAAGTTTATTTTTTTCGCTGATGCTAACTACATCAATCGCGGAAGCTGTAGACGATGTGCCTTCATATGGACATTGTGGGACTGAACAAGCAATGGCTAACTTATTTTCAAACGATGCAAAGGCATTGCGAGAACATTTAGAATTTGAAAAGCTTCATTTTAATCGACCTCAGAACTTAAGTTCGAGCAGTTTACAGTCTAACGCAATGACTTCTAGTGTTGCGCCTAGTTATGTCATACCAGTTGTTTTCCATGTTTATGGAACTAGTTTTAATGGCAAAACCGTTAATGATTCGATTATTATTGATGCGCTCAACAAAACAAATAAAGATTTTCAGGGGTTAGCTGCTGACTATGGTGAAATTATTCCAGAGTTTGAAAATATTAAAGATGTTTTTAATGTTGAATTTAGACTCGCTAAAAAAGATCCAAGTGGTAGAGCGACTACTGGAATAAACTATTATGCAAAAAAAAGTGGTTATGGAAATGGTAGCGGCTATGACAGTCAGATTCGCGCAGATGCATGGGACAACTATAAATATTTAAATGTTTATATTCAAAATGATTTATACAATGATGGTACAACGACTAACTCTGGTGTTGCGTGGTATCCAAATACAGGCATGTCAAACAATAATACGGCTCGCGTTGTTTATAATGGTGCTTATCTTGGAAGCAATACCAGCGAGAATTTTCGCTCGGTATTAACTCATGAGTTTGGTCATTACTTAAACCTGATTCATACATTTCAGGGAGGGTGTAATTCAAGTAATGAAAACCGTTGCTCATCAACGGGTGATCAAATCTGCGATACGCCGCAGGTTGATAATTCTGGTCTACAATCGACTAACTGTTTAGGGCAAATGACTAACTGGCAAAATTTTATGCATTATTCTGATCAGTATGCTAATTTTACTCGCAATCAAGTTGATCGAATGGTTAATGCAATGAACCATGCGGCTCGAAAAACTTTATGGACACAACAGAATTTGGAAGATACAGGAACTGATGGAGGCACAACTCCGCCTCCACCAAGCGGCGATGAATTAGTGAATGGTCAATCTGTAAGTCTTTCTGGCGCGGCTAAATCATCGAAATATTTCACACTTAAAGTTCCTTCTAATGCCTCTAATCTAAGCTTTAACATAAATGGTGGTTCGGGAGATGCTGATTTATATGTTAAGTTTGGTTCAAAACCAACGTTAAACAGTTATGATTGTCGTCCTTACAGAAATGGAAATAATGAAACTTGTGACATCAGTAATGCTTCTGTAGGAACTTATCATGTAATGCTTTATGGATATAATGCTTATTCATCAACGAATTTAACAGGTAGTTTCAAAACCGGACAAACACCTCCGCCAAATAGTAGTGTACCCAATGCTTGTGCTTCTCAATCTCCGATAACCAGTGGTCAGTTAAAAGATGGTGTTGCTGCATGTTTGGGACAAAAAAATAGAATTGGTTTATACATTGGTGATGTATCAAGTCATCAAACCATTGCAATTACAACAGGGCATGGTTCGGGCGATTTGAGTTTAACTTATCGTAACGGCGGTTGGCCGAACGGAAGTACTTATGATGCAAAATCAAGTAATGCAGGTAATACTGAATGTATTTATGTAACAGGTAAAAACGCTGATTATTGGTCTTACTTATATGTCGAAGGTAATGCCAGTGGTGCATCTATTATTGTCGATTTTGATTCTGCGGCTTGTCGATAGAAAATAAATAGGCTCGTTAATATCTAAAAAATGCTGCCTAACTTCGGTGGCATTTTTTATGATTGTTGATATTATAAAAAAGGCACTTCATATCAATGAAGTGCCAAGGTGAAGGCAGGTGATAACCCGCCGCTTTGGTTAGATTAAAGATGAAAAAGAAGGGAGTTGTTCATCTTTAATCTGGTTGAGCCTTTAATTTTGTGCAAGTTGTTCTTCTGACTGAGTAATGAAATTGACACTTACTTTACGTGCTAATGCATAAGAGTCTACATTTGATTGTTCAGCAACAACTTCAATTTCACCATGAGCAGTTCCCAATAAACGTTTAGTATCAATTCCAAATGACTCAAATACTTGTTTTACTTTGTCTACTCGTTGTTGTGAAAGCGTAAGGTTATCTGCTTTACTTCCTCTTGGGTCACTATAACCATCTAGTCGAATATTTAATTCAGGGTATTTACTAAGAATTGAGGCGACTTGTTTTATATTTTCATAATCTGAACTGGCTAACTCAGCTGAATTTGTTGTAAACATCAAATTTAAAGTTAAACCATCTGTTGCCCAGTCTGTTTCAGTAGAATTCGCCATTTCTTCTGCTTGGCTTAACTTTTCTTTTAATAGCGCTTCTCTCTGACTTGTTAATTCTAACTCCATTTTTACATCATCTAATCGTCCTGCTTTTTCTACTTGCTCTCCAACAAGTACACCTGCGACTGCGCCAACTAAAAAGCCAACAGGGCCGCCAATCGCTGCGCCAGCCAATGCACCTGATGCAAAACCAATATTCTCTTCTTTGCTTGAAGCTTTAGCTTGTCCGGCTTGAATAATGCTTGTTACTAATAATGTTGAAATAACGATTACTTTTTTCATTGTTTATTCCTCTTTTTTATTTAATCTAAAATGGAAGCCAAACTGCTAGCCAATCAATATTTGTTAAGTATAAAAATAACCGTCCTTGGTTGTTCCTTGAATCCTCTGTCTCCTAAATCCTTGGCTCCTTGATTTCGCATGGTCTGTTTGTTCAACCGGGAGGACTGTTTGCCTCATCTCGTTTGAACAATTCCATTAAACCGTGATAAAAAGGCATTGGCATTGAGTAAACAGGGTAGTTCAAGGGCAAAAAGTGGCAAAACAATGGCTTTTAGTTTTCAATAGTTTTTTATGTTGTTAAATAAGGTAATATTTAGGCTAGATAATTAGGGTGAATAATAAGGGGGAAAAATGGGCAAGCGAATAGCGTTAGTAGAAGATGAGAAGGCCATCAGAGATAATTATTCTGCTTCTTTACGCAAACAGGGCTATGATGTATTTGGTTATGCAACTAAGCAAGAAGCGCTAAAAGCGTTTGAAACAAGGTTGCCTGATCTAGCTATTTTAGATATTGGTTTAGGTGATGAGCCTGAAGGCGGGTTTGAGCTTTGCCGTTATTTGAGGGCTCAGTCAGATACTTTACCAATTATATTTCTAACGGCTTTAGATAGTGAATTTGATACCATCTCTGGTTTGCGCTTGGGGGCTGATGATTATTTAACCAAAGATATTAGCTTGACTCAGGTATTAGTCAGAGTTTCGGCGCTTTTTAGACGAGTAAATGCTTTAAAGTCTAGCGGTGTTAGCGCCGAAGAGCTAGTTGAAACGGGAGATTTATTACTTGATATTAATCGAATTACTGCGGCCTGGAAAAAACAGGCGCTTGATATTACCTTAACAGAGTTTTGGGTGTTGCATGCCTTAGCTAAAAGACCTGGACATGTTAAAAGCCGTGAGCAACTTATGGAAGCTGCTAAAGCTGTGGTTGATGATAGTACGGTAACGTCACACATTAAAAGGCTTAGAAAAAAGTTTGTGGCGGTTGATGAAGCTTTTGACCGTATTGAAACTGTTTACGGTATGGGATATCGCTGGAAGACTTAGTGGTTAAAACACATACTGATTACAAAAAGATAATAATTCAGAATAGAAGGGTTCACATTGAATGCTGCTTAATCCAGCTCGCTGGCAGTTAAAAGCTAAATTTATTTCTATCATTTTACTGGTATTGCTTATTCCGGTTTCTTCGGTTGCCTTGTTAAAAGAAATTGAAAAGTCACTGGTTGAAAGTTTAAAGAATAACCTTTTGCTTTCTGCCAAACTCTACAGTTTACAACTGTCTAATAATAGCCAATGGTTTGAGGAAAGTCGTTTACCACTTACCAATAATTATGTTGCCGATGAGTTATTTGTTTTTCCTTTACAGCAGACCTTGATGGTTGATGGATTTTTTGAAGAATGGCTTTTTATTGAAAAGTTTAGAAAAGATTTTTTTGCCAAAAAACATACTGACAAAATGGGCGTGTTATTAGGTTCATTTGATAATAATCTCTACCTGTCAATCAAGGCTTTAGATAAAAAAGTGGTTTATTCTGAAATGGATCCCATCTTTCGATTTGATCAATTGGTGATCAATTATGTTGATAATGATATTCCACAAAGAATTTTTATTTTACCCAAAGCTCCTGGAAAAATTCCTATTAATCAATATATTAATAAACAAATGAAAATTGATTGGCGTTTTAGCGCTTATTGGGTTGAAACCGAAGATGGATTTAATGTTGAAATTAAATTTCCTACAAGCGTTAAGCCTACGCAAATTCAAGTCCTTTATTATGATACTGATTTAAAAAGGAGTAAAAACTTTCAAAATATTATTGCCTCAAGCCATATTGATATGAGCCCAATTGTTTGGCCTTCAAGACGACTCAATGCATTTGTGAAGCAGGTTGATACGATTCCTGGGCAACGTGTTTGGGTGTTGGATTCTGATGGCCGAGTATTGGCAAGAAAAGGAGACTTAGATCATACGATTGCTAGTGGAAGCAATTCTTTAATGAATTGGTTGCTTACCTATTTATCTGATAGTGTGGTAGATACGCGTGGTGATCGATTGCGGTTGAACTCTTCTATTATTTTTAATGCACTTCAGAAAAAGGCTACTAGTCAAATTGAAACGCCTTTGGGAAGCGATTTTTCTGTTGCTCTTGCTGCCAGCCCTATCTTAGTCGATAATCAATTGTTGGGAATCGTTTTAATTGAAGAAAACGTAGCGAGAGTGCAACTATTACAAAAGCAAACTTTGACTCAGCTGTTATATGTAATGCTGGCAATAATCTTTATTATAATGGCAATTATTGGTTGGTATGTTTCAAAGTTAGTTAATCGAATCACTCATTTAAAAAATAAAATTAACTCTGTTGTTGATGAGCATGGCAGAATGTCAACCGATGTTGAGCTTGTAAAACAGGAAGGTGATGAAGTCGCTGAGTTAAATAATGCCTTTGTGGAAATGAGTAATAAAATATATGATTATAATGATTATTTAGAAAAGCTAGCTTCTAGACTGTCACATGAAATTAGAACGCCAATTGCAATAGTACGTTCATCTTTGGATAATTTATTACTAAATCATCACGATAAAGATAGTGTTGAAGCTATTCAACGAGCGCTTAATGGTACACAAAGGCTAGGCGAAATTATTTCTCGTATGCGTCAAGCTAGTAGTGTAAAAAATGCGATGCAAAGTGCTAGTTTTGAACTAGTCGATTTAAGTGAGTTTGTGAAGCAAATGGTGTCTGGGTTCCAAATGTCATTTTCACAGTATGAATTTATCTGCAAAACGCCAGAGGTAGCTGTTGAGAAAAAGGTATCACCTGATTTGTTAGCTGAATTACTTGATAAATTATTAGCGAATGCGATGGATTTTTCTATTAAAACTCAACCCATTACTGTTGAGCTGAAAGATAGTGAGTTGGAAACCGAAATTTTGGTTTCTAACTCGGGTCCAATTATTCTAAACAAAAATAGACACAAAATATTTCAGTCATTAGTTTCTATACGAGATTCCCAATCATCTGGTCAGTTGAATCTTGGGCTAGGGCTTTACGTGGTTAAATTAATTGCAGAATTTCATGGCGCAAAAGTCAAGTCACAAAACCGGGTTGATGAGAGTGGTGTTGTAATGAGTGTTACTTGGAAAAAGTAAATTAAGTATGCTAGTTAACCTCAACTCTGGATAAGAAAAATCATCAGAGCGTCTATTTTGGAGGCTTTCTGCGTTAAGCGCCTTTGCAATAGCTCGCTATTGCGGCAATCACTTGCCTTGATATCCACAAAAATAGCCACTCTGAGCTCAAGTGGAAACGGTAATCCAATTTAAATGGGCTTTAAGTTATTGAAAATAAAAGTGACTCTATTAATCATTTTGAATTTCCTTATCCAGAGTTGAGATTAGTTAATAATAGTGGCTTTTTCCAAATGTTCACCTTTCCATTAGTTGATCTAAAAAAGAGCCTAACTGCTGACTTTCTTTAATGTAGTAATCGGCATTCCATTTTTTAGGATTTTGCTCTGATAAATAACCCCATTCTGCACAAATGGATTTTATATTTGCTTTTTTTGCCGCGATTATATCTCTTTCATCATCGCCAATATAAAGTGATTTTTCTGGCGCAACTTTAGAGAGTTTGCATGCTTGTATAAGTGGGTAGGGATCGGGCTTTTTTTTAGTATAAGTGTCACCAGAAATAATAACCGATGCTTGTTGAGTAAAACCTAATTTTGTAACAATTGGAGTGGTTAAAAATTCAGGTTTATTAGTAATGATTCCCCAAGTAATATTATTTTGAGTTAATTTATCAAGACATTCTTGGATACCGGGAAATAATAGGGTGTCACGTTCGAGCGTATTTTCATAATACTTTAAAAATTGAGCTTTCAGTGCTTCAAATTCTGAATGTGTATGATCTATATTAAAACCCAGTTTGATTAATGCTGGGGAGCCTCCAGAAACATAAGGCCTTGCTTTTTCATAAGGAAGTTTTTGCTTCCCTTGAGAAATAAGTAGTTCATTAATAGCAAATACTAAATCTGGGGCTGTATCTGCCAGCGTGCCATCAAAGTCAAAAAAAATAGCTTTAATCATATTTTAATTCTTGGTTGTTAATGAGTTTTTATAGAATGTTAATGAAATCAGTTCACTCGTTTAAAATGAACAATATAATTAACATCAACACCTTTATCTAGCTTATATATTTTACTTAAAGGGTTGTAGTGCATACCAATTATATTTTGCATTTCTAAACCTGCTTGTCGCGACCAATGGGCTAATTCAGAAGGTTTGACAAATTTTTCGTATTGATGAGTCCCTTTAGGAAGCATTTTTAATAAATATTCTGCACCAATAATCGCAAATGCAAATGCTTTAGCTGTACGATTAATAGTTGAAAAAAATAAATCGCCGCCAGGTTTAACGAGTTGAGCACAAGCCATTACCACCGAAGCAGGATCTGGAACATGCTCAATCATTTCCATACAAGTCACTAGATCAAATTCAGCGGGGTGTTCTTGCGCTATTTCTTCAGCAGTAATCTGTCGATAGGTAACGTTTTGCCCGGATTCCAACTGATGAAGTTTAGCGACTGATAACGGCGCTTCGCCCATATCAATACCCGTCACTGTTGCGCCAGATGCAGACATTGAGTCGGCTAAAATACCTCCACCACATCCTACATCAATAACTTTTTTATTCGCCAGCCCTTGAGTGTATTTTTCAATGTAGGCTAACCTTAATGGATTAATATCATGAAGTGGTTTAAATTCACTTTCTTTATCCCACCAGCGTGATGCCAAATCTGAAAATTTTTTTATTTCTGCTGCATCAACATTTTGCGTTGTTGTCATTTTAATTCCTGTTTATGTGTTAGAGCACATCAAATACTTTGACTATAGAGACTATATTACTTAGTCGCTATCTTTGGTTGATCTTTTGTTGCCACTGACGCGTATTATTTAAAATAAGTGATTGGTTTAAAGTCGTTAACTCTCTGTTTTTAAGTAGTGCTTTACCATTAACCCATGTATGGGTAACTTGGTTTCTAGAACAAGCATATACAATTTGCGATATAGGGTTGTAAACAGGTTGCGTTTCAATGGTATTTAAATCAATTGCAATCATATCAGCTGATTTGCCTATTTCTAAAGAGCCTATTTTTTCCGATAAACCAAGCGCTTTTGCTCCTCCCATAGTTGCTGCATACAATGTTTGATAAGCGGAAAGTGCTGTTGGATTGAGTGTACTCAATTTTGCTAATAAAGAAGCCGTTCTAACTTCATCAATCATGTCTAAATCATTATTGCTGGCAGCACCATCAGTTCCAATTGCTAAATTAACACCAGCTTCTATCAATTGCTGCATTGGGCATGTACCACTCGCAAGTTTCATATTCGATTGTGGGCAGTGAATAACATGACTGCCAGACTCTGCAAGCCATTCAATTTCATCAGTGTTTAATTGAGTCATATGGACTGCATTTAACAGGGGAGACAGCAGGCCAATTTCTTTGAGTCTGGTTAATGGTCTGACTCCATGCTGCTTAGTGAAAGATTCAACTTCATAAGCTGTTTCGTGCAAGTGAATTTGTAAAGGCAAATAAAGCTCATTACATAACACACCTATTTTTTCTAAGCTCTCTTTTGATACGGTATAAGGAGCATGAGGGGCAAAATTGAAGCTAACAGTGTTGCTGTGTTTGTACTGATCAAAAATATCGAGACCTTTATCGATACAATCTTGAGCGTTTTTTGCCCAGTTTGTCTCAAAGTCGACCACAATAAGCCCAATGCTACTGCGAATACCTGATTCACGCACGGCTTTAGCAATTTGGTTTGGCATAAAGTACATGTCTTGAAAGCATGTTGTACCTGAGCGAAGCATTTCTGCAATGGCATGTTGGGCACCTTGATAAACAAAAGTGTCGTCTACAAATTGTGTTTCAACAGGCCAAATTGCTTTTTCTAGCCACTCTTTTAGCGGTAAATCGTCTGATAATCCACGCAACAGGTTCATTGGTGAGTGGCAATGACTATTGATAAAACCAGGCATTAAGACTTGGCCATTGAGTTGAGTTACTGTCGTGTCTGGATATTTTTGTTCCAATTGTGTATTCGGCAAAATATCTGTGATGCTGTTGTTTGTAACAACAACGGCATGTTTTTCAAGCCAGTGATTCGGTTTGCTCATTGGAATCACCCAGTCGGCACTGATTATTTGGGTTGTTTGCTGGTTAGAGGAAGTATCCTGCATGGTTAGATCACTGATTTTATTTGTTATCGGACAAAGTTATTAATATTTTACCTGTTTTTATTCATCGTCAAAAGCCTCAAAGTATCGGAAAGTTGCTTATAATACTTATTAATGACATTTTTAATGATAATAAAGAAAGGATTTTTGATAGACATTTTCCAGTTATTTAAGCCGATGATATATTTGAGAAATGGTTATGTAGGATTAGTTGTTCTGATTCAAAGTGATAAAACAATGAAGATGTGAATAGTGCTTGATGATTTGAATACCAAAATTGCACCGTAATTACATATCAGAGTAATACGCCTAATGGAATAAGGGTGATATATATGAGTACAAATCGAAAAACACTGAGGATGCCAATTACAAATGTTTTTGCAAAAGGTGGTTTTTCAGTAACTGTAAATTTAGGAAGCCAGCTGGATACTGCTGAATTGGTTTTGGATACCGGAAGCAGCAGTTTGGTGGTGACTAAAGAAGCTTATGGCGCGCACATAGACAAAGAATTGCAACCGACTAATTATGTTCAGTGCATTAACTATGGTATGGGAGGCTGGTATGGGCCTGTTGTAAAAACAGGGGTTGATATGTTGGCAGATGGGCCAGGTATGCTTTTACATGCTGCTCATGTTTCTTTAGCCGTGGTTTATTCAAAAGATACCTTTGCCGATGCTGATGGAATAATCGGCTTAGCATTTCATGAGCTGAATGATGGCCATAATTTAGAAGATTACCTTTTAGGAAAAGATGTAACTCCTGCGACTACCTATCCTTGGCATAATGTTGAAATTAACGATGACTCTATTAAGGGATTTAAAAAATTTATTCGTCAACATCCCAAGTCAGAATTAAAACCTTATTTTACTCAATTAGAAGAGAAGGGGATTTCTGCCAATAAATTTTCGTTTGTTACCCGGCGCTCTAGTATTCACCATGCTGAACCTGAATTGTCTCAAGAAGAATTAAAGCAAGATCCATTAAATTGTGGGTTATTTATTTTAGGAGGAGGAGAAGAAGACGTTGATTTATATGAAGGTGATTTTGTCCGTATCAAAGTGATTGATGATGTTTATTACAATGTCAGGCTATTAAAAGTCAAAGTTGAAGGTTTTGAGCCATTTGATGCACCGCTTTTAGCAGGGAAAAACTTGAAGAGACATCGTTCTAATGCTTTTGTTGATACAGGCGCATCTCTTATCGTTTTAGATAATGTTATTTTTAATTATATTATTGAATGCTTTGAAAAAATAAATCCTAAATTTAAACAGATATTAGAACCTTTTTTGTCATTTGAATATATTGAAGAAGGGATCTCTTTAGAAAAACTTGAACTATCTGAGTGGCCTGATATTGAATTTATTTTTGAAGCCTCAGTTAATAGTTCAGATGATGAAGTGAGCTTGTTTTGTCGAGCTGATGATTATTGGCAAGTTAATGCACCACAACATAATCAAGCTTCTTTTAAAATTATTTCACAACTGCCCGGTTGGCCTGACCAGTCTATTTTAGGCTTACCACTTTTGAGTGATTATTATGTGATATTTGCTCGTTTCGAAAATGAATATGGTGATATTAAGTTTGCTAAAGCTAAGATTTGATAATTTATTTTGAACAACATGATAACTTCAATTGAAACAGAGCGTTTAAACCTAGTCCCTTTAGTTCCGTCAGATCGTTACTTATATTATCACCTTTATCAAGACCGTTATTTAACTCGACATATCGGTGGTATGCTTAGTTATAAAGCTGTTCAAAAGGCATTTGAGCTTTCACTGGAATATAATAAGCAAACATTTTCTCGTTATACCTGGACAATACAATCTAAGGAACAAAATATTAAACAAGGCATTTGTGCACTTGTTTCTGGAAAATCAAACAATGCCGATATTGGGACTATTTTATGTCAGGAATCACATGGCCAAGGACTAGCAACAGAGTCTTTGAAAGCATTAATGAAGTATGGTTTTGACTGTATAAGATTAGAAGAAATTTGTGGCTTTTCTCTTTTACAAAATATTCAATCCAAAAAGTTAATGACTTCGTTGGGGTTTCTTTGTAAAACAGGTATTGAGTCACAAGAGGAGGGCTATTATTGGTCAATGTCAGATATGATGTGGGGAAAAAATTATTCTAAAAATAGTATATAAACTAAGGGGAGCAAAAGTTGCCAAAAAATGGGAGTTTTGTATGTGTTGGTACTGGAATAACATTAGGAGCACATATCACACCAAAAGCAAAAGGTTATATTGAAAATGCTGATGTTGTATTTGTGGCTGTTTCTGATGGAGTTGTTGAAAAGTGGATTGAGCAAATGAACCCCAATGTAAAAAGCTTACAAGTCTATTATGCCGAAGGTAAATCTAGAAAAATGACTTATCGACAAATGCAGCAGGTGATGATGAGTGAGGTGCGGGAAGGCAAAAATGTTTGTGGCGCTTTTTATGGGCATCCAGGGGTTTTTGCCTTAGCTCCACATAAGACGGTAAAACAGGCTTTAAAAGAAGGTTTTTATGCGCATATGGAACCTGGAATATCTGCTGAAGATTGTTTGTATGCCGATTTGGGGATTGATCCTGGCGCGTTAGGATGCCAACACTATGAAGCAAGTCAGTTGCTTTTTTATAAAAGGTATATTGATACATCCGCTTACTTAATTTTGTGGCAAGTCGGAATTGTTGGTGATAAAACACATTTTAAATTTTCTACTGGTCGTGCTTATCGTGAAATATTTTTGAATGAGTTGTTAAAATATTATCCGGCGGATCATAATGTGCTGCTTTATGAGGCACCGACTTTACCTATTAACCATTCTAGGATAGAGGAAATTTCGCTAGAATTAATAATTGATACTCAATTAAATCCTGAGACCACACTCGTTTTGCCACCTTGTCAGCCATTAGTTGAGAATAAAGAGGTAACCAGTCGTTTACTGGCTTTAGAAGGTCAAAGTTAGATTAATGATAGAGTTGATATATTACAAATAATTCACTATAAAGTTGCTGATGTATTAAATAAATAATAATCAATCAGGAGAGCCAATCATGAGTCATGTTATCAAGCTTTTAGAAAAACTAGGGCAGCAACCAACCCTAGGACCATTTATCGAATCTAATATTCAGAGGTTATTGAATGGTGAGCACGTGGATAAAGAGATTGTTGATATGATTATCAATGCGGACAATGAAGGAATTGCTAGAATGCTTGATACGCGTAGTAAAATTGTGGCATTTCTAGCGCCTGCAAAAGATGATGAAGATGAAGAAACGAGTGAAGATGAAAATGATGACAAAGATGATGTAAAGGAGTCTAATCAGGTCATTGCTTCTAAGTAATTATCGGTTAGGCTTGTGATGTTAGATTTGTTAAAGCAGTTACTTTTTATTTTATTCATCAGTTTATTGTTGGGTTCTGCTATTTTTGCCGTTAAGGCAAACAACTTTGATGAACAGCTACACCGAGCAGAACAAATTAAATCAGCAGATAGAAAATCCTTCTCTCTGCTGTTGCGCGAACTGAAAGAGAAGGCTAATTTTTTTAGTATTGAACAGAAGTATCACTTTATTTATTTGTCTGGATATGAACATGCCTATCAAGGTAGGTTGGAAGATGCCATTAATGCTTACAAGCATGTTTTTGATAACTCCAGAAATTTATCTCTTAAATATCGTGGTGCTCTTTCTTTAATTAATGTTTATGCCTTAAAACGTGATTGGGGAAAAGGTTTTAAGTATTTACGCTTCATTCAACAGGCTAGTGACGATATACCCGATCAAAGCACACGGCATTTAGGCTTAGTCGGTGTGAGTATTTTTTACAATGAGCTAGAGCAGTTTTCTTATTCCTTGAATATATCGAAAAAACTAAAGAGTGAAGAGGTTGCAGGACGTAATAAATGTCTTGCTTTAGGTTTGGAGTTAAAGGCGTTACTGAATACTCAACCTGAAAATCTGCAAGCAGAAGAATTTGAGTCCGCAATAAACTTATGTATTCAAGAAGGTGAGATCGTTGTTGCTAATGTTATAAGAACAAATTTATCCCAGTACTTAATCAATGACTCTCAATATGAGCAGGCCATTGAAGTGTTGACACAAAATATGTCGCAAATCTTAGATTCAAATTATAAATTACTAATTGTAGATACTCATGCCATTTTAGCTAAAGCTTATTTATCAATTAAAGCTTTTGAGTTAGCTAAACAGCATGCAGAAAAAGTCATTGTCAATAACCCTGATGTTAAATACATAAAGCCGATTGTTAGCTCTTTTTATGTTTTATACCAAATAGCACTGACAAACAGTGATTATAAAGTTGCAGCAAAGTATTTAGAGCGTTATTCCGAGGTTCAAAAAATTCAATACCAAGATACAAAAGCAAAACAGTTGGCTATAGAGCTAGCTCGTTATGAATCGAAAGAAAAAGATAATCAGATAAAGCTATTAAATAAACAAAATGAAATATTACAATTAGAAAGAGCTTTGTCTAAAGAGTCTGCGATCTATAACCGATGGTTGATTATTTTGCTGGTTGTTACGGTATCTATTCTTTTTCTATGGGTTTTCTATGTTAAACGTTCGCAACAAAGGCTTAAGTATTTAGCTGAATATGATAGCTTGACTAATACTTGTAATCGGGCTCACTTTACACAAAATGCAGATTCAGTATTAAATTATTTTTCCAAATCAAACCGAACAGCCAGTTTAATTTTGTTCGATTTAGACCATTTTAAAAAAATTAACGATACTTATGGGCATTTAGCCGGTGACGAAGTGTTGAAGTTAGTTGCTAATGCTTGTCGAGATTGTGTGCGCAAAGTTGATATTCTAGGGCGTGTAGGTGGAGAGGAGTTTGCCATTTTACTTCCCGGCTGTGAACAAGAGCAAGCTTCAAAAATAGCAGATGATTGTCGTCGGAAAGTGAGTGAGCTGAAAAATTTTGAAAGCAATAATGAAATCTCGGTGAGTGCCAGTTTTGGGGTGACTGATACGGTTTTAAGCGGTTATCAGCTTAAGGATTTAATTGCTCATGCTGATGAAGCAATGTATCTGGCTAAACGACGTGGTCGAAATCAAGTCGTTATCCATAAACCCGATTAAAAATTGTTCAAAATTCAACCTGTTTTAAGTCGGTTATTCAGTTCTTAAAATACTCAATGTAATTGACTGATAAATAGCAAATTTATCCCATCAAATTTATTCATCTTGTGATATAATGCGCCGCTTTATGGCGGTTATTAGCCAATTAAAAACTGGGTCTGTTTTTACTCGTATATAAAAATATAACAAGCATTAAAAAGACCCTTAAAATCAATAATATAAGGAACCTTGGTCGTTTATGGGTGAATTTGCAAAAGAAGTCCTTCCAATTAATATTGAAGACGAGCTGAAAGTCTCTTATCTCGATTATGCAATGAGTGTTATTGTTGGTCGAGCATTACCTGATGTTCGAGATGGTCTAAAACCTGTTCATAGGCGTGTGCTGTATGCGATGAATGAGTTAGGTAATGATTTTAATAAGGCTTATAAAAAGTCCGCTCGTGTCGTCGGAGACGTTATCGGTAAGTACCACCCACATGGTGATACTGCTGTTTACGATACTATCGTTCGAATGGCGCAGCCATTTTCCTTAAGGTATATGCTAGTCGATGGGCAAGGAAACTTTGGCTCTGTTGATGGTGACTCGCCAGCCGCTATGCGATATACCGAAGTACGAATGGACAAATTAGCACATCAATTATTGTCTGATCTTGAAAAAGAAACAGTTGATTGGGCTGAAAACTATGATGGTAGTGAGACCGAGCCTACTGTTTTACCGACTAGAGTTCCTAACTTATTAATTAATGGATCTGCCGGTATTGCTGTTGGTATGGCAACTAACATAGCTCCCCATAATTTAAATGAAGTGATTAATGCTTGTTTTGCCGTGATGGACGATCCAGATATTGATGTTGCTGGTTTAATGGAGCATATTCCAGGACCTGATTTTCCCACTCAAGGCATTATTAGTGGGCGTGCAGGTATAATCCAAGCCTACACGACTGGCCGTGGTCGAATTTATATTCGAGCCAGACACCATATAGAAACTGATGATAAAAATGGTAAAGAAAGTATTGTCGTGACGGAATTACCTTATCAGGTAAATAAAGCTCGTTTAATTGAAAAAATTGCAGAGCTGGTAAAAGATAAAAAAATAGATGGCATTACAGGACTAAGAGATGAGTCCGATAAAGACGGTATGAGAATGGTGATCGAACTTCGGCGTGGAGAAAATGCTGATGTATTAATGAACAACCTTTATTCTCAATCACAAATGCAAACAGTATTTGGTATTAATATGGTTGCATTAGAAAGTGGGCAGCCGAAACTATTTAATTTAAAAGAAATGCTAGAAGCATTTATTCGCCATCGTCGAGAAGTGGTGACTCGCCGTACTGTTTTTGATTTAAGAAAAGCTCGTGAAAAAGCTCATGTTTTAGAAGGTTTAGCGTTAGCTTTAGCTAATATTGATGAAATCATTGAGCTCATTAAAAAAGCACCTACTCCAGCAGAAGCAAAAACTCAATTGATGGCAAAAGGGTGGGAAGCTACTGCGGTTGTTAGCATGCTTGATCGTGCAGGTGCAGATGCATGCCGACCTGATGATTTGGAAGCAAAATATGGGCTGGTTGATAATTTATATTACCTATCTCCAGCACAAGCTCAAGCAATATTAGACTTGAGATTGCACAAGCTAACAGGGCTTGAACACGAAAAAATCATCAATGATTATAAAGACTTAATTGCATTAATTGCTGAGTTATTAGCCATTTTAGCTAGCACTGAAAGACTGATGGAAGTGATTCGCGAAGAGTTAGTTGAAGTTCAAGAAATGTTTGGTGATGAAAGACGTACAGAAATTACCAATAGTTCTGCCGACTTGTTAGTTGAAGATTTAATACCAGAAGAAGATGTTGTTGTGACTTTATCGCATGAAGGTTATGTGAAGTATCAGCCACTTTCTTTATATGAGTCACAGCGTCGCGGTGGTAAAGGTAAGTCTGCAACAAAAATGAAAGATGAAGACTTCATTGCTAAACTCTTGGTTGTTTCTACACATGCAACTATTTTATGTTTTTCTAGTACTGGTAAGGTCTACTGGTTGAGAACATTTGAGTTACCGCTGGCAAGCCGAGGCGCGCGCGGCAAACCTATTGTAAATATTTTACCACTAGCTGAAGGTGAGCGCATAACCAGTATTTTGCAGGTTAAAGAATATGCTGAAGATCAATATGTGTTTATGGCAACTGCAAACGGAACGGTTAAAAAGACTTCATTAGAGCAATTCTCAAGACCTCGTTCTAATGGAATTATTGCACTACGTTTAGATGATGACGATGAGCTGATTGGCACTGTTGTAACAAATGGTGAAGATCACTTGATGTTATTCAGTGATGCAGGAAAAGTTATTCGGTTCCATGAAGAGAATGTTCGTCAGATGGGACGTACGGCGCGAGGAGTCAGAGGCATTCGAATATCTGATGAGCAAAAAGTAATTGCGTTAGTTAGAGCTGATGATAATAGTCAAATTCTTACAGTCACTGAAAATGGTTATGGTAAGAGAACTAATATGTCTGAACACCCACTAAGAGGAAGGGGGGGACAAGGTGTTATTTCTATTACATTGAGTGAGCGAAATGGTAAAGCTATTAGTGCCGTTAGAGTACAAGATGGCGATGAAATCATGCTAATTAGTAAAGGTGGAACGCTAGTTAGAACTTGCGTTGATGAAATCAGGACTATGGGACGAAACACGCAGGGTGTTCGCTTAATCAGATTACAAGAGGATGAAACATTAGTTGGTCTACAACGTATTGATGAGTTGGAAAAAGATGAGGAAGATGACGTCCAAGAAAATACCAGTGGCGAATCTACTGATAGTAATACCGTTGTAGATGAATCTAGCTCAGTAACTAAAGAGTTGGATAACACAGAAGAAGATGACACTGAAAATGAGTAGGACATTTAACTTTTGTGCCGGCCCGGCTGCATTACCTCAGTCGGTGATGCTAAAAGCACAGCAAGAGCTACTTGATTGGAAAGGACTTGGTGTTTCTGTCATGGAAGTCAGTCACCGCTCATCGGAATATCAAGAGTTAGCTAATAAGGCTGAATCTGATTTAAGAGCTTTAATGGGGATTGGTGAGCAACATGCTGTATTATTTATGCATGGTGGTGCTACTCACCAATTTTCAAATATTCCTATGGGATTATTAAATTCTGATGTTGAAGCAGAATATATTACCAATGGGATCTGGTCTGACAAAGCGGCAGATGAGGCTTCTCGGTTTGGTAGAGTAAACAAGATTAACGCGATTTGTACTGATGAAAACAACTTGCGTTCATTGATAGAACAAGACTGTTGGGAGAGAAGTTCTTCCCCTGTTTATACACACTATACGCCCAATGAGACAATTGAAGGTTTACGTTTTGAACAAGCAGTTTCAAGCAAAGGACCTCTTGTTGCAGATATGTCCTCGTGTATTTTATCTGAAAATATTGATGTGAATGATTTTGACTTTATTTATGCTGGAGCTCAAAAAAACATTGGGCCAGCAGGGATGACTCTCGTGATAGTTAAGCACTCTTTAATTGAACAAATGAATTTTGAGCATTTGCCACGAGTGCTTAATTATCAGATTCAATCAAAGCAAGGCTCAATGTTGAATACTCCGCCTACTTTTGCCTGGTATTTAGCCAGCCTGGTATTTGAATGGTTGATTGAGCAAGGCGGCGTGGTAAAAATGGAAGAGTTGGCAATAGAAAAGTCTAAAATGCTCTATGATTTCATTGATAGAGATGAATTTTATCATAACCCAGTTGCTATAAAGAATCGTTCTCGTATGAATATTCCATTTATAATACAAGACAGCAACTTAAATCCTGTTTTTATACAGCAGGCAACCGAAGCTGGTCTTGTTGGCTTGAAAGGCCATCGAAGTGTTGGTGGTATGAGAGCTAGCTTATATAACTCTATGCCGATAGAAGGTGTTAGCGCGCTGATAGATTTTATGCAACAGTTCAAGCAAAAATATGGATAGATTTTAAGGATATTGAGTGACATTAAATATTATTACCATCGATGGTCCATCAGGTTCTGGCAAAGGAACTGTTAGCCTGCAACTTGCGAGTAAGTTAGGTTGGCACATGTTAGATAGTGGTGCTTTGTATCGGGTTTTAGGTCTCGCAGCACAACGACATGGAATTGCTTTCAACGAAGAGCAGAAAATTACTCAACTGGCTAGAAATCTCGATATTCAATTTTTAATTGATGACACTACTGGAGAAGTTGAGCCTATCTTTGAAGGGGAAAACTTATCTCCTTATATAAGAACTGATGAAGCAGGACAGGCAGCATCCCAAGTTGCCGTTATTGAGTCTGTAAGAGAGGCATTATTAGAACGCCAAAGAAACTTCTATCAGTCTCCAGGGCTAGTTGCTGATGGTAGAGATATGGGTACGATTGTCTTTCCTGAAGCACCAGTCAAAATATTTTTAACCGCTAGTGCTGAATGTAGGGCCGAAAGACGTTATAAACAGTTGAAAAATAAAGGTGCAGATGCTAATATGCGCGCGCTTTTAGATAGCATAAAAACACGCGATGAGCGTGATAGAACTCGCCTCGTGGCACCATTGGTTCCCGCGAGGGGAGCTTTTGTCGTTGATAGTTCTCATTTAACTATTCCTCAAGTACTTACACAAGTGCTTGAATTTGCAGCTAAAAGCTTGCCAGAAATTGGAATAGGTTAGCAAGTCTTTTATATAAATTTGTATAACCAAATCAAATTCTGACATTCAGCATATTGGCTGAGTGGGAATACATTTTACTATATGGGTTGCTGATGGATTAGTAAACCTTTGATTAATAATCCCGAAATAACCGGATGTTATTCGGAGTTTGAAACTAAGCGTAATTCCAGATTACGTGATTTTAGGTAACTAAAGATGAGCGAAAATTTCGCAGAACTTTTTGAGCAGAGTTTAAATGAATTAGAAATGCGTCCAGGTGCTATCGTTAAGGGCACTGTGGTTGCAATTGATAGTGAGACTGTAACAGTTAATGCTGGTCTTAAATCTGAAGGTGTTATTCCTTTATCACAGTTCTTAAATGAGCAGGGTGAAGTAGAAGTTAATATCGGTGATGAGATTGACGTAGCACTTGATGCGATTGAAGATGGGTATGGGGCAACTCAACTATCTCGTGAAAAAGCCAAACGTTTTGAAACTTGGTTAGAGCTAGAAAAAGCTTGTGAAGCCAATGAAACAGTAATTGGTATGATTACTGGTAAAGTTAAAGGTGGATTTACGGTTGAAGTTAAAAATGTTCGTGCATTCCTACCAGGTTCTTTGGTTGATGTGCGTCCAATTCGCGATACAACTCATCTAGAAGGCAAAGATCTAGAATTTAAAGTTATCAAACTCGATCAAAAACGCAACAATGTTGTTGTTTCAAGAAGAAGTGTTATTGAAGCTGAAAGTTCAGCTGAAAGAGATGAGTTATTAGCTCGCTTAGAAGAAGGGGCTAAGGTTAAAGGTATCATTAAAAACTTAACTGATTACGGTGCTTTTGTTGACTTAGGTGGCGTTGATGGACTTTTGCATATCACAGATATGGCTTGGAAGCGTGTTAAACATCCTTCTGAAGTGGTACAGGTTGGTGATGAAATTGATGTTAAAGTACTTAAGTATGACCGTGAGCGTCAACGTGTATCACTCGGTATGAAACAGTTGGGCGAAGATCCATGGGCAGATTTAAACCGTCGTTATCCTGAAGGTACTCGTTTGTTTGGACGTGTTACTAACTTAACTGATTATGGTTGTTTCGCTGAAATCGAAGAAGGTGTTGAAGGTTTGGTTCACGTTTCTGAAATGGATTGGACAAACAAAAACATCCACCCAAGTAAAGTGGTTAATTTGGGTGATGAAGTTGAAGTAATGGTGTTAGACATTGACGAAGAGCGCAGAAGAATTTCTTTAGGCCTTAAACAATGTGTACCTAATCCTTGGACTGAATTTGCTGGTAAATTTAATAAGAATGATCGTGTTACTGGTAAAATCAAATCAATCACTGATTTTGGTATCTTCATCGGTCTAGATGGTGGTATTGATGGTTTAGTTCATTTATCTGATATCTCTTGGACTGCTACTGGTGAAGAAGCGGTTCGTGATTATAATAAAGGCGATGAAGTTGAAGCTGTCGTTCTTTCTGTTGATGCAGAGAGAGAGCGTATCTCATTAGGTATTAAGCAAATTGATTCAGATCCTTTTGCACAGTTTTTAGCTGAAAATACTAAAGGTTCTATTGTTAATGGTACTGCGATTGAAGTGGATGCTAGAGGTGTTAAAGTAGCATTAGCTGATAACGTTGAAGGTTATTTAAGAGCTTCAGAAATTAGCGATGATAGAGTTGATGATGCTGCAAAGCACTTTAGTGAAGGTGATGCTGTAGAAGCTAAATTTACAGCGGTAGACAAGAAGAATCGAGTTATTACCTTATCAATTAAAGCAAAACACAAGCAAGAAGAAGCTGAAGCAATTGCTGAGTACAGCAAAGATGGCGAAGAATCAGCCCCGGCAACTCTTGGTGATCTGCTTAAAGAGCAGTTAGATCGCGACTAATCTTTTCTGTTTGTTTTTAAAAAGCGCCCATAATCTATTGATTTTGGGCATTTTTTTTTGCTTTTTATTAATAAATTGTCTATTGTACAAGGTATATATTCAGTGTCCCGAACTAACAAAGGAATGGATTGATGACAAAATCCGAACTTATCGAAAGATTGGCTGCGCGTCAAACTCAATTATCTCTAAAAGATGTCGAATTAGTTGTTAAGAGCATACTCGAGCACATGGCTCAATCACTTGCTAAGGGCGAACGTATAGAGATAAGAGGGTTTGGAAGCTTCTCATTGCATTTCCGAGAGCCTCGTACCGGAAGAAACCCTAAAACGGGTCAATCGGTACAGTTAGAGGGTAAGTATGTCCCTCACTTTAAACCAGGAAAAGAGCTAAGGGATAGAGTAAATGAAGGGTTAAAATCTGACTGATTTATAAATAAAACGGTTTAAATAAAATAAAGCATATCTTTTGATATGCTTTTTTTATACCCTTACATCCTATAAACTGATTCTCGACCGATTGGAAACGAAGTGCATTAAAATATGTCGTTAATTAGACTTAAGAGGCATTAACTTGAGAAATTTCTTAACAATTCTTTTAGCTGTTATCATAGTCATTATTTCTGCATTGTTTTTTTCGCAAAATGACTCGTTGGTTAAGATCAACTATTTTATTGGACAAATTGAATGGCAATTAGATAGAGTTATGATGATGTCTTTGTTGGTTGGAGTTGTGGTTGGTATATTGTCTGTCATTGGGAGTTTATTTAAAGCTAAATTTCAACTTCGCCAAGCTAAAAGCAAAATATTGAAACAAGAGAAAGAGCTAAATAGTTTGAGAGCTTTGCCTGTAAAAGATGAATATTAACTATAAGGATATGAGCGCAAAGGTATGTTTGAATCAGTAATAGCCGTCTCATTATTATTACCAATAGCGTGGTATTTTGGGTATCGAAATGGAAAGCAGAAGGCTAGTGGAAAGTCGGCAGCACGGCAATTAGGTTTATCGAAGAAGTATTTTGTAGGTCTTAATTATTTATTAAACGAAGAGGCCGATAAAGCGATAGATACTTTTGTGAGTATGTTGGAAGTGGACTCTGAAACAGTAGAAACACATCTTGCTTTGGGTAACTTATTTCGTCGTCGTGGTGAAGTTGATAGAGCTATTAGGATCCACCAAAATTTAATTGCTCGCCCATCACTTTCGGCGGCACATAGAAAGATGTCATTGCTAGAATTAGGTTATGACTATATGGCTGCTGGTCTGCTAGATCGTGCGGAAAATATATTCAACGAATTGGTTGCAGATCAAACTCATAAACAGGCAAGTTTGAAACAGCTGTTACTGATATATCAACAAACTAAAGATTGGCAAAACGCCATTAAAGTATCAGAAAAGCTTCAGCCGGGGGCATCTTCAAGTACTAAGACTGAAATTGCACATTTTTATTGCGAGCTTGCAGAAAATAAACTTTATCATCAAACTCCTAAAGAAGCCGTTAGTTACATAAAAAAAGCAATATCTGTTGATGCAAACTGTGCTAGAGCATCGATGATTAGCGGTGATATTGAGTTTTCCTTGGGGCGTTACAAGCAAGCGATTAAAGCCTACCGGGAACTGGTTCGACAGGATATAGAATTTTTGCCAGAAGCAATTAACAAGGTAACAGCTTGTTTTAAACAACTGAATGATACAAAAGGTTTGCTGCAATTTTTACAACATGCAATAGAGATGGGAGCAGGTGTTTCTAGTATTTTAGTTTATGCAGAAGAAATTAAAGCTGAAAAGGGTGATATTGCTGCAGGTCAGTACATTGCTCATCAAATGGTGGAACGTCCATCGATTAAAGGCTTGCTAAAATTGATCGAACTATATTTAAAACATGCGAGTGACAGTGCGAAGCCAAGCTTGTTAATGCTTCAGGGAGTTGTTACTAAATTATTAGAAAATAAGCCTGTCTACCATTGTAATCGTTGTGGTTTTGATTCTAAGGCGTTATTTTGGCAATGTCCTGGTTGTAAGACATGGGGTAGTGTAAAACCAATACAAGGTATAGAAGGAGAATAGTAAAGTTGAGTTTTAATCATTTAACAGAGTCGAAAATTATCGTTGCATTAGATTTTGACAAACTAGATAGAGCAAAAGCATTTGTAGATTTATTAGATCCCTCTATGTGTAAATTAAAGGTTGGCAAAGAAATGTTTACATTGTTTGGACCTGATTGGGTAAAGTATCTTGTAGCTAAAGGCTTTAAAGTATTTTTAGATCTTAAATTTCATGATATTCCTAATACTGTAGCTAAAGCTTGCCTAGCCGCGGCTGAACTTGGAGTCTGGATGATAAATGTTCACACTTCAGGTGGTTTGAAAATGATGCAAGAGTCAGTTAATGCACTAAAAACATTGGGTAAGGAAAGACCTTTACTTACAGGGGTTACTATTTTAACAAGTATCGATCAAACTCAATATGAAGCAATTGGATTTCAGCGAGATGTGGAGCAACAAGTAGCACACTTTGCTGATTTAGCGAAACAAGCAGGGTTAGATGGTGTTGTGTGTTCTGCGCAAGAAGCCGTTAGATTAAAAACACGCTTGGGAACGGACTTTTTGTTAGTTACGCCTGGCATTAGGCCTCTGGGGGTTGATTCGGGCGATCAATCAAGAGTGATGACACCTGAAAAAGCTGTTCAAGCAGGAGTGGATTATTTGGTCATTGGACGTCCAATAACACTTTCAGCCGATCCGCTGAAAACTTTGTGCGAGATATCTGAAAGTATTCAAACTGTGTAGAATAAATCGTTCTTTTCCGCTAAAGTACAGTTTCATTTAACATATAAACGGAAACAAATCTTTCAGGGAGAGAACCATGAAAAACAAACTATTACTTATTACTTCAATCATTGCATTTTTGGCTTTTGCACCAAACTCTTTTGCAAAGTCGAATCAATTAAGTTCAGAAGCTAAATCGACGATACAAGTTGAAAGGCAAAAAGTAAACCTTAATACTGCCGGTGCTAAGGAAATAGCAAAGAGCTTAACGGGAGTTGGACTTAAAAAAGCCCATGCTATTGTTGAATATCGCAAAAAGCACGGTGACTTTAAAAAGGTTGAAGATGTCGCAGCAGTGAAAGGGATTGGAGTTTTAACGCTAACCAAAAATCAAGGTAGAATACTGCTTGAGTAATATTACTAATGAAATTTAATTAAGCAGCATGTATCTTTTCTTAATGCGAGTCAGTGATGAACTGACTCGCATTTTTGCTAATGAGAATGAGGTTGCTATATTCTTTTCGTTGCATTGATAAATTGGCTTGTTTGTTTACTATGTTTAATTTTCATTGGGCTAGAATTAATCTAGACTATAACTTTCCTTATTTTATGACTTAGCCAATAAAAAATACAAAATATAATTGAAGAAATAGTGCCAAATAGATGGGCTTCTTCAACTACATTGGCGTTAATAAAACTTGCTGTAGTTTGGTTTATTTCCCAATTTAGTTCTACAAAAAGTTTGATGCTAACAATAATTAAAATTAAAAATGCAAAAGTTTTTGCTTTATTAATAGATAATAAAGCTCCACCAAAAAGATACCCGTGTAAAGCACCGGAAAGTCCAACATACCAGTGAATAGTAAGGTACATGTGAATTAGCACAACATTAATAACAATACAAAAAGTCAACAGACAAGCTCTTAGCTTAAATGATATTAAAGGTTGAAATAAAAAGTCCATTAACAAAAGTCCTAACATGTTCAGTACCCAATGATTCCAGTTACTATGAGTAAAATTAGCGCTGATTAAACGCCACCATTCACCATTTGAAACTTCTGTACTTTGATATCTAAAAAACTCAAGAGATTCTGGTGCGAATACTTGTATGAATAAGCTGATTAGTATGATGAAAATAACCAAATAAAAGGGTTTAATATGATTTTTGGTTGACATGATTAAGCACTGATTTAACCGTTAAAAGAAATTTATCATTAAAAACTCAATATTTTGAGAACACTGACAGATATTTTGCTTTTTTGTATGACAAATTTAAAAATAGGCAATAGAATAGATCAACTTTAATCATAAAAGCAAAGGGATGAGAGTGAAAAATATCATTTTGTTAGGAATTGTTCTACTGACAATTCTATCAACAGCTAATTCGGCTGAATACAAAAAGCAATATCAATTTGAAGAAAGTTTTAAATGGCTTATTCAGGTTGGTGGAAGTAAAGGGGGAGACGGCACTGAGCCTTTACCATTGTTTAATCGAGGTGATGGACAATATTATACGGGAATTCCTCTAACTGTGGTTGGTCCGTGGCAAGGAGTAAGTGCTGATTTGCCACAGGCTTGGGAAGATGATATTGAAGCTGGTGGTTTGTTTAGTGCTTCATTGGGAGCTGAAATACCGTTGTTTTCCCGCATAGTATTGATGACAACATTGGGTTATCAGTATGATTCTATAAACGGCGATTTAACTGATGGATCTGGCGGTAAGGGCAGTATGAAAATCGCCCGTAATACACTCGATCTCATTCCATTCTATAATCTAGGGCGACACAGAGTTGGACTTGGTTTGTCTTATCATATTAATCCTAAAGCCATACATAAAGAGTATGGATCTAGTTTTGATTTAAAAACTACTTACCATTTTGATAATGGCATTGGAGCGACACTACAATATGATTATTTAATTAATAAAAATATCTCATTGGGAGTCAAGTTAACTAAAATGTCCTACGACTTTGATAAGCTTTCTACTCGTTATACTATTGGAGCTACCGATAATATTAATACTATTTCTTGTGTTAGTAATTGCAAAGAGCTATTAGAAGCGGATAGTGTAGGAGTCAATTTGAGCTATCACTTTTAGTGTTTATTATGCTCTAATTTGAAATGCTCTAGCTTGAAGGTTCGGTTTGATGGAACAATGTAACTTAACCGTCAAATAGAGTAAGAGAGAGCGCTGTTTGAACTTATAATCAAGTTAAGCGTTTTTATTTTCACTTGATTATAAGTGCTTCACTTACCAAGGAGCTGTTGTTTTATTTATTCAAAAACACATGATTAACATGCGCTAATTAATATTTCATTAATCTATGGGAGCGCCCAATCAATTGGTTTTCTGCCTGAGTTTATCAATATTTCATTGGCTTGATTAAAATGATCACATCCTAAGAAGCCGCGGTGTGCAGATAAGGGGGATGGGTGTGGTGCTTCTAAAACGTGGTGTTTTTGAGTATTAATTAAACGGATCTTTTTTCGTGCTGGGCTGCCCCAAAGTAAAAAGACGATTGATTGCGGAGCATTATTGAGGTACTGAATTATTTCATCTGTCAGTATTTCCCATCCTTTATTTTGGTGTGACTGAGGTTTAGCTTGTTCTACTGTAAGCACTGTATTAAGTAATAGAACACCTTGATCTGCCCAATGTGAAAGATCGCCGTGTATTGGAGTTGAAATATTCAAACTTTGGCTAATTTCTTTAAAAATATTTTTTAGACTAGGAGGTATTCTCACACCTTTGGCAACAGAAAAGCTTAAACCATTGGCTTGTCCTTCTCCATGATAAGGATCTTGTCCAAGTATTACGACGTTAGTTTTATTTAAAGGTGTTCTCTTTAAAGCGGCTAGCACTAAATCGGCCGGAGGATATATATTTTTACCTGCTTGGCGTTCTTGTCCAACCCACTGAGATAGTTTCTGGTAATAGTCTTTTTGTTTTTCTGTTTCAATCAGTTGAGCCCAACTTAGTTCTTTTGTGGTTGATTCTACTGTCATGAATTTTTCCTATTTAATGTCTTAGACTGCGCTGTCTGATGTATTCTCTAATACGATTAATTTGCGCATTAATTCTTGCTCTGGCGTAAGGATCTTCTGTATGAATATTAAGCGCTTGTTCAAATTGAATTCGTGCGCCCCCAAGGTCACCCATAGCCAGGAGATAGTTTCCTTCTGTTTCATAAACTTCAGATTTATGGCCTGAACCTTCTTGAGCTTCAGATAATAGTTTCAATAAATAGGGGGCATATTCAGTCATATGAATATTTTCCAGAAGCAACTCTCGGGCTTTGATAAAGTCACTATCAATTAGATAAAGTTCAGCTAAGGTTTCAACCAATGCTAGATTACCAGGTGTTTGTACTAGCATATCCTTAATAATGCTGATAGATTTTTTTGGGGTATTTCGTTCAATATCTAATTGTGCAATAGCAATGGCATATGCGGGTTCTTTGATATCTGAAAAGCGTAAACCATTGAGAATTTTCTCAGCGATTTCGTATTGCTTGGCTCTAATCATAAAAATGGCATACCCATAGAGTTCTGCATTGCTCTTAAATTCACCATTTTTATAATTGGTATTAGCTCGTTGAATAGTGACTGGATTGATTTTGGCTGTAATAGCCCTTACTTTTTCTTTGATTAAATGATATTTGAGAGGATCGGATACCCTTCTTGGTGGATATTCTTGTGCTCGAAGCCTAGCATCGGTAATTCTAGAGCGAGAAAGTGGGTGAGTACGTAAAAACTCAAAAGCATTAGAATAATATCCTGCATTTTCCTGCATTTTTTCAAAAAATGTAATGGCGCCTTTAGCGTCGAAACCTGCATCATGCAATGTTGAAATTCCGATTCTGTCAGCTTCAGCTTCGTTAGAGCGTGTATGATTGATAAGGGCTTGTTGAGCAAGGCCTTGAGCACCCATGAGCGCGCCAACCCCAGCATCGCTATTTTTGCTTTTGGCGGCAATTAATATTGCCGCAGCGAATGCCGCTAATGATGGGATATATAGCTCTTTTTGGCGTTCAAGTCGTCTAGCAAGGTGACGTTGTGTGACATGCGCAATTTCATGGCCAATAACGGATGCGAGCTCACTTTCTGTGTCTGATTTAGTGATAAGTCCTGTATGTAGGCCAATATAGCCTCCAGGCATTGCAAAAGCGTTAATTGAATCATCTCTTAGTACGAAAAAAGAGAATTGACGATCTCGTGCTGCAAGATTATGTTCTACGAGTTTAAAGCCAAGATGCTGAATATAATCGTTAATTTCTGCATCGTTAATGACCGGAGCCAGTGCACGAATTTGCCGCATATAGTCATCACCAACGGCTTGCTCTTCAACAAGGCTGAACACTTGAGAAGAGCTACTACCAATATCTGGTAATTCTGCTGCTGAGATAAGCGTTGAAGTTGTCATAAAAATTGACATAGTGGCGATATATAGCTTATTCAATGATTCTCTCATAAAACTTGAATTAAATTGGTTGCTTATAGGAAACCAATCGGTATGATTAGTTCCCTAAACAAGGGTTCAGTAATAGTCTATCACTTATGCCAAACTCAGAAAACATACTACCGATTGAAAAAAATAAGTTATCGCCAGATCATGAAGTCGATGCAACTGGATTGAGCTGTCCACTACCACTATTAAAAATGAAGCAAGTTTTGAATGTCGCAAAGGTGGGGGAAGTCATCTTAGTTAAGGCAACCGATCCTGGCTCACAAAGGGATTTTAAGGCTTATATACAAATGACAAAGCACCAAATGATAGCTGAAGTTATTAATAAAGAGTTTGTTTATATTATTACTAAACATTAACCAATTTAAGGCGTGAAATGACTAAATTATTTGTTCGCTGGTTTAGAAGAAATTTTTCTAATCCACAGGCTGTTATTTTAACGGTGCTTTTATTATTTATATTTCTTGGGGTTTGGCTAATTGGCCCTATTATCATGCCTGTCTTAGTGGCTATTGTTTTTGCTTATTTACTAGAATGGGCTGTTTCAGCATTGCAAAGGAAAAGGATACCAAGGTTACCTTCAGTTATTTTTGTCTTTTTGTGTTTCTGTACCATCAGTTTAACCATTATTATCGGCATCATTCCTTTAGCTGGAAAACAGTTAGAAACGTTATTTGGCGATTTACCTGCTATGGCTGCACAAATTAAAACAATGCTACTAGCTTTACCAGATAAATATCCTGAGTTTATTACTAAAGAACGTTTAGAAAATATACTCCAACAACTTGGAGGAAACTTTAATAATATTGGTGATGTGTTAGTTTCATTCTCATTGGCTTCATTTAAAAATATTGTATCGATCTTAATCTATATGATTTTAGTTCCATTATTAGTTTTCTTTTTTCTTAAAGACAAAGATAAAATATTAGATTGGTTTTTACGCTGGTTACCAAGTGAGAGGGAATTATCGACCAGAGTTTGGGTTGAAGTGGATGGACAAATTGGCGCTTATGCCCGTGGTAAAGTAGTAGAGATTTTTATTGTTGGTATCGTAAGTTATATCAGTTTTATTGTGTTTGGGTTAAATTATGCCTTATTACTCGGTGTGCTTGTTGGCTTTTCAGTATTGATACCTTATGTAGGGGCTACGCTGGTTACTATACCAGTTGCATTGGTTGGATTGATTCAGTGGGGACCCAATGAAACTTTTTTATATTTGATGCTAACTTATCTAGTTATACAAGCATTAGATGGTAATGTATTAGTTCCGCTACTTTTTTCTGAAGCAAACAACCTTCATCCTGTTGCTATTATTGCTGCGGTATTATTTTTTGGTGGTATTTGGGGGTTTTGGGGGGTCTTCTTTGCTATACCTCTCGCCACACTGGTTGTGGCTGTTATAGATGCCCTTGATTATGCTAAATCACAGCCACCTATCGAGACTGATTGATCCTGTTTTAACTTAAAAGGATTTTAGTTACGTGATATTGTATTACGTGGTATTGTTTCGGCCCAAGACTTCATTATTTAAAGCTTTGAATGATGAAGTCTTGTTTGTTGCAAGCCTTATTTTCTTGCACTTTTTAGAGGTTATCTGATGCAAAATCAGCAAGACGAGAACGCTCGCCTCTATGTAGTTTTATGTGCCCGCTGTATGACCAATTTTTAAAATGATCAACGACATAAGTTAAACCTGAGCTTGACTCTGTTAAGTAAGGTGTATCAATTTGACCTACATTACCTAGGCACACTACTTTTGTGCCTGGACCAGCCCTGGTAATTAACGTTTTCATTTGTTTAGGAGTCAGGTTTTGTGCTTCATCAATGATGACAAACTTATTAATAAAAGTCCTGCCCCGCATGAAGTTGAGAGAGCGAAGCTTGAGCCATTTTTGTAAAATATCGTGTGTTGCTTGCCTTCCCCAGTCATCATTTGATTGAGAGGGAGATAATACTTCTAAATTATCAGTAAATGCGCCCATCCAAGGGTTCATTTTTTCTTCTTCTGTACCAGGCAAAAAACCAATATCTTCGCCTACAGGCACTGTTACTCTAGTCACGATTATTTCATTGTAGCGTTTAGTTTCAACGGTTTGTTCTAGTGCCGCAGCAAGTGCTAAAAGTGTTTTTCCTGTGCCTGCAGGGCCTTGCAGAGTGACGAAGTCTATTTCTGGATCCATCAATAAGTTTAGTGAAAAGCTTTGCTCAATATTTCTGGCTGTAATTCCCCAGACATCATTAGTTGAAGAGGTATAATCAGTGCAAAGTTCTATCGTGGCCGAATCAGCATCAATTTTACGAACAATAGCGGTAAAACCAGAGCCATCATCTAATTGAATAAATTGGTTAATGATCCAGTTTTTTACCAATGGGCCAGATAACTCATAAAAAGTACGTCCTTCTTCTTGCCATGACTTCATTTCTTTATCATGAGATGACCAAAAGTCATCAGGTAATATGCTTTGCCCTGTATATAAGCTTTCTATATCATCGAGCACCTGATCATTAAAATAATCTTCAGCATGTACACCAAGTATTTTGGCTTTTATTCTTAAGTTGATATCTTTTGATACTAATGTCACTAATTTATCTTTGTTATCTTCTTGCAAAGCTAATGCAATATTAACGATTGTGTTATCTACTTTACTTGTAGCGAGCCCATTAGGTAGCCTATCGAGTGTTATTTCAGAAGTTTGAAAAAAAAGTAACCCTTCTGTTCTTTCTTCTATTGGCGCATAGGGAGAATTACCTAATGGTAGTCCTTGCTGTATTTTTTCTTCGTCAGCGGATTGCATCAGTTCATCAAAATAGCGACTTACCTGACGCACATTTCGAGCCACTTCAGATAAACCTTTTTTACCGTTATCAAGCTCTTCCAGTACAACCATGGGGATGTACACGTTATGTTCTGCAAAGCGAAAAATGGAAGTTGGATCGTGCATTAACACGTTTGTATCTAAAACAAATAAACGAGAACCAGAAAACTTTAATCTTGGCATGTATTCTTCCTTATACCGTTAGCACGGAAAGTCATCATATGTGAGGATACGGTGTTTTTTTATACAATTGCTTGATGGCAATTGTTAAAGTTGTTTAACCGCTTCAAGCACTTCATCAACGTGTCCTTTTACTCTCACTTTACGCCATTCGTTGACAAGTTTACCTTTTTCATCAAATAAAAAAGTACTTCTTTCGATTCCCATGTACTCTTTACCGTAAAGCTTTTTTAGTTTAATGACATCAAATGCCTTACATAAAGCTTCGTCTGGATCTGACAAAAGATCAAATGGAAATTCCTGTTTTTCTTTAAATTTTTCATGAGATTTAATGCTATCTCTGGAAACTCCAAAAATCACGCAATTTAACTTTTCAAATTTTTTATAAAGATCTCGAAAGTTTTGACCTTCAGTAGTACAACCCGGAGTACTATCTTTGGGATAAAAGTAAACGATAACTTTAGTTTTTTTTATTTTGTTCAAATTAATATTTTGATCGCCAGTGGCTTCTAAATTGATTGAAGGAAGTTTATCGCCGATTTTCATAAAAATTTTCCTTATGATTTGAGTTTGGTAGTGTTTATCTATGTCTACTTTGCGAAGGGGTAAATAATGAGCAATATATAACCAGCTATAGTTCCAATGGTCTGATTTCACCATCTAAATTGGTTTCATCGCAGAACGTCTGAAACTTTTCTCTTATTTTTGAAACCGACGTGCCTTTAGGTATGCTCACTGTGATTCTTAATTTAACAATCATAGCGCCAGTGTGCTGGGCGGGGTAGGTATTACAACTCATTTCTTGGATATTAATAGACTGCTGGTTAAAAAAGTCAGTGATTTCTTTTGAAATACCTTGATTATCTAAAGCAACAATTTTTACTCGATAGGGGATAGCTGTTTGAGGTGAGGCTAATTCTGTTCTTTGCATCATTGTGGTCATTTGCATTTCAGAAGCTTTGCTAGGCAGAACATGTTCTAATTTTGCAATAGCATTCCATTCCCCAGCAGCCATTAAAATAACACTGAATGTATTTCCCATTGAACGCATTTTGCTTTCAATTATATTACAACCACAATAAGTTACCAACGAAGTAATCTCATTGGCTATGCCCTGACGGTTTGGCGCTATTGCCGAAATAACTAGGTAATTTTGCATAAAACTCCGAACTCAATTAACCATATAAACGGTCATCTTTTGCTTGAGTATAATTGCTTTAGAACTTTTTGTGAATAAAATCATAAAAAGAGTTCGCACCTCAAACAGGTTAAAATTTAGTAAGCTTATATTGTATTTAATTTAAACAATTTCACCAATTTTGAGAATTTTTATAGCATTAGTGCCACCGAGTATTCCCATGTGATCGCCCTTAGTTAATGCGATTAAGTCTCCATCTTTGACTAAGCCTCGTTTTGTTAATTCTTCGGCTGCTAGTCGGTTAACGTTTTCACGGGCTAAAACTGTTGGGTCAAAGCTAATTGCTTCAACACCGCGATAAAGCGCCATTCTTCGTTTTGTTGATTCTAGTCTGGTAAGGGCAAAAATAGGAATGCCACTACGAATACGCGACATGAGTAACGGCGTTGCCCCCGACTCTGTTAAACAAGCAATTGCTTTTATATCAGGTAAATGATTAGCAACATACATGGTTGCCATAGCTATTGCTTCATCAACATTGTCCCATTGCAATTCAACTCGATGTCCAGAAATTTGTGTTGATTTTTGTTTTTCTGCGCCAATGCAAACACGTGACATCGCTTCAACTACACGAATAGGGTGTTGACCCATAGCCGTTTCACCTGAGAGCATAACTGCGTCTGTTCCATCAAGCACAGCATTGGCTACGTCAAATACTTCTGCTCGTGTTGGAATTGCATTGGTTATCATTGATTCCATCATTTGTGTTGCTGTGATTACGGCCCTATCTAATGTTCTTGCTCTTTGAATGATTTTCTTTTGCACCCCAATGAGTTCCGCATCTCCAATTTCAACACCTAAATCCCCTCTAGCTACCATAACCGCAGCTGAAGCTTTGATTATATCGTCAAGTGTTTCATCATTAGCAACGGTTTCAGCCCGTTCTATCTTGGCAACTATACCCGCATTTGAACCGGCTGCACGGGTCAACTTTTCAGCAAACCGGATGTCTTCAGATGTGCGAGGGAAAGATACGGCAAGATAATCAACACCTATTTTAGCGGCGATTTTGATGTCTTCCATGTCTTTGTTGGTGAGGGCGGCAGCTGAAAGACCACCTCCTTTAAGGTTTATGCCCTTATTGTTCGATAGCTCACCGCCAATAATGACTTTAGTAAAAACTTTACTACCTGATATTTTTATGATTTCAAATTCCAAGCGACCATCATCGAGAAGGAGTGTATCGCCAACTTTACAATCTTGTGGTAGTTCTTTGTAGTCAATACCAACTTGTTCATGATCTCCTGCTGAGGGTTCAAGGTTTGCATCTAATGTAAAAGAATCGCCTTGTTTTACAGTAACTTTTCCTTCCTTAAATTTTGCAATTCTTATTTTGGGGCCTTGTAAGTCACCTAAAATAGCAATATTTACCCCAAGCTCGTTAGCTACTTTGCGTACCATTTCTGCACGCTCGATATGTTCACTCGCATGCCCATGCGAGAAGTTCATACGCACAACATTAGCGCCAGCGTTGAATAGTTTACGTAAAGCGGCTTCATTGTTAGTTGAAGGACCAAGTGTGGTGACTATCTTTGTTCGACGTATCAATTGTGACTCCAAAAGCGGGTGAATTAGTACAAATATTTAGCAGGTGGTGAGTATACACCTAAACTTTACAGCTTATAACCTGAGTATATTATGTGTTGTATATGAAAGTGTGTTGGTTGTTTTTGTAATTTTAAAGATTTTACCCTTGAAAAAGGTTCGATGAAACCCAATTGATAGGCCAATTATCAAATTAATAATTTTTTGTATTGAGAATTAAGGATTAGTCAAATGTCTGAAACGATTAAAAAAGAAACTCATAGCTTTCAAACTGAAGTAAAGCAGTTGCTTAATTTAATGATCCACTCGTTATATAGCAATAAAGAGATATTTCTACGTGAGTTAATTTCAAATGCGGCTGATGCAGCCGATAAGCTAAGGTTTGAGGCTCTCAGTCATGATAATTATTTTGGCAACGACAGTGAATTAAAAATCAGAATAACCTCAGATAAAGAGGCTGGTACTCTAACCATTTCTGATAATGGCATCGGTATGACACATGAAGATGTGATGAGTAATCTAGGGACTATTGCTAAGTCAGGAACGGCTGAGTTTTTGCAAAATATGAGTAAAGAGCAAAAAGCTGATAGCAATTTAATTGGTCAGTTTGGTGTTGGTTTTTATTCTGCGTTTATTGTTGCTGATGAAGTTGAGGTTAGAACGCGACATGCTGGCGCCGAAGCCGATGATGCTGTTAGTTGGATTTCAAAAGGAGAGGGGGAGTTTAGCACTGAGCAAATTTCTAAAGAAGGTCGTGGTACCGATATTATCTTACACCTTAAAGATGAGGAAAAAGAGTTTCTTGAGCCGTGGAGATTACGTTCAATTATTGGTAAATATTCAGATCATATCTCTCTTCCTGTTGAAATGGAAAAGGTCGACATGGGCGTTAACTCTGATGAGGAAGAAAAAGAAGCTGATGAGGTTGTGGTGCCTGAATTTGAGGTAGTAAATAAAGCGACTGCATTATGGACCAGAGCTAAGTCAGACGTTAAAGATGACGAGTATAAAGAGTTTTATAAGCATATATCACATGATTTTAATGAGCCGTTAACTTGGGCTCATAATAAGGTTGAAGGTAAACAAGAGTACACCAGTTTATTGTATTTGCCCAAAAAAGCACCATTTGACTTAGGGAATAGGGATAAGCCCAGAGGTGTCAAACTGTATGTTCAACGCGTATTTATAATGGATGATGCTGAACAGTTTCTTCCTATTTACTTACGTATGGTAAGAGGGGTGCTTGATTCTAATGATTTGCCATTAAATGTATCCCGAGAAATACTGCAAGATAGTGTTGCGACTCAATCATTAAGAAATGCCTGTGTTAAACGCGCATTAGGTATGATTGAAAAGGTGGCTAAAAACCAAAAAGAAAAGTACCAAGAGTTTTGGAATGAGTTTGGCTCTGTGTTAAAAGAAGGTTTAGCGGAAGATCATGCAAACCGTGAAAAAATTGCAGGGTTAATGCGGTTTGCTTCTACTAATCAAGATAGCGAAAAACAGTCTGTTTCATTGCAAGATTATATCGATAGAATGAAACCTGAGCAGGATAAAATTTATTATTTAGTTGCGGATAATTATGCGACAGCTAAAAGTAGCCCCCACTTAGAAGTGTACAAAAAGAAAGGGGTTGAAGTCTTGTTAATGACCGATAGAATCGATGAGTGGGCTATGGGTTATCTGACTGAGTTTAATAGCAAAAAAATGCAAGCGATAACTCAAGGTGATTTGGATTTAGGTGGACTTGAAACTGAAGATGATAAAAAGGCAGTAGAAAAAGCGACAGAAGAAAATTCAGGTTTGATTGAAAAAATTAAAAACTTTTTAGGAGAAAAGGTTTCTGATGTTAAAGTTTCTGGTCGTTTGAGTGAGTCGCCAGCATGTGTTGTATCAAGTGATGGAGGTATGAGTTTGCAGATGACTCGTATGATGAAAGCTGCTGGCCAATTTGTACCTGACTCTAAACCTATTTTTGAAATTAATCCTGAACATAAGTTGATTACTCAGTTAGATAGTGAGTTATCAAAAGAAGATTTTGAAGATTGGGTGGCGGTTCTTTTTGATCAAGCTGTATTAGCTGATAGTGGACAGTTAGAAGATCCGGCGGCATTTACGCAAAGGTTAAACCGTTTGTTAACTAAATAAAAAACAACAAAAAAGGAGCTGAGGCTCCTTTTTTGTTGTATAAGTCTAATAATTGTTGAAATTATAAAATTAAATTAATGAAACAAGAAGAATTTGAAAAGCTGCTTATCACATCATTTGATGACTCAAAACTTTCTCACCAAGAGAAATCTAATTTGAGAGGTATTCTTAATGAAGAAAATTTGTCACTTGATAGTTTAAATTTTATAAGAAATAAAGCATTTCAAATAGTTTATGAAAGCTATCATGCTAATAAAAGTATTGAGTATGATGCGTTAAAGTGGTTGGAAGGGATTATAAGAACCTTAGATTCAGCCAAGAGTAAAGTGATAAACACACGTAATGATTCATATTTTAGTCCTGGCCAAGATTGTGTTCAGAAAATTATTCGTTTGATTGAGAGAGCAAATAATGAAATTGATATATGTGTATTTACTATTTCAGACAACGAAATATCTAAAGCCTTAATGGCTGCTTATAAAAATAAGAAAAAAATTCGTATAATTACTGATAATGATAAAACTCAAGATTTAGGCAGTGATATAGAGTGTTTGGCTAGAGAAGGTCTAGAAGTGAAAATTGATCAAAGTCCTAATCATATGCATCATAAATTTGCTATTTTTGACCAAAAGATTTTAGTTAATGGTAGCTTTAATTGGACTCGAAGTGCTTCAAGGTATAATCAAGAAAATATTGTTGTTAGTAATGACATCCGTTTAATAGAAAGTTTTCAAGAGAACTTTTTATCTTTATGGAAATCCTGCGTAAAATACTAAAAACTTACTTTATCGATTTTATAGTCTAAAGTATAATAATTTTTATTTACAGACGATTATGAAATGAACTTATTACCACATATTGAAGTAAATCCGCAAGCACAAGCCAATGCATCTGTTATATGGTTGCATGGTTTAGGGGCCGATGGAAATGATTTTAAGCCGATTGTTCCACAATTAAATTTACCTGAAAATTCTGCGGTAAGATTTATTTTTCCTCATGCTCCAACAATTCCTGTTACGATTAATGGCGGAATGTCAATGCCTGCATGGTACGATATTTTAGCTATGGATATTGATCGAAAAGTTGATGATAAACAACTAAGAAGTTCTGCTAGAGAAATTACTCAATTTATAGAAAATGAAATCAACCGTGGAATTCCCAGTGAGCGAATAATCATTGCTGGTTTTTCTCAAGGTGGAGCTGTGGCTTTTGAGACTCTTTTAACCTGCTCTAAACCTCTTGCTGGTTTGCTGGCTATGTCAACTTATTTTGCTACTAAAGATTCTATACAATATCATATAGCTAATCAACAAACGCCTATTTTTATTCACCATGGTGACTTTGATCCTGTTGTTCCCGTCGCTTTAGGTAAAGCGAGTAATAAGTTACTTAAGTCATTAAATTATAATGTGAGTTTAAAAACTTATTCGATGGAGCATGCCGTGTGCCCGCAGCAAATAGCAGATATAGGAGAATGGTTAAGAAAGGTTTTATCCCTTTGATTAGATAGTTTTCTTAATTATTTTGTGAGAGTTGCTAATGGTAATAAAAACGTAAATGTTGTGCCTTGACCCAATGTTGATGTAACTGATATATCTGAGTTATGGAGGAGAAGTAATTCGCGAGTTATCGGCAAACCTAATCCAGAGCCTTCATTTTCTCTTGAAGCACTACCATCTATTTGTTCGAATGGCTCAAAAATTTTGGCCAATTTATTTTCTGGAATACCTAACCCTTGATCGCTGACAGAAACTCGAATGTTATTGTTTTCTTGTAATGCTTTAATTGTAATTATTCCATTTTGACTAAATTTAATCGAATTTCCAATCAAGTTAAGCAGAATTTGGTGAAGTCGTTTTTTATCTGCGTAAACAAGAGGTAAGTTTTCTTTTATTAAAACTTCTATCTTTAATTCTTTTAGAGCGGCTAACTGATTAAGTAGTGATTTTGCTTGTTTGATAATTGGGATAATATCAACGGGAGTTAAATTTACGTTTAACTTTCTTGACTGCAATTGAGAAAAATCTGTAATATCTTGAACAAGGTTTAAAAGCCTTTTTCCACATTGCTCTATGATTTCTATTTTTTCTGCGTCTTCCCCATTTAACTCTTCTGATGTTTCAAGTAGAAGTTGAGTCATACCAATAATTCCATTTAGGGGGGTTCTTAATTCGTGTGAGGTGTTGGTCATAACTTGATCTTTTACTATGTCTAATAATTTTAACTTTGCACTGATTGACTGTTGATCCCTTAATTGTTTTTGTTGCGTTTTTCTATAAAAAAAGAAGAATGTGCTAATTGAAAGAAGTAAAATAAATATAACGATTATTAATGATATAAATTGTTGTTGATTCAAATTGAGTTCTTGGATCATGTTTTTTGAGCTAAGCAGATCTATCTGATTATTTTTGTTTTCTAAATCAAATACTGCTTTCATAACTTCTATTTGTGTCTGGACTTGTTGTTTTCTCACTTCAATATCTAACTCGATAATTAATTGATATAACGCTAATGCTTTACTATTAAATCCTAATTGCTCTAAAGCCGACGCTTTTGCTTGATAGGCTGTTATTTGATCAACTTTAGTACTTAGTTTTGTTGCCAAATCAAGTGCTTGGTTTGCTATTTTTAAAGCTTCTTCTGGTTTTTTTAATTGTAAAAGAGCTTTTGATTTCCAACACAGTGTATTGATCTCTCGAAATAGTTGCCCACTAACTCGTGATAAACTCAGTGCAATATCAAATAATTTGATTGCTTTGTTTGGAGTATTTTGCTTTAGGTAGATTAAGCCTAGTCCGCTATTTGAAAGTTCTTGTCCTATTTGATCATTTTCGTTTTCATATTCCTTTGAAGCTTTTAAATAATAGATGATGGCATCATCTAACTTATTTTGTTGGGCAAAGGTATTGGCAAAACCAAGATAGTACTTTGCTTTGTATTGTTGGACCAAATCTGTTTTTTCAGCTTGTTTATAGAAGTTCATTGCAATCGAATATCGACCAGCTTCAAAGTGAGTGTTTGCGATATTGACTAATACTTTGCTTAACAGGTAATTAAGTTTATTTTCTCTATAATAATTGATAGCATCCTTGTAATTAATTAAGGCGTGTTCATAGATGCCAATAGCTTGAAGAACGTTACCTTGCAATGTTTGTGAACGGGCTAGTTCGTTACCTAATTTATTACTTTTGGCTAGTGCCTGACTCTTTTTGGCTAACTCCATGGCTTTGGGATAGTTTCCCAAAAAGTAGTATGCATAAGAAGATTCATTTAATATTCTTGATTCTGCTGTAACATTTGGATGATTTTTTAAGAAGTTTAAACCTTCATCTGCAAGTTTTAATGCAATTTTAGGGGCGTTTTTAGCATATTTTTTTACCTGGAGAGCATACCATTCGGCATTAATTGTTTGTTCTTTATACGCTTTTTCAGTTTTTTGGGAAGCTGCTACTGTTGGAATAAAAACTACCAAGGTAAGGAGGTTAATTAAGAGTAAACGGATGATATGCACAATATTTACTTTCTATCAATTCAGTAGCTTAGCTATACTAGCATAGTATTTATCGGTTAGTTATTTTTATTATTATTGCACAGGTTAGGTATTGGCGATAGGTAGGATAAACGAAAATGTTGTCCCTTTATTCCGTTCAGTGATAATTGTAATGTCTTGTTGATGCAATAATAGCAGCTCTCGAGTAATTGGTAACCCTAACCCTGAGCCTTCATTCTCTCTTGTTAAACTACCATCTACTTGTTCAAATGGTTGGAATATTTGAGTGAGCTTATTTTTTTGTATGCCGATACCTTCGTCACTTATAAGTATCCTGGCATATTTTTCATATTTAATTGCAACAACACTAACAACGCCATTATTGCTGAATTTAATTGCGTTACCAATAAGGTTGAGTAGTATTTGATGTAACCTTTTTTTGTCTGCATATAACAGAGGAAGATTTTCTTCGATAGCTATTTCTATTGTTAAGTTTTTATCTTTCGCTATTTGTGCTAGCAATGATTTTACTTCTTTCACTAGTTCCAAAAAGTCTATGGGAGCAGGGTGTAGTTTTAGTTTTCTAGCTTGTAATTGAGAAAAGTCTGTTATGTCTTGGACTAAACTTAATAGTCTTGTACCACACTGTTTTATAACTTCAATTTTTTCGGCATCTTCTTCTGTTAAGGTTTCCGATGTTTCAAGCAATAGTTGTGTCATTCCTATAATGCCATTTAGTGGTGTTCTTAATTCATGAGAGGTATTTGCCATTACTTGATTTTTTAAATTGTCTAACTCTTTTAAGCGTATGCTGACATGTTGTTCTTCTTGGAGTAGTTTTTGTTGGGTTCGTCGATAGTAGAAAAAGAAAGCAGTAATAGAAATAAATAATATAGTTATAACAATAATCAGAGACATAAATTGTTGTTGCTTTAGATTTAGCTCTTGAATAATATTTTGCGAACTTAACAAGTCAATTTGATGATTTTTATTATCTAAATCAAAAACAGCCTGCATAACCGCCATTTGAGTTTCTACTTGTTTATTTTTTACCTCTATATTTAAAGCTATTATCAGTTTATAAACCTGAAGTGCTTCATTTATATTGCCCAGTTTTTCTAAAGCTAATGCTTTGGCTTGGTAGGCTAATATTTGATCGAGTTTGCTACTTAGTTGGGTTGCTATTTTGACGGCTTGATTGGCTATATTGAGTGCTTCTTTATTTCTATTTAATTGTAACAGTGCTTCGGATTTCCAACTAAGCATGTTGACTTCTCTAAATAAACGACCACTTGAGCGTGCTGAAGCAAGTGCTTTATCAAAAAGTACCATAGCTTTCTCTGGTTTTTTTTGCTTAAGATATAACCATCCTAATCCACTTTGAGAAAGTTCTTGTCCTATTTGATCATTTTTCATTTTATAATCTTCAGCTGCTTTCAAATAGTATAAGATTGCCTTTTCAATTTTATTTTGTTCTGAGTAAATATTAGCGTAACCTAAAAAGTATTTTGCTCTATTTCGTTTTTTTGTATCCGCTTCTTCTGCTTGTTTATAAAAGCTCATCGCTACAGAGTGTTGTCCTGCGTTGTAGTATGTATTGGCCAGATTAACCATAACTTTGCTGAGTAAATGGTGCATTTCATTGGCTCTATAATAATCTGCGGCTTCTTTATATTGCACTAAAGCTCGTTCATGAACACTGATTGATTGAAGTACATTACCTTGAAGAACTTTAGAGCGTGCAAGCGCTTTATATAATTTATTTTTTTGAGCAAGTACTTCTGCTTTTTTAGCTCTCTCCATCGCTTTAGGATAGTCACCTAAAAAGTAATAGGCATAAGACGACTCATTTAATATTTTTATTTCTGATACTGGATGGGGGTGTTTCTCTAAATATTGTGCGCTTTCATTGGCAAACTTTAATGCTAAATTAGGCGCGTTTCTAGCATATTTTTCAACTTGAGATGCATACCACTGAGGACTTTTTTCTGTCTGTATTACGGCTGATGAGGTAGGAGATTCTGGGGTTGCTTTAATTGAGTTGAAAGAAGTGAAAATAATCAAACATATACTGACGAAAACTATAAAAATGTAAGATTTAAAAGTTAGTTTTCTCATATATTTAATAGCTGCAAGGCAATTGAGTATTGTTATTCATATCTTAAGTATTATCCCATAAGCTTATCAAAGTAGTTCCTCCTTATAATTTATGCTTAATACTAACCTCAATAAATATAGCACATATACTACTTGACATATAGTTTACTTAATAAAAATGGCAAAGTTGAAAAGTTAGATAGAGAATCTTTTAAAGTTTATTTAAATATGCGAGTTTTGTCATTGATAAGGGGCAATAATATGCCTATATAAAAATATAGGATTAACCGCTTGGATAATGGTTAATACCTTTTTGACGTTAGCTAAAAAAGACTAATTATGAATGTTTAAACTGAGTCTTAGTGGATTCAATTTATTAGCATATTAATATGCTAATAAATTGAATATAAAAAATATTTAATGTGTTCTTCTATTACCTAGACAGCTGGCATTGTTATCAGTGTTTGACTTTAGAAGATTGATATTCTTCCAATCATCACATGTCCGGGCAAGTTCTTCACTTAAGAAATCATTTAGCTGTTGTTGATCCATATAAATGATATCATTGTTGCCTGTTATATTTGCCGCTTTCAACATTTCTTTACGGTTGTTAATTAGCGCTTGTTGATCATTTCCAGAGTTAAAGGCTGCCATTTTTTCTGGGTTAATAGATAGCTCAATATAAAAGTTGCTTATATTTTCCATTTCGTTCTCCTATAGATATTTTAAATACATAAAGTGTTTTAAATTAACACTTCTTCATCAACAGGCTCATCCCATGCAGTTAGATCTGAGTCTGATAAATTTAGCCAACTAAGTCGCTCTTCTGCAAATTCAAGAGGTTTACAGTGAGGTATTACTAAAGTGCTAATCGTTTTTACTGAAGCACTGGGCAAGTCTTTTAGTTTAATCCAATCTATTCTAGGTTCGAATCCTGGTAATGTTGCGGCTTCGTATAGGCAAACCTTGTGATCTTCAGGGTATTGTTCCATCAATAATTGAGTAATAGCTGATAACCCTTGTTTTCCGGCAGTTTGTAATTTTAAAGTGTGCTCTCCGACTAAACCAATCTGCCATAAAATTAATGCTGCGCCTGTGTCTATGTTTCTTTTGGTGAGTAAAAATTGCGTTGCTTCGAAAGAATGACAGCCTGTAGAAGCTGGATCTAAGTTGATATCGGCAAATAGGCAATCTTCTGCGGAGATACCTGGAAGCATTTTAACAGGGTAACCTTTTTTCTCTAAAGCCTCTCTGGCTTTGTGGGTCGATAAAACAAAAATTCCAGGGTGTCCGTAGAATGCAGTACAAACATTTTTTCCTGATTCAACTAACTCTACTATTCGTTTGGCCATTAGTCTGTATGTTTCTCGACGAGTTTTTCCATCTCCATAAAATCGACCTAAATTTTCAACATTTGGGTTAAGGGAAAGAACATGCTGAATGGTGAGTGGGTTAGGAGCAACAAGTAAGACTATTTCTGCTGTTTCGAGGTGGCTTTTGGTTTCTAGAGTCATGTGACCAGGGTGTAAGCCACAACCAACAATAGTTAACTTCCCTTTATTAAGGTTTTGTGAATACTCCATTTGTTTTTCCTTTTGTGTATTATTTCTATTTTTCCTATATCAGTGTAGATTATAATGAAATTTTTTTTCTATTTTTTTATAAAACAATTGAGATTTGTAATATTAATTGCCCAATAATATTGTGTAACCTATTGGAAACAGGCTAATTGTTAGAAGGTGTAGTCGGGTAATGGGATAGTAGTAATAAGAGTGATAAGAAGGGGGGCAGTATAAAGCCCCCTTACTTTAGATTAAGGTAATATATTGTTTGAGCTCTGGACTAACTACCAATTAGCAATTGGACTGATATCTTCGTCATAATTAACATTTTCATAACCAAAACCAAAAAGTTTTAGAAAGTCCAGATGATACCCTGTGTAATCTCCAAGTTCTGGAAAGTTTTCGGTGTTAACTTTCGACCAGATTGCTTTAATTTTATTTTGTATCTCATCATTAGTTTCAACAGTATCCATACGGAGGCGCTTTTCATCATCAACAGGTGGATTGTCAGATAATAGTAAATTATTGAATAGACCATATATCTGCTCAATAACTCCTTCATGACATGCTTCATCTTTCATGACTTGATACATTAGAGAAATATAAAGTGGCATAACTGGGATCGCCGAACTAGCTTGAGTAACAACTGCTTTAAGTGAAGTGACATAAGCTTTTAAGTTAACATCTTTATATTGAGAATTAAGAGTTGCTGAGGCTCTATCTAAGTCTTCTTTAGCTTTACCTATTGTTGCGTGTCCATAGATAGGCCAGGTGAGTTCCTTACCTATATAGGTATATGCTGTTGTACGGCAATTATCTGCCAATACTCCAGCTTGGTTGAGTGCAGAAATCCATAGCTCCCAATCTTCACCACCCATTACTTTAACGGTGTTGGCAATATCTTCATCTGAAGCTGGTTCTAGTGTTACATCATGTACAAGTTTTTTATTAGTGTCGAAGGTTTTTGTGGTATAAGTTCCTCCGATAGGCTTTAAGGTTGAAACATAGGTTTCACCAGTGTTGGGATCGGTTCTGCGAGGAGAGGCTAAGCTATATATAATTAAATCAATTTGACCAAGATCTTGTTTGATTAGTTCTATTGTTTTTTCTTTAATTTCGTTTGAAAAAGCATCGCCATTGATTGTTTTAGCGTACAAACCTGCTTCTTGTGCTTCTTGGTGAAATGCCGCTGTATTATACCAACCTGCAGTGCCTGTTTTTCTTTCAGTTGGCTCTTTTTCAAAGCAAATACCAAGAGTTTTTGCGCCCGCGCCGAATGCTGATGTAATTCGTGAAGCTAAACCATAGCCCGTGGAACAACCTATAACCAATACATTTTTAGGGCGAGCGTCTAGTTCTCCCTGGCTTTTAACATAGTCGATTTGCTCTTTAACGCCTTCTGCACAACCAACAGGGTGAGCATTGGTACAAATAAAACCTCTAATTTTAGGTTTAATAACCATTTTATTAATATTCCTGTTCTAGTTTCAAATACTTGATAAATGACTCGCGCATGTTACCTTGCATTGATACAGATTTAAAGCGTATTTAGCCGACTTGTTGATTATCTAAGGCAGTAGGGAGTTAGTGGAAGGGCTTTTTAGATAGAAACAAAAAAGCCGCTGTAAAAGCGGCTTTTTTGTAATTTGGCTCCCCCTCCCCGACTCGAACGGGGGACCTGCGGATTAACAGTCCGTCGCTCTAACCAACTGAGCTAAGGGGGAATAGTGTCTCTCCTTGAGAGCGAGCGCAATAATAAAGAAGAAAGTCTGGGCGGTCAACTGTGAATTTAAAAAAAATGAAATCTTTTAATACTTTTGGCTAATTAGGTTAAAATCTCGCCATATTATTTCAACTAAATCGCTATTTCAGCTTAATTTATAGCCATTGCTTTTTGCTAAGTTGTACTTTTAAGCTTTTGTGTATTTGTTTGTTTTTTAAACTGATATTTAAAGTTATTTAATGAGATTAACGATCAAACCTAGTTTTACTCTGCCAGTTAAAATACTATTAGCTTAAAGTCGTTTTTGGTGATTATGGTATTTATGAAGCAACGGTTTGAAATTGAATCTCCTTTTAAACCTGCAGGCGATCAACCTGCAGCAATAAAAAAGTTGATTAGTGGTTTAGAAGATGGGTTAAGCCATCAGACTTTATTAGGTGTCACTGGTTCTGGAAAAACTTTCACGATTGCTAATGTTATAAAAGAAACTGGCCGTCCGACTATTTTATTAGCCCCCAATAAAACTTTAGCTGCCCAGCTTTATGGAGAAATGAAGTCTTTTTTCCCCAATAATGCAGTAGAGTATTTTGTCTCTTATTATGACTACTACCAGCCGGAGGCTTATGTACCGAGCAGTGACACTTTTATTGAAAAAGATGCTTCTATAAATGAGCATATTGAACAAATGCGGCTGTCTGCGACTCGTTCATTATTGGAAAGAAGCGATTGTGTGATTGTTGCCTCAGTATCTGCAATTTATGGTTTAGGTGATCCTAAACAGTTTCATAGCATGGTTCTTCATCTCCAGGTTGGAGAAGAGGTTAACCAAAGAACAATATTACGCAGACTTGCTGAATTACAGTTTAGCCGTAATGATACTGAATTACAGCGAGCGACATATCGGGTTCGTGGTGATGTGATAGATATATTTCCTGCAGAGTCTGAGAGGAATGCTATTAGAATCGAGCTTTTCGATGATGAAGTGGATGGGCTCAGTATATTTGACCCATTAACAGGTGAAGTTTTGAAAAAGCTGAATAGGGCAACTATTTACCCTAAGAGTCACTATGTCACGGCTCGGCAAACTTTGTTGGATGCTATAGAAGAAATTAAGATTGAATTTGCCCAGCGGTTGGAACAGTTAAAGGGAGCCAATAAGTTACTTGAGTACCAGCGGCTAGAACAAAGAGTTAAATTTGATTTAGAAATGATGCGAGAGCTTGGTTATTGCTCTGGAATTGAGAATTATTCTCGTTTTTTATCGGGGCGTAAGCCTGGTGAGCATCCACCGACATTGTTTGATTACCTTCCAAAAGATGCGTTATTAATTATTGATGAGTCTCACGTAATGGTTTCACAGATAGGAGCTATGTATAAAGGAGATCGTTCACGTAAGGAAACCTTGGTTGAATATGGTTTTCGTTTGCCATCTGCACTTGATAATAGACCATTAAAATTTGCAGAGTTTGAAAGGTTGGCGCCACAGACAATTTTTGTTTCTGCAACACCTGCTGATTATGAAAAAGAGCATTCGGGTGAAATTGTTGAACAAGTTGTCAGGCCAACCGGTTTGCTTGATCCGGAAGTTGAGGTAAGACCAGTAGGAAGTCAAGTCGATGATTTATTGTCTGAAATTCATAAGCGTGTGGAAGTGAATGAACGTGTTTTAGTAACCACCTTGACTAAAAAAATGGCTGAGGATTTAACCGAATATTTGAATGAAAATGGTGCGAGGGTAAGATATTTGCATTCTGATATTGATACTGTCGAAAGAATGGAAATTATTCGAGATCTGAGAGCAGGGGAGTTTGATGTCTTGGTTGGAATTAACTTATTAAGAGAAGGTTTAGATATGCCAGAAGTGTCATTGGTGGCTATTTTAGATGCTGATAAAGAAGGTTTTCTTCGCTCTGAACGTTCGTTAATCCAGACAATTGGTAGAGCGGCAAGAAATTTAAAAGGTAAAGCGATTTTATATGCAGATAAAATAACAAAATCGATGGACAAAGCTATATCAGAAACTAACAGGCGAAGAGAGATACAACACCAGTTTAATTTAAAACATGGTATAAAACCTAAGGGGGTTCAGAAGGAAATCAGTGATGTGATGCAAACAGGGAAAACGGTAAAAGTATCCAATAAAGGTCGCCAGAAAAAAGTCGCGGAGTCAAGTGCGAACTACCGAGTTGAATCACCTTCTCAAGCTGCACAGGTTATTGCAAAGCTTGAAAAGGAGATGCTTGAAGCAGCAAAAAACCTAGAGTTTGAAAATGCAGCTCAATTGAGAGATGAAATTGCTAAATTAAGAGAACTTCTATTTAAGTAACCTTAGATTACTTAAATAGGCTACTTACTTAATAGGAAAGCAGTGGGCTATTCTCATTTAATTGTTTTATTATGTTTGAGCCTGGTTTTCTGTAAATAGAAAATCAAGACTTTCAGCTGCATGTCGTGCATGTGGAATAACAATCGAGCCTCCAACTAATAGTGCAATGCCGATAGCCTCATCTATTTCTTCTCTGCTATATCCCATTTTTACTGTTGTTTCTAAATGATAATCGATGCAATCATTGCATCTCAAAACCATTGAAGCTGTTAAGGCCAATAATTCTTTAATGTTAGCGGGTAGAGCTGCATCTTTATAGGCTTGCTTATCAAGTGACATAAGACGCTTGGTTACTAAGTTTTCCGTATCAAGTAATTTCTCGTTTCCGGCTTGACGTTTCGCTCTGAATTCTTCAAATGGATGTGGCATAACAATTCTTAAGTTTGTAAGGTTAGAAATGAATGATAACGAAGAATAAAAATAAATTGAAATATTAAATGCTGTCTTAGTCAAATCGCTTGTTTGGTATAAATAACTTTAATATTTGATTGTTACTCTTTGTTTTATATGGTATTTTCTTTGTTTAAAATGAGAAATAATCAACTTTGCTATTTGAGTTAAGTTTTATTTTATAGTTTTGCAACTATAATTATTGAACAGTGAGATTTATCTATTTAAAAAGTAGGCGATACAATAATTAATCCTATTTATTAACTAGTGTCACCTCAGGTAAAATATAGTTATTAATATAACTCGTGTTATTAAATAGTAAAAAATAATAATGACATAAACGGTTAGTTCTTATGTTTTGTTAAATCGTTTGTGTTATTTGATAATTGTTAAATGGAAATAGGTATGAATCAAGCATTAACGGATCCTAATTTTTTCATTAAGTCTGAAAATTGGCAACGCTGGAAAGATTCTCATGGTCAAGAAGATATTATTATCGAAAATGTTGAATTCAGAGACTTTGATTTTTGTAATATAGATTTTTCAAGAGTTCGCTTCTTAGGTTGTTATTTTGATTGTTGTTTGTTTCAAAATGCTAATTTAATTTCGACTAATCTTAGTCATTCAAGCTTTCATGCATGCGATTTTGATGGTGCTAAGATGATTGCTAGTAACTTATCTCATTCTGAGTTTAGAAAATGTAATTTTCAGCAGGTGAATTTATTAACCGCAATTTTAAATGATACATCCATTATCAATTCAGACTTAACTCATTTGGATTTACAAAGTTTTAACTTGATCGGCATTACGTTAGATCTGTGTGATCTAAGAAAGCAGAATTTAGCCGGTAAAAATTTAACCAATGCTAGCTTGAAAAGGGTAGATCTTCGTGGGGCAAATTTAGACAAGACTATTTTTAACGGTGCTAATCTGGCCGAGAGCTTGTTGACTGATGCTCAAATTAGAGCCACGCAATTTAAGTCGAGTAATTTAACGGGTATCGATTTTGTTGGTGCTGAGCTTTCAAGAGTTAATTTTGAAGGTGCATCAATGCGCGGGTGTGATTTCAGAGATGCTGATTTGTCTGGTGCATGTCTGGCCCGAGCTGATATTACGAACACGAGTCTATTCAATGCAGAAACAATTGGTTGGGACATTCGTGATATACGTTGTGATTATGCCTACTGGGATAGAGATAGTACTGTTAAGACAGAATATAAACCTCATGAATTTGAGCGGATTTATGCTGAGTCATTAATTATTGAACTCAAATATGACTTTAGATTAACTGCCAATGAAATTGCGACACTACCAATATTAATTGATCATCTACAAGCTTGTCATTGGGGAGTTGCTCTTAGATTGAAGTCAGTTAAAGATATTGCTGGTGGGGCGCTAGTGCAATTGGTTGTTGATGAAGCTGGAAATTACTCGCTCAATGATTTAGAAATTTCGTTGAAAGAGGAAGCAAGCCGAATACAAAACGCCCAACTTGCTTTGCGTGCTGATCGTAATATGCAAAAGCGTTTTAAAGAAGCAATAGCGGGCATTAAAGATCAATTTTGGCCTAGGTTATTGGAGTTAGCCGCAGAGCATGAGCTTGATCAGGTGAGAAATTTTTGTGTTTTATTTATCGATTTAAAAGGTTTTACTTTATGGAATGAAGGTGTTGTCTCTGAGAAGTTGTCGTTGTTTCGTGGTTTGTTAAAGCCAATATTAGAAAGATGGAAAGCTAGCTACCCAAATATGGAAGGAGATTCCTTAAGAGCGACTTTTCGTAGTGCCAGAGCAGCGGCTGAGTGCGCTTGTATGATAAGAGATGTATTAATGTCAGCTGATTTTGAGCTACGTATTGGTATTGATTTAGGACAAGTATCTATTGTGCATAATGAAGTGACCGACCAATCTGATTTAGAAGGTAACGCTGTGAGTATGGCTGCTCGTTTAGAGTCTATGGCTGAGGCTGGAGAAATAATTGTTTCTGAGAAAGTGAAGCACTATGCAGAACAAGAAACAGGCAACTTTGTGTTTTATCCTCGTAAAAGCCAATTAACAAAAGCTATTGGTAATAAAAAAGCGGGTGATTGGGTCAATATATACCACTTACAAAGAAAATTAAATTAGTTAATTTATAAACGGGTTATCTCTTTTTAGTGATTCATTGAAAAAACTTTGTAATCTCTATTAGTTATATAATTGAGGATAATAAGAGGTGCTGCCTATTTTGGTTATATTGAACTTGAATAATTCAATATATTTGATACCTTTGTCGACCTAAGTGGAAGAAAGAATTTCGAAGAGACTTATTGCAAAGTCCGTGGATAAAAAATAAAAGTGATAAAGCTTCAAACAGCCATAAATTTGAAAGCTATTTTTCGAACTTTCAGTACTGGGTTCTTATTATGCGTTATATCTTTTCAGGTATGTGCTTTTAATTCTATTGGTTCCGTTCCTTATATTTCAAAATCAGCTATTAACCTAGATGGAGAGTTCGACGAAGCTGAATGGTCACAAGCACTTGAAATATATCTTAATTTTGAGACATCGCCCGGCGAAAATATACCTTCACCTGTTGGTACTAGAGCCTTAATTTTTGAAGATGGTAGTAATCTGTATATTGCGTTTGAAGCAAATGATATAAAACCTGAATTAACTAGGGCATATTTGAGTGATCGGGATAATATTAGTGCCTCTGATTTAGTTGGGATTAAGCTTGATACTTTTAACGACTCTAGAAAAGCCTTTCAATTTAAGGTAAATCCGCTCGGTATTCAGGCCGATAGTATAATTGATGAACAAAAAGGGACTTCTGATGAAAGTTGGGATGCCATTTGGTATAGCGTTGGTAAACTCACTTCGCAAGGTTTTAATGTTGAATTACAAATTCCTTATAGTGCGTTAAGATTTGAAGATGGTGAGAAAATAAAAACATGGGGGCTTGAAGTATTTAGAGAGTGGCGAAGAGATGTCACTCACAACTTATCAAATCAGATCATCGATCGCAATATTGGCTGTGAGCTTTGCCAAATGGGAAAAGTTGATGGTTTTTCTAAAGTTAATGCACCGAGCAACTTTACATTAATTCCTTCGCTTACTGTTATTAAAACAGATTCACGAAGCTTAAATGCTAACAGTGATTGGGTTTCGGGGGAGGTTGAAGACAGAGCAAGTATCGATTTTCGCTGGGGGCTTGCGCAAAATACCTACTTAAATGCAACAATAAATCCTGATTTCTCACAAGTTGAGGCCGATTCTTTAGAGCTTGAAATCAACAGTTTGTCTTCATTATATTTAAAAGAAAAGCGCCCATTTTTTCTAGATGGCGCTGATTATTTTAGTAATTGGAGCCGTCTAGTTTATACACGAGTATTTGAAGAGCCTGAGTACGGAGTTAAATTAACAGGGAAGGAAGGGGAACACAGCTACGGTCTAATTAGTTTACAAGATAAACATACTCAGTTGCTTGTTCCTGATGAGTATGGCACTCAGTTGGTGAGGTTGGAGGATAAGGCAAGCCGAAATCATATTTTTCGTTATCGCTATGATTTAGGCGATACAGGAAATATAGGTACAACACTTACATCACGTGAAGCTGAAGACTATCGTAACCAAATGCTAGGTATTGATGGTAAGTTATGGTTGAGTGAAAGTGATTACTTTAAATTCCAAGCATTGACTTCTGAGAGTTTATATCCAGAAGAAATAGTTAATAATGTTAGTCTTGCTCAGGAGAAAGGTATTTCTGGAAATGCTATATCTTTAAACTACACACATACCAGTAGAAATTGGGATTGGTTTACAACATACCACTATTTTGATAGCGATTTTAGAGCTGATACTGGTTATATTGGATATAGTAATTGGAAGAGGGCTGCTATTGGTGGCTCAAGAACTTGGTTTTCTGATGAGCAAGGTAGTTGGTGGAAGTCTCTGAATATCCTTGTTGACTGGGCTGATTCTAAAGAAATCAACGGCGCTAAATTAGATGACGGTGGAAGTATTTATATAACTTTAAAAGCGACTTATGAGTCTATTTTAGGATTTGAATTAATTGACGTTAAGGAGTATTACTTGGGGCATGCTTTTGATACTCAAAAACAGACTTTTTCTGCTGAATTAAATCCATTATCAAATCTTGCTATGAGTTTTACTTTAGTATTATCAGACGAGATCGATTACGAGTTAATTGAATTGGGTGATTCTCAACTAATAAAGTCAAGTTTTGATTATCAGGTGACACGCCAATTGAATACAGAATTTGAATATATATATAAGGCTTTCCAAATAGATAATATGGATATTTACGATACTGATATAATTAATTTGAGTACTTCTTATCAAATTGACGAAAGAAGCTTTATTCGTTTATCTGCTCAAGGACAGAGTACTGACTTTATTATAGATGAACAACGGGATAGGAAAGTACTCGCTTCTCAGTTAATTTATTCTTATAAAGTTAATCCCTTTACCTTATTTTATTTAGGTTATTCTGATGGCTATATTAGCAATATTGATCATCCTAATTTGAAAAAAACAGATAAAACGTTATTTATGAAGTTTTCGTATGCTTGGCAGTTGTAATCTTTTTTACTAAGTTTTTTTTTAACTGTATAATATCGTGTAGTGTGTTCTAGAAAATTAAATGAAAATGATAGGAATTATTTAGATGAAGTTGTTTACTTTAAGCTTAATGAGTGTTTCATTAACTTCCTTATTAAGTCTCCCTTTAAAAGCGGATGACTTTTTTTTAGCAAAACCTTCAGAAACTGATGACACGATTGTTAATTGCAAAGATTCTGTTGAAGGCTGTACTGGTCAATGGACTGGTGGCATAGAATTTGGTTATGTTGCCGTTTCTAGTAATAAAGATACGACTTCATTAAATGGCCGTTTTGCTTTGTCTTACGAGATATTGAAATGGAAACATGAGGGGTTTATTTCTACAGTGACCAGCTCTTCAAAAGAAAGAGATAACTCTGGCACAGTGATAGAAACCGATTCAGAAAAATATGTTGCTCAACTTCAATCTAATTATAAGTATAGTAAAAAGTCTTATGCATTTGGGATTTTAGATTATGACAATACTAAAGACTCTGGATTCGAATACCAAGCATCTGTTGCATTTGGTGCCGGTTATAACTTTATTAAAAATGATGTACATATTTTAGATGGAGAACTTGGTTTTGGTAAACGTAAAAGCAAGACAGAAGCAACAGACCTGTTAGCTTCAGAATCAAAAAGTGAAAGCATAACAAGGATTGCAGGGATATATAAATGGAAGATCAATGCCAACTCAAAATTTGAACAAAAATTATCCACTGAAATTGGCGATGATAACACTATCTCAAAATCTTACACCGGTTTATCAGCTAATGTAATGGATAACCTTGCATTAAAGTTATCTTATGCCGTAAAACGACAATCGGATGTGCCTGTAGGCAGTAAAAAGACTGAAACGATTACATCATTCACCGTCGTTTACTCATTTTAATTAATGAGTGTAAATTTTACTCTCTAAGCGCTGAGTCACTAACAAATGGGTTGCTGGCTCTTTCTGATTTAAAATCTGACATAGGCCCATGTCCAGGAACAAACCTTGTATCCCCCCCAAGAGGCCATAGTTTTTGTGTAATTGAATTGATAAGAGTATCGAGATCACCCTTAGGGAAATCAGTTCTACCAATTGAGCCTTTGAACAATACGTCACCAACAAAAACAAGTTTTGATAGTTGATGATAAAAAACCAGATGACCGGGGGTATGCCCTGGACAATGGAGTACTTTAAGTTCTTCTTTGCCAACTTTGATAACTTCTTCGCCGTTTAACCATTGATCTGGTTGACAGTTTTTTGCACCTGGAAAACCATAATTTTCAGCTTGTTTTTCGATTCCACTCAACCAGAACTCATCTTCTGGATGTGGCCCAATAATGGGTAATTTGAGTTGCAATGAAAGCTCATTTGCTCCACCTGCATGATCTAAATGGCCATGTGTCAATAATACTTTAGATACGATAATTTTGTGATGCTTAACCAAAGCTATGATTTTTTCTAGATCTCCGCCAGGGTCAATCACTGCGCCTTCCAAAGTTTCACTACACCAGATCACAGAACAGTTTTGCTGGAATGGTGTTACTTTCACTATTTCGACTCTTAAGCTCATAGATCTTTTATCAAAATGACTTGTAGCTACTATGCTAACAAAATTTATTAAACAGACCTACTTTTTATGACAAAAAATGACTAGTCACCTAATAAGGCTGATATCAATTTCTTTAATTTTGCTAGAATTTGTTTTTTCCCTGTTAATTGGTATTCGGTAGATAACCAATTAAAAGGTTGTTGTTTTAAAATGAAGTCGATCAAAAAATGAGCATCTTCTGCTGATACCGATGATTGAACATATAAATGGTTTATTTTTTGTGTTAGTAGTTTAACTAATAACCAATCAACCATTGAGTAACTTCTTGCATTGCGAGTAAACATAGTTATTTCTTCTAATTCGTATTGACTAATTGGTTGTTTAGAATGAATCAATTGATGTTGTAAAAGTTGTTGTATGACTCCATTTTGCAATAACTTCAAACTTCCATTTAGTTTATAGAGAAAGCTTTCATTTAATCTGGATACTAGTTGTTTGGTAATTGGCTCTAATTGGCTATTAATTGTTTTGATGACTTCACAAGTGAAGGCTCCTGTTGATGAATCTCTTGCGTTACCAAAACGAATAAGTGAGAAACCATTTTTAAACCAAAACTTAATGATCTTAGGATCAACAGCGAAACTAGCACCAATAAAGTCAATATTATTTTTTATAGCTAAATTATTAATTTCTGAAATCATATCACTTCCGATGTGGTTGGATTGAACTGATGGATGAACTGCTATTCTCATAATTCGATAAAAACTCATTTTACCTGTGTTTTGCATTCCATAGTTTGCTATTAACGACTGTGGTAGAAGTTCTCCTTTTAATCGTTTTTTTGATTCATAAATAGTTTGTATTATTGTTTGATTTAAGTTGCCTTCTTGGCAGATAAGAGCCACAGCATGAATCACTCCAGATCGATCGGTTAACGTTGTAATAAGTAAGTTATTATCGGTTAGAATCCTTTCAAGATCGGCTGGTCTTGTTTGGTAATGGGCATTGATCAGTAATACAAAAATTTGTGTTAATAAATTTTCATCATATTTTAAGGTTGATTTATCGACAAGTCTAAAATAAAGCTCGTCATAACTCACTAGTGTTGTTTTATTTAATTCTTTTAATTGATTGCCTAATAACAACGCTTTAAAGCACGATTTCTCTAGTTCATCGGTATCTGACCAGCGAACAGGTGCATAGAGAGAAGCAAAACGAGTTTGTGGATACTTTTGTATAAGTTTTTGTTTGAAACGTATTTCAAAGCCTTTACCATTTCCTTCATAGCCATCTGTCGTTGTTGCGAAAACGATTCTATTATAGCGCTCTATTATTTGTTCTAATTGAAAAACAGGAATCGCTGCTGCTTCATCAATTAATAAGAGATTAGCATGCGGCTTATTAGCAATTATTTGATCAAGAGGGATGAATACCAGTTCAGCACCACCATCATAGGTAATATCTTTATTGTTATTTTCTGTTGATACTAAATGCTTATAAAAAGAATTTAGGTTATTAATATGAGGTGCAGTGACAATAATTTTTATATTACCATGCTGTAGTAACTTTGAAGCTGCAATACCTAAAGACGCTGACTTTCCTCTTCCACGGTTTGCTGTAATAACTAAAGGTCTTTTAGCGTGTCCTTTTGCAACTTTTATTATTTTTTGAATGAGTAATCGTTGCTCTTGATTAGATCGAGTTGTTGATACTTTGGAGGGGGGGGGATTGGTTGAGTAGTAAGTTAAATGCTTTGTCATAATAGATAAATATTGATTTTTTAAACTAAACAGAATTACTCTGAGTAGGGTAGGTGATATGTTGAAACTTAAAAGTTTTGGGATTATTGTTGAATAGTCTGGTTGAAGACTTTGACGTTGTTTAATTATTTCGAGCAACATATCAGATAAAATATCAGGCACTGTCAATACTAAGTAGCCACCACCAACTAATGTACCACAGGCTGCGGCAAATAAATTACTATCAAAGTATTGTTGCGCATTAATAAAAATGACGTCAAACTCATTACCTAGTTGACTTGAAAAAAGTTGATTCTTATGATTGGCTTCTTGGTTAAATATGATAGTAGATGATTGACCTTCATCTAGTTTCTTTTTTAGTTGTTCTATCACCTTTAAATTTTGTGCGGTGAGTATAAGGCCACGAATATTGGCCTTTTTTAACTGTTGTTGCCATTCAAGAAATTCTGATGAAGGTATTGACATTAAGTTTCTAGTCATTGCTATTATTCATATTGATTTGGATTATAAACTAAAAACTTATTTCTTGCTGATAGTAAGCTAACAAAGCTTATTTTAGCAATATTTCTGATATTCCCATCTTATTTTGTTTTGTTTGTATTTTAACTGGTCAAACTCTTTTACTTTTAGCTTAGTTCGTAACATTTCGGTTACTTTTGATATTTCAATTTTGAGTTGCTGGCATTTTTGTTGAACATCGGGTTCTTGTGCATATGATTTTTGTTTGTTTTTTCTTTTTATTATTAGCTTAGTGTCAGTTTTTTCCCATCTAATAGTATCGATTTGACGTGTTTGATATATTTTGAAATTTACACTTAAAGGAGGTTTATCTGAATAGTGATAAATACCAGCTGAATCTTTATAGACATAAATTTTGGCTATAGTCGTAGTTGAAAATAAAGCGAGTAGCGTTAACGTAAGAGTGCATAATAAATTTTTGTACATCATAAACAATCCATGTTTGTATATTTTGAGAAAGGGATATATTAAATGTTGGAAGGGTAATAAGAAACGGGCAAGCTCGTTAAGCAATGTAAGATATTAGCTTGATAATAAGCAAGATATTGGCTTAAATAGTGTCCATAAAGAACACTATTTAAGCATTTACTGCTTTTTAGGCAAAATTAGCTGAAACAAAATCCCAGTTAATAATTCCCCAGATAGCATCTAAATATTGAGGACGTGCATTTCTATAGTCTATATAGTAAGCGTGCTCCCAAACATCGATAGTAAGCAGTGGGGTGTAATCTTCGGTTAATGGGCAGCCAGCATTACTAGTGTTAACTATTTCTAGGTTTCCACTGCTGTTTTTTACAAGCCAAGTCCAACCTGAACCAAAATTAGTAGCAGCTGATGTCACAAATTTAGATTTAAATTCATCCATTGAGCCAAAAGCACTGTCAATGGCGGCTGCAAGCTCACTTGATGCTTCAGTTGAGTTAGGGGACAGACAGTTCCAATAAAAAGTATGATTCCAGATTTGAGCTGCATTATTAAAAATACCGCCTTCAGAGCTTTTTATGACTTCTTCTAGGCTCATTGATGCGTATTTTGTGTCAGCTGTCAGATTATTAAGGTTTACAACATAGGCATTATGGTGTTTACCGTAATGAAACTCGATTGTTTCTTCTGAAATAGTTGGGGCTAGAGCATCCTTAGCATAAGGTAATGCTGGAAGTTCAAAAGACATTTTATTCTCCTAGAATATTATTAATTGTCGACCTGCAGTATTTTAGACTGAAACCTCGTCTTGTTACAGAGGTTATTCTTAGAAAACGACATTTGATAGCGTAAATCTATAATTAACTCCAACTGGATACGAGATATTTAATCTAATTCGATAAGTTCACATAGAATCATAAGATGAAAACAGATAGAATTCGTAATAACTTAGATTGACAGTAACTTTTGAGGTTGAATGTGGAAACTGTAGATAAAATTAAGCAGCAAATTGAAGAAAATAATATTATTTTGTATATGAAAGGTTCTCCCGAGTCGCCAATGTGTGGTTTTTCTGCCCAAACATCTCAAGCGTTAATGTCTTGTGGTAAGGAGTTTGCTTATGTTGATGTTTTACAAAATCCTGATATTAGAGCCGAACTACCTAAATATGCTAATTGGCCTACCTTTCCACAACTATGGGTTAAAGGTGAGTTGATTGGCGGATGTGATATTGTTTTGGAAATGCACCAAAATGGTGAACTAGCTGAAGTAATTGAGTCTGCTTAGCCTGTTTTTTAGTTCTTCGAGTTTTTAAATCAATAAAGGCTCCAATATGGAGCCTTTATTGATCACAGACGATAAAATTATTCGTTTACTTTTTAATTACTCTAACCAGCTAGAAACATTAGTTAAACCTGCTGCTTCGTATTTGTTTGATTCTTCTTCCATTTTTTTGATTGCAAGCTCTAAGTCAGATTCTTTAAAATCGACGGTCTGCTTTACTTCTGAGTAATTAGCTAGCTTTCCATGCTGAGTGTTTTGATGATTTATTTCATTATTTAACATGCTAGCCTCCTTTGAGTTTGTATTACTTTAAAATGAATAACTCATGCAAAAGTACAATTTGAGGATTGATTTAATAATCCAAAAAAGTGCTTTGCTGTTTGATTGATCTTTTTGTCAATTGACCTATCTGAATACCAGTCTTCAGGATACGAGCCAATGAGTTCTATATGTTCGCGGCGTAAAGGTGTATCTACTTTCGACTTGAGTAGAATATCTGTTGCAATATGGAAGTTTGCAAAACGTTGTTTGTCTGTCCCAAGGCAAAGCCTACCATTATCTAGTGTGTACCACTTCATCATACTAGTCCTCCATAATTTTGTTGTACTTACCATTCATTAAATGGTTGGTTTCGAGGAACTACCGATAGTAGCAAATTTAATGACAATAAAAGGGAACTTGTTCACAAAATTAAACAGATTAAAATTTGTTATTATAAATCAGATGGTTATGCCTCTGGTGATGTGTCTTTTATGCAAATAAATCAATGGTTTAAAGTTTTGTCTTGCTAAATTTATTAATTTTTAATTTGAACAACCCTATATGGTATTTAATTAAATACCATATAGGGATTTTAAATAATGAAAAATAGATGGGATAACTTTTGTTACAGTTGATAAATGTTATTTATTTGGTTTGTTATAGTTGCTAGGCTTATACTTCTTCGCAATTGAATAAGATGGCTTACAAAATTAGTGTATAAAAATAAGGTAATTTGGGTTACTGGTGCATCATCGGGGATTGGTAAAGCCCTATGCGTTGAATTTGATCGCCTTGGAGCGAATTTAATTTTATCTGCTCGTGATCTCGAAGCATTACAAAAACTTAAAGAATTATTAAAACATCAGTCTAAACATTACATTGTCAATTTTGATTTAACGGAAACTAATACAATACCACTAATAGTAGAGCAAGCATGGAGTTTTAACGGAAAGGTAGATACCTTAATTAACAATGCCGGTATTAGCCAACGTTCCCTGGCGCTCGATACCTGTTTTGAGGTCGACAGAAAAGTAATGGAGCTCGATTATTTTGCACCTGTAGCACTAACAAAATCTATCCTTCCTCGTTTAGTACAGCAAAAGTGTGGAATGATTGTTAATATTGTAAGTGTGGCTGGCAAAGTGGGCTCACCTATGCGGAGTGCATATTCTGCTGCTAAACATGCTTTAATAGGATTTATGGACTGCTTAAGGGCTGAAACAAAACAATATGGTATTCGAGTCGTTAACGTTTGCCCTGGCTTTGTTAAAACAAATATTAGTTTAAATGCTCTAACTGGTGATTTGAGCCAATATAACAGAATGGATCATGAAATAGAGAATGGAATGGCTGCAAATGAGTTTGCGCAGTTATGTATCAAGCATCTCAATTATAAAGATGAGATAATAATAGCCAGAGGGCTACCAAAGTTAGGGTACCATTTACACCGTTTTTTCCCCAATTTATATCATCGTATTTTACCAAAAATTTATAAACGAAATAAATAATAATAACAGTGATTAAGGAGTAAGTTGACAGTGAAGAAAATATTGATCTGGTTTTTGTCCATCATCACTGTATTACTTCTTATTGTTAGCGGTTTTCTACTTTACGAGTGGAATGCTAAGCCTTTATTTATTAATAATTTTTTTAATCGTTTTGCTTTGAAGCTAGTATTAGAAAAGCCAGAAACATTAACTTCTCTTCATTTTCTTGAGCCGTGGGGTATACGGGGTCATAATACTGAATTAGATGATGTGAGCCCCGAATCAACAGAGGCTTTTTTTAAGTACATTGCTGAAGAATATAAAGTTTTAAAGACTTATAATGAGGATGAACTTCAGCCCGATGAGTTGATGTCAAAGCGTATTGCTGAGTATTTGTTTCAACTCGCAGAAGAGGCCGAACCTTTTAAGTTTCATAATTATCCTATTAATCAATTGTTTGGTGTTCAAAATGCTTTTCCTACATTTATGGAGTCGCAACACCAAATTAATGATTTGAGAGATGCACAGGATTATGTGGCTCGGCTAAGTAAAATAAAGCTTAAGTTTTTACAAGCAGCACGGGGTGTTAAGCTAAGAGCAGAAAGTGGTATCGTGCCGCCTCGCTTTGTGATCAATCGTGTGATAGAAGAAATGTCTCAGTTTACTTCTATTGATGTCGAAGAAAATATTTTATATAAGAGTTTACAAGATAAACTTAATCAACTTGGAACAATTGATGAACAATTAAGTCAATCCTTACTAAATGATGCGAAAACAGCTATAGAAAAGGACGTGTATCCTGCATACCACTCCTTAAGTGAATCTTTAAAGGTTTTAATTGATAAAGGAGATGACAGGGATGGTTATTGGAAGCTACCCGATGGTGATAAAGCTTATCATTTAGCGCTTAAAATTTTTACTAGTACGGACTATACCCCAGACTATATTCACCACGTAGGACTTAATGAAGTTGCTAGAATACAGCAGCAAATTACCGAAATTTTAGTCGGTGAGGGACATGATACTTCTGGTAGTTTTTACAATAATATTAGTCGTTTTGCCCAACAAGAGTCATTCTATTATGAAGATTCTCATGATGGGCGCCTGCAGATATTAGCCGATTACCAGAATATTATTGATGAAATCCAGTCTAATATGGGAGATGCATTCAATATTCGAGCAAAAGCAAAAGTTAAGGTAGAACGAATCCCCGTTTTTAAAGAAAAAACAAGCCCTGGGGCTTACTACAACCCTCCTGCAATAGATGGCTCAAGACCCGGGGTATTTTATGCCAACTTATATGATATTAAAGCAACGCCTAAATATAGTATGAGAACGCTGGCTTATCACGAAGCAATTCCAGGTCATCATTTTCAAGTATCTATCGCACAAGAACTTGAAAATATGCCCTTGTTTAGAAAGTTTGCTCCATTCACTGCGTACTCTGAAGGCTGGGCTCTTTATGCCGAACGTCTTGCATGGGAGTTGGGTTTTTTAAGTGATCCATATGATAATATAGGCCGCTTGCAAGCTGAGTTATTTCGTGCTGTAAGGTTAGTGGTTGATACTGGTATTCATGCTAAAAAATGGTCTAGAAATGAAGCCATCGATTATATGATTAAGAATACCGGAATGGCTGAGTCTGATGTAATTGCAGAAGTCGAACGCTATATAGTAATGCCTGGGCAAGCATGTGCATATAAAATTGGTATGATGAAAATTTTAGAGTTAAGAGCCAAAAGTCAAAAGTCACTTGGCGAACGTTTTAAGTTAAGTGAATTTCATGCTGTTATATTACAAAATGGTGCCGTTCCTTTAGATATATTAGAAGAACTGGTTGAGCAATATATTAATAAAAAGCTCAATTAAAATTAAGAATAAGCCACTTATAATTTATTGATACTACCAGCAAATATTTAGCCTTATTCAGCAAAACTCAAAGAGCTAAACTATACTTTAATTATCTGTTTACCGTAATTTAGTTATATTATCCTGTCGGACAAAGGGGGTTAGTGTGGTAATTGATATTGATGATTTGAGGTGTCAAAAACGCTGCCAAAGTAAGTTTTCAATATTGCTTAATTATATTTGTCCTGAAAGTGGTATTGATGACCCTGAACGATGTGCTTGTTTGACAGAAGATATATCAGAAAGTGGCTTAAAAATAGTTTCGGCTAACGCTTTGCCACTTGGCGTTTCATTTCCTATTGAAATACAAGTGGTAGAGTTAAACGAGGTATTTGGTTTTCTGGGGGAGGTGAAATGGTGCTTGGAAGTTGATGATGCACCTACTTTTTTTATTGGAATCAAGTTGTTAAAGGTTATAAAAAATGACTATAAGAAGTGGCTCAATTTGATAGAGCAATTACAGTAGCTAGTTTGTGGAATAAAGTATAATGAGTTCGGAACAACGTAAACATGAACGACATGATAGAGAAGAAAAGATCTTCATTGAAGTACTTTCTGCTTCCGACAGTAGCTCTGATGACTGTTTGTTATTGGAATGTACAACTCAAGATATTTCTAAAACAGGGCTAAAAATCAAGTCTGGTTATCCTTTTATTGTTCATTCTATTTTAGAATTACTCATTAGCTTTGAGTCAGGAGGCTATAAATTTCTTTTGACAGGGGAAGTTAAGTGGTTTGAAAAGATTAATGAAAACAGCTATTTAGCTGGATTTGAGCTTATTGATGCTGAACATTCAGATTATTTGGTTTGGTATAAAATGTTTTCTGAAACGGCTGAAGATATTGCCGTGGAATAGCTTGCTTTTAACCGCCTTTCAAATTAGCCACAGAAAATTTGTTGTGGGTTAAAATCAATTTCATTTATTTTATTACTCTTTTTAAGGCTTGTGCTTTTTTGAGCTTTCTTCTTTGTGGCTGCTCTTATGCTTTAGACTCGTTATGAGGTCATTACTAAAAGCGTTACTGATTCGGTCAGCCTATTCTCAAACAAGATAATATCTTTAGGACTAAAAAACATAGTTAATACTGACGGAAAGTTGTCCATTATGGGTTTGCTCGTCTTGTAATAGCAGACTAGAGTCATAAATATAATCACGATAATCAAGTTTTAAATTGTAGTTTCTTGATAGTCCAATTTGGTAACCCATACCTATAGTATAAGTAAAGCTTTCTTCACCACCAAATTCAGTGTCTCCAATACCAGCAACGAAATACAATGATGAAAGGTGTGCTTGAGAGCCACTAAAGAATAACTCTCCTTGATATAAATTATAGCCGACCAGAAAGTCAAAATGTTTAAAATTACGATCATTGTTAGAGAACAACTCTCCTTGACTTTTTTCGTAAGAAGATAAATCTGCCTCTGTAAATATGTAATTTATTTGCATAAACACATCTTCAGATGCAAGAAAACTGGCATTGATGCCTGTGATGAATTCGCTTCCAAAGTCTTGGATGTTAATTAATCCTGTCGTAAAACCAAGCTCAAACAACTCATTATCAAGCTGTTCCATCGAGTTTTCTGCCATTTCTTCCGCTTGTAACGGAACTACAGTTAATGCTAGTGAAACAGCTAAAAGAATGCGTTGAAGCCAATGTGCCATCGATCTAATCTCTCATCATCTTGTTCAGTTGAAACAGTATACTTACGGTAGCCTGCTCGAATTACGAAATTACGTCCTAAATAAAAATTGCCACCAATTCCATATTGAACGTAACTGGAATCTTCTATTGAAAGTGGGATTAACTTGGGCTGTACAGTGATCTTCATTTCTCCACCACCTGCTGTGATAACCGGAGAAATTACCCAGTCAGAGTAGGGTTCGAATAAGAAATTAGCGCCAACATAACGGCCTCTAACCTCTGAATCATAAAGTTTGCCCGCTTCTAATTCAGTGCTAAACCATGAAAGCCATCTTTGTTCGCTAGTAAAAGTGAACGTTTGTGCTCCTTTTAACTCTCCGCTGCTAAATTCACCGACATTAAATCCAAGACTTAAACTATCTTTCAAATAGTCACCATAACTGACGCTAGGTAAATCAACTGGCTCGCCGGTAGGTTGTAGGGTTCTTGCTATTTGAGAGGCTTTAACCCATCCAATACGGCCCGTATTTGAGCGAATTTCATACCAATCAGGGCGGCGGGTGAGTACTTCAATGTCTTCACCTTGCTCAACGGTGTATATGACCGGGTATCCAACTGCAGGCCCGGTGTGCATTTCCAGGTAAGGATCAATAACTTCTAGTTTTACACTGGTTTCTTCGGCTATACAAGCCATTGAAAAAACTAGTGAAAGTGTAAACCAGATTATATTTTTCATATCTATATATCCTTTAAATCAGAACCTGACCTGATTAAAACAATAGGTTAAGCCCAACGGACCATTCAATATTGTGGGTATTCTTATCATCACCGATAAAGTCACGGCTTACAATATGATCTTTCATTGATAAGTCCCATGTGAGCCAATCTGTTAATACTGTTTTGTAAGTTGCGCCGAGTATCAAACCTGTTTCTGTATTATTCGCAAACTCAACATTGGATAGGCCAAAAACAAAATAGACGTTAGAGTTATATTTGCTTTTTTCACTAAAAAAAGAGCGACCATGAAATAGTTTGTAGCCCGAAGTTAAAGATGTATATTTGAAGGTTTCATCGGCGCTTTTTAAGAAGTCTCCATCGACTACATCCTCAAAAGTGGCACGACCCACTTTAGAGCTAGCATTAGTTAGAGTAAGCATAAAATCTTGGCTGATATGGTACGTAAAGCTAAAGCCTTGTACTAAATTAGAGTCGAAATCTTCTACTGAAAGTAGTCCACCAATAATCCCAAATTCAAGTTTTTCAGTGTCAATTGCGGCTGCTTGGGCCTTAACGACATTCGTTTCGGGTTCAATGATTTTTACATCTTGCTCTGCGGCTATTAAGTTATTTTGTATGACTAATGTACAAAACAAGCCAATAGCTATTTTTTGTAATGTGCGCTGAAGAACAGACATACCCATCCTAATCCTGTAAAAGGTATAATTAAAAGTATTGATACTAAATTTACATTATGTGTACGCTTCGAACGGAATAAAAAATAGAGGCGTTATGATTTAAATCACTTTTCATTCCGTGTAATAAAAACGAGTGGCGAAGGCGGATTGTAACTAATGTCATTTCAGAGTCGAACTTGAAGCTTGCTTTATTGTGAACTGCGTTCAATTTTTTAAATATATTTAATAAGAAACGTGACGCAGTTGGAAGTATTTATGCTCCATTATATAGATGGATAGATGGTTTTTGTATCATCTTGTAGTAATAGTCAGTACTTGTTATATATTTTAATGTATATCTTTCCTAAAGAGGCATATTCAGTAGTGTAACTTCTGGCTGTAGGACTAGTATTTTTACCCAATGGATAGTAAAAGATGAAAAAAATTATCTTATTGTTTTTCTTAGTATCAAGCTCTATCTATATAACAGCTGGGGCCGCTGAGCAAAAAAACATCGATACTTCTAACTCGCCTATAGACAATGTTGGGCAAGAAAGAAGTAATAACCAGTCTGAACAAGAAGCCTTGGCTACTTTGAGAAAGGTTTCTGCTGGTCTGCAATCATTAAAAAAAGACGTGGTTTCTTTAAATAAGGAATTACGTTTAACAGAAGAAAAGATACTTTATCCTTCTAGTACTAAATTTACGGTTTTTGTTTCTTTATCTACAGGGCAGTTTTTTAAGCTTGAAAGTTTAAAGTTAAAAATTGATGGCGAACTAGTGACATCTCATGTTTATTCGGAGAATCAGCGCAAGGCCATGTCAAGAGGTGGTATTCAAAAGTTGTACTTAACAAATCTTAGTTCTGGAAAACATAATGTCACCGCTTTTTTTACTGGTATAGATATTAATGGACGAGCACAAAAGTTAGCCGAAACCCTTGATTTTGAGAAAGGGCAGGCTGGCGAATATTTAGAAATTTCCATCAGTGATAATGCAGATACTCAAGAACCTGTGTTTAAAATGAAGCGGTGGTAAGTTGATGCTAAGTAGAGGTTTTATAAAAAGCAACATCGGTCATATATTGATAAAATTTATTTTCAGTATAAATTTTATACTTTTTAGCGGTTTTCTTTACGCCTCTACTACTACTTCTGAAGAGCAGACTCAAGCTAAACAAGAGTTAGAATGGGGGAGTGTTTTATTTGATTATTATCAAAAAGATTATTTTTCTGCATTAGTTGAGTATGAATATGCTGCTGCAATTAATAATTCTGTTGCAAAAAGCGTTTCGGGAAAGTTACTTCAAGGAGGCATGCTATTATCGTACGGACTGGCTGATGAATCCCATGAAATATTTCAAAAAGTTTTAGATCAAGGGGCCTCTCCTGATATTCGTAACAAAGCTTGGTATTATTTAGCAAATCTTTATTATCATAAATCTCAGCCTAATAAAGCTTATGATGCTTTACAGCAAGTAGTCGGGCAGATCCCTAAAGAGTTACATCCTGAATATCATTACTTGGCTACATTAGTGAATAATTCTGCTGAACACTTAACTGTTGCCGAAAGTGTCTTAGATAGTTTGCCAGAAAACCACCCTCACTATCCCTATATTGTTTTTAATATTGCAATTCAACAATTACGTCAAGGTAATGTGGCATCTGCTATTACTAGATTACAACAAGTGGTTAGCTATGAACTGTTAAATAAAGAGCTTGCTATGTTGGCCGATCGTGCTAAGCATGGTTTAGCTCAAATTGCTTTGCAACAAGGGCAAAATCTAGTGGCTTGGAATTATTTAACAGCAATTCGTACTCAAGGTTTATATTCAAACAGAGCATTATTGACTTATGCATGGACGGCTATCAAATTAAAGCAGTTTAATGATGCTGTTGCAGCATTGGAAATATTAAATGAACGTTCTATTGCCATTCCGGAAGTCCAAGAAGCAAAAGTTTTGCTAGCTCATTTATATGAACAAGAGGGCTCTCCAAGAAAAGCACTAAGAGCTAATTTGTTGGCAATTGATGCATTTGAAAAAGGTGTGGCGAAGGTTGATGAGGCTCGTAGAATTATTGCAAAACAAGAAGTACCTAAAGAGTTTATTCAAAATTTGGACGTGATTATTGATGATACTGATTGGTTTGGCTCGCAACCTTCTGTTGATTACCAAAAATTGACGCCTTTTTTAATTGACCTAATGTCGAGTAAAGTTTTGAATGAAACTTTAAAAGAGTTGTCGGATCTATATGCAATCCAAAGAAACTTAAAATATTGGAGCCGTCAAGCGAATGAACATCAGTTGATTATTAATAATGCACAAAGCAAAAGTTTTGATATTCAAGACAAGAGTATTCTCAATAAAAGTGAATTATTAAAACAAATGCTTGATGATAAAAAAGCTGAGTTAAAACTTCATACATTAACATTAACTGAAAAACAGCAAGCAAGATTTAAATCTCTAATTGAAAATATAGAGAAAGAGCTTGCATTACTCAGTAGCAAAGTTGATCGTCTGCAACTGGTTGACAAACCCTATCAACAACCTAAAGTTTACCTAAAGCAAGTCGCTGAAAAACATCAGCAAATCAAATTAAAATTAGCAAAAACTAACCAATATGTTAGTGTACTTGAACCCGTTGTGCGAAGCTTAGTGAATTCGGAGTTAGATAAGCATGAAGAGAGGATGCGTTATTACTGGGCGCAATCACGCTTAGCAAAAGCAAGGCTTTATGATACGACTTTGATGAACCTTGATAAAGCGAAGCATAAAGCTAAACAAAAACAAACGTCGGTAGACGATGAGCAAAAGGAATATTAAGAATGTATAGAAGTTTTTACAGCTTATTATTGATTTCCACTTTATTTGCTTGCTCAGGAAAAAAACAGCAAACGCTCGCTGATTTGAAATATCAACCTGAAAAAGAAAAAGAGATTGTTTTAGAACAGCTGACCCATCAAGAAGTTCGTGAAGAGTATCAGGAACTATTAAGTTTATTTAAAGATGATGAACTAAAAGAGCAAATTGAGCGTAGAATTGCTGATGTCTATATGATTGAAGGTGGTAATGCTTTACTAAAAGATAAACCACAGAAAAGTTACTATGCAGAAGCTATCAAAAGTTACCAGAAAATTTTGGAGAAGTATCCGGGGTCACCTAATAATGCCGATGTACTTTATCAGTTAGCTCGTGCTTATGATATGGAGGGTAATCAGGAGCAAGCGATGAAAATGCTAACGCAATTAACTCGGTATCATCCTGATTATAAAAATATTGCGGAAGCTCATTTTCGAATGGGAGATATCTATTTTTCTCAAAAGAAATATCGAAATGCTGAGAATGAATTTAAAATCGTGACGCAATATAAGAATCCTGATTTAATGATTTATTCTCGCTATATGCTGGCGTGGGCTAATTATAAACAATTTGATTATGAAGAGAGCTTAGATGCATTTACCGATGTATTAAATCAATTGATTGCAAAATCTAAAACGAGTGAAGCGCTGACAAAAACTGAAAAACCTTTAATTGAAGATACGATTCATTCAATGAGTCTTGCATTGTCTAAATATGGTGGCGCGGAAACCATCGAAAAAATTAAGGGATTAGAGAATAAACCACATATTTGGATGGTATATAATAAGTTGGGCGATTATTATCTTGATAAAGAGCGTTACGAAGATTCTGCAAAAACTTATCGCTTGTATGTGACTAAGTACAATTATGCAGAAAAAGCGCCTGAGCTGCACCATAAACTGATTCAAACTTATATTAAAGGAAACTTTCCTTTACTCGCTTTAAAAGAAAAAGAGTCTTACGTTGAGTATTATGGTTTGGCATCCAATTATGTTAAAAATGTTGGACATATCAGTGATGAAATTCTTGAAAATCTTAAGGTTTATATTGAGGAACTTGCTCAGCACTATCACAATCAAGGGCAGGGGGTTCAAAAAGCGATCGCTTCGATTGATAAAACTTTAGCATCAGGTAAAAATGCGGACAAAACAACTATTGCTCTAGGTCCTGTTGCCGCCAAAAGACGAGCTGAGTTATCTATAAAAGAAACGGAGTCTTTTAATCAAGCGGCACATTTCTATAGCGAGTATCTAAAAACTTTTCCCAAAGATGAAAAGGTGGGAGAAATAACTTATTTAAGAGCAGAGGTGTTATTTCAGGCTCGTAGGTTTGTTGATGCAATTCGTGATTATGAAGCTGTTGCTTATCTGATAAAGCCATTAAACTCATCTAAGAAAACTTCTAAATACACGGCTGATGCAGGATATGCTGCGATAATTTCTTATCAAAAACATATTGAACAAATCAAGCAGAGTAATGCTACATCTGAATGGCAAGCTAAAGCAGTTGAAAGTATGTTACGTTTTGCAACTAAATTTCATGGTGACCAGCGTTCTCCAACGGTGTTAACTAACGCTGCAGAATATTTGTTTACGCTTAATGAATTTGAGAGGGCGCTGCAAGTTGCAGGGCAGTTGGTCGCAAATAACTCTAAACTTGATGCCACATTAAAGAAAACGGCTTATGGTATTATGGCTCATTCAAATTTTAAACTTGAGCGTTACCAAGCTGCTGAAGATAATTACCTTAATCAGCGTTTATTAACGAAAAAGGGAAGTGATGAATATAAAAAAATAACGGAAAGATTAGCAACCGCTATTTATAAAAAATCTGAACAACTCATAGCATCTAAAAAAACCGATAATGCAATAGAGCAATTATTAAAAATTACCCAGTTAGCTCCAGACTCTGCTGTTCGAGTAACGGCTCAATATGATGCTACTCGACTGTTACTCTCTGCTAAACGTTGGTCTGAATCTATTACTCAGCTTACTGAGTTAATCCAGTTATTTCCACAGTATGTGCATGCTCAAGATTTTAAACGAAAATTAGCTTTTGCTTATGAGAAAAATAAAGATTGGGCATTGGCGGCAGATCATTATTTAGCATTAAGTAGAAAAGATCCTGATGAAGATGTACGTAGAGATAGTCTCTTTTTATCTGCCAAAATGTATAAAAAAAGTAAAAACTATGAGACGGCGATTAAGTTATTTAAGCGATATGCAAGAGCTTATGAGCAGCCATTTGAAGTAAGGATGGAAGCTCGGTTTAATTTAGCTGATTTATATGAAAAAACAAAAGATATTTCTAAACAACTCTTTTGGTTAAGAAGAATTATTGATGGTGATGCAAAGGGTGGTAAGCAACGTAATTCAAGAAGTCGTTGGTTAGGCGCTTGGGCAAATGTTAAGTATGGTGACTATTTCGCGTATGAATATAAAAAACGCAAACTTAGATTACCTTTGTCAAAAAGTTTACCTAAAAAGAATCAAGCCTTGGCCGATGCGACTCAACGTTATCAAAAAGCCGCTGATTATGGGATTCTTGAGTTTGTGACTATGACTAGTGTAAAAACAGCAAACTTATATCAAGATTTGGTTTATCAATTAAGAAAATCACCAGTCCCTAAAGGTTTATCTAAAGATGAAGTGGTTGCGTATCGAGACATTATTGAAGAGCAAGCGGCACCTTTAATGGAAGCTGTATTAGAGTTGCATGAAGGTAATGTGATTAGGGCATGGGGTGGCGACTATGATGAATGGATAGAAAAAAGCTTTATCGCGATGCGTCAGTTGTACCCAGGACGTTTTGCTAAAACTGAGATTACAGTGAGTTATGGCGATGAGATTTGGTAATATGAAAATATTAATGATAGTTGCAAGTTTAGTGGTTGTTGCTGGTTGTAGTACTGCACCTAACGTTGTAGAAACACCAGTCGTTAATGAAAAAACGACAAAGCCTATCGTATTGGGAACTGAACAATATTTGCCTTTTATTCAAATTGATGAAAACACAGGGAAAAGATTACCTTATATTGGTGAACCTAATCCTTATTTAAAATCAAAAGGTCAGCTTGAGCAAACAATTGTGATGAAGTTTATTCAGGCTCGTCGAGCAATTAAAGCTAAAAACTTTAAACCAGCTGAAGACTTATTAAATAGTATTATTAAACAAAACCCTCAGTTATCAGGGCCATTTGTATTGCTTGGTGATATTGAAAAGCAAAACAATCGATTACCAAAATCAATAGAGTATTATAAGAAAGCGATTAGTGTAAACTCTGATAATGTTAATGCTTATATTCGTTTAGCAACAACTCAAAGAGAGTCCGGGTTATTTAAACCTGCGCAAAACACTTACGTAAAAGCGCTTGAAAAATGGAAAGATTTTCCTGAAGCTCATCTCAATTTATCTGTTTTGTATGATGTTTATCTTAATCAACCTAATATTGCTCAAAAACATATGGAAGCCTATCAACTATTAACTAAACAAAGACAGGCAAGAGTTGCTAATTGGCTTAAAGATCTTCAATCAAGAACTAAGCAAGATAATTATATTGAATTAGATGCACGGCAAAAAGAAAAAGTTATTTTAGCTCGTATAGAAGCAGAAAAAAAAGCACAAACGGTTAACGCCGAATTAACTAAAAATGAAAATAATGGAAAAGGAGGTTGATAATGAATAAGTGTTGTATCACCATTATTTTAACCGTCCTTTTACCTTATCAATTATTGGCGGCAGAAGAAAAAAGTGAAAAGGCTGAGCCAACTTCAATAAAGCTAGAATCGAGCTTTATTGGCGATAAAGAACAACCATCGGTGAGCTATTTTATTCCTTGGGATGGGATAGGAACGCCTGATAAATTACAGTGGCAAATTGGTGATAAAATTGATCGAACACTTGATTTAGTCGATCGAAATGTCATGTTACGCTCTGCGGCAATTTATCAAGAGTTAAAGTTAGAAACAAATTCAAAAGTTAAACCTAAGAGTCAATGAGGAAGTTATGACAGATACTTACAGCACTATTATTAAGTTTTTTCAAGAGGGCGGGATATTTATTTATCCTATTTCGATTGTATTAGTCATTGGATTAATCATTAGTTTGGAGCGTTGGTTTTTCTTGTCTAGAGAAAAAGCGCGAAATATAAAAGCATTTGATGGCTTTCTTCCTTTACTGAGAACTTCTGATTTAGAAAAGATGCAACTTTATACACGAGAAAATACTGCGCCCATTAGTCGAGTGATTGGATGTGGTTTGGATATGATGAAAGTAACCAAGCATCGTGCTGATATAGAGCACTCCATGAGTGAAGGTATGTTAGAAACAATGCCTCGTTTTGAGACCAGAACAGGTTACCTTTCTGTATTAGCCAATATTGCCACTTTACTCGGATTATTGGGAACTATTATCGGTTTGATTGGTGCTTTTACTGCGGTTGCAAGTGCTGATCCGGCAGAGAAGTCATCGCTTTTATCTGCTTCTATCTCTGTAGCAATGAATACCACAGCATTTGGTCTAATTGTGGCGATCCCATTATTGGCATTTCACTCCTTACTACAAAATAAAACTGCTGCAATTATCAGTAGCATTGAAATGGCAGCCGTAAAGTTTCTTAATATAATGACTTATAACAAAGAAATTTATGCAGGTGCGCCTGTAATAGAGACCACAAAACTGGAAGAAAAAGAAGAAAGCAAGCAAGTGAGCGAGCAAGAGTCTCTCCAAGAGACTACAGCATAGTGAGGTAAGTTTATGGCTCTTAGCTTTAAAAAGAATAATTTAGAGGATGCTGAGTTAGACGTTACAGCATTTATGAATCTTATGATTGTATTAGTGCCTGTTATGTTATTAAGCTTAACTTTTACTCAAATTACAGTTCATGAAATTAGCTTACCTTCATTGTCGCCAAGTACTGAGAGTGCTCAAGAGAAGCCATCTCAGCTTGAAGTTATGTTAACTGTTCAGGATGGGATTAAAGTTTTTTACCCTGGAAATGTATTAATTCAAACTATACCAATGAAGTCAGTTAACGATACACAAGAGTTTGATTTTGCTTATTTATCGTTGGTTTTGCAAAAGGTGAAAGAGCAGTTAGCTGAAAAGCGAGATATATTAATTCTTTCTGAACCTGGCATAGACTATCAAACTCTGGTTTCTGCTATGGATACCGTTAAGTCACACAAAACAGTGGTGGCCGCAAGCTTGGTCGAAATTGAATTATTTCCAGAGATAGCTTTAGCCGAAACCAGTATTAAATAACCCAAGTAGTAGATGATATGGCAGATACAAATTTAACAACAACTAATCTGAGCTTTAGTAATATTAAAAGGCCGGTGTTTGCAACTAAGCTTAACTTGGTTGCTTTAATGGATATTTTTACTATTTTAGTTTTCTTTCTATTATTAAATGCGGGTGATAGCCAAAAGTTAGAGAATGCCAAGTTTATAAAGTTACCTAACTCAAGTGCTTCAACGGCCCCTCACGTTGAAGCTATGATAATGATAGATAAAGAAAATGTCTGGTTGAATAATCAACCAATAGCATTGGTCGATGATTTACTTAATTCTGAAGATGGCTCAGTGGAAAATATTTTTACAGAAGCTTTATTAGCTTATAAAGAAAAAAGAGGAGAGCCATCGCCTTATGAGAAAGAAAATGGTTTGCCTGTAACTATTATGGGTGATAAAAATGTCTCATTTAGTTTGTTAAAGAAAGTGATGTCTATATGTAGCGATAATGATTTTCGTGAAATTTCGTTAGCTGTTAACCGTGTTGCAGCTCAATCATTTATTACAACATCTGCTGAATCAAGTAATACTGAAGAAGCAGGAATGATTGAACTAAATCTTAATAAAGGAGGCTGAAATGAGTTCAACAATGACTTTGCAACCATTAGCATTAGATTTAGCTTTGCCTTGGAAGCCTTTATTAGAGCAAGAGGAAAAATTTAAAAAGTGGAGTATTAGAGCCGCTGTTTTATTGTTGATACTGTTTGTTGCAGTTCCTTTTTTGCCTGTTTTTGAAGCTGAGTTAGAGCTTAAAGAAAAAACTTTAGTTAGAACGAAGGTCGTACTGAAGAAAAAGGAAATAAAAGTACCTGAACCAGAAGTGGTAAAAAGCAAACCTAAGCCTATTGCTAAACCGAAACCCGAAAAAATTAAACCTAAGATTAAAAAGGAAAAGGCTAAGCCTAAACTGGGTAATACTGAGGCAGAATCAACAAAGAAAAAGCCTATAAGTACCAAGGCGTCTGTAGCACAATCACACGGACTAGCAAAAGTTTCTCGTGAGCTTAATGCTCTCAGAGGAACATTGAATGTTGCGGGTATGAAAAAGAAAAAAATCACCAGTAAAAAAGCGGGTGTAGTGGCAACGGTTAGTCATAAAAAGCTTGGTGAAAATACCGCTAATAGAAAAGCAACTGGTATCAGTGTTAATGAAAGCTTAATGAAAGGTGAAGTGTCAAAATTAACGGCGCATGAGACAACTGCGGTAGATGGTGTGGTAACAGAAGGCGTATCTAATGGTTCAGTTGAGTATCGTAGTTATAAAAGTGGACAGCGTGATATGGAGAGTATTCGACATACTTTAGAAAAAGTGAAAGGTTCAATTTATGTTTTATATAACCGTGCACTTGATGAATACCCTGATATAAATGGAAATTTTATTTTTCAGATGGATATCTTACCTAGTGGTGAAGTGACTAACTTAGAGTTAGTGAGTAGTGAATTAGAGTTAAATAGTTTAGAACAAAGAATGCTGAAACGAATAAAACAAATTAGTTTTGGGGCTGAAGATGTATCTACAACTAGCGTGACGTATACATACCGCTTTTTCTCTAGTTAGGAAAAGTAATTATTACTTTAAGTTTGTTTTATATGGAGTGATGTTTTTTTGAACAGTTTATTAATTAATATGTTTTTTAATAAACTGAGCACTACCAAAATATAATATAAAGTACAAGAAAAAAATACCTAATAAACTATTATCTACATTAGTTGTTTCTAATTTTTTTGTTTGAACACTCAAAACTAATCAAGTCATTTTTTAAACTTTCCGACAAGTGGTCCGATCAATTTTTCAGTTTGTGAAATTCTTCCAGACTTTAATTTATGAACATGGCATCATCCCTATCCGATAGGAAGATTTTTGGTTTTGGGGGAGTTATGCCTTCTATGTCGCATATAACAAAAAAATGCTTATTAGTCATTGCTGGTATTTTATTGATTGTTGGTTGTAAAGATGAATCGTCATCTGAAGAGCAACAAGCTCAACAGGTTGAGCTTAAACAAACAATACCATTTGCGTATGTTGAACGGAGCGTTAGCGCGCAAGCTGAACGCTATAAAAATCAATTTGATCAAGCTATAAATAATAGTAATTTATCACCTCTTGATTTGCACTCTCCTTATGAGTTTACAACAGGAGCGAGTCTTGTTGTTCGCTCAGGATTGGAAGTCGATGCAGTAGAAAGTGAAGTACTTTCTCAGTATTTTTCTTCATCTGATTATGATGTTAAAGATTTGAATGTGTCTGCCGATGGTAAGCAGCTTATTTTTGCTGCACGTGGTTCAGAAGCTAATCTTACCGACTACACTTGGAATATTTACATTTATTCTTTTGAAAGTAAATCTATTCATCGAGTGATTCAAGATGACGCTGTTGCTAACAGTGGACAAGATACCAATCCTGCTTTTACTAAAGATGGTGCGATTGTATTTTCTTCAGATCGTGATGCTGGTGATCCAGCTAACCCTCGTGAAAATATTGATTTGGTTGGTGACCTATGTGTCAAGGTTGATCCTATTGAAAACCCTTCTTTGCTGCACCGTATGACTGCCCAAGGTTCTGATATCGTTCAGTTAACTTATGGCACAACTAACCATGATTTAAGTCCAACATTATTAAGTGATGATAGAGTCGCTTTTGTTAGGTGGCAACGTAGCGTTCAACCAGCGCAACAATGTGGGAGCGATGTGAGTGGCTCTTTCTCATCAAGTTTTGCTGCAGGATTAAACTCCCCTCAAGATTGGTCGCAAAATAGCCAGTGTCAGTTAGCTAAACAAACTAAAGATGGCCCTGTATTTATCACTAATCATTACCAATTATTAACCATTGATCCGCAAACCAAAGCGATGCAACAGTTATACAGAACGACAACTTTAGATAACTCCGATGCAGCGTTTCTTGCTTTAGACAAGTTATTACAAATTGAAAATGGCAATTTGATGACTTTAATTCGTCACCAATTTAATCCTTCTTTAGGTGGTGGTGCATTTGAATTACAACCAGTTCAAGGATCACCAAATAATGGCGTATTTTCGGAAGTTTCTCCGCAAAGTATCACAACTAAAGAAATGGGGTTGTATCCTGAACAAATTTCTATGAATGGTTGGTTTAGTGCATTTTGGCCTTATCGTGATGATACATCAAGAGTGCTAGTTAGTTGGGCTCAGTGTGGTATTTTTGATCAAGGAATTAATCGTTTCTGTAAAGAAACAGATTCAGCTGACAAGCTAGATATCAAATATGGTATTTGGGTTTACAATCCAAATGATAATAGTAAGTTGCCTGTCGTTAGAGTTAAAACTGATACCGTTTTCACTGAGTTAGCTATTAGTCAGCCTCTTGTGGCTCGTCAACTTTCATTACAGGCTTTTGATGAAAATTTTGCTGATAATGAAGATGGTACAAAAATTGTCTGTAATTTCCCTAATAATGCTCCGATTGCTAACGCTGGTGTTGATCAAAAAGGTTTGGTTGGAAACGATTATCAATTAAATGGTTCAGATAGCTATGACCCTGATGGTGATGAGTTGAATTTTGCTTGGTCGATTGTTGAGAAGCCTGCTAATAGTAATGCCACTTTATCAAACGATAAGGATGTCATTTCTATTTTAAAGCCCGATCTTGTTGGAGTTTATCGCATTCAACTTATCGTTAATGATGGTGAAGCGGATAGCGCACCTGATACTGTTAATTTAACTGTCGTGGTTGCTGATAATTACGCGCCAAAAGCAGATGCAGGTATTGATCAGTCTGTTAGTCTTGGTACACAGGTTAATTTATCTGGGGCTAATAGTTCAGATGCAGATGGTGATGCTTTAACTTATCGTTGGAAAATATTAAATGCGCCTGCGCAAAGTACAGTCGCTCTTTCGAGTACGACTATTGTTAACCCGCAATTTACACCGGATAAGGCTGGTAATTATATTATTGAGTTGATCGTTAATGATGGATTGGTGAATAGTGCGCCAGATACTGTTAACGTGATTGTTTCTACAACGACACCACCGACTAACCAAGCTCCTATTGCTAATGCAGGCAATGATCAGTCAGGTAATGTTGGTGATAGCTTTATATTAAATGGTGCAGCTAGTTCTGATCCCGATGGAGATGCATTAACTTATCGTTGGACTATTCAATCTAAACCCGCAGGAAGTGTCGCTTCCTTATCGAATGCTAACCAGGTTAATGCTGGCTTAACTACTGACACAGAAGGTAGCTATGTTGTTCAATTGATTGTGAATGATGGTCAGTTAGATAGTAATGTTGATACTGTAACTATTTTAACGACTCATAAAGCAAACAATAAACCTATTGCGAATGCAGGGGCTGATCAGTCTGTTCATATTGGTACACCGGTTCAATTATCTGGGGTTAATAGCTCAGATGCAGATGGCGATACTTTAACTTATAGCTGGCAAATTTTAAATGCGCCGAACCAAAGTAATGCTGTGCTTACCAGTACAACTAGTGTTGATCCACAATTTACCCCGGATCAAGTTGGGAATTACCAAATTCAGTTGGTGGTTAATGATGGACAGGTTGATAGTGCACCAGATACCGTCAATGTTATTGTGTCTACGGTTCCACCAACTAACCAGGCTCCGATTGCAAATGCAGGAAACGATCTTTCAGGTATCGTTGGAGATAGTTTTGTATTAAATGGCGCTGCCAGTTCTGATCCCGATGGAGACGTCTTAACTTACCGTTGGAGTATTCAATCTAAACCCACAGGTAGTAATATTGCTTTAACTGATGTAAACCAAGTTAATGCCAATTTGGTGCCTGATGTGGAAGGTAATTATGTTATCCAATTGATCGTGAATGACGGTAAATTAGATAGTAATGTGGATATTGCGACTATTTCTGTGATTGAGAAGAAAAATACTCAACCTATCGCTAATGCTGGTGCAGATCAAAATGCACTAATTGGACAAACCGTTATTTTTGATGGCTCTGCTAGCCGTGATCCAGATGGCGATAGTTTAACTTTCCAATGGGTATTAACCAGTAAACCAGCAAATAGTCAGGCTAGGTTAATGAATGCCAATAGCGTAAAAGCTAGCCTGGTTGCTGATATTGAAGGTAATTATAGCGTTCAGCTAGTTGTTAATGATGGTGCTTTAGATAGTGCTCCTGATTCTGCCATAGCTGTAGCTAAAACGGATAACCAGAAACCTATAGCTGATGCAGGTATTGATCAGTCGGGTACTGTAGGAGATAGCTTCGTACTTGATGGTTCTGCTAGCTCCGATCCTGATGGTGATACGCTAAGTTATCGTTGGAGCATTCAATCAATGCCTGCAACTAGCAGCGCCTCTTTAGTGAATGCTAATCAGGCTAATGTGAGTTTAACGCCAGATGTTGAAGGTAGTTATGTTATTCAATTGATAGTGAATGACGGCAAGCTAGATAGTAATGCTGATGTTGCTATTGTTACTGTAACGAAAAAGGTAAATACAAAACCTGTTGCTGATGCAGGAGTTGATCAGCAAGGGTTTACCCAACAAACTATCATATTTGATGGTTCGGCTAGTTCTGATTCTGAAGGTGATAGCTTAACTTATAAATGGTCATTAGTTAGCAAGCCAACTGATAGTAAGGCTATTTTAGGTAATGCAAACAGTGTTAAGGCAAGCTTGGTTGCTGATGTTGCTGGTACTTATAACGTTCAATTAGTGGTTAATGATGGGGAGTTTGATAGTTCACCTGATATAGCTATAGCAACTATTGAAGTTAAAAACCAAAAGCCAACTGCTAATGCTGGAATTGATTTAGCGGGTTCTGTTGGCCAGACGGTTATACTTGATGGCTCTAGAAGTTCTGATCCAGATGGTGATCCATTAACTTATCGTTGGGTAATTACCTCTGCGCCTTCTGGAAGTTCAGCTATTTTAAATGATGCAGATAAAGTTAATCCTAATTTTATACCTAATGTAGAAGGCGATTATGTTGTTCAGTTAGTGGTTAATGATGGTAAAGAAGACAGTGATGCAGATCGAGTAACTGTATCTGTGAGCCAGGTTAATTTAAGACCTGTGGCTGATGCGGGAGAAGATCAACAATCAAGTATTGATGCAAATGTGACTTTAGATGGTTCAGCAAGTAGTGATCCAGAAGGGGACACATTAACTTATCGTTGGACTATTCTCCAAATACCTAAAGATAGTTTAGCTTCTTTAAACAATGCTACTAGCATGACTCCTTCATTAGTTACCGATAAGCAGGGAACTTATGAAATACAGTTAATTGTGAATGATGGAAACAGCGATAGTTTACCCGATACAGTTATTGTTACAGCAGAAGGCGAAAATAATCCGCCAGTTGCTAATGCCGGTGCGGATCAAGCCTATAATCGTAATGAGAGTTTGCAGTTAGATGGATCGGCAAGTAGTGATTTAGATGGTGATCCATTGGCTTATCGCTGGTCGATTGTTTCACCTGATGTATTAGACAATATTCAATTGACTAATGCGACTAGTGTGACACCAACTGTTGTAATAGCTGACGATCAAAGTTATAGACTGCAATTGATTGTAAATGATGGCAAAGTAGATAGTGCGCCTGATTTTGTTGATTTAACAGCAAGCAGTAGTAATACAAGGCCTGTTGCTGATGCTGGTGATGATTTGTGCGACACTGTTGGTGTGACATTAATCCTTTCTGGTGCAGGAAGTTCTGATTTAGATGGTGATCCTTTAACTTATCAATGGCGGGTAATTGAGCGACCTGCTGGAAGCAGTAATGACTTATCTAATAGTCAGATTGTTAACCCGTCAATGACATTTGATGTAGCAGGGCGTTACGTCGTTGAGTTAGTGGTTAGTGATGGAATGTTATTGAGCGAACCTGACACTGTTGTTATTACTATAGATGAAGGTAATACTTTACCTGTTGCTAATGCAGGAGAAGATCAGAGTGTCTATGTTGGAAGCCAAGCGACTTTAGACGGTTCCGCAAGTAGTGATCCTGACGGCGATGCTTTGATTTATCGTTGGAGTATTTTACATAAGCCTGCAACTAGCCAAGCTCAATTATCAGCAACTGATAGAGTGCGTCCAAACTTAAATATTGATGTGGCTGGTGATTATATCATTCAGTTAATTGTCAACGATGGTCAGCTAGAGAGCCAACCAGACACGGTGATGATTTCAACATTCAATATGCGACCTGTTGCTGAAGCTGGGCCCGAGCAATCTGTTGATGCAACTGATTTGGTCAAGCTAGATGGTAGTGCAAGTTATGATTCTGATGGCGATGCTTTGACTTATCGCTGGAGTTTGTTAACTGTAGTGAATGAACCACCAGTTATTGTTAATGCTGAAAGCGCCCAGCCTGAAGTAACCATGAATGAGCCTGGAACTTACATATTTCAATTAATTGTTAATGACGGTAAGTTGGATAGTGAACCAGATACAGTGTCAATTGAAGTTAAACCTGCTGTTTGTGATCTTTCTGATGATACAACACGTGTAATACCTGTAACTTTTAGGGACTTTACGCCAGAGCATCCTGATTTTGAATATCATAATATGGGAGAAGATACTGGAATTGTTAAAGAAGATTTAGGGGCCGATGGTTTGCCTGTTTATGCACGTTCATATGGTAGTAGCCGAACAACTAACGGTGAATATTATTTTAATCAGTGGTATAGAGATACAGAGTGCGTCAATTTAAATATACCTAAAACATTAATGATTACACGCCAGCCACAATCGACTATTTGGGAATACAGTAATTCAAACTTTTTCCCAATTGATGGTGAAGGCTTTGGTAATTCTGGCTTAACCGATCCAGATCATAATTATCATTTCACTATGGAAACCCACCTATCATTTGATTATAAGGGTGGTGAGGTATTTACCTTCAGGGGAGATGATGACCTTTGGTTATTTATTAACGGCAAACTAGCGATTGATATTGGTGGAATTCATTCTGCAATTGAGAGAACTATTAATTTAGATGAAATAGCCGATAAGCTTGGTATTACTGTTGGTAATCGTTATACCTTTGATCTGTTTTTTGCAGAACGTCATACAACTCGCTCTAATTTTAAATTTCAAACGAATATGGATTTAGAGTGTGTTAATGAAAAATAGCGTATTAGTTAATCGCTAACGTTTAAATGCCGCCTAGAAATAAGCGGCATTTTTGTTTTATTACTAGTGAATACTTTTAAAGTTGTTGAATGCTCTGGTTTAAATGTTGTGAAAAACGAACTAGCTCATTCGATAGTTGGGATTGGCTTTTATGAGCTGGTCCATGACATATAAAAGATTCAAGAATGTTCATACCCATGTAGCCAAAAACATCCTGAGCTAAATAGGTTAGTTTATTCTTATACACATCTTCTTCGGCTTTATTGGAAGCACCGCCACTGGTTACAGACATCATCACAGCTTTGTTAGCTAGCTGTTTTTGAGAGCCATAAGCAAAGCCATAACTCAACACTCTTTCAACCCAACCTTTTAATATTGCAGGAAAACTACCCCACCAAATAGGGTACTGAAGAATGAGTAAATCTGCTGAATTCAGTTTGTTTTGTTCACTTGTTATTTCTTTTAAAAAGCTTTGATTAACAAGAGCATCCGATTGTTGTTGACTCAGTTTTCCATATTGATTGTGAGCCATAGAGAAATCTGTACTATTGAGTAGTGGATCAAATTTTTGCTGATATAAATCACTAATAGAAACTTTCAAGTTAGCTTGTTTAAGTGTTTCTATTGCTTGGTTACGAAGCGCAAAATTAAATGATTTTGTATATGGGTGGGCGGTGACTAAGTGGATCAACTTCATTTTTGTAAAACCTAGATTTTATTACGGATGTTAGTAGCTTACTGAGCTTGTCGTTTAAACACGAATGAAAGCTTTTAATAATAATGAAAAAAATTCATAGTACTGTTTTTGCATTAGCCATTGAGTAAATGATGTAGCCAGTTTTTAATAATGCGAACATTCTGATCTTTATTACGTCTTTTATGCCAGAAAAAATAAAAGCCATCATTTTCAAAGTGAACACTTTTTTGAGATAACTTGACCAATTGACCTGAAGCCAACTCTTGAGAAATTAAGCTTTCACCGAGTAAAGCAACACCTTGGTGTGATAAAGCTGCTTGTAGCATTAAGATAGTATGACTGAAATAAGCGGTTTCTATTTTTGTCCGCTTGATTTGGTTCTGTTCAAACCAATTATTCCAGCTATCCAAATCTTGTAGATCAATTAACTTAGTTTGTTTGTACCAGAGCTCTGGCGGGATTTTTTCTAGTTTTTTTGCAATTTTTGCACTTGCGACAGGGTAATAGATCTCTTGTTTGAGCTTTTCACATTCATAGGCAATGTGTTGAATTGGATTATCATATAAAATAATGTCTAGATCGAGATCTATGACAGGGTCATTACAACTAAGCATGCGTAGTCGGATATCGAGTTTGGGGTACTTTTGATTCAGTTGACTGAGTTCAGGTGTTACTTTATGTACGGCATAGGTACTGCTGACACCAAACTGTAGGGCATTATCAAGCTGACCAGTCAATTGCTTAGTAATAGACATTATTTGAGCTAAGCTTTGGTTAATTGTTTGCGCATATATTTTTCCTTCCTCGGTTAGCTTAAGCTGTTTTCCTTGCCTGTAAAAAAGTTTATGGCCAAGAAAATTTTCTAAATTTTTTATTTGATGGCTAACAGCACTTTGTGTGATACAAAGTTCAATGGCCGCATGGCTAAAGTTTTTAGTACGAGAAGCAGCAGAAAAAGCTAATAATGACTTAAGTGGTGGCAGTTTATTCAGCATTAGTTAATTTATTTTATGAATTATATTCATGATTATGGTTAAAAATTCATTTATTTGAAAGTAATATTTGTATTTATTATTCATTCAAGATTTGATTAGCAGTGAATAATTATGAAGTATTTTCTCATTCTTTGTGTTCTTTATTATTTTAGTACTCAAGCTTTAAGTCAGGTGATATTAGACGGAAAGCTGAATGAACCTGTTTGGCATAAAGCCAATCATTTCACCAGTTTTATAACGACAAGTCCTAACACTGGTGGCAAGCCCAAAGTTAATACAGAAGTAAAATTATTAAGTACAGAAGCAGGGATTTATGTAGGGTTCATTAATTATCAACCACTAGATACTCGTTCACGTAAATATAGTGCTAAAGATCAATTTACTCAGGCTGATTTTGTTGCTATTGCTATCGACTTTTCGGGGCAAGGTGATACCGCATATGAATTTGTAACCACATTAGGTGGTGCTAGTATGGATGGTGTATACACTAGAGGAAATCAATATGACTCTGATTGGGAAGGGGCTTGGGATTTTAAAATTGCAGAGACACAAGAGTACTGGGTTAGTGAGATATTTATTCCGTGGACAATTGTACCATTTACTCAAGTGGAAAATAAAAATAATCAGATAAGAGTACACTTTAGCCGATATTATATTAATCAGGGAGAGCAGTATTCATATCCAGATACTTCATCTGGACGAACAGGGTATACTCGAATGTTACATCCGATTAATGTTACTAAACCAAAACATACAAGCGTTCAAACATTTCCTTATATTGCAACTAACCAAGATTTTAAATTAGGAAGAACAAAGCTTAAGTTAGGGGCAGATCTAATGTGGAAGCCCAGTAATAATCAACAAATTACAGCTGCAATTAATCCCGACTTTGGCACAATAGAAAGCGATGAGCTGGTTGCCAATTTTTCTGCTATTGAAACATTGTATACAGATAAGCGCACTTTTTTTACAGAAAATCAGAGTATTTTCAACATTAAAAGTAATAGTTTTGAAATGCTAAATACACGTCGAATTGGTGGAAATTCAGACAGTTTGGAACAAACACCTGCTGAAATATTAGCCGCCTTAAAATATATTAATACTAAAGAATCGTTAGATTTAGGTGTAATGGCTGTTATTGAAGATGATACCAATAAAATTCAGGGAAAAAACTTTGTCAATGCTCGCTGGTTAGCAAAGTACGATGGAATTTATTTCGGCCAGATTTTTAACTGGACACAAAGAGCAGAGCTTAATCGCCAAGCGGTTACTTCAGCATTTGACTTTGGTTACAATGGTGAGTCGCTTAATATTGATGCAAAACTGTTATATTCAAAAATAAAACAACAGGGTTCGCAGTCAGGTTTTGGAGCTGATGTTACTGTTGATTATCAAGTTAGCCGTCATTGGAAAACAGGAATAGCTATGACTTGGATGGATGAGAGTTTAGAGTTAAATGATGTTGGTTATCTTGAGCGTAATGATATTCAGAAGTTTAAAGTTGATACGATGTATACTACTTATACTGGTGATGATGATATTTTTCGACAATTTGATTGGCAACTAGGTAGTATATATTCTCGTAATAGCCACCAAGTTTTACCTAAAGAAAACTTTATTGGTGTAACTGTTAAGACAAAAAGCAATAGTAAAATCTCACTCAACTTTGATTATGATTCAAGTGGATATGATGACATGATAAGCGAAGGACAGGAGAGTATATTCTTAAATGCTAGGCAAAAATGGCACCTAAAATATGCAAGTCCTTATGGGAAAAAAGTTCGTTATCAACTATCTTACCAATATTTCCAAGAAGGAATTAAACAATGGGCAACTGGTTATGATGCAACATTAGAGTATGCGCTGAATGATTTGGCTATCTTTTCGAGTAGCTATTATTATATTAACAGCGATGACTGGCTCATCAATGATCCTAATGGTCAATTAACAAGTTACCAGCGTACATTTCAGCAATACACACTGAGTTTACTTTGGTCGTTAGCTGCGCGCCAAGAGTTAACACTAAAGGCTCAACTATACACTTTGGATGCTGATAATGGACAAGCTTATTTTTCTGCATCATCAAACTTAATCGATAAAGATAGAACTGATTTTATTCAAAGTGAGTTTAAATTTCAGCTTCGCTACAGGTATCGTTTTTCTACTTTATCAGATCTTTATATTGTTTATGCTAGAAATGGTTACTTTTTTGAAAATGATAAATCACACTTTAATAACGATAAAATTTTGACACATCAATTAAAAAATCCTAATGAAGATTTATTAATATTTAAAGTAAGAATGATGTTTTAAATTATTAATCTAATTTGTTATACAAAAGAAAAAAATAATTAATAAACTATTAATTTATATTTTTTAGGATCCAATATAACTGATTCAAAGTTGTTTGCACTTTGTTTTATGTAACTGAAAACTATGAGTAATTTCTTGTTGATAATAAAACGGACCAATTAGTGACTACTTATCTCTTTGTTAAATAATGGGGCAATTAAAAGTTGATTTTTTAACAGTTATTTCACTTTTTATATCGCAATTTATAATTAATATATCGGTCTCATTTAAAGGAAAATAAATTATTGGCGCGATTAATGAATATAAACAAATTAGCCACTGTCATTTTTGCATTTTTTTGTGAAGTTATCGCATTTATGACGTAGCTTTTATTTTAATTAATGAGTATATTATGGAGAGAACAATGTTAGAAACTATTTTAGCTGTTTGGATCTATATTTTGGGTGGTGCTTCAGAAGCGCCAACAACTAACGTTAATAATGGCGCACAGTCTGAAACTACCTTTGTTAATGGAGGCGGTGGCTGTCCTGGCGGTATTTGTAAAAAGAAAGACTCTTAAATTAGGGATTTTAATGACAAATCAATGGATTGACACAGTAATTGAAAATGGCCACTCTATCTGGGTTGGCCTTTCTGTATCACTTCTTAGTATTGGTTTTGTATTATGCTTTGGCAATCTTCGTAGACAAATATTATTAGGCTTAATGATCTTCCTATGGGGGATTAGTCAATTTATTTATAATGACTTTTATTATTCACCTATCGCTCAATATGCGTGGTTTCCCTATTGGGTGCTTTTATCAGGTGTCATGATTCTGAGTATCTACTTTATAGAAAATATTACATCGATATTGTCAATTAGGTTTAATTTAAAAGTTCAAAAAGTAAAGCCTGAAGAATTAAAACAAGAATTAGTAATAGCTATTGCTTTTTTATTAGCTGTATTTTTGCATGTGCTACAACTGGCCTCTGCACTATATGGGACAGGTGGTGACACTGCTGAAATTTATGACCAAGGAAATCGTTTATTATTTAGTGTGATTATTATTGCGTTTATATTACCAGGAAGAAGAGGGCTGAAAGCTCTAAAGGATGCGTTAAGTGAGAAAACTGTTAATTTGTTTAGCGGTAGGGCTAGCAGTAACTAGTCTATCTATTGTTTATAGATCTAACATTGCTATATTAATTATTATGTCGATTTTTATATTGGCTCCCTTAACTATGATTGTTACTAAAATAGTTAAGAGGAATTTTAATCTGGCGCAATCGTTGATAGAAAAAAAATCAAGTGCCTTAAACATTGTGAGTAGCCTTGGTAAGCATGCTATGAATAGCCGTCGAGTCAGGATGCAGAATGAGGCAAAAGATTTGCAATTAGAGCTTGAGAAAATTAACCAAATAAATGATCAGATCGAAAAGCTACTTAGAATGGGGCAATGGAAAATTAAAGCTGATATACATCACGAACTTTATTCAGATTTAAATACCGAACCATATGTTAATTATAGTGAAGATTTCAAAAGTGAATTGGGTTTACTAATTAATAAGACCGGCTAATTGAACTGGTTTAAAAGTACAAAGAGCTACATATTCATTGAGTTTTGGTGTAGCCCAATAAAAATATTAGTGCTACAGAAGTGAAGTCAGTTTAATAACCACTAATACATTTTGACTAACATATTATATCAGTTGGCGATCAGCGGTTATTAGTAGAATTAGTTTAATCAAGCAGGTTTTCAGGCCCGATCATATCCTCATAGGTTTCTCTGCGACGAATTAAATGAACTTTATCGCCGTCAACTAAAACTTCCGCTGGTTTTGGACGAGTATTATAATTAGAACTCATACTAAAGCCATAAGCACCAACAGAAGTTAATGCGAGTAAATCTCCCTCATTAACTTTAAGGGTACGTTCCTTACCTAAGACATCACTCGATTCACAAATAGGCCCAACAACATCACATTCAAACTTTTCTGCGTCGGTATTGTTATTGACTTCAATTATATTTTGCCAAGCATCATACAAAGATGGACGTATATAATCATTCATGCCAGCGTCAATAACCGCAAAGTTTTTCATTTCACCTTTTTTTAAATATTCAACTTTAGTGATTAAAACACCTGCATTACCAATGATACAGCGTCCTGGTTCAAGAATAATTTCAAGGTTATAAGGCTTAACTCGTTCCACGATGGAATTGACATATTCCGTTGGATGTGGAGGTACTTCGTCTTTGTAAGGTATGCCCAATCCTCCACCAACATCTAAATGTTTAATTTGAATACCCGACTCTTTTAATTCTTGAATAAGCTCTATTGCTGTATCAACGGCTTTTGTTATAGGCTCGAGTGTCGTAATTTGAGAACCTATATGATAGTCGACTCCTGCTATTTCAATAAATGGCATTTTTCTTGCCTCTTTATAAAGTCTTTTAGCTGTTTCGATATCAATACCAAATTTATTTTGTTTTTTCCCTGTCGTAATATGATGATGAGTTTTGGCATCAACATCGGGATTAATGCGGATTGAAATTGTGGCGGTTTTACCTAATTTTTCTGCAACCGTCTGTAATCGATGTAACTCATTTTCTGATTCAAGATTAAAGCATGAAATACCAGCATCTAAAGTGACTGTTAGCTCTTCTGTGGTCTTTGCAAGTCCTGAGAATACAATATCTTCTGGTTTTCCACCGGCTTTGATAACTCGATGAAATTCACCTAAAGACACGATATCGAACCCTGCACCCAAACGTTTAAGTTGTTGCAAAACGGCAATATTAGAATTGGCTTTAACTGAGTAGCATATACGGTGTGGGTAATCAGCAAACGGGGTATTAAATGCGTGATAATGACGCTCGATAGTTGCCTTAGAATAGACATAGGTCGGTGTTCCATAGCTTTTCGCTATCTCACTGAGTGCCACTTGTTCGGCGTGTAGCTGATTATTTATATAATTAAAATGATTCATTGGCTAACTTAATTCTCACGTCTTTATAAAAATACAGGCGCGATTATAGACTTAAAAATACAGCTATACCACCCATATACTGCTCTGCTGAAATAACTTATGGACTTAAAGGGTTGCCTCAATCTTTCCTGTTAATGCTGGATTTAATCGTAAAATTCAACTATTTGCTACTAAGCATTCAAAACAAATTCCGCTAGACTGGCCTGTATTCGTTTTACTTGAAAGGGTATCTACAAACAAAACGAGTACAAAATAGATTTATGAGGTATGAAAAATGAAAAAAATTAGCCAATTATTGATACTTGTTGTGACTTTTTTGTGTATACAAACTAAAGCAGAAATTTTAACTTTTCGTACGACATCGGATATTAAGCGAGATAAAACGAGCTTGCCCGCACAGGTTATTCAATTTGCAGGTGTTAAAGAAGGACAACAAGTTCTGGATTTATTAGCCGGAGGAGGCTATTACACTGAATTATTAGCTAAAAAAGTAGGTAAAAACGGTCATGTAGTATTACATAATAACCAAGCCTACATGCCTTATATAGGTAAAGAGTTATCCGCTCGCTTAGAAAATAATCGTTTAGTCAATGTTTCAACGTTAATGAGTGAGGCAAGCTCACTTAATTTGGGTGAAGAAAAGTATGATTTAGTGTTTTTAGTTTTGGGGTATCATGATTTTTTTGTAAAAGATAAAAATTGGGATTTTCCAGCCAAACAAGTGGTCCCACAAATTTATCGAGCATTGAAAAAAAATGGACGTTTGCTTGTCATTGATCATGTTGCACAAGAAGACATAGGCGCTCGCGATGCGCAGAAGCTGCATAGAATAGAGCCTAAGTTTGTAAAAAAAGATTTGAGTACTTATGGTTTTCATTTCATTAAGTCTACTGATATCCTTAAAAATCCTGATGATCCGCTCAATATCAGTGTGTTTGATCCTAAAATAAGAAGAAAAACTGAACGTTTTGTATTCCTATTTCAAAAAGCTTCTAAAGATTGATTTGATAAAGATCAATGAAAAGGCTTACGAAAACACTAATCTTGTTGAAAATAATTCGCATTTCTACTAATATCTACTACGGAGTAGTATAAAATAGCTCCTAGTCTTTGAGTTAAGTATTTTGGAGAAGTGTGATGACCTATTGTTTGGCAGATATTGACGCTAAGCAGAAAGTGAAAGTCGTGAGTCTTGGCTCTGCTGGTAGTATATTCAGAAAAAAGCTTTTAGCTATGGGCTTAACACCTGGTATTGAAGTTGATATCACTCGAAAAGCACCATTAGGTGGACCTTTAGAGCTATATTTAAGAGGTTTTTCACTCAGTTTGCGTCGAAATGAAGCGCTTGCCATTCAGGTTGAACTACTTGGGGCTGCTAGTTAACTCAGTTGTTATGAGTTTTTTATACTGGAACAAAAAAATTCTAGTAAAACCTTATTGAATTAGACTATGTCAAAGCAACCTACTATTGCGCTTTGTGGTAATCCCAATTGCGGCAAAACAACCATTTTCAACCTATTAACAGGTTCTCGTCAGGAAGTTGGCAACTGGCCTGGAGTGACGGTTGAACGTAAATCTGGCAATTTTACCTACAATAATAAAAGCTATCAGGTTGTTGATTTGCCTGGTACATATTCCCTCGATGTCGTTGATGAGTCGGTTGCATTAGATGAAAAAATAGCTCGTGATTATATTATTTCAGCAGGCGCTGAATTAATAATAAATATTATCGATGCGTCAAATATTGAAAGAAATTTATATCTCACAACCCAACTATTAGAAATGGGTAAACCTGTTGTTGTACTCCTGAATATGATGGATGTTGCTAAAAATAACCAGGTTGTTATTGATGTTGAAGAATTATCATTGCTAATAGGATGTCCTGTTTTGCCTATTTCTGCTCGTAGAATGAAAAATTCGGATGAGCTGAAAAGAAAGATTACTGATTTATTAGAAAAACCACTACCTTTGCTAGATTTTGAGCTCACTTTTGAAGAACCGTTGAATAGTGTTTATGAAAAGGTTAAAGAAAAAGTAACCAATTATGCTCATGAAAATAACATCAGGTCCAAATGGTTAGCACTTAGGGTGTTGGAAGATAAACGAAATAAACTACCAGAAGCATTAAGAAATGAGGTTGAAAGTTTAGCTCAACCCCTGGTTGATGTTTATGGTGAAGATATCGATATCGCTGTAGCCGAAGCACGGTTTAATAAAATTTTACATTGGATCGAACGATGCGTTAACAAAAACGGACAAGTTTCTAGAAGCATGTCTGTTAAGCTTGATCGTGTTTTCCTCAATAAATATCTTGGTGTTCCACTGTTTTTGTTTGCCACTTATTTAATGTTTGTTTTTACGATTAATATTGGTGGTTCGTTGATTGATTTTTTTGATCAAAGTGTTGGTGCTGTTTTAGTCGATGGGGGAAGCGTGTGGCTAAAGCAAGTTGGTGCACCTGACTGGCTAATTACTATTTTAGCAAATGGTGTTGGCGGGGGGATTCAAGTGGTGTCTACCTTTGTTCCTATTATTGCTAGTTTATATTTGTTCTTATCTGTCCTTGAAGATACGGGGTATTTAGCTCGTGGGGCTTTTGTTATGGATAGATTTATGCAGTCTATTGGTTTGCCTGGCAAATCATTTATACCATTAATGGTTGGTTTAGGGTGTACTGTACCTGCGATTTATGCAACCCGTTCATTAGAGTACCAAAAAGATCGTATTATGACGGTGATGATGAGTCCTTTTATCTCTTGTGGGGCTCGTTTGCCTGTTTATATTTTGTTTGCAGCTGCCTTTTTTCCTAATAATGCCCAAAATTTAGTTTTTGCATTATATTTGATTGGTATTGCCGTAGCTGTATTAACCGGAGTTATGCTGAAAAATACACTATTAAAAGGTGAGAATACGCCTTTTGTGATGGAACTGCCTGCCTATCATTTACCCAATTTTCGCAATGTAATGCAAAAAACTTGGGAGAAGTTAAGCTCTTTTGTACTAGGAGCGGGTAAGTTAATTGTTATTGTTGTGGTTATATTAAGCTTTTTGAACTCTCTTGGAACTGATGGCTCTTTTGGCAACGAAAACACAGAAAAGTCAGTCTTAACCAATATTGGAAAAGGTATCACACCAATATTTGCCCCAATGGGAATTAAAGAAGAAAATTGGCCTGCGACAGTTGGAATTTTTACTGGATTATTTGCGAAAGAGGTTGTCGTTGGCACCATTGATTCTTTGTACTCCAGCCAAATTGTTAGCACAGCTGAAAGTACGGACGAAGAATTTGATTTAGGTGCTAAGCTGATTGCCGCTTTTGAAACTATTCCTGCCAACTTGCTTGGTGTACCTGATAGTTTGTCTGATCCGGTTGGTATGGATGTTGGCGATGTAACGGATCTAGATTCTGTCGCCGAAGCTCAAGCAGTACACAGAAATTTATTTGATGTGTTACAAGGGGCTTTTGATGGAACGCTTGGTGCTTTTTCATATTTGCTATTTATCTTACTCTACTCTCCATGTGTTTCTGCTCTAGGGGCGACATTAAAAGAAACTGGAGCTCGTTGGACATTATTTTCCGTTTTGTGGACAACATTTTTAGCTTATAGCTTGGCAACTATTTGTTATCAATTAGGCCAGATCAGCATTGCTCCAGGTTCTGCATTGACCTGGATTGGCGTTTTTATGACACTTCATATTATGAATTTTATTTTTCTTAAATATCAGGGACGCAGAAGTGAACCTGAGTTAGCTATTCAGGCATAACTGATGTTATTAAAAATAAAAAAATTATTATCTGAAAGAGAAGAAATGTCATTAACAGATTTAGCAAGGCATTTTTACGTTTCAGAAGGTGTTATGGAGTCTATGTTAGAACAATGGTTGAAAAAAGGTAAAGTGAGCAAACGTGAAAATAGTGGAAGTTGTAGCTCGAGTTGTGGTTCATGTAGTGAAGCAAGTGATGTAAAAGTTTATTATCGTTGGAAATCGGTTGCTGAAAAGCCCATTTTTACAAGTGTTAAATAATCAATGTTTTTAAGCTTGGCGACAGAATAAAAACAAAATTTAATTATCCCGAACGCCGATTAATTTAGCGGCAAATGTCAGTTATCGCTTTAATAAGACACTAAGGTTCATGCCAAGCTCGGTTGAGTAACCTCTACTTTTTGCTCTAACTTCAGCATTTTTTGAAATTAAATAATAGCTAGGAAAAGCAGAAATATTAAACAGTTCTTGGGTTTGTTTATTTCCGAGAAGAACGGGAATTGTTAATTCATGTTTTTCTAAAAAGAGATCAACTTCATTAATTGATTTCCAGTCGAGTGCAATAGCTATCACATCTAAGTTTTTATAATTTGCTTGATATAATAACTCTAAATTATCAATTGAAAGATCGCATATTTTGCACCAAGGAGCAAAAAAGTATACTAAAGTGTCTCGCTCCCCATTATTAAATATATGGTGTTTAACTTTTCCGTTTATTTCAATGAGTGTGAGTTCTGTCTGCGATAAAGTGCTTCCCTCTGAAAGCATATCTTTTTGTTGCCACCAGATAATCAACATAAAAATACCAATAAAAATAACAAGTTCGGTGAATAACCAAGCTGTTTTTTTTAGCCAATGGCGAGACTTTTTGTTGGTGTGACTCATTTTATGGTTTGGAGAAATGATTTAAGCGTTTTTCCTGTTTGTTTTTGATACCATCGATCAACCAAGTGCCATGAAATAGATACAGAGTAGGGCATTCTTAAACTTCCTGCTTTAAGTTCTGCTTCAATTTGCTTAACAGTAAACCATTTTGCTGTTTCAAGTTCTTGATCGATCAAATTGATGGTATCTGTTTGGGTTGAGCACTCAAAACCTAACATTATTGAGCCTGGAAATGGCCAAGGCTGAGATGCCACGTAATCGACAGTGTCTATTGTTAGACCAACTTCTTCGGCAGCCTCACGTTTTACTGCTTGTTCTAAGCTTTCACCGTGTTCTACAAAGCCTGCTAATACAGAGTACCTGTTTTCATCCCAACTTGCTTGTCTTGCGAGTAAAAGTCTAGCTTCGTTATTTCGCTTGTTTTCGACTGAAAAAATGACTGCTGGTTCAATTCGAGGGAAGTGTTCCTTGAGACACTGAGTATTTTTACAAATGCGAGAATGACCGGAGTTTGTTATACCCGTCGATGAACCACATTGAGCACAGTATTGGTGACTCTTGTGCCAATTGAGTAAACCTTGAGAGTAAAATAATAACCCAATATGATAGTCGTCAATTAGTTTTCCAGCGGCACGTAAATTAGTTTGTTCAAACTTTTCAAAACAGATGTGCCATTGCTCTACATGATAAGCAAAATAAGTATAACTTTCATGTTGGCCTAAATAGATTGGTGTTGAAAGTTTTTCTGTGTAGATGCTTATATCGTGTTGTGAAAAGTAATGATCTTGATCGCCCTGAGATAGCAAATGACCTTTATGCCATAATATATGCCGACTTTTTGGAGCTTGTTGTAGTTCTGCTATTTGTAGTTGATCGTGGCGTATTTCAGCATTTCTATTAATTGAAGGGAATTCAAGCATTAGTATTATTGACCATGAGTTAATCGTATGGTTTGAAGGTTATTTTAGCGGTAAAAGTTACCATTAATCAAAGTTAATTGTTTAAAGTACTTTGATTAACCATAAAGAGAATATTGAAACTAATACCCAAAGAATTAAACCTTGCCATAGTGCAGACCATTGAATTTCAGATAGTGTTTCTCGATTAAACCCTGTACCAATTAGAAATAAGCTAATAGCCATGCCTTTTTTAGCTATTAAGTTCGTTATCTCATTCATATTTTCAAAAAAAGAAATATATGAAGCCGCAAGGCTAGCTAGAACAAACAAGATAATAAAAGCCGGTATTTTAAACTTAGTGCTATTACTATTAAATGCTAAGCTGGCAACAAAAACTAACGGTACTATCCATAGTGCTCTAGCTAATTTAGTTGTGGTGGCTACCTCCATTGATTCTTCACCATAAATTGCAGCAGCACCAACGACAGAGCTAGTATCATGTATGCCCAGCGCAGACCATAGACCAAACTCTATTTGAGATAATGATAGCTGTTTACCGACTTCTGGGTATATCAGTAAACCTACGGCATTAAGTAAAAATACGATAGAGATTGATATAATAACGTGGTTAGGTTTAGCTTGAATAGCAGGTGCAAATGCTGCAATTGCACTTCCTCCACAAATCGCTGTTCCCCCTGAAATGAGAAATGACAACTTCTTATCAACTTTTAAAAATTTACCGATTATAAAACCAAAAATTAAGGTAAATACAATGCTGATTGCTGTGATATTAAAGCTGGTTTTAGCCGTTTCCATGACTTCAGTAAAGTTAAGGCCAAAGCCTAATATGACAATGCTACTTTTGAGAATAATGCCTGAAGCCCAGTGTGTTTTTAGTTGAAATTGGTTCCCAATAATTAAAGCGTAAGCTATGCCTATGAGAAGACTAACACCAATTCCTACAAGTCCACTAGTCACTAACACTAGTAATAGTATTAGTGAGATAAGGGATAATTTATTAGAGGCACTATACATTGAATTGTTAACAAATGTGATTGAATTGTAATTATAACGCTAAAAGCACTTATATTACAGTGAGTTACTAGAACTTTATAAAATCAGGTTGAAGTTTGCACAATTATCTGAATTGGTGTTATAGTTCAATAGTACACCAAGCGTGGTTTTAGTAACAACGATTGAGAGAACTTTATGAATGCAGTGAAGTGGAATGATCAAACACCTATATTTAGGCAGCTTAAGGAAAAAGTGATTGAGTTAATTATGGATGGAGAAGTAATTGAAGGTGAGGCAGTACCTTCTGTGCGTCAAGTGGCGGCGGATTATCAAATTAATCCTTTGACCGTTTCTAAAGCGTATCAGGAGTTGGTTGATGATAATGTATTAGAGAAAAAGCGAGGTTTAGGTATGTTTGTAACCCAGGGGGCAAAAGAAAAATTATATGAAGAAGAAAAGCGCTCTTTTTTGGAATTTGAATGGCCTAAAATAGTGGTTCGTATTCAACGTTTAGGTCTTTCTTTTGATGAGTTATCAAAAGATTTAGATAATAGTAAACAAGGGGTGAACTCATGAGCGTTATTATCAAAGCAAGGGGGCTTTGTAAATCCTATGGCTCTTTTAAGGCACTAAAATCTGTCGACTTTACTATTGAGCGTGGAAAAATTGTTGGTTTAGTCGGACCTAATGGTGCGGGAAAAACAACAGTTTTAAAAGCTATTTTGGGGTTAACCTCTTACGATGGAGAGCTAGAGGTCCTGGGTTTAAACCCCGTTTCTCAGAGAGACGAATTAATGAAAAAAGTCTGTTTTATTGCAGATGTTGCGGTTTTACCTAAGTGGTTAAAAGTAGGAGATGCTGTTGAGTTTGTCACTCAGATACATCCTCACTTTAATTTAGAAAGAGCCAAGTATTTTCTTAGTAAAACAAAAATTAATTGGAATTCTAAGGTAAAAGAGCTTTCTAAAGGAATGGTAGTCCAGTTACATTTAGCTCTGGTTATGTCAATTGAAGCCGAATTACTTGTTTTGGATGAACCCACATTAGGCTTAGATATCTTGTATCGTAAGGAGTTTTATAACCAGTTGCTAGCTGAGTTTTTTGATGAAGGCCGTAGTATTTTAGTGACTACACACCAAATAGAAGAAGTTGAAAAGTTATTGACTGATTTGATTTTTATTAAAGATGGAGAAATTGTTTTAGATGCATCAATGGATGATGTAAGTAGTGATTATGTTGAAGTCATGGTTAAGCGTGAAGATGTTGAAAAAGCTGAAGCATTAAACCCGGTTATGGAAAGAGAGGTATTTGGGCGTAAAGTATATTTATTCCAAGGAGTTGATAGAGAGCAACTTGAATTATTAGGAGAACTTCATTCACCAAGTGTTGCTGATTTGTTTGTTGCAAAAATGAAAGAGGGTCAATCATGAACTCATTTAAAGCTTTGGTAAAGAGAGAGTATTGGGAGCATAAAGGGGCTATTTTTTATACACCAGCCATTATGGTCGCTATTTTTGCTGGATTATTATTAGTTGGTGCGTTGACTGGAGGAAATATACAAATTAATGATAACGATTTTGTGATTTCAAATGCCGCCCCAGAAATTATTGAGCAGTTTTCTACACGTTCAGAAGAAAAGCGTGAAGTAGCGATGAAAATGTTTCTAAGAGGTTTTGCTGTTCCATTTGGTTTGGTGCTGTTAGTTATTAGTTTATTCTATGCACTAGGTTCATTGTATGATGAACGAAAAGATCGCAGTATTTTATTTTGGAAATCATTACCAATTTCAGATACATCAACCGTTTTGTCAAAATTTGTGGCAATTGTTGTATTAGCCCCCACTTTTTACTTTATTGCTATTACAGTGTTTCAGTTATTTTTTATGCTTTATGTAACTGTCGTGGCATGGTTTTCTGGTAATTCTGGTGGTATTTTCTGGTCGTCAACTAATTTGTTTGCTGTCTTTTTCGATACATTGTCTTCATTGCTTGTCGCCAGTATTTGGCTTGCCCCTGTATGGGCATGGTGCATGTTAATGTCGGCTTGGGCGAAGAAAGTTCCGTTTTTATGGGCAACATTACCTTTACTAATACTTGTTATTGCTGAAGGTTGGGTGTTTGGCAGCACGTCTTTTGTTACTATGCTGGGTGAGCATATTGCTAAAGGTTTTGCTATTCAAAACTCTTTCATTAATACTTTATCTGAGAATAATATACAAGATATTAGTGTGTTTTCTGTAAGTGATTCTTTGTCTAGCTTTGATTTTTGGATAGGGCTTGCGGTTGCTGCTGTTTTTTTGGTTGCAGCTATTTATACACGCCGATATAAAGATGAGTCTTGATTTAACTTTTAAATTATGGCAGAGTTACCCATATCTATTAGAAGGAGTAAGTGATGGTTTTAAATCGTAAGAGTGCTAAAAAAACAAGTAATGTGAGTTTGTTTATTGCAGTTGCAATGATTGGTGCTATATTTGCTTCGCTTCAAACACAAGGTTATCAAGTTGATGTATTAGCTCAAACAGGAGTTAATTTATGCAAACTTGGTTTTAATGATATTGTGACTGCTTTATTTTGGTAGTTAAAAGTCAGATTAATAAACGGGGCAAAGGCCCTGTTTTTTTATGCTTCAAGATTGTACTAATTGACATAAAACATAAGGAGCTACTACTACGGCCCAAAGCTTTGGGTTATCTAAGCAGTATTTTTTGGCCCATTCGGGAGTTACAAATTGAATACTTCTGTCTAAAATTAAGGTTTCAATTTCTTCTTTTTGATTAGATGCAATTTGTGAAGCAACGGTGACTAAATCACAATTATTCGTAACACAAATTAAACTACCTTTAGCGAAAAAAAGCTCTAATTCTTTCCAATGAACAATTGCTGTTTCCAGGTTGATTTTGGTTTTTAGTGGCAATTCTTGGTTAGATTCTGTCACATTAATATCTCTTTAAGTCGAAGCTGTACGATTTAATAAGGGGCTCATTATCTTTTGATAGTTAGCCATATTTATAATTAATACTGGTTATTTTGCACATTAGTTAGTCATTGTTGAGTCATTATATTTTATGTATAACTAATAGAAAGCTACCCCTTTACTTGTCTTTTCAATTTTTTACAAATTTAGAGTAATAATAAGGGTAAAAAATGTTGTTTAATGTTTATGCATAGGATCATAAATCAAATAGAGTAGAATGTCGAAAGCTTGATTGATACTTGTTTAGCTTGAGTATTTAGGTTTCAGCGTAACGGGTATATACTATTTACAATCGATTTATTGTAGGTGTGTATCTATTTTATTACCAATTTGTCAATCGCGGAGAACACCAAATGAAAATAAACATATTTAAATCAGTCATACTAACTGGGATCACCTTAGCAACATTAAGTCTTACACCAGTCGTTGCCGCAAAAGTGGAAGTTAAGTTGGTTGAACCTAAGAAATTTAGAGATATAGAGGTAACTGGCAAAAGCACTAATAAAAGTATTGAAGATGTACATAAGTCGTTAACTTCATTATTGGAAAAGCTAACTGAAAAACTGGTCAGTGACTCAGAAACGCTGATTGTTAAAGTCACTGAACTTGATTTAGCTGGTCATATGGAATGGGTGAGAAGTAATAGAGATATGCGGATAGTGAGAGAAAATGATCGTTATAGCATTGAATTTAGTTATGAGTTAAAAAATGTTTCTGGAGAAGTGATTAAAAAAGGCGACGCTAAAATTAAGGAGTTTTTAAGTAGTAGTCCTTCGCGAATTAAGCAGCATGATTCCCATTTACTAGGATATATGGCTAAAGACCTTAAAAAATGGGCGGATGAAAACTTAAAAAATAAATAGTGGGTATTAGTTATTTATATTCATCTATTTTGTTTTTGATTGCAACTAAGAGCGCCAAGCCTATAAAGGCTCCTGGAGGCAGTATTGCGAATAAAAACTTTTGATCAGTCAGGTAAAACTTAATTGTTAAATCACGAGCCCACTCACCCAATAGTAAGTGGGCTCCATCTAAAATAGTGCCTTGCCCTATAAACTCTCGTAATCCACCTAAAAGCATTAGCACGATTGTAAAACCAACTCCTTGTGCAATACCGTCGATAAAAGAAGGAAGGACTGGATTTTTACTGGCAAAAGCTTCTGCCCGGCCAATAATAGTGCAGTTAGTGACAATCAGGGGAATAAATATTCCTAAAATTAAATATAATTCATAAGTGAATGCGTTCATCAGCAATTGAATATTCGTCACAAAAGAAGCAATGAGCATAACAAAAATGGGAATTCTGATCTCTTTAGGAATATGCTGCCGAATGAGAGAAACTGTTACATTTGATCCAACCAATACAAAGGTGGTTGCTATACCTAGACCTAAACCATTAATTAAACTGCCAGTGACTGCTAATAGAGGGCATAGTCCTAGCAATTGAACAAGCGCAGCATTATTATTCCATAATCCATTTTTGATAAGTTGAGAGTGGTTAGCTTCCATTTTTTTCTCCACAACTTTGTCCTGTTTCAAAAAGTTGAACTTTATTTTGGTCGAAGTAAATAAGAGATTGATTTATCGCTTTTATTATTGCTCTTGGGGTTATTGTTGCGCCAGTTAAAGCATCAAAATCACCGCCGTCTTTTTTGACTCGCCAGACATTTTCTGGAGTATTCGCGAATGATTTATTATCAAACTGCTTAATCCAGTTTGATTTTTCTATTTCTATTTTATCGCCTAAACCTGGCGTCTCCGAATGTTCTGTGACACGAACTCCTGCAATTTTTCCACTATTGTATATACCAATGACGAGTTTTATTTTTCCTGAGTAGCCATCAGGTGCAATACTGGTCATAAAAACCGCGTAATTTTGATTATCTTTTCTCATGCGATAGACTTTTAAGGGGTCTGAGCTTCCTAGTAATTCAGGACTGATTACCAGTCGGCAGTCGTGGTAAACGTCATTATTATATTCATTGGCAGGAATAATTTCATTTAAACGACGCGCAAGTGCTGTTTCAATTTCTTCTGCAATTTTGTCTTTTGTTATTAAATGAGTAATAGCGATTAGACCTGTAGAAATTAGCGCAAATAAAGCCAGAATAGCGCCATTTTTAATGGATGCCTGCTTGATTGTTGGTGAGCTAATTTGTTCAGTCATTGGAAGACTCGCTTTTGTGTCCATAGACTATAGGCTTGGTATAGTGATCAATCATAGGGGTTGCTAAATTGAGTAGCAATATTGCAAATGCAACCGCTTCTGGGTAACCGCCAAATGTTCTGATAATAACTACCAGAAAACCAATTAATAAACCATAAATAATTCTACCTTTAGGTGTTGTTGTTGCTGATACCGGATCGGTTGCAATAAAAAAAGCACCTAACATTGTCGCACCCGTTATAAGGTGAAACCAAGTGGGTGTATATAATTGGGAGTCATAAGTATGGAGAGCCTGACTTGTGATAGTAATCCCTAAAAGAAATGAAAACGGAATATGCCAACGAATAATTTTGCTAACTAATAGATAAATACCACCAAGTAGAAAGCCAATATTGACCCACATCCAACCATTTAAATTATTAGAAAAGTTTTGTTGAGAAAAAATTTCGGATGTCATATGACCTAGAGTAAATTCCGTTTTTGTATAGTCTAAAGGAGTAGCCATAGTAAAACCGTCAGCAATATTTCTGTAAAATTCAGCAGAATGGCCTGATGATGTTTCTGAAAATAAAATAAGCTGAAGTGACTCAATAAAAGTTGGAAAGTTGAGACTAATTTCTCTAGAAGGCATCCAACTAGTCATTTCTACAGGGAAAGAAATAAGCAATAATACATAACCTGTCATTGCTGGATTAAAAGGATTAAAGCCTAATCCACCATATAATTGTTTTGCAAATATAATGGCAAAAGAAACGCCTATCAAAGTCATCCATATGGGGAGTGTTGGTGGTAAAGCTAAACCTAATAATAGCCCTGTTAGTAAAGCTGAGTTGTCTTTAAGCGTTGTTAGTGGATTACGTTTTCTAAGGTATAAAACAAAATATTCTGCTCCAATTGCAAATAGGGCACAGCTCAACAAGTTAATTAATACGCCAAACCCAAAAAAATAAATTTGTATGAAAGCACCTGGTAATAATGCTAAACAGACTAGTAACATTAAGCGGTTTGTTGGTAAAGCATGGTGAAAAAAAGGAGATGATAGTTTCATTTATTGATCTCCATTTGGCTGGGCGTTTTGTTGTGCTTTTTTCTGCTTAACTCTTTCTAACGCTTCGTTAATAGCGGCTTTTTTATTAGAAATATTGCCGGTTTCTTCATTGGCTGATTTTTTACGTGCTTCGGCAGCGCGTTGATGCTTAAGCGCTCTTTCTGCTTTTGCTCTGGCTAATCGCATTTCGCGAAACTCAAAACGCTGCTTCGCTTTTTCAGATAACATTTGTTTGTTTTTATTCGTTCTGATCACCGATTTTCCATAACGGTAATATTGAACTAAAGGAATTTCACTAGGGCAGACATAGGCGCAGGCTCCGCACTCTATACAATCGAAAAGTCCTTGATTTTCTAAGTTTTCCCACTGATCACTTTGGCTAAACCAGTATAGCTGTTGAGGTAGTAGCTCTACAGGACAGACTTTTTCACATTCACTACAACGAATACATTCCTGGTGTTGCGTTGATTGTGTTAACCAGAGCTTTTCATCGACATCTTTGCTATTAAAAATAAGACAGTTTGTTGCTTTAGTAATTGGCACATTAAAATCATTAACACTTTGTCCCATAAGAGGGCCACCAATAATTACTCGTTCACAGCGAGAAGTGTCGATATTAAATTGTGACATAATGTCGTTAATTGTCATGCCAAAAGGGATCCAATAATTTCCGGCTTTTTGAATTAAATTGCCTGTAAGGGTAACTAGCCTATCAATAAGAGGTTTTTCATAAATTATGGCTTGATAAACAGCGTGTAGAGTGGCCACATTTTGGATGAGTATACCCATTGATGCTGGAAGTTGTCCTGCGGGTAATTGCTTTCCGGTTATGAGTTCTATCGTTTGTTTTTCTCCACCACTAGGGTATTTAGTTGGTGCAACTTTTATTGTTATTTTTACAGTTGATGTTTTTGATGAAAGTTGTTTGATTGCCTTTGATAAAACATTAATGGCTTCAGTTTTGTTATCTTCAATTGCAAATATAATTGATTTTGCATTAACTATTTTAGCGGCTATTTGTGCGCCTAAAATAATATTTTCAGGTTGTTCTCTCAGCAATCTATCGTCACAAGTGATATAGGGTTCACATTCCATTGCATTTACAATTAGTGTATTGATTGGTGTTGCAGATAATTTCACGCTAGTTGGGAAAGTTGCACCGCCTAAGCCAACAATACCGGAAGCTTTAATTTGTTTTAATAAGTCTTCTGCAGAGCTATTTTTCCAGTCAGGCTGAGGAGAAGGGGCTTTAAAGTTGGTTATAGTTTTACTATCGACTTTAAGGCTAATAGCTAATTGTTTCATTCCTGATGGATGGCCAATATATTGTGGCTTGATGGCAGTAATCTCTCCGCATAATGGGGAGTGAATATTCGCCCCAAATACTTCATTATTGTCAACGAGCAATTGTCCTGATGATATTTTGTCGCCAACAGAGACAATTATTTTTCCTGAATCTCCAATGCTTTGTTGTATTGGAATGATTAGTTGTTGCGGAAGATTAACTTTTTCTATTGGTCTGTCATTCGACAGTGTTTTAAATTCTTGGGGATGAATTCCACCATGAAACTTACCTTCAACAGGTTGAATAATTTCATCAAACTGAATGGTGTTTTTTTTCATGAAATCACCTGTATATCAATTTGATTGGTGGTAGAGTCTAATTTTGGTTTTGGCCACTGCCACTCATTGAGTGTTAACTCTATTTCCGGCATATCAATACAATCAACGGGACAAGGGGGGACACACAAATCACAGCCGGTACATTCAGAAGCAATAACAGTATGCATTTGTTTAGCTGCGCCCACAATCGCATCGACAGGGCAAGCTTGGATGCATTTTGTGCAACCAATACATTCCTCTTCTCTAATGACTGCAACTCTTGGTCGGCTTTCCTCACCACAAGATTTATCTAATTCAATGACTTCAACGTCTAAAAGCTCAGCTAACGCTTTTATACCCGCTTCACCACCTGGTGGACAACGGTTGATAAGTTCTCCTTGGGCAATCGCTTCGGCATAGGGTTTGCAACCAGGAAAGCCGCATTGCCCGCATTGTGTTTGCGGTAACACATCGTTAATTTGTTCAACAATTGGATCGCCTTCAACTTTAAATTTTATCGATGCAAAGCCGAGTAAACTGCCGCATAAAAATGCAAACACGACGAGTGTTAGTGTGGCGATAATGAGTTCTTGCATTAGATTTTTACCAGTCCTGCAAACCCCATGAAAGCGAGTGACATTAACCCTGCGGTAATTAAAGCAATAGAGGCTCCTTGAAATGGTTTTGGGACATCGGCTACCGATATTCTTTCTCTAATGGCTGCAAATAAAACCAAGACCAAGGAAAAGCCTAAAGCTGCACCAAAACCAAATATGATAGATTCGATAAAGTTATGTGCTTGGTTGACGTTTAAAAGTGCTACCCCGAGGACTGCACAATTTGTGGTAATTAAAGGCAGAAATATACCAAGCAACCGATATAAGACTGGGCTCGATTTATGAATAACCATTTCTGTGAACTGGACAACGACCGCAATGGATAGAATAAATGAGAGTATTTGTAAGTACTCTAAATTTAATGGCTGTAGTACATAAGTATTAATTAAATAGCTGGCGACCGATGCTAAAGTTAATACAAAAGTCGTTGCCGCTGCCATGCCTGCTGCTGTTTCAACACGGCTAGATACCCCCATAAATGGACAAAGGCCCAAAAACTTAGCCAGCACAAAATTGTTAACTAAAACAGTACTGATTAGGAGTAAGACAATTTCTGACATAACTAAGTCTTCAGATATCGGGTTATTTAGGTTCCACTTTTGGCGGTGTTACAGCTTGTTTTTTCTGTTTTGCATCAACAAAGTGTTTAATCGCTAATGTTAATGCAAGAACAATTCCCCAGGTTGTAACTAAAGTAAATAAACCTTGGTAAATGGCTGTGATACCCTCAACTTCAGCGTTGAGCAAACTGGTGAGAAACATTGGTGCATATAGCGTTGTATCTGTCACTGTTTGTGGAGTGAATGCACCAACAGCAATAAAACTCAGCAAGCCTGCACGATAGGCAAACCGCCAGTTTCTCAGTTTCAAGTCAATAACAAACAATAAGGCAATACCGAGTATAATATAAAGGATCCAGGCTTGTGGGTATAAATCAAAACTCTGCATTATTACTTTACTCGCATACCTGGTTGTGCACCATCATCAGGGTTTAAAATCCAGAGCTCTTTACCTCCTGGACCTGCAGCAAGTACCATACCTTCTGATAGGCCAAAGCGCATTTTTCTGGGTTTTAAGTTGGCAACCATTACGGTTAATTTACCTTCAAGCTCTTCAGGTTGGTAAGCCGATTTTATACCCGCAAAAACCTGCTTGATGACTCCGTCAAGATCGAGTTTTAAACGGAGTAGCTTTTCTGCCCCTTCGACATGTTCAGCTTTAACGATTTTGGCTATTCGTAAATCTAACTTATCAAAATCAGAAAATTCAATTTCTGGTTTGAGAGGTTCCGCCAGTTGAGGCGTATTGGCGGTTTCTGCTTCTTCTCTAGATTCTTCAATCATTGCATCTAGGTGTTTTCTTTCAATTCTTTGTACCATCGGTTTAAAACGATTAATCTCATGCTCTTGTAAAATATTTTGTGCGTCTTGCCATGTTAATGGTTTTACATTTAAAAATGCTTCAACTTGTTTAGCGATTGATGGAATTGCTGGTTTTAAATAAATGGTTAAAATTCGGAACAAGTTGAGTGATACCGAACTGACTTCATGCACTTGTTTAATTGTCGCTTCATCTTTAATTTTTACCCAAGGTTCTTCTGTTGCTATGTACTGGTTAGCTTTATCAGCCAAAGCCATAATATCTCTGATAGCAGAACTATATTGTTTATCTTCATAAGCTTGTGCAATTTTATCACTGGCTTGTTGAAACTCTTTGATTAAAGGATGTTGTGAAATACCCTGGGTTAATTTTCCATCGAAACGCTTGCTAATAAAGTTAGCACAACGGCTGGCAATATTAATATATTTACCAACAAGATCTGAGTTAATGCGTGCAACAAAATCATCTAAGTTCAGATCAAAATCTTCAACTCGATTATTGAGCTTTGCCATAAAGTAATAACGTAAATACTCTGGTGATAGATGTTTAAGGTAAGTTCTTGCTTTGATAAAAGTACCTTTAGTTTTGGACATCTTTTTACCGTCCACAGTCAAGAAACCATGGGCATGAACTTTAGTTGGTTTTCTGAAACCACTACCGTGTAACATGGCCGGCCAAAACAGGGTGTGAAAATAAACAATATCTTTGCCAATGAAATGATGGACTTCCGCGTCGCTATCTGTTTTCCAGAAATCATCGAAATTAAGGTCATCTCGTTTATCGCATAAGTTTTTAAAGCTAGCCATGTAACCGATTGGTGCATCAACCCAAACATAAAAATACTTGTTGGGGGCATTAGGAATTTCAAAGCCGAAGTAGGGGGCATCACGAGAAATATCCCATTGTTGTAAGCCGGTTTCAAACCATTCATCAAGTTTGTTAGCAATCTGCTCTTGTATATGTCCGTCTCGAGTCCACTTTTTAAGCATAGCTTCGAAATCAGTCAATTTAAAAAAGTAATGCTCAGAATCCTTATTAATAGGTGTTGCTCCTGAGACTGCTGATTTCGGGTTTTTTAGTTCTGTTGGACTATAAGTTGCGCTACAGTTGTCACAGTTATCACCGTATTGATCTGGAGAGCCGCATATCGGACAATCTCCCTTGACAAACCTATCAGGTAAAAACATTTGTTTTTCTGGGTCATAGAGTTGTGTAATAGTGCGCTTGGCAATATGGCCTGAGTCATTGAGGCGATTGTAAATTAATTCGCAAAACTCACGATTTTCTTCACTATGAGTTGAATGATAATTATCATAACAAACTAAAAAGTCTTCGAAGTCTTTGATATGTTCTTCTTGGGTGGCTGCGATAAACGCTTCGGGTGAGATGCCTTCTTTTTGCGCTCTAAGCATAATCGGTGTGCCATGCGTGTCATCAGCACACACGCTAATGCATTGATGGCCTCTGGATTTTTGAAAGCGAGTCCAGATGTCAGTTTGAATATGTTCCAGCATATGACCAATATGAATTGAGCCATTAGCATAAGGCAATGCACTGGTTATCAGAATGCGTCTTTTGTTGTTTTGTTGTATCGAACTCACTAATATTACACTCAATTTTATTAAGGGTTTTCCCTTAGGGTTTTAACTCGCGCAACTATACCGTTTTTTGCCCTTCCTTTCATCAAAAACCATTGAAAACCATACAAAATAAACGAGTATTTCTGTGATTGATTCGGGTATAATCTGGCCAAATCATTTTAACCTATTTGTGATAGCTAATGTTAGACGAGCAAGCGATAATTGACTTAATCAACGATACAGAGTTTGGCAGCTTACCTGAAGGCTTTGAACTCGGCCCTTATATCCAAGAAACCTCTGTTATTGGTGACAATATTAGAGTAGAGGTTTTATTGCCTTTTCCTGCCAATGGTATCAAACATGAGCTTGCAGAAGAAATTGAGGCAGCCATTGTAAAGGCTTGGCCGCAAAGTAAAAAAGTCGCTATTGCTGTTAAACATAAAATTCAAGCCTATGAAACCAAGGCCGGTGTGCCTCAGCTAGCTAAAATAAAGAACGTAATTGCAGTGGCTTCTGGTAAGGGAGGGGTCGGTAAGTCAGCTACAAGTATTAATTTAGCCTTAGCTTTATTGGCTGAAGGGGCTACTGTGGGAATTCTTGATGCTGATATATACGGACCCAGTGTACCCATTATGCTGGGTATTCCTGATGAAAGACCAGTTTCAGAAGATAAAAAATCTATTCTGCCACTTAAAGCCCACGGGGTTGAAGCGATGTCGATAGGTTTTCTTGTTGATGAAAGCCAGGCAATGGTATGGCGAGGCCCTATGGCTTCACAAGCTTTCCAACAGATTATTAGAGATACCAGGTGGGGGGAGTTAGACTATCTAATTGTTGATTTACCGCCAGGAACAGGTGATATTCAGTTAACCATGTCGCAAAAAATACCTGTCACGGCTGCTGTTATTGTGACAACGCCACAAGATTTAGCGTTGGCTGATGCTAAAAAAGCCGTTGCTATGTTTGAAAAGGTAAAAATTCCTGTCATGGGGATAGTCGAAAACATGTCGACTCATATTTGCAGCCATTGTGGTCATCAGGAAGCTATTTTTGGTGAAGGGGGAGGTGAATCACTATCGCAAGGTTATGATATGCCGTTATTGGGACAATTGCCATTATCTATGTCAATACGTCAGCATTTGGATGATGGTAAACCAAGTGTGGCTTTAGAGCCGGAAAGTAAAATTAGTTTGACTTACCGAACAATTGCGCGCAACTTAACCGCTAATATGACTCAACTAGGTAAAGATTATTCCAAAGGTGCTGATAGTATCTCAATTAAAACCTGGTCGCCGAGTAACTAAGCACTGAATAATAAGATGGTATTTTTGTAAGAATTCGTAGAAATTAAAGAGATTGAGAATAATGAGTATTAAATCAGATCGATGGATGCAGAGAATGGCGGCTGAAGGAATGATCGAGCCGTATGAGGCGGGACAAGTCAGAAACGTCAATGGTAATCGTATTATTTCTTATGGGACTTCTAGCTACGGTTATGATGTTAGGTGCTCTGATGAATTTAAGATATTTACCAATGTTCATTCTGCGGTAGTTGATCCGAAAAATTTCGATGAAAACAGTTTCGTTGATGTGAAATCGGATGTTTGTATTATTCCTCCTAACTCGTTTGCATTAGCTAGAACAGTCGAATATTTTAAAATTCCACGAAATATATTAACGGTTTGCTTGGGCAAATCGACTTATGCTCGTTGCGGTATCATTGTTAATGTGACACCGCTAGAACCAGAATGGGAAGGTCATGTCACTTTAGAGTTTTCAAATACAACGCCATTACCTGCAAAAATATATGCTAATGAAGGTGTCGCACAAATGCTATTTTTTGAGTCGGATGAGGTTTGTGAAACTTCATATGCTGATCGCGGCGGAAAATACCAAGGACAAACAGGTGTGACCCTTCCAAAAACGTAATTTTTGATTATGTTAAGTAGATAAAAATCAATAAAAAGCAGTTTAATTTAAATTAGACTGCTTTTTTCTTATGTACTTTAGGAGATAGGGCGTACGATGAAATGCGCTATTATTGCTTCTTTAATTTTTTTATGTTTTCCCCTGTCTTTAAGTGTCCGTTCACAAACTCCGTTAAAGGTATTAGTTGATCTAAGTGAAGGCGGTTCTAGTTCCCCTCGGTTATATAAAAAATTTGCTAATTACCTAAAAGCGCAGAATTGTGTGGTCAATATTGAACACATTTCACATTATAATCAACAATCGTTTGATCTTTTATTTTCTAGCATCAAATTGCCTGAACATACACTAAAATTAATTAATAGCTATCAAGTTATGCAAATTAAAAGGGAGAAAGGTCATTTTTCACAGGCTGCAATAATAGTAAGGCAAAAGACTCATATTAATGATTTACAAAGCTTATCTGGTGTTCATTTCGCTTTTGTTCATCCAAGTTCTATCACTGGATTTGCTGATCAGAAAACAATGCTTCAACATGCCGGAGTTGAATTACAGCATAATCAAACGGTATTTACTGATAATCATATAGGTGCTTTAAGCTTGTTGTTACATAAAGATGTATTTGCAATTGGTGTCGATTATTTATTTGCTGAACAGTGGGTTAAAAGTAATGGTTTGAAAATCTTGGCAACAGGAGAACCACAAGCTGTTGGTGGACTCTATGCCAAGCGTTCAAGCCGTCCGGCTCAATTAAATCCTTGTTTAGTTGCAATAAAGGCTCTTACAAGAAACCGTAAGCCGGGTCGGTCAATTTTAAAACTGTTTCCTGATTGGATTGTCAATTACCAGTAGTAAGTTAAGTTGTTGGAGTAATTAAATGAATATATTTTCTCTAGTTGATTGGATCGCTTTATATTGGTTTATATTTTGTTGGGCTGGTTATACGCTTTTTGCAAACTATCGTTTAACTCGTGTTGCCAATTTAGCAAATAGTTTAACCATATTACGCGGGCGCTGGATGCAGGCGATGATTAACCGAGAAATGAGAATTCCCGATGTGACCTCTTTGGGAATATTACAGCGCAATGTTGCTTTTTTTGCCTCAACAACCATTTTTATTCTAGCTGGTTTATTAGCGGTTTTGGGTGCATCTGATAAAGCTATGCGATTAGCTCAGGCTTTGCCTTTTGTTGCTGAGCATAGCCAAGCAAGCTGGGAAATGAAAATTATATTTATGGTATTTATTTTTGTTTATGCTTTTTTTAAGTTTTCTTGGTCAGTGAGGCAGTATAACTTTGCTATTGTAATGTTTGGCGCTGCGCCTGAAAATACGAATAAAAATGTTGAGGAATATATTGGTTGTTCAAATGATTTATTAACATTAGCCAATAAGTCATTTAATTATGGATTAAGAGCTTACACTTTTTCGATGGCAACAATCACTTGGTTTGTTCACCCAATGTTATTTATTGGAGCGACAGCATGGGTCGTTGCTGTCTTATATCGACGAGAGTTTCATTCACGTACTTTAACCGCTATGCAAACTGCAATTGCTTCGTATGAAAAAATTAGCGACGCAAACGTATAGCGTTAAGCACAACAATAAGAGAACTTGCTGTCATGCCAATGGCAGCAAGCCAAGCTGGAATTAATCCCATTATTGCAAATGGTAGCGCAATTAAATTATAAAAAACCGCCCAAGAAAGGTTTTGTCGAATGATTCTATTGAGTTTACGTGCCACTTGAATCGCTTCACTGATGACAGTAAGATTTTGACTAACTAGCACGGCGTTTGATGCTCCTCTAGATAAATGTGAAGCAACTCCTAAAGTAATACCAACATCGGCTTGGCTGAGCGCACCAATATCATTAACACCATCACCAATCATTAATACACAATTACCTTTTTGTTGAGCACTTTGTATTGTTTGTAGTTTTTGCTCTGGAGATACATTTGCGATAATACTTGAAAAGTTAAACTGTGAACCTATTAATTCACAGACTTTTGGCGAATCACCGCTAATTAAATGGGTTTCAATATTAAGTTTTTGTAAATGTTTTAATGCTCTATCTGAGCTGGCATTGAGTTCGTCAGTGAGTATGAATGTCGCAATATGCTGATTGTTTTTAGTTAAGTATATAAGCAAGTTAGAACAATCTTTATTCGTAACTAAAGGGATTTCAATATTATTAAGTTTTGATTGTTGCTGAACAAACTCTTTTTTACCAATGCGGTAAGTTTGATTATTGATAACTCCCTCAATTCCGCCTGAGATAACTTCTTTTAACTCAGCCTCTGGTAGTGATGGAATATTTAAAGATTTAAAAGCATTTGCAATAGGGTGGTTAGAAATAGATTCTAGGTTAGCCGCAATTTGAATACATTCCATTTCGCTGATTGTTGCATGTAATAGAGTGCTATGAATAGACATTTTGCCTAAAGTTAGTGTACCGGTTTTGTCAAAAAAAGCTTGATTGATCTTGGCTAATCGTGAAAGCGTACTTTTATCTTTTATCATTAACCCTCGATCGGTCAGTCTAGCGATAGCAGCAGCGACGGCAGCTGGCGTAGCAAGAGAAAGTGCACAGGGGCAACTAACGACCAGTAAGGATAAAATAATGGGGAAAACTTTACTCGGATCTATTTGCCACCAGATAAAGCCAGTTAATAGACTGATAACTAATAAAATAATAACGTACCAGTTTGCAATTTTGTCTGCGACTGAAACTTCACTAGAGGTTAAATGCTCAGAATTATTTTGCAATTGGAGTAATTTTTGTACGCGGCAGTCAGCTAAGTTGGTTGTTGCTTGCATGACAAAGCTAGCACTCGTATTTTCTGAACCACTATATAATGAGTCACGGTAATTTTTTTTTCTTGGCATAAACTCGCCAGTAATAACTGCTTCATTAACCTCTGCGGTGCCATTAAGCAGAATACCATCTACTGGAACAATGGCTCCTGCGTTAATAATTAATTGGTCGGATGGTTTTATTTTTGCAGTCGAAATAACTTCGATGGTTCCATCTGCGTTCTTACGGTTAACTGATAGTGGTATTAGCTGCTTAAAGTTTTGTTGTTTTAATATCGCTTTTAGTCGCATTTTATGTTCGATAAAACGACCTACTAAAAGAAAAAATATGAACATTACTACAGAGTCAAAGTAATAAACTTTTCCATTGCTCAGTAGAGAGTATATACTCGCGCTGTAACTTGCAATAATTGCTATAGATATTGGCAAGTTCATGCCGAAATGAAAATGTTTTAATGCTTTCCAGGCACTACTAAAAAAAGGAAGTGCGGAATAAAAAACAACAGGTGTTGCTAATAAGCCACTAACCAAATGAAGAAAATAGGCATGCTCTTTAGAAATATCTTGGAAATCACCAATATATAAACCAGTGGCGAACATCATTACTTGCATCATTGCTAAACCAGCAACAATGAGTCGGCGGCTATAAGCTCTATCTTCGGCTTTAACCAATTTTTCTTGTTGATCTTCGCTGAAGGGGTATGCTCTATAACCTAATTCGCGAATGTTTTTTAAAATAGAGCTAAGTTGTGTGCTTTTTGTAAATTTTAACCTAGCTCGATTGGTTGTGGTGTTAACTTGTATATCGTTAACATCAAAACGTTTTTTTATTTGGTTTTTAATTAACCAGCCACAGGCTGCACAGGTGATCCCTTCAATGCCTAGTTCAATAGTTTGATACTCTCCTTGAGATTGAGTTGTAATTGAACTTAACACATCTGGTGAGTCTAAAGATTCTAATTCTAAAAGTTCCTGAGGAAGAATATCATCAGGTTTTATATTGCTTTTTGTTCTGAACTGGTAAAAACTTTCTAGTCCATTTGTTGAAATCATTTCTGCAATAGCCTGACAACCTGGGCAGCAAAAAGCTCTGTTGCCCCCTAGAACAATTGATTGGTAATTAGTCCCGCTTGGTATGTCTAAATAACAATGGTAGCAGCGAGCTGTCTCTTCAATGGTTTGCATGAATTTCTAAATGGTTATTTTCTGGATAATGCCAGCGTTTTTTAAGTAACCAATTTTCTTGCTCATCCATGATTCTGATATGCCAATAGGCTTGCGGTAATTGGGGAGGGGCAGCTACAAATTCGTCGCTAGATAATTTTTCAAATAATATTGTTTGGTCCAACTTGGCTTGAGTTGGGTGGGAAAAAAATACTTTGATACTTGTTGCTTTAACAGGAACTGAATTATTAGTTGATAACTTGATAAACATGAGTTCTGCATCTTTGTCGATATTGATTGTTGCTTTAAGATCAATTGCGCGGGCATTTTCTAGCTTGGTAATTGACTGGTTGATTGCTAAACCTTCTTTAAAGTAGTCATCTTTGACCATACTGTGAGGTTTATTTGCGGCAATCTGATAAGTAATAATACCTGCGATAACGGTTAGAAGAGGCAATGATATAATGAGCCATGGCCATTTTTGTTGATACCAAGGTTTAATGTCTGAGTTTTGCATTAAGTATTATCTCTTTTTAGGACCTAGAAATTTGCCTTTAGCTGTATATACAGTAGGGTTATCGCCAAGTGTTGTTATTTCAAAGTAAATATTATTAGAACGGCTCTTAAGGCTTTCTTGTGGTGAGCTAATTCTTAACGGTAATGTTAATACATCTCCTGCTTCAATATTAAATTCTGTATCGCCTTGAATTTTTGTACTTTCGATACCACTGACGGTTAACTTATAGCGGTTAGATTCTTGTGACATATTGAGAATTCTTAACTGAAATATATTTTCAATGCTGCCATCAAAACTTTCAGTGTACAAATTATTCCGATCACGAATGACATTAACATCGAGTGTAACTCTGGTGGCAATTAAATAAATAAAAATAGCGATTAAAGCAAAAAATAGTGAGGTGTATAGAAAAGTTCTTGGGCGGAATAGTTTGGTTGTTTGGCCTTTTTCTTCGTGTTCAGTGGTGTATTTTATTAATCCCTTCTCATAACCCATTTGATCCATAACATTGTCACATACATCAATACAGGCTGCACAAGCAATACATTCGTATTGTAAACCATTACGGATATCGATTCCTGTAGGGCAAACGTGCACGCATTGATTACAATCAATACAATCACCCAGTCCTTTTATTTTATAATCAGAATTCTTTTTGCGTTTTCCTCGTGATTCACCACGTTGATCGTCGTAAGATATAATCAATGTGTCTTTATCAAACATGGCGCTTTGAAAACGGGCATAAGGGCACATATGCAAGCAGACCTGCTCACGAAGACGTCCCGCATTTCCATAGGTTGCTAATGAATATAAACCGATCCAGAACCATTCCCAAGGACCTAAAGAGAGAGTTAAAATACCACCACCTAACTCGCGTATAGGAGAAAAATAACCTACAAAGGTATAACCGGTAAATAATGCAAAAATAATCCAGAAACTATGTTTTAAAAATTTTTTAGTGATTTTTTCTGGTCCCCAGGTTTTTTTGTCAAGTTTCATGCGTTTATTTCGGTTGCCTTCTATAAACTCTTCTATCCACATGAACGTTTCTGTCCAGACTGTTTGTGGACAGGCATAACCACACCAAAGTCTTCCAGCAATTGCAGTGAATAAAAACAATCCTACTGCACAGATAACAAGTAATAATGTTAAATAAACAAAATCTTGAGGCCAGAAGGTAATACTAAATAAGTGAAACTTTCTTGCAGGTAAATCGAGCAAGATAGCTTGTCTGGAATCCCATGTTATCCAGGGGGTTACGTAGTAAATGCCGAGAAGAGCAAAAACAGATAATATTCTCAGTTTGGCAAAAATACCATGTACCTGTCTTGGATAAATTTTGTCTGGTTTAGCGTAAAGATCTCTAATGACAATTTTGTCTGCTTGCTGGCTTTTTACTTGTTTAGTGTCGTGCTGTTTTTTCGACATGCCACTATTCTCAACAAAGTTTGGCCAAAGCGCCTAAATAGACACTTTGGCAGGAGTTTATATGATTTGATTATTTATTGGACAAACTATACACATAAGCTGCTACTAAGTGAGATTTTGCCTCACCTAATATTTCTGCATGTGCTGGCATTTGGCCTGTTCGGCCTTCTCGAATTGTTTTGGCGATAGAAGTAGAAGAGCCACTATATAACCAGATATTATCGGTTAGGTCAGGTGCGCCTACTGCGATGTTTCCTTTGCCATCCTTGCCATGACAAACAAAGCATTGAGTATCAAACGTCTTTTTACCTGCTGCTGCCTTTTTAATATCGACTTTATGTTGAGATAGTTGGCCAACATATTGGACAAGCTCATCAATTTGGTTTGCTGTTAAGCTATTTCCAAATGGTGGCATTGCTCCTGTTCTTCCATTAACAATGCTATGCTTAATTTGGTCAGGTGAACCTCCCCATAACCAATCTTTATCTGTCAGATTTGGATAGCCTGGATTTCCTCGTGCATCGGAACCGTGACAGCCGAAGCAGGTATTCATAAAGATGCGTTTACCCATTTCAGTGGCTTGCTTTATATTTGCCAATTTATCAATTGAAATATTAGAGTACTTATCAAACAGAGGCTGATAGGTTGCTTTAGCCTTGTTGACTTCTTCTTCATGTTGATTTTCCTGTGTCCAATTAAGTACACCTTCAAATTTACCGAACCCTGGGTATAAAATTAAGTAAATGATAGAAAACACTAATGTAATATTGAACATATTAAGCCACCAGCGTGGTAGTGGATTATTATATTCTTCAATACCATCATAAACATGGCCTGTTGTTTCATCTGCGTTTGTTTCTGACTCTTTAATAGTGCGAGTCCAGTGTAGGAGGGCCCAACATCCTAAAATGTTGATTGCGACGATGATTATTACCCACCAATTCCAAAATTCAGTCATGGTTGTCTACCTTAGGTTGTTCTTGCTTCAATTTGTTTGAGCGCTCATCGCCATCGGTAAATAGGAGATGAGCCGCTTCTTCATAGTGGCGTTTATTCTTTTTGCGATAAACTTGATATATCAAAATGATAAACAAGACAAAAAGGGCCAGGGTTATCAAACTTCTTACTAGGTTGATATCCACGTTAAATTACCTTTTATCTTTTAAAGCTAAGCCAAGCGCTTGCAAGTAGGCAATAACTGCCTCTAGCTCTGTTTTTCCTTCGACAGATGCTTTTGCCTCGGCAATATCTTGCTCTGAATAAGGAACTCCTAATAAGCGAAATGCTTTTAACTTTTCAGGGGTTAGTTCTGCATTAATGATTTTGTTTTCTAACCATGGAAATGCGGGCATATTCGATTCTGGTACAACATCTCGCGGGTTGAGTAAATGTACCCGATGCCACTCATCACTATATCTCCCTCCAACTCTTGCTAAATCTGGGCCTGTACGCTTAGAACCCCATAAAAAAGGGTGTTCCCAGACATGTTCTCCAGCAACAGAGTAATGTCCATAACGTTCTGTTTCAGAACGAAATGGCCGGATCATTTGTGAATGACAAGTGTTACATCCTTCGCGAATATAGATATCTCTACCTTCAAGTTGAAGCGCCGTGTATGGCTTCATACCTTTGACGGGTTTAGTCGTATCATCTAAGAAAAACAGTGGGACTATTTCTGCTAATCCGCCAAAACTAATGACTAGAATTATTAGTATTCCCATTAGGCCAATATTTTTTTCAACTGCTTCATGTTGCATGATTAGGCCTCCTTTAATGAATCTGAATCAGGCCCAGCCTGAATGGTTTTTACAACGTTATATGCCATAATCAGCATGCCTGATAAAAATAGTACGCCACCTAATAGACGAATACCGTAATAAGGATAGGTTGCTTGAACTGATTCTACAAAACTGTAAGTTAAGGTACCGTCTTCGTTAACTGCACGCCACATCAAGCCTTGCATTACCCCGGCTATCCACATAGCGGCTATATAAAGTACAACACCAATGGTCGAAACCCAGAAGTGAATATTAATAAGATCGATACTGACCATATCTTTACGTCCAAATAATTTTGGGATCAAGTAATACATGGCACCAATGGTTACAAATGCAACCCAGCCAAGTGCACCAGAGTGAACATGGCCGACAGTCCAGTCAGTATAATGAGAAAGAGCATTAACTGTTTTAATTGACATCATTGGACCTTCAAAGGTGGACATACCATAAAAAGATAGCGAAACGATTAGGAATTTAAGGATAGGATCATCACGTAATTTGTGCCAAGCCCCAGATAAAGTCATCATACCGTTTATCATACCGCCCCAAGAAGGTGCTAGTAGTATCAGAGAAAATACCATGCCGAGTGATTGGGCCCAGTTTGGTAATGCCGTGTAATGTAAGTGATGTGGACCTGCCCACATATAAATTGCAATTAACGCCCAAAAATGAACGATTGATAAGCGATAAGAATATACAGGTCGTTCTGCTTGCTTAGGGATAAAGTAGTACATCATTCCTAAAAATCCTGCGGTTAAGAAAAAGCCAACCGCATTGTGTCCATACCACCATTGAACCATTGCATCAATTGCACCAGCATAGGCTGAATAAGATTTAGTCATAGATACTGGTACTGCGGCGCTGTTGACTATGTGTAAAACAGCAACCGTTAAAATAAAGGCGCCATAAAACCAGTTAGCAACATAAATATGGGAGGTTTTTCGTTTAACGATAGTACCAAAGTATAAAATTGCATAAGCAACCCAGACTACAGCAATGAGGATATCAATGGGCCATTCTAACTCAGCGTATTCCTTACCACTTGTCCACCCCATCGGTAGTGAGATTGCGGCAAGTACGATAACAAGCTGCCATCCCCAAAACACAAAAGCGGCTAACCAATTACTAATAAGAGGGGCTTGGCAAGTTCGTTGCACAACATATAGAGAAGTACCCATTAAAGCTGAGCCGCCAAAAGCAAAAATTACAGCATTGGTATGTAAAGGACGTAATCTACCGTAGGTTAGAAATTCTATACCGTAGGTAAGATCAGGCCAGAATAATTGAGCGGCTATGATGACACCGACAAGCATTCCTACGATACCCCAAACGACAGTCATAATAGAAAACTGTCTGACCACAAGATAATTGTAGGTCGGAGAATTATTTTCAGACATTTGTATTCCTGTTGTTATATAAAGAAGCCGACGAAAATCGCCGGGTCGGATTTTGCAGTATCAGACAAGTCTTTATTGTGATCTAAATCAATAAATTATTGATAGAAATCGAGCAATTTCTTACGTGCACTTATTATAGTCTAGGATAATTTAAATTCACATCTTATTAGATAGCTAATTTTAAAACTTATAATTATAAAATAGTGGTAAATTAAGGCTTTAAAGCTAAGACTTCACATTGAAGATGCGTTAATACTCTCTCTGCTGTGTTACCCATAAATGCCCCTTTAATACCTGTGCGGCTGATCGTTCCCATTACAACAAGTTGCGAGTGGATATCTTTGGCTAGTTGCGGGATTCTATCTTCTGCTAAGCCTTCAATGACATGTAGATGTTCATCATTAATATTTTTATTAACAGCAAGGGCTTTTAGTTTTTTGTGGTTAAGCTTTGTGACTTTGTCGCGAAGGGCTTCTAAGTCAAAATCAGGTATTGTTACTGCATTATCGATTTTAGGGGATATATGTGTGGTGACTATGTGAACAGGAGTATCTGTCAGGCGGCTAACTAATTTAGCATAATTAACAATCTTTTGATTAAATACTTCTTCCTTGGGGTTTTCTGTTGCTGCGTCTACTGCGGTTATAATTGGTGCGGAGAGATTCCACTCCTTATCTTTTACAAGTAATAATGGTGCTGGACAATGGCGTAATAATTGCCAATCAACAGGCATGGTAAATGGGTTAATACTTGATGCATTTTCACTGATACGTTTAACGACTAAATCAGGAGTGAACTCTTCGCAGGCTTCCATAACGGCGTTTTGAATTTTTCGATGCCATTTTACACTGACTGAAACCGGTACACCTTGCTTTTCCACCGACTGCTTTAATTCGTTCAGGTAGCTGGCTCTGTTTTGCAACTTTTCTTGCTTTATTTGGTCTTTATGCTCACTGGATAACAAAGGTGATAACTCAGTTCCAGGATCATAAATGCAGCTGAGAAGAGTGATTTTAATGTCATAAAATTTAGCTAATTGTAGTACTCGCCCTAAAGCGATATGAGTTCTACGTTTTCCACTGACAACAACGAGTATATTTTGTGGAAATTTCATGGTTTTCTCCTGAATTATTTTGTCACATAATAGTCCATAGAATGTGACAAAGTGGTAGTCAGCATTGCTCTGACCAGTATAAAATACAAAACTGCTTAAAACTATGAAATTTTCGTATTTATTGTGCACAAATTAGCCTGATAATCAAAATTTTATTAGCAAAAAATAAATGATACAAATTTTTATTTAAGGGATATTTATGCCTACTTGGTTAAAATTGTTTTACTCTGAGTATGTTTTAAAACACATATGGGTTACGACAGCTGCTTTTATTGCCATTATTGCTATTATTGGCTCTCATACTGTGTATTTTCGTATGGATGCTTCTGCTGACTCGTTAGTTTTGGAAAACGATCAATCGTTAGAATATTATCGCAAAGTGAAAAAACGTTACGGGACTGACGATTATTTATTTGTAACTTTTAAACCCAAAATCACATTATTTTCAGATGAATCAATTAAACAATTAGGCGCTCTCAAACAACAGCTTGCTAAATTACCTGATGTTGAAGCGGTTATTTCACTCATTGATGCGCCATTGTTTGATGCAAAAACAGTCAGTTTAGCTAGTATTGAAGATGATTTATATTTTATTGGAGACAAAGGCGTTAATTTATCAAAAGCGAAACAAGATATTTTAAATATTCCTTTATATAAAAATCTTTTAGTTAGTAGTGATGCTGAAACAACTGTGATTCAAGTTAATTTGAAAGGAAATAAAAACTATTTCAAACTCAACGATGAATTAAGAAAATTACAATGGAAACGTTTAAATAAAGGACAGTTAAGCAATTATGAAAGACAAGCGGAACTCAATTTAAAACAGGAATTGCGGTTACTTGCTGACGAACTTGCTACACGAAATGAACGTGTCATTAATCAAATCAGGCAAATGAAAGCTAGCTATGTCAATGTAGCGGATATTTATCTTGGTGGGATCCCTATGATCGCACACGATATGATTGAATATGTTAAAAATGATTTGGTAGTTTTTGGTGTTGGTGTATTTTTATTATTGATTGCAATTCAGGCGTTTATATTTAGACGAGTACGCTGGATTATTATTACTTTAGGTGGTTGCGTTATTACCGCTATTACCAGTATGGGAATACTGGGGTTAATGGATTGGCCTGTTACTGTTATCTCCTCTAATTTTGTTGCATTGCTGCTTATTATAACCATGTCACTTATTATTCATTTGATTGTACGTTTTCGTCAAGTCGAACGTGATTTTCGAGAAATGAGCTACAACGATAAAATTGTAGAAACCTTATCTTCTATGTTTACCCCTTGTGCATATACGAGTTTAACAACAATTGTCGCTTTTGGATCTTTGATGGTTAGTGACATTCGACCGGTAATTGATTTTGGAAAAATGATGATAATGGGAGTTAGTCTTGCTTTTGTAATTGCTTTTATGATTTTTCCTATATTAATGCGTTTGAGAAAAAAATCTGGTTTAGATCGTCGTAAAGAAAGTGGCTTTTTTACATTTACTAATCACCTGGCAAAAATATCTGATCGTTGGCGCTGGCAGGTTGCATCTATTGCAATTCTAATGAGTTTAACGAGTGCCTGGGGGATTAGTTATTTGTCTGTAGATAATCGCTTTATTGATTATTTTAAATCAGATACTGAAATACATCAGGGAATGAAAGTGATTGATACCGAACTTGGTGGAACAACACCTTTAGAAGTTATCATCGAACGTTCTGCAATAGAAGCAGATTTTGCCTTTATTGAAGAAGAAAACGAAGAAGACGAGTGGGAAGAAGAAGAAGAGTTTCAAGATGAAAATAAGGATGCTTCAACTGAAACTCCACGCTTGTGGTTAACATCACATGGCATCAATAAGCTACACAAAATTCAAAACTTTATAGATAGTCTTGGTGTGACTGGCAAAACACTATCGCTAGCTGCAGGTTTACAAATTGTTGAACAAATTAATGGTAATCAAAGGCTCAGCGATTTTGAGTTGTCACTGTTAGAAAAGAAAATTCCGGAAGATTTACGACAGCAGGTGATGTCCCCATTTTATGATAGAGAAAATGATGAAGTGAGATTTCTTATTCGAGTTAAGGAAACTGATCCTCGTTTAGATAGAAATAAGCTCCTAGCGGATATTAGTCAATTTTTAACCGATGAGTTGAAATTTTCTAAAGATAGCTTTCACTTTACTGGCATGTTAATTTTATATAACAATATGCTTGAAAGCTTGTTTAAATCACAAATTTTAACACTGGGTGTTGTTTTTGGAATTATTTTAACTATGTTTGTCATTTTATTTCGCTCATTTAAATTGGCATTAATTGGCATGTTTCCAAACCTGGTCGGCGCTTGTTTTGTTTTAGGATTAATGGGGTGGTCTGGTATTCCTTTGGATATGATGACAATTACCATTGCTGCTATTAGTATAGGAATAGCGGTTGATAATACCATCCATTATATCCATCGTTTTAAGCAGGAGTATGCTAAATTAGGTGATTACACCCAAGCAATGTATGCATGTCATGATACGATTGCAAGAGCAATGTACTTTACATCGATTACCATTATTGCCGGTTTCTCTGTACTGGTTTTATCTAATTTTATGCCATCAATTTATTTTGGCGTATTTACAAGCCTAGCAATGTTTGTTGCGCTGTTGGCAAACCTGACACTTTTACCTGTTATGTTACTTTTGATTAAACCACTCAAAGTAAATGCTGGTGAAAGTCAGACAGTAGAAGTTACAACAAACCACTAATAATAGGTGTTAGTTAAAGAGTTTCGGGTGAATTAAAGGAAGTAGAAAGGCTAGCTTAATTCACTCCACTCTAATTATTATAATTAAAATGGAGTCTGATATATTTCAAATAAATTTAGGTTTTATCTTTGGCCATTTGAATGATTTTTTCCACCATTGCTTTTAATCCATTGCCACGTGTTGGACTTAAGTGCTTGACTAAATCGAGTTGATCAAAATAACTTTGTATATCAAACTCGATTATTTGTTGAGGTGTTTTATGATTATAAGCTGCCATAACTATCGCTAATAAACCTCTAACAATATGCGCATCACTGTCAACTTGAAATTCGAATTTTTCATTGTTAAAAACAGGGTTGATCCAAACTTGGCTCTGACAACCTGGAACTAATTTTTCATCGGTGCGGAGTTCTGCGGGAAGCTCGGGAAGTGATTTACCTAAATCTATCATGTATTTGTAACGATCTTCCCAACTATCGAAAAAGCTTAAAGTATCAATAATTTCTTCAGGTGTTGTCATTTATAAGAGTCCAACTATATATTATTTTATCGGTCAATTGTTTGATTTAATATGTTGTTTTAGAAAAACATGCCTGTTTCTAATTTTGCCTCATCACTCATCATCTCTCGTGTCCATGGTGGATCGAAGACTAAATTAACATCAACTTCTTTAACATTAGGGACTTTAGCAACACGATACTTGATATCGCTAATCAATACTGGTCCCATACCACAGCCAGGGGCTGTCAGAGTCATGGTAATTAATACAGAATGGTTTTGTTGATCAATATCGACAGAGTAAATTAGTCCTAGATCAAGCAGATTAACAGGTATTTCTGGATCATAAATACTTTTTAATGCTTGAGTGACTTGTTCCTCAATAATCAATGGTGAGTTATTATTTTCAAATACTAAAGCTTCAGCTTTTAACCCTAAAGCAGCAGCATCAGTACCATCGACTCTAGCCATATTACCGTTAACGGCAACAGTATAATTTCCACCTAATGCTTGGGTTATAGTAACAAAAGTGTCTTTGGGAATATTAATTTTCGTACCTGAGGGCACTAGTCGTGCTGGACAATCAGAGATTGCGACTACCATTTTTTTTTGCATTAATTACTGCTCCACACTAAAACTTTCGCCGCAGCCACAATGAGCCGTTGCATTTGGATTAGTGAATTCAAGGCGAAAATTAACGCCTTCTTGAATGTAATCAACTTGCGTTCCTTTAATAAGAGGCATTACTTTAGGAGAAATAAATAAGTTCAGCTGTTCATTTAATTGATAAACCAATGCATCTTCTGCAGGATCAAAAGCCAGTTCGAGTAAATATTTGAAGCCAGAGCAGCCACTTTCTTTAATGTTAAACTCGATCCCTTTTGCTTTTTTCTTTTCAACTTGGCTCGCTAAATGCTTAACCGCCTTTGGGGTGAAGCTAACTGGAATAATAGTGTTTGGATTGTAAGTTTCAACAGTCATAATAAGATCTTTGATTTAATTACATTAAAAACATTTTTGCTTTTTCTAAACCGGCAAAAAGCTCATCGATTTCTTGTTTGGTATTATAAAAACACAAGGATGCACGTATAGTCCCGCTTAATCCTAACGCATCCATTAGTGGCATAGCACAATGGTGTCCGGTTCTAACGGCAATTCCTTGTTGATCTAAAATCATGCCAACATCTTGTGAGTGACAGCCTTCAAGTATAAAGCTTAATACTGAAGTTTTATTACAGTCGCTACCAATTATTTTTAATTCTGGGATTGTTTTAGCTTTTTCTGTCGCATATTCAATTAATTCTATTTCGTAGTTAATTAATTCATCGCGATCAAATTGTTGTAAATAATCAACAGCGGCTCCCATTGCTATCGATGCTTCTATATTCGGCGTACCGGCTTCAAATTTATAGGGAAGTTGATTAAAAGTTGTTTTGTTAAAACTGACTTTCTCGATCATCTCTCCACCACCATGCCATGGAGGCATAGACTCTAATAAGTTTTGCTTGCCATACAAAATACCTATTCCTGTTGGAGCAAACATTTTATGACCTGATAGAGCATAAAAATCACAATCAAGTTGTTGTACATCAATGACTAAATGAGGAGCTGCTTGTGCACCATCAATTAGTACCTTAGCGCCATACTGATGAGCTAATGGGATGATTTTTTCTATCGGGTTAATAACTCCCAAAGCATTAGATATGTGACCGACTGCAACTAATTTTGTTTTATGTGAAATTAATGATTTAAAATGTTCAAAGTCTAACTCGCCATTGGGTTTGACATTGATTGGTTTGATTAAAGCACCGACTTGTTCGCTGAGCATTTGCCAGGGAACAATATTTGAGTGGTGTTCTAAAGTTGAAACAATAATTTCGTCTCCGGCTTGTATGTTTTGTTTACCCCAAGTTTGTGCTACTAAATTAATAGACTCTGTTGTTCCTCGTGTCCATATAACTTCTTGTCTTGATTTGGCGTTAATAAAGGCTTGGACTTTTTCGCGAGCATTTTCAAACAACTCTGTCGCTTTATCACTGAGTGCATGTGCACCGCGATGAACATTTGAATTAATATGATGATAATAGTTTTCTATTGCATCAATAACTTGCTGTGGTTTTTGCGATGTTGCTCCATTATCTAAGTAAACAAGAGGCTGTCCATTAACTTTTTCATTGAGTATCGGAAAGTCTTGTCGTACCAATTTGATATCAAATTGGCGTTTTGTATTGTCTAGTTTTGCATTAGTACTCATGAGTATGCTTCTATAATCGTTTTAGGCAACACGAGACATATAGTCATCGAGTAGGGTGCTCAAAAATGTTTGTACAGGAACATTTTTAATTGTATTTAAAAGTTCTTGAATAAAAGCAAGGCTTAACATTTTTTTTGCTTGCAGAGCATTTATTCCTCTTGTTTGTAAATAATAGAGTGACTTATTATCAAGTTGTGCAACTGTTGCTCCATGAGCGCAGCTAACATCATCCGCATAAATTTCTAACTCGGGTTTAGTGTTTATTTCTGCTTCATTAGTTAATAACAAGTTTTTATTATTTAAGTATGCATCCGATTTTTGTGCATCTTGAAAGATGTGAATTTTTCCATTAAACGTTGCACTTGCTTTATCTGCAATAATACCTCTAAATATTTCATTGGTATTACATCTGGGAACTTGATGTTCAATATTAGTATGATAATCTATTGTTTGGCTTTTAGCCGGTAAGTAAATGCCGGTTAAATTGCATTCTGCATTTTCGCCTTTATGAATAACGTCAATATCAGTTCTATTTAATTTACTACCAAGCCCTAAATAAAAGCTGTTAAGTATTGAGTCTTGATGTAAACAAGTCTGTACTTGACTAACTTGTCGCGCAGAATCTGGTTCTAAATTTAGGCGATAATGATTGAATACGCTATTTTCTTTAGCAGTAATAAAAGTTTGTTGTAAAGCGAGTGTTTCGGAGTTTTGGTTGTTTGAATCAAACTGCTCAATCACTGTTATTTCACTAGACTGAGCTAATGAAATAAGAGTTTGTTGTGATGTAATACAATTTTTATCATGTTCACTATTTAAGTAATTTATATATATAGGCTGATTGATCGTGTGATTTCGTTCGACTTCAATTAACAAGCCTGATTGACTGGTTAGCTGATTTAAATCTAGCAATAAATTTTTAGAGTTACAATTCTCAGAAAGCTGTGAGAGAATTAATTCTTGTTGTTGAGCATTCGCATTATCAAAAGAAGTGATTCTCAATCCTTCAATGCTTTCTAGCTTACTTAATGGAGAGACAAGGTAGCCATTAACAAAAGTAATTTCAATTGCATTGGTTAGTTCTATCTTTTTTGTGCTTTCATGAACATTGGCTAACTGAGTTTGGTTAGGTTGTTTGGCTAACTCAAAAACATGTTGTGCCAAAAAGCTGATTTCATTATATTTCCAATGCTCAACTTTTCTATTTGGTAATTTTTTATTTTGAAACTCAGATAAACACTTTTTCTTAAGCGTTTGCATCCAATTTAACTCTGTTTTTAAATCAAACTGCGAAAGTGTTAAGGCTTCGCGATTTTTAAACTCTATACTAAAGCTCATAAGTAGGTGATCCGTATGATGTATTATATTTGATCAATTTAATAACATTGGGTCAACCCAACTATATTTTGTTAATCCAACTATAACCTTTTTCTTCTAATTCAAAAGCAAGTTCTTTACCGCCTGACTTAATGATTTTTCCATCAGATAAAACGTGTACATAATCTGGAATTATATAGTCGAGTAATCGTTGGTAGTGAGTAACAATAACAAAAGATCTTTGAGGATCACGGCAAGCGTTAACACCATCAGCTACTACTTGAAGGGCGTCAATATCTAGACCTGAATCGGTTTCATCTAAAATACAAACTTTAGGTTCAAGTAACATCATTTGCATAATTTCATTACGCTTTTTTTCTCCGCCAGAAAAACCTTCATTTACACCTCTTTTTAAAAAGTCTTGGTTGAGGTTAACGGCTTGGCATTTTTCTCTTGCTAATTTCATAAATGAAACAGCATCTAGAGGCTCTTTGTTTTGATATTCTCTGATTGCATCAACACTGGTTTTTAAAAACTCCATATTGCTCACACCAGGGATTTCTACAGGATATTGAAAAGCAAGAAATAAACCCAGTTTTGCTCGCTCATCAGCATCAAGTTCTAAAAGGTTTTTGTTATCGAGTGTTGCTCCACCTTCGGTAGCTTCATATCCTTCACGTCCGGAAAGCACATAACCTAAGGTGCTTTTTCCTGAACCGTTAGGTCCCATAATTGCGTGAACTTCTCCAGGTTTTACCTCTAAAGATAAACCTTTTAAAATTTCTTTTTCTTCGACTTTGGCGTGTAAGTTTTTTATCTGTAACATCTAAATTCTCTGATGATCTAAAAAAATTATGAGTTCAATTGTTATCCAACTGAACCTTCTAAACTGACTTCTAATAATTTGCCTGCTTCTACAGCAAACTCCATAGGTAGCTCTTTAAATACTTCTTTACAAAATCCATTAACTATCATTGATACGGCTTTTTCTGTTTCTATTCCTCTTTGTTGACAGAGAAATAGCTGATCCTCACTCACTTTTGAGGTGGTTGCTTCATGTTCAATAATTGCATTTGGATGTTTACTTTCTATATATGGAAACGTATGAGCACCACAGCGATCACCAATTAATAAAGAATCACATTGAGTGTAGTTACGTGCACCATCGGCTTTTGGACTCATGCGAACTAAACCTCGGTAAGCATTTTGGCTTTTACCTGCAGAAATACCTTTAGAAATAATTGTCGACTTAGTATTTTTGCCTAAGTGAACCATTTTGGTTCCGGTGTCGGCTTGTTGGTAATTTCGGGTTAAGGCTACAGAATAAAACTCTCCAATACTATTATCGCCACGTAGAACAACAGAAGGGTATTTCCATGTGATAGCTGAGCCGGTTTCAACTTGAGTCCATGATATTTTGGCATTTTTATGGCATACACCGCGCTTAGTCACAAAATTATAAATTCCACCTTTGCCATTTTCATCACCAGGATACCAGTTTTGAACTGTTGAATATTTTATTTCAGCATTATCCAGTGCCACTAATTCAACAACTGCTGCATGAAGTTGGTTTTCATCTCGCATTGGTGCAGTACAACCTTCTAAATAACTAACATGGCTGTTGTCTTCTGCAATAATTAGTGTTCTTTCAAATTGTCCTGTTTTGGCCTCATTAATTCGAAAGTATGTAGATAATTCCATTGGACATCGAACGCCTTTAGGAATGTAAACAAATGACCCATCACTAAAAACAGCAGAGTTTAATGCGGCAAAATAATTATCTTTTTGTGGGACGACCGAGCCAAGATATTTTTTTACTAGTTCTGGGTGAGAGTGAACGGCTTCAGAAATAGGGCAGAATATAACACCTGCTTCAGACAGTTTTTCTTTAAAAGTTGTTGCCACAGAGACTGAGTCAAATACGACATCTACAGCCACTCCTGCCAATATTTCTTGTTCATGTAGCGGTATTCCCAATTTGTTATAGGTTTCTATTAATTCAGGATCAACTTCATCTAAACTTTTAGGTGCATCATCAATGCTTTTTGGGGCCGAATAAAAAGAAACATCCTTAAAATCTATTTTAGGATAAGCAAGGTGAGCCCATTCGGGTTCTTGCATTTGTTTGAAGCTTTCGTAAGCTTTTAAACGCCAATCTAATAACCATTGTGGTTCTTTTTTCTTAGCTGATATAAAACGAATGACTTCTTCATTTAATCCAGGGGGTAATGTTTCGGATTCAATATCAGTAATAAAACCAGCAGCGTATTCGGTTTTTACTAATTCATCTATTATTTCGTCAGACATTAAACTTTAACTCTCAGTCGCTATACTTTAATTTAAAGGGGCAAGATTTATTTTGTGTGTGTTGTGCTCTTGGTTTTTACGTTCCATAGCTTGTTGCTCATTTTGCCGAATTAATTCTCCAATAGTAATTTCATCTAAAAAAGAATTAATTCTGTCGCTCAAATCAACCCATAAATTATGAGTTAGGCATTGTTTTCCATCATGACAATTGGCTCTTCCTTCACAACGAGAAACATCCATTGATTCGTTAACCGCGTTGATTATGTTAGCAACACTAATATCATCGATTGAGCCATTAAGCTGATATCCACCACCTGGACCTCTTATACTTCTCACTAAATTTTCTCTACGCAATTTTGAAAATAATTGTTCTAAATAAGATAGCGATATGGCTTGTCTTTCTGAAATGTCATTTAAATTAACGGGATGATTGATGCTGTTGATAGCCAGGTCTAACATTGCTGTAACCGCATATCTTCCTTTGGTAGTTAGTCGCATGGTGTGCCTCAAATTAATACTGGGACCCTAAAGGGCTATTAAATAAAGTTATATTCCCTAAAAGAATTACGCTTATTTTCTAATAACCCAGTAATTTAGTCAAGTAAACCGTTTGATTTAAATGGATAATGCTCAATTAATCGCTTTTAGCATTGATTTAAAGGCTTTGGGGGTAGCAGCCAATAACGAATCGCTTTGCTCATAATTTGGATTACCATGTATATCTGAAACCATACCACCAGCTTCTTTTACGATTAAAGCACCTGCTGCAATATCCCACTCATTGAGCCCAAACTCCCAAAAGCCATCATATCGACTTGCGGCAACATATGCCAAGTCTAGCGCGGCAGAACCAGCTCGGCGCATATCTGAACAATGTGGGTAGAGCTTACTGAATACCGACATGTATTGTTCTAACTTTTGTTTGTTTCGAAAAGGAAACCCTGTTGCTAACAAGCTATGCTCAAGCCCATTGGTATTACTGACTCTGATCCGTTTACCATTTAGTTGTGCGCCTCTACCTCTAACTGCGGTAAAAAGTTCTTCTCTTATTGGATCATAAATAGCGCCAACTTCAGTACGGCCTTTGTAGTTACAGGCTATAGATACGCACCAATGAGGCACTTTTCGAATAAAATTGGTTGTACCGTCAATTGGGTCAATTATCCAGACATATTCACTAGTACCTGTTTTTCCGCTTTCTTCACCAAGAAAAGCGTGATCGGCATAAGAGTGAGCAATGGTATCAATGATAAGTTTTTCAGCTGCTTGGTCAACGTTGGTCACATAATCATGTTGAGATTTGCTTTGAACAGAACGAATTTTGTCAGATTCGCGAATAATAAAATCACCAGCTTTACGCGCAGCGCGCACAGCAATTGTTAGAAATGCTTGCATTTTCAAAGGTACCTAAATTGTTTAATAGCGGAACAGGGTAGTGAAGCACAGCAAAATATATTTCGACTCATTTTGCCTCAAACCTGAATGGGCGCAAGTATAACGGAAAAGAGCGTATCTGAAAACATTAGACTATATCGATTTCTTATAGCTTATTTACTGCCGAGACTAAAAGATTAAGTAATTAGATTTTGTTAAGGGTTATTGGTTAATTTTGTAGTTATTTTACTCAAATGATATTTCTTTAATGAGGCGGGGAAATGAGTCACAAATTATAAAATGTAGGTGTAATAGCTTAAGTAGGCGTTGTTTTAAAATAGTCAACTTTTTTCTAGGTTTTGGTATTGAGTTAAATATGTTGGCGTCACTAAAGTTAATTGGTGTATCCTTTGTTTTAAATCATTTAATCTTAGGTTCATTTTGAGCCACTTATCTATTAACTGCATTAAGTTTTGGAGAACTAGCTTTGTCTAATTTGAATATAGCGGTTTTGACCGTATCTGATACACGTACTTTAGAAACTGATAAGTCTGGTGCTTATTTGGTTGAAGCACTTGAAGAGTCAGGACATATTGCAAGTCAAAGAGAGATTGTTAAAGATGATATATATCAAATAAGGGCTGTGGTTTCTGGTTGGATTGCTAATAGTCAGATTCAAGTGATTTTGATAACTGGAGGAACTGGTTTCTATAGTCGAGATTCTACCCCTGAAGCAGTTACTCCCTTATTTGATAAAAATATGGAGGGCTTCGGAGAGTTGTTTAGGCAAGTCTCTTATACTGAAATTGGCTCTTCAACTATCCAAAGCCGTGCAATAGCTGGTTTAGCTAATAATACGGTCATATTTTCTTTACCGGGTTCAACAGGAGCCTGTAGAACAGCTTGGACAAAAATAATTAGTGAGCAATTGAATGCCCAATTTGGTCCTTGTAATTTTGTTAAATTACTGACAACTGGTATTCATTAAGCCTGTTAGCTAACTACCCATCATTTAAATAGACAAAAAATAATAAACATTGAGAGTTAAAAATGAAAAATTTACTACTATCTTTTGGGGTGTTGTTTCTTTTAGGGGGAAGCTTTCAATCTCAGGCTGAATCTTCGCAACTACACCAGTTATTTGCGCAAGAATGGCAAGCACGATTAGAGCGCAGCCCATTAATGGCTACAAGACATGGAGTGAAGGGATTTGATCATTTGCTAATGGATGTTTCAAGTACTGCGTATCAGGCTTGGGCCATTAAAACTAAGGGGTTTTTAGATAAGCTCGCAACAATTAATTTCGAAGAGTTGTCAACTGAAGACAAGATTAATTATCAAATATTCAAACAACAACTAGAGAGGCGGGTTAAGCAAATAGAATTTAAGAGCTATCAGATTCCATTTTTATCTGATTCTGGTTTTCATACGCAAATGATGCGCCTCTCAAAGAGTGTGCCACTAAAAACAACAGAAGATTATGAGAACTATTTAAAGAGACTCGGTTCTATTCCAGTATTTTTTCAGCAAAATATTGATAATATGCGCGATGGTCTTAAAAGAGACTTTTCAATGCCTAGAGTGGTTATGAATGGTTTTAGTGAGGTGATTGAATCGGCCTACATTAATGGGTGGGATAAGAGCTCATTATGGGAGCCTTTGGCTAATATGCCAAAGACGATCTCAGTCAAAAAGCAACGCCAATTAAAAGCCAATGCGAAAAAAATATTAATCAATAAAGTCATGCCTGCTTTTAAAAAATTGCATCAATTTTTTGATAAAGTTTATATACCTGGTACCAGAAAGTCGCTGGCAGCCCATAGTTTGCCAAGTGGACGTGCTTATTATCAGTCGCAAGTTGAGCACTATACAACTTTAAATTTAACGGCAGAAGAGATCCATCAAATAGGATTAAAAGAAGTTGCAAGAATTCGCTCAGAAATGGAACAGATTATAAAAAGCCTTAATTTTAAAGGTGATTTTAAAGATTTTTTACATTATTTAAGAACAGAACCTAAGTTTTACGCTAAATCAGCAGAAGAATTGATTAAAGAAGCTTCTTACATTGCAAAACGAATGGATGGTCAATTACCAAAGCTATTTACTCGTTTACCACGACAACCTTATACCGTTGAGCCTGTACCAGAGGCTATGGCGCCTAAATATACAACAGGCCGTTATGTTTCAGCACCGCTAAAAAGTGAACAGCCTGGGATATACTGGGTTAACACTTATGCTTTAGATAAAAGGCCTCTTTATGTATTAGAAGCATTAACATTACATGAAGCTGTGCCTGGTCACCATTTACAAGGTTCACTCAATCAAGAGTTAGACAATTTACCTAATTTTAGGCGCTATTCTTATATATCTGCTTTTGGGGAAGGTTGGGGACTATACAGTGAAAAACTTGGATTAGAAGCTGGCTTTTATAAGGATGCATATAGCAATTTTGGTCGTTTAACATATGAAATGTGGCGTGCTGCTAGACTGGTTATTGATACCGGTATTCATGCTAAAGGCTGGACTAGAGAGCAGTCTATTAATTTGTTAGAAGAGAATTCGGCGCTTTCTACTCATAATATTCGCACAGAAGTTGATCGCTATATTAGTTGGCCAGGCCAGGCTTTATCTTATAAATTAGGTGAACTTAAAATATTAGAATTGCGTCAACGTGCAGAAAAGCTTTTAGGTAACCAGTTTGATTTAAGATTATTTCATGATGAGTTGCTGAAAAATGGTTCGATTCCTTTAGCTGTTCTTGAACAACAAATTGATCGTTTTATTAAGGATAGTCAATAACAGGTAACTCTTATTCATGAGATGACTCATAGGAGTTAGTAGCGTAGCAAGGAGGCTACTTCATTTAGTAATTTGTATTAACCAGATTGAAATTAATTAAATTTGAACTAAAGATGTGAGCCAATTTGTATTACCAAATAGCTTTTCATGAATTTCTTCAGCTTTAATATCAGTACTTGTACTTTTAAGGCTTTTGCATATTTGCATTGGAACCCCATTTGAGTCGGTCGGATCTTTAGCTAAATTAACAATTTTGGGTTTCTCCAACCGGATATTCATACTGTCGGTAACTAAAGCAACTCTGGGTCTTAACCGTGACTTTTCTGGCTGTTCAACAACAACACCAATAGCATTGTTTGTTAATTTAACCATACTGCCTGTGGGGTAAATACCAATAGCTTGTATAAACTCTTCTACTAACTCTCTTTGGAATAACTCTCCGCGAGTATTATATAAATGTGAAATAGCTTCAACTGGTGTTAGAGCTTCTGCGCCAGGGTAGGGGTTAATTAGCTGTTCGTAGTAATCAGCAATACCTGCTACTCGGGCAAGAAAAGGAATTCTGTTACCGACAAGTTGTCTGGGGTATCCAGTGCCATTATTTCTTTCACAGTAAGCAGATAAAATATAGTTAATCTGATGTGAGGTAGAAAACATTTGTTGTGTTTCTTCCAAGGTCAGCTCTACATGGGTTTGGTACTCGTTGGTTTCTTCGTTTGATTGTCGACTATAAAGTAGTTCTTTTGGCAGTTTACACTTTCCTATTGGCGCTAATAATAGAGCAGTTCCAATATCGGTTAAATCTTTTCTAGATAAACCAAGGTACCTAGCAAATACTAAGCCCCATACTGCGCTACGAATAGCTTGTTGATGAAGTGTTTTATCATCATCGCTAATACGGCAAAGCCAAGCAAGTGCGTTAGGGTTTTTTACTATACTACTAACCATTTGCGAGGAGATTTCCTGTGCATCTTGAATATTAATGTAACCATTTTGCATCATACTTTTGTACATTGCCGACATTTGAGCTGTCACTTTTTGGTACATATGAGAGGCCGATTTTACTTCTCTTTTCAATCGGCGAGAGATATTATAGCTCTCAATACGAGGCTTGAATCGAGCTTTTTCATTAATTAAGCGTGCGATTCGAGGATCTATCTGGTTTGCCTGTTTTGTTGCTGCGCCTTTTAGGAATAGTTTTGACGAGACATCAACTTTACTTAAGAACTGATCAACATAAACAACATTACAATAGTGAGAGAGTAAAGCCAGTTCTTCTTGCTTGGTTATATAGAAGCCTTGTATAGGGAAGGGAGTCTGAACCCAAGGCACATCCAAACGAGATATATACATACCTACCTCGAGATTTTGTACTGGAACTTCTTGGGTTGTTAAATGCATCAACGGGCCTCTGCTGTACTACGCTACGATTCATCCCGAACAACAAACACATTCCATATGGGCGAAGTTAACTATACCTTTTCAAAAAAAAAATTGCTGGAACAAGTTCACATTATTGGTCTTACCAAACGATTAAACTGACTTTATAATATAAGCTTCTTTTTTTATTGTTGACTATGAACCTATGATGAGGGTTTTGACACCATCATTGAAATGCAAAAATTAATATTCAAAGTAACATTCACGATTAATTATAAAATCGTTAAAGCTTAAAAACGCTATAAAATTAATAGTTTAGGAATGTGTCTAATTATAGCCGACTTTTTTAAACTATAAAATGCTTTGTATCTACTGTATTGAGATAAATTACAATTTAGATATATTTATATAGGCACGATAATATAAATTACATTAACTTTATCATTTAAAATTTTGATTTTATTGTATAAAAAAATTTAAAACCATAAATATATAGTGGTTATTCAAATTGAATAATGCTGATAAAATATTGCGAGAGTATTTTATTAAAATAGTAGGTAATCTTTTATGGAAACTAACCATAATCAAAACTTTTTTATACCGCTGTTTCGTTTACCATTTAGACCATTTTTTCTCGCGGCAGGTGCTTTCTCTGCATTAATCATTGCTATTTGGGGACTTCATTGGAATGGTAGTTTGGAGTTTAAACCCCAAGGAGGGATCTTATGGTGGCATGGTCATGAGATGTTGTTTGGTTTTTCTGGCGCAGTGCTTGTTGGCTTTTTGCTAACTGCAGCAAAAAATTGGACTGGTTTACCGGGTATGGGAGGGTGGCCACTTATTGCGCTGTTTAGTTTTTGGTTAATTGCACGTATCTGCTTATTATTTTCTGGGAATTATGCGCTTACATTGGCTTATGTATTTGAATCCGCTTTTTGGGTATACGCCTGCTTAACCTATTCACAGATGATAATTAAACGTCGGTTGTGGGCTAATGCACCTTTTTCGTTGGTGCTAGCTGGGTTGGGATTGTTGAGTATTTTAAGTATTCGCTCAACGCAAATTGGTGGAGAAATTATTGGTTACTTACACAATGCTGTTATGTTTTTTATTTTAGTGATTACTGTAATAGGTGGAAGAATAATCCCTTTTTTTACTGCATCTGCAACTTCAACAGAAAAAGTTGAACCTAACAAATTAGTAGAAATATTAACCATATTGTTATCAGTGAAGTTACTGGTTTGGTCTATTATATGGGGGTTGAGTGAACCAAATTATTGGTTGGGCTATAGTGTGGCGCTGCTAGTGTTAATGCAGTTGGTTAGGTTTTCCCGTTGGCCTGTGCGTTTGTCTATAGCAAACCCTATGCTCTGGTCCTTGTACTTGGGCTATTGTTGTCTAATTCTAGGTTTGGCGCTTTTGGCTTGTTACCATTTTTCGATTATTGTTAACCTTTCTGCTGCAATACATGCGATTACTTTAGGGGCTATTGGTTTGATGATTCTAACAATGATGAGTCGTGTCAGTATGGGGCACACAGGTCGTGCCATTGTCGCTTCCAAGTTTTTAGTGTTTGCATTTATCTTGCTTATTATTTCGGTGTTATTAAGAGTTGTTATACCATTAATGGGTTTGGGCGATTATTTGATAATCTCATACGTTACCTCTGCATGTTTTTGGGTTTTGGCATTTTTAATCTGGACAGTGAGTTTTTTACCCATACTGACCCAAACTAGAGCTGATGGACGACCAGGTTAGCTCACCAGTAAGCTGCTTGATGAAGAAACAAATGAATAAGTGCTAGTTTATTGTTGCAATAAGTGTTGCGCGTTTAGGGGCTGGGTAGCCTTCAATTGTTAAGTTATTATCATTTGGATCGAGGTAGTCTTTTAATGAATGAAAATGCATCCAGTCTGTCGTTCTCTGCTCTTTGATACTTGTTTGATTAATATCAACGACTTGAATATTTTTAAAGCCGCACCTGGACATCCACCGTTTTAATGCTTCTGTTGATGGCAAAAACCAAACGTTACGCATTTGTGCGTATCGATCATGTGGAACAAGCACCTGGTTCTCATCACCTTCAATAATTAGTGTTTCCAACACTAATTCACCTTGCGGGCGTATGAGGTTTTTGAGTTCTAGTAAGTGGTTAATCGGTGATTTTCGATGGTAGAGTACTCCCATTGAAAATACGGTATCAAAACCATTTTTACCCATTGCCTCTGGCATATCTTCTATTCCTAGTGGTAATAAATGAACAGGCTGTTGTCCTAAATACTTTTTTATAATTGAAAATTGAGCTAAGAATTTTTGTGAAGGATCAATACCTAAAACAAACTTTGCTTCTTCTCCCAACATTCTCCAGCAGTGATAACCATTACCACAGCCTACATCTAAAATAGTCCTGTTTTTTAATGAAGCAATGTGGTTCTTTATTCTTTCCCATTTCCAATCCGAGCGCCATTCTGTGTCAATATGAATGCCATATAAATCAAATGGGCCTTTTCGCCAGGGATGCAACTGTTTAAGCTGCTCGATAAACTGACTAATTTGGCCACTATTTAATTGAGCTTCTAGCTCGGCTTTGCTGCCAATGCCTACTTGGTTTATTAATTCTATTTTTTCTGAAGATAAAATAGGCAATTGTGCTATTAATGTTTGCCATTGCTTTAATTCTCCATGTGTATATTCAGCTAACTTTTTTTCAGTAGCAGCGACAAAAAATTCACTCCAGCTTTCAATGGATGAGTTTTTTAGATCTTTTTTGAGTAGGTCAAAGTTTATCATTTAAAATGAGCGTTTTTTGGGTTGAATTATAAAATTACTATTTGATAGCAATAAGAGAAGTGAAATTGAATTGTTGTAACCAACAACTAACATGGCTAAACCCAACAGAGCTTAGCCGTTGAATATGTTGCTCGAGAGTGTCTGGTAATAACACGTTTTCAAGCGCGTTTCTTTTTTGGCTTATTTCTAAATCACTGTAGCCATTTTCTTTTTTAAATTGATGGTGTAGCTCGATCATTAGTTGATTTATATCATTATCTTCAAATTCGATTTTTTCCGATAAGACTAAAACTCCGCCCGGATTCATGCCTTGGTAAATACTATTTAAAAGTAATGCGCGTTGTTCTTTTGGAATAAATTGCAGCGTGAAATTTAACACAATCATTGATGCATTGCTGATTTTTACCTGCATAACATCGTTACAAACTAATTTAATCGGTATATTATGTTTAAAAGCATTTATATGTTGCTGGCATCTTTTAAGCATATCTTCTGAATTATCAATTCCAATAATTTGGACCCCTGATTGTTTTATTCCTTTACTCATGGCTAAACTTGATGCTCCGAGAGAACAACCTAGATCGAAACATAACGAATTTGGGGTAACATATTTTGCTGCAAGTTTTTCAATATGCTGAATAATAATACTATAACCTGGTACTGAACGCTTGATCATATCAGGAAATACCTCAGCAACTTTTTTATCAAAGTTGAAAGGATCAGGCTCTTTAGGCTGTGAAAATAGTGTATCTGGCTTTTCCATATTATCTATTTAATAAGTGGCTTATGTTAGAGTTAGCTTGTATGAGCTGTTTACTTTCTTCTTGTTGATAAGAAGAAAAGATAACACCAGATTTGTCGCCTAAATAGGTTAGTTTATTATTTTTTAACTGTAAGGCTGTGCCTTCTGGAATACCGACAACTCTTTTATTTGGGTTGGCAATCAAATACTCATTAATTCGTTGCTCTCTAGTTTCTCCATTGTGTCCTGGTGGATTGCCCTCTAAATAGTGTGGGTTGATTTGAAAAGGAACTAAATTAAGTGATTTAAAGCTAGGGGGCTCAACAATAGGCATATCGTTTGTTGTGCAAATTGTTGGCGCTGCAATATTTGAACCTGCGCTCCAACCAACATATGGAGTGCCTCTTTTGATTAATTGCTGTAGAGGTTCAAGGATTTTTTTTTGGTAAATACAATTAAGTAGGTTAAATGTATTTCCACCACCAACAACTACTGCTTCAGCTGAGTTAACCTGAGAAATTGGATCCTGACTATGGTGTAGTGATTCTATTTGGTAGCCTAAATGCCTAAAGGCTTTGCTAACCATTTCTTCATATTGACTAAAGTCTATAGCGACTCCTGCAAAAGGTATAAACAAGAGCTTTTTTATTGAAGTATCGATATGCTGTTTAAGCAAATATTCTGCATGTTCAAGATAAGCTGTGTTACCCACTCGCGAACTACTCAATAGCAATAAGTTCATATCTACAATAACTAGTAATGGTAAATTTGGCTCATTTTACCTATTTAGTACAATGTCGACTAGTATAAATTACTGTAGCAATGGGGAAAGGAAGCAATTAAAGCCGCAACAAAAACAAAGGAGCGGCTTAATTCGAGTATTGTATTAAGCGCAAGCTAGCTCTTCTGAGGTTTGCAGTCCTCTTAGCGCATTATTTATTGCTTCATTGATTATTTCATCGGATTTTTCCCAGGCAACCATAGGTAAGTTGTAGTAGGCTCCATATATGCCGTAGACAGCCATACCAATAATCTGAGAAATGACCGTTGCATTATTTCCTCTAAAGATACCTTGATCAAGACAAGACTGAACACAATTATGCATCAAGTCAATGTAAGCTCTAGTCCCCATAGCACAATAAATATCAAAGTTTTCTGAAACGTCAGCTTTGTAATCTTGTGTAGCGATCCCTAATTGAAAGCTTTTAGGATTTTCTAGCCAATAGCGTACATTTTTATTCATTAAGAAGTGGATAGTTTGAAGAGGTCCTTCTTCAATAACGTATTGTGGTGGTTTACAGTATTCCCACATGTCCTCAGATATATCCTGCCAGAAATGGCGTAGAATGGATTTTTTATTTTCAAAATAATAATAAATTTTTGTAGGCGCAAAACCTGCTTGAGCCGCGATCTTTCTCATGCTAGTACTTTCGTAACCTTCGTTAACGAATAGCTCTCGAGCGATCTCTATTATATCATTTCTGATTTCTTGCTTTTGGTCTTCCGAAAGCGAAGGCCTTCCAGGTTTACGTTTTAGATTGGACACGATTGAAAATTCTCCTTTTTCTTATTATTAACACGATAAATTGTATTTATTAATATGCTACTGTTATTTTTATTCTGGAAATTGATTGAGATTATAGAGCAATGAGGTATATTTTCTAGATGTAAATTTGACACATTTTTTTTGCGCTATAGTTACAAGAATAATTTAACTTGTTGAATTTAAAAGAGTAATATTTATATATTGAGGATTATTGGCTGTTTTATAGTGTAGATGTTATTGATATTATTCAAATACTTTGAATTGCATCACTAAATATTTGAGAAATATGTAGGTTTTGGCGCGTTGTTTTTGTTGGTAAGTGAAATAATCAATATCTAATATTACTAATATAAGTGATAATATTGATAAAACTTATAGCTAAAAGCAATAAAAAGATTAAACAAGTTAAGGAAAGTGTAATAGATGTCACAACAAGTTAATCGAGATAAATCAGTTTGGTTTGTATTATTTTTAACATTTGCGCTCATTTTAATTATGATACTTCACCATGATTGGGACAAAACTTACACTAAACAACCCACTCAAAAGCAAGAGTCCTTACCTAATTTCTCTGCCATTAAGTCGATAGATAAAAGAAAAGAAGCATTTTTCGATTATTTGCGACCTTATATAAGACAAGAAAATCAACAAATTCGCTATGATCGAGCTTTTTTAAAGTCTCTTGTAAGTGACTTTAGCCAAGAATCGCATCATAACTCTTCAAATTTGCGCAAATTAAAAAGGTTGGCGAAACGTTATCATGTTGAAGTTAAGAATATAGATGAATCTCTTGAAACATTAAACCTTCGGATTGGGATCATACCTGAAGCGCTTGTTTTAGTGCAGGCTGCTAACGAGTCTTCATGGGGACGCTCTCGTTTTGCACGAGAAGCCAACAATTTATTTGGACAATGGTGTTATAAAAAAGGATGCGGTGTTGTACCTAATAGTCGTTTAGCAGGAGCATCTCATGAAATTAGAAAATTTGAATCCCCCCAAGCGTCTGTAAAAAGTTATATGCGTAACCTGAATACCCATCATGCTTATCGAAATTTTCGAAAACTAAGAGCTAAACTAAGAAAAAATGATATCAGAGTGACTGGAATCCGCCTAGCACAAGGTTTAGTCAATTATTCTGAGCGCCGAGAAGCTTATGTGAAAGAGCTCATTAAAATGATTAAACAGAACAACTTGGAAAAATAGTTAGAGGGGAGGATAGGTGAGAGTCATTAAGCTTTAAATGTAAAATATACAGGCTTTTCTGATCCAGATCACGGTAGTTACAGAGCAAAGTGATATGGTGTTGGAAATTGACTTATATCCAATATTGCATTCTGGTGGGGAGGACGTTTGAAAACAATAACGTTAGAGTGGGACAAAGATCTGCTTAATAAATATGATATTTCTGGACCCCGCTATACTTCCTACCCAACAGCATTAGAGTTTTCTGAAGATTATCAGCGCGAAGACTATATCACTTGCCTTAATAGTGTTTCTACTGATAAATCTTTATCGTTATATATACATATTCCGTTTTGTCAGAATATTTGTTACTACTGTGCTTGTAATAAAATTATTACTAAAGATAAGTCAAAATCATCAGAATATGTGAAATACTTAATTAAAGAAATTCAGCTGGTTTCTAAACAGCTAAAGGCAAAAACACTTCGTCAAATTCACTGGGGAGGCGGGACGCCTACTTATTTAACGATGGAACAAATTAGTGAAATCATGCAAACAATTCGTGGGTGCTTTACTATTCCGAATGAGTCTTCAACAGAAATTTCAATAGAAGTAGATCCACGAGCGCTGGCAATTAATGATATTAAAGCGCTTTCATTACTTGGTTTTAATCGAATGAGTATGGGAGTTCAAGACTTTGATCCGAAAGTGCAAGCGTCAATAAACCGGGTTCAATCATTCGAAATGACACGCGATATGATGGTTGAAGCAAGAAAGCATGGGTTTCAGTCAATTAATCTTGACCTGATATATGGTTTGCCACATCAAACTAGAGATACATTTAAAGCAACTTTAGATAAAGTTATCGAAATATCACCCGATCGAATTTCAGTATTTAATTATGCCCATTTGCCTCACCGATTTAAGCCACAAAGACGAATCAACAGTAGTGAGCTTCCTTCTGCATTTGAAAAATTGGCTATTTTTGAGTATATCATCAAGAAGTTGCAAGCTAACGGCTATTTGTATATCGGTATGGATCATTTTGCGAAGCCAAACGATGAGTTGGCTATTGCACAGCAAAATAATTGCTTACATCGTAACTTTCAGGGATATACAACTCATGAAGAATATGAATTGATTGGCGTGGGTGTTTCATCAATTGGCTCTATAGGAGGACAGTACCATCAAAACATTCGTGATGTTGAACCTTATTATGAAGCGTTGAGCCAAGACCTGCTACCAACCTGGCGTGGTGCAAGTATGTCGTTTGATGATAAAGTCAGAAAAGCTGTTATTTTTGGTCTGATTTGTCATTTTGAAATATCAAAAAAAGAAATTGAAGAAACATTTGCAATTGATTTTAACCAGTATTTTAGAAATGAGCTTGACTTATTGACGCCTTTTATTACGGATGGTTTGTTGAAAGTAGATGGTGAAGTGATTCAGGTGACTAATCGAGGTCGGTTATTAATTAGGAATATTTGTATGATGTTTGATATTTATCTCAATGAAATGCAAATAATAAAAAGTTTTTCAAAAGTTATTTAATTAGGTTTTAACATCTCAAAATAGAAAATAGACAGTAAGCACCTTTTTGTGAGCAAAAAGCTTAAAATAGCCCAATTTATGTAAAACAAAAGTGAATTTTCTGATCCCTTAAAGCTTTTAATCGAGTATAATGACTTGGTATATTCATTAGGGGGTTAGATTGAAAGTGTCTTCTAGTAATTCGTTACATAGTGGGATTAAGTGTCAAACTTGCAGTATTAAGCGTTTATGTTTGCCAGTGATGCTAGCTGATTCTGATATTGAGCACTTAGAAAATATAGTACAGCGAAAAAAAGTGCTTAAAAAAGGTGAGTTCTTGTTTCATGCTGGTGATTCCTTTGATGCAATTCATGCAATCCGTTCAGGTAGTTTAAAAACATATACCATTAGCTCTGATGGCACAGAACAAATTACAGGTTTTCATTTACCTGGTGAAATAGTCGGCTTAAACGCGATCAGTAGTACACAATATCCAAGCTTTGCAAAAGCGCTCGAAACTTCATTAGTTTGTTCTATTCCATTTGATAAACTAGAGTCGCTCGCTCGCGAGCTACCGGGATTGCAGAAACAAATATTTAAAGTAATGAGTGGTGAAATTCGCGAAGAACAAGATTTGATGATGTTGCTGAGCAAGAAAAATGCTGATGAAAGGTTTGCGGCTTTTATTATGAACTTTTCGGCACGTTTTAAAAGAAGAGGCTTATCTGATAAAGAGTTTCAGTTGACCATGACTCGGGGTGATATTGGTAACTATTTAGGTTTAGCTGTAGAAACAGTGAGTCGATTAGTGACTCGTTTGCAAAAACAAGGACTCATCGCTATTCAAGATCGATACATACAAATCGTTGATATGCAGGGGCTAAGTACATTGGCCGGTACTGCCTGCCACGTTATCTAATGTAATTGTTGAAGATCACATTTTGATGAGTTATTACCTTTCATAAGCTTAACTATCAAAGTTAAGCCTTTCCTTTATGGCATTTTCTAAAAAATCACAATAAATATCTAAACTTTTAATATTCTCTTTTTTTGTTAAAAAATAAGGTGAAGCGAAAGTGTATTTTAGTAAAAGTATTTTCTGATTGGTTGTATTGCCAGTATCTTGAGTTGTGAATTGTAGATTATTAAAAAAATTGACTTTTTCTGATTGTGCTAAGTCATGGATATCAAGCGGCGCAATAGTACTATTAAATAAGTCTACATATAATGAGGATTTAGTATAACCACTCAAAGTATTTTGTATGCGTTTTAAAAAATCATTCATTTGTGATAATGAATGATTATTAACAGGGTTAATAATCATTACAAGCACATTAGTTTCAGGCTTAAATGGTAAATAAATATTAACGAGTTGGTTAAGTTTGTCTTTAAGGCGAGTTATTTTTTTATAAAAATACTCTGTTGCAACTAGCCATTGTTTGGCAGATTTTTTAAATTTATTTGTATTCAAAGGCTTATATTTATGATTTAAATATGCCTCTGTTGGACATCTTTCAGAACAGGAATCACTAATAAAATCATTATTTATAGGGTGTTTGTTGGGCTCGTTAATTTGATTAGTTGAGTTATATGCAGAGCTATTGAGTATTTTCATAGCGTTTCTATTGTTGAGAATAAAGCAGCCTGCGCCTGGTAAATAATTGTCTTGCGAGGGAAGAGCTGCGGTAATGCTATCTGTTAAGTTGAGAGATTGAAAAGATTGGTAAACATTTCTAGAAGGAAAATAAGTATAATCTTTTTTAAGTAACTCATATGTTAGAGGTTGGTTATTTTCGTCTTTAAATAAAGTTGTAAAATAAGTAGCATTTGATGCATCGATATGAGTATAAAAATTTAATCCTTGTTGGGAAAATTGTTGTTGTAATTTAATAATTGAATGGATCGGATCAATACTGCCAAACTCCGATGTACCTAAAGTACCGATAACCGCTAAAACAGGTATGTTTTGTAAATGTAATTTGACTAAAATTCTCTCTAGCTCATTGAGATCTATTTTAACATTTTTGTCTGTTGCCACTTTTATCAGTGAAGCACTACCAAAACCAAACTGTCTCATAGCCTTACTCCAAAAGGAGTACGCACTTGATGAGACTAAAACAACGGGTTGGTGAAGTTTCCAATGTTCAGCAAAAAAACCTGCTGTTCCCATTGTTTCTAAACGATTTTTTTCTACTAGTTTTACATAGTTATCTAAAATATCATTACCTAATTTTAATTTTATTTTTTTGAAAATTAATTTTCTTAAAAGGAGTATGTGATCAATTGATAAGTTGGTTAACTCCCAAAGTGTATATTCAAGAGGATTACGTAAGATATGACTTTCAATAGTGACTTCTATGTTCATTTCTTTCATGGCTTCAATGAGAGCTATTGGATAATATTTGATTGACCTAAAGCTTGTTAAGCACTCGTAATTGGCCTCTATTCGATTATTCAATAAACTTCCAAAAACACATGGAGTATGTTGGGGGTTAGTGTTAAAACCTAATGACTCGGTGAGTTGTTTAGCCGCTTGGCATCTCACAACCATATTATCTAGCTGGGAGGTTGGTTGAGTAATAACCTTACTAAGTATGGAGAATATTTCTGGTAGTCGATCACTCGTTAATATAGATGTTAATAATTTTTGTAAACTGTACTGCGTGCAGTCAGAGTTATTCTGTAAATGCCATTCGGCTGACAGTTCTTTGAGAGGTTTCAATTGTTGTTCTACTTCTCTCGTATATTTAGTCACTATTTATTCCAATGATAGTTAGTTGGTGATAAATGATTTATTGCTTTGTATGGTGTAAAATGAATTTTTAGTAGTCTGTTTAGTTTGACAGTTATCGTCGATACGCAATTTGATCTGAATCAAATTGACCAAATGGTCTGGTAGCAATGTGCCAGTTAAGTTATTAATTATGAGATATAAGTGAATATTAGTAATCAAAAAATCTCTTCATCAGAAATTACAGGTTTAATTTTAGCGGGTGGGCAAGGAAAGCGAATTGATAACAGAGATAAAGGCTTAATGACTTTTAAAGGTACTCGCTTAATTGACAGGCAGTTGGATTGGTTTTTACCTCAAGTCAACGAGATTATTATATCTGCCAACCAAAATATACCAACCTACCAATCTTATGGCGTCAATGTTGTTACAGATAAGCGTGATGGTTATTTAGGACCGCTAGCTGGCATTGAGTCAGGGTTAAGTATATGTAAAACAAACTGGTTATATGTTCAGGCGGTCGATATTCCTTTTTTACCCAAAAACCTAATTTCGCAGCTTTGTCGTTCGAGTACTACGACTCAACTGAGTAAAGCTTATTATTTAAAAACACAAGTTAGAGAGCATTATTTGTCGTTGTTAATCGCTAAACAATGTTTACAAGAACTCGTTGATTTTCTTGACAATAAGCAGCTAAGAGTAAGAGATTTATTAACGCTATTAAATGCGCAGGCGATTGACTTAAATATAGATGAAGCTTTATTTAAAAATTTAAATTATTCATCAGATTATATTGATTAACTATTTCAATAATTGATTAGTTTTTTTGAATTTTTCTTTAAGTCAATTTCTAAGTAAACATCAGGTGTTGTTGATGAGTTTTTTGATGCTAGCATTATTCCTTGTTTACTCGGTCGATCTTCTAGCTCTGCTTTTAGTACATCAATATTTATCTTTAAATGTAATTCTTTAGAGTCGTCAATAAAATTAAATGAACTTTGAGAGCTGGTATTGTCAATCGAATAAGTAAGAGCTAACAGGCTTGATAGATTTAGCTTGTCTTCTAATCGCTGACCATTAAGCAGCATAGCTGCCTCATCTCTGCTTATTCGATACCGAATACTTTGGTTTTGGATTCGAATATACATCGTTTTACTCTTTCCAATAAAGTGAATTAGGATAAAAGCTAATAAGTTCGTCTACAGATAAATGGGAGTCACTTTCGTTAATAATAGCCCAGCCATTGGCGTGGATTAATGGCTTGATTTTGAATGACTCTTGTCCTTCTAAAATACGCACTTGTAATTGGGCTTGTGAATTAATTTGAACATGCGCCTTTAGTATTGAACGAAATCCTGGCTTTTTGGTGAAATCGGATGTTGAAATAGCCGTTAATGGGGGTTCTTGCTTTAGACCGAGTAAATTTCGAATGAGTGTCGTCACAAAAAAACGGAGTCCTATAGCCGCTGAAATTGGATTGCCTGGTAGACCAAAGTAAAAACTACCATTAGGAAATTTAGCAAACAATATTGGTTTTCCTGGTTTTATTTTTACTTTGTGAAAAATAATTTCACCGCCGAGTTTTTTTATTGTTTGTGGAATAAAGTCAAAATCTCCCATTGAAACTGCACCGCTACTGATAATAATTTGAGTGCCTTTCTCTAGTTGTGCGGACAAGTCTTGTTCAAACTTTGCTACATTATCGTAGTTTGTACCTGCATCAATTATATTAACCGGTAAATCCTTCAACCAGTTATTGATAAAAGGTTTGTTGGAGTTCCTAATTTGACCTTCTTTTAGAGGCGCCTCAGGATCATCTACTAACTCTTTGCCTGTAGAAAATATTGCGATGTTTACTTTTTTATACACATTAATTTGCCCAAAGCCTTGTGCTGCTAGTGCCATAATCATATTAGCATTAATAACTTTGTTTGCATCTGAAATAAATTCATTTAAAGTAAAGTCTTCTCCTGATTTTCTGATATGTGCATTTTTTTTAGGTGAGTCAAAACAAAGTAGAGAATTATTATTAAGCTGTGTGTTTTCAACTGGAATAATTGCATCAAATCCTGAAGGAACAGGGGCTCCAGTCATAATTTTCCAAGCCTTACCTTGAGTGTGACCAAGTGAGCTTTGTACATCACCTGCGGCTGTTAACCCTACTAATTCTAAACTGATAGGGGTATCGGGAGTAGCTGAACTTAAGTCGCTAAAATTGACTGCATATCCATCCATTGCTGAATTATTAAATGCAGGTATTGCCGCTTTGGCATTCAATGACTGGCTAAGTACACGTCCTAATGAATCATCTATATTAACTGATTCAACATCAATCAGTTGAGCGTTTTTTATAATCAAATCAATTGCATCATCAAAATTAATCATATAATTTTGTGTGTAAACTTTTTGTTTATTATCGTTCATTATCATCCACCGACTGATGCTAAGTTAGGCGTTCCACCAGAATTACCATCGTGCAAGAAATGTTGTTTTCTTTTACGGCCAAGTAACTGACAGAGAGTTTGTTTGAGTTCTGCTTTTTGGTTTTCACTTTGTAATAAATGCCTAACACTAAAACCGTGTTCACCAAATAAGCATAAATGAAAGTCACCTGTAGATGAAACTCGTAATCTATTGCAACTATCACAAAAGTCCTTTGCATAAGGAGCAATAACACCAAAACTACCATTGTAATCGGGATGGATATATTCTATCGCTGGACCAGAACCTACTTCTTTTAGCTTTTCTGTCCAACCATTTGATAAGAGATGCGTTTTAAGTTCATTAGCTGGTACATGATATTGGTCAAAATATTTTTGGTTATCGCCTGTTTGCATCAGTTCTATAAATCGCATGCTGATACGGTTATTTTTCAATAATGTTTCATACTGATGAAATTGGTGGGAGTTAACATTTTTAAGTAAGACCGCATTGAGTTTAATTCGTTTAATGGGTAACTGCTGTGCTAGATTTATGCCTTCTAGTATTTCTTGTAGACGGTTATGACCTGTGAGGCTATGAAACAGTTTTGGATCTAGGCTATCAACACTAATGTTAAGATGGGTTAATCCAGCAGATACCCAGCTTTTAACTCTTTGCTTGAGTTTGTAGCCATTGGTAGTCATTGCAATTTGACGAATTCCTTGGATTGATTTGATTGTTTTAATAATACTCAAAAAATCCTTACGAATAGTTGGTTCTCCGCCAGTTAACCTAATTTTCCAAACGCCTAGTTCTGCAAATGCAGTGATTAAATTTTTGATTTCTTTTATTGAAAGAAACTCTTTGTTCGATTCACATTGATAACCATCGGGTAAACAGTAGCTACATGAAAAGTTGCAGATATCTGTCAGTGATAGTCTGATATACGGAAATTCGCGACCTAAAGAGTCGGTTAGCTGGTTATTCAATTTTTTCTCCTTTCCAAACACGGGAGGTTAACCAATTTCTCAATTAACCCTGGCAGTGTAAACTGCGGCCATGCAAACGTATCTTTTTTATGGTTTATATTTCTTGTTTATAAAAGAACAAACCATAAGCCAAAACTTAGTTAAGCAAAGCTCGGAGTTGTTAATTTTTCATCGTTCATTAAGTTATATAATATAGCACAATTGAATGACTGATGAGTTCATTGTTCATATTAAGGTCTATGTTACAATATCAAAAATGCTGAAACAAACAATTTAGATTAAGCGATCAATTTAATGTCCATTGTTTTAAAACCTTAATTACATCATGGCTATTTTATTGAAAATAGAGAATTTATTGTTGATGTGGATCAAAGACAAATCATAGAATAAGTATACATTAGCCACGTACTTCGAAGGTACAAGACAATAACTTCAGGCTTACTGGCCTCTTTATCCTTCTAAGGGGATGCAATATGAGTAATCAATTCAAAAAAAACTTAGTCACGGCTTGTGTATTAGCGGCTACTTCAACGGGTATATATGCAAGTGATAATACAGACATCAGTAGCACTATTGACTTAAGTTTTCGTTACCGAATAGAACTAGTCGATCAAGAAAATATTGTTGAAGAGGCTAATGCTTCAACGATGAGAACTAGAGCCACGATTAAGACACAATGGAATTCTAAGTTTGATTCGGTGTTAGAGTTTGATGATGTTACTGAGATAGGTATGAATGACTTTAATGCTGGCCAAGGAAATACGCCCGACAGAGGGCAATTTCCAGTTGTTGCTGATCCTGAAGGAACAGAAGTTAACCAGGCTTTTATACGATACAATGGCGATATAGCTAAATTTGGCTATGGCCGTCAAAGAATTTTAGTGGGAAATCAACGTTTCATTGGTGGTGTTGGTTGGCGACAAAATGAACAAACCTATGATAGTTTTACTATAAAAAGCAAGCCAACCGATAAGTTATCTTTAAATTATGCTTATGTCTTTAATGTGAACCGTATTTTTGGTGAGGCTGTTAACGCAGGTGATCACAAGCACAATACGCACTTAATTAATGCTGACTATCAATTAGATTTAGGTCAGTTATCAGCTTATTATTTCTCAGTTGACAATGAAGATGCATTCGCTTTATCTAACAATACACTGGGAATACGCTTTGCCGGAAAAGCGGGGGATTTCGCCTATACACTAGAATATGCTTCACAGTCTGAAACGGGCGATAATCCTAATAACTATAGTGCCGATTACTATTTACTTTCGGGTGCGTATCAGCAAGATAACTTCTCTATTGGTGCTGGTTATGAGGTTTTGGGGGGAGATACCTCTGGTGGACAAGGATTTACGACTTCATTAGCGACTTTACATAAGTTTCAAGGATGGGCAGATGTATTTTTAGGAACTCCTGTTAGCGGGATTGAAGATTTATATATTGATGGCACATATAAAGTAAATGGGTTTAATTTTAAAGTGGTTTATCACAATTTTTCAACTGATGAAAATGGCTCTGATCTTGGAACTGAAATAGACTTTTCTGTCGCTAAAAAGATCAATAAAAACCTATCGGTTTTATTCAAATATGCTGACTTTAGCAGCGATAATGTTCTCTATTCATCTAGAGAAAAAACTTGGTTGATGCTAACTTATAAACTATAGCAAATAGAAGGGGGAGTTCATCCCCCTGAGTTTGCATCTAATAATATGATAACTGTTCTAAGTTGAAGTAGTCTTTTTTACAACTAGTCCCATCTCGCTTTGGTATTCATCGGGACACTTAATCCAGACTTGATGGCCTGAGCCAGGAGCGACAGTTATTGGTTGACCATGACGATCGGTCATTTCAGAAAGTGTTATAAGCTGCTCGCCTTGAGGCGACATTAATATTAATTTATCTTCGATTTGAAACCGGTTTTTTACATCAATTAAAATCTGATTATCTTTTCTTTCTAATACCTCTCCAACGAACAGTTGTTCATGTCGCTCTGGGCTGCCAGTTAAGTAGTTTTGATAGTCATCATGAACATGACGACGAAAAAAGCCTTCGGTGTAGCCTCGATTGGCCATACCTTCAAGTATATCCATTAAGGAACGATCAAAAGCTTTACCTGCAACTGCATCATCAATTGCTTGACGGTACACTTGAGCTGTGCGTGCTGCATAAAAATGAGATTTTGTACGTCCTTCTATTTTTAGACAATCGATACCTAACTCCACCAATTTGGCAACGTGTTGAATAGCGCGTAAATCTTTTGAATTGAAGATATAAGTGCCATGCTCATCTTCGTACATTGGCATATATTCACCCGGGCGCTTATTTTCTTCTAATAAAACCAGTTTATCGGTGGTTTTGCCCAACCCTATTTGAGGTTGATATTGCTGAATATCCCCACTATCATTTTGTTTCGCTTCATGAACTTTATAGCCCCACCGACAGGCATTAGTGCAAGTTCCTTGATTGGGATCTCGGTGATTGAAGTATCCAGATAACAAACAACGGCCAGAGTAAGCTATACAGAGTGCACCGTGTACAAATACTTCTAACTCAATATCCGGGCATTGTTGTCGAATTTCTGCTACTTCTTCTAATGATAGCTCCCGAGAGAGTATCACTCGCTTTATTCCTAGTGACTGCCAGAATTTAACGGCTGCATAATTAACTGTATTCATTTGAACGGATAAATGAATGATTGTTTCTGGCCATTTTTCACGTACCAACATTATTAAACCAGGATCTGACATAATCAATGCCGAAGGGCGCATAGCAATAATGGGGGCAATATCCTTAAGAAAGGTTTTAACTTTTGCGTTGTGTGGTGCAATGTTCGCAGCCACAAAAAACAGTTTGTTTAAACTTTTGGCTTGGTTGATACCTATAGCCAAGTTTTCTAGATTAAAGCTATTATTGCGCACTCTAAGGCTATAGCGTGGAAGTCCTGCATAAACAGCATCTGCACCATAAGCAAAAGCGTAGTTCATGTGTTTTAGAGAGCCAGCAGGAGAAAGCAGTTCAGGTTTTAACATTGAATTATTAGTTTTATCTGACAAAAAGGGGCGAATTATAAGCTAGGCAAAGTTAGTCGCTTATTGACAGAGATCAGTAAGTTGATTTAAGGCTAAGCTAATTTTCTTGCTAAATGGGGTAAGCATTAAGTTATTAACTCTTCGTGAGCAACTAAAAATATGCTAGATTGGTAATTGTTTGTATGAATGCAAACTAATAAATTTTGAGACATTGAGACAATAGAAAGAAAATGGTTAGTCAAAAAATAAAAACGTGGTCATCTAAAATAAAAGAGCAATTAACTAGCGGTACTGAAACTGTTAGCAATAAAGCTTCGCAAATAATCTCTGGTTTTAATGAAATTAAAATAAAACAACTTTTTACTGTTAGTTCTACAGAATATCAATATGATACAACTTACTATTTTCTTTTTCCTGATCATGACTCACCCGGTACATATATTATACAAACACATCGAGTTCTTCCTTGTGGGGATTATGATTGTGCAAAGTTGACTAAAAGACGTATTTTTGAAGTGCCTAATATTGAGAGTGTCAATATTATAAAAAGTGCATTGCTAAAGAAATTGAAGCTTAAAAACTTAAAAGAGAGTGATTTAAAACTAGCTTCGTCTGAGGTACTTGATGAATTAGCTGATAAAGTTGATGAAAATAATGAGAAAATTACCAAAGGTCTTTTTGTGGTAGGTGGAATTGCATGTCTTATTAATCCTGTGACAGGTGTGGCTATTATTGGTGCTTCATTTTTACCTAATGTGGTTAATAAGTTGATATCATCATCATCTAAGAAAATATCAGCTAATTTAAAAGTCGCTTCTCTAAAAAGTCGACAGCAAGCAGCAAAAGATGAGGCTTTATCTCAATTCAAATCAATAAAAACAGAATTACATCTTAACTCGGTTTTAAATAAGTTAGATCGATGTATTGCTGATTGTGAGTTTTGTGCATTAACCGATATTTCTGATGATGAACAGACCTTAAAGCTTACTGTGCCTTTAGTTCGTGAATTATATCCACTTAAACCCGCAGGCTGGTTTTCAAAAAGCCAATATAATAGTAATCTTGAAAATTACTTAAAGAGTATTCTTTCATAATAGATTAGCCTGGCGATTAAATATAAGGTTTTATGATAGTAGTACGCTATGATAATCTTATGTAAGTTAGATAGCTGTTATTCTTATATTGAAAGGTTTAATGCTATAATCAATATACTTTTGAACAACACAGCTATTAATGTAATGGTTTTCATATGACATCCCTAAATAACTTATTCAAAATAATTAATAATGGTAGGTAGAATATACAATGGTGGATAAGAACTTTATTCTTCAACGAATATGTATTTATGTTGGTAAAGATATTAACCCAGATTCAGATATCCAGGTTAAAGAAGCGCTGTATAGAATAGGTATTAAGTTGCCTCAAAAAAGAACAGTAAATGAATCTTTAGAAGCTGCCAGTAGTGAGCATGAAGTTATTAGTTTACTAATGAAATACAGAACGCTATCCTAAAATTTAATTTGAATATTCAATTACTTCTCCTTTAATAAACCCTATGGATGCAGAATTAAAAATTTCTAATACAGTATTTTTAAATCTTAATGATATTTCTTTTGAAGCGATTAGAGCGCAGGGGGCTGGTGGGCAAAATGTGAATAAAGTATCTTCAGCAATACATTTACGTTTTGATATAAATTCATCATCATTACCTGCATTTTATAAGCAGCGTTTATTAGAGTTAAAGGATAAACGAATTAATGGACTGGGTGTTTTGGTTATAAAAGCACAACAGTTTAGAACTCAAGAAAAAAATAAACAAGATGCATTATCTCGATTAGTCACTTTAATAAAACAAGCAGTTAAAGTGACTAAAGTGAGAAGGTCAACAAAGCCATCTAAGTCTTCCCAAATTAAGAGAGTTGATCGTAAAACTAAACATGGCAAAAAAAAGACAATGCGTAAGTCTGTTGACTTTTAGTTATATTTTGTCATTCTGATCCGATTGCCGTTATGGTTACCTCATTTAAATTCTGTCACCAATAATAGAAAAGATTAATGCGTCATAAGATGTTAATAGAGTGTGACACAGATTCGTCTTGTAACATTTAGCTCTGTTTCTGAAAAAGTTTGTTAACACTTAATAATTATAATAACAACTCAAGCAAACAGAGCGAGGTATTACTGCAATGCGTATTAAACAAACACTTCTTACATTAATTGGAACTACAGTCATTATAGGTTCGGCTAGTGCAGCCGAAAAGCAATATAAAGCTGTTGATGATTCTCGATATACAAGGCTTTGTATGGTTGCCGCAGATGGAAATAAATTACAATTTGTAAAAGCAATAAAAGATAGTGGTTTTAGTAACCATTATGTAGCCAATGAAGTCACTTGCAATGGTATTGCAATTAGCGAGTTCGTTCAACAAGAAGGAAATAAAGCTAATCAGAGACATCTCAACAAATTTATTGAAAAGAAAGTTGAAGTGACTCGAGTGGCTAAAAACTAATTTCAATATATTATGAATTATTTAAGTTTATATTGAGTTAAATTTACTTGTCGTTAGTGTAGTTTAAAAAGCCAATCGTCGATTGGCTTTTTATTTACTCGTAGCTTGAAAAACAAGATGGGCTGCCAGCAGATCGCTTAGCGCAGTTCCCACCGACTTAAATAAGGTAATTTCTTCTGGGCTTTCTCTACCGCTAGTTTGTTTAGAACACAGCTCAGATAATTCAGCTTTGACCATATTGGGGGCAAATACGCCTTCTTCAATCGGTATTAATAGTTCTCCAGCTTCACTTAATACGTTTAGTCTACTATCAACATAAACGCTGGATTTAACGACTAAAGATGAGTCACACTCTCGACGATCAGCAGAATGATTTCCGATTAAATCACAATGTGTTCCAGGGCGAACCCATTCTCCCAATATTAATGGTTCGGCTGAGCCAGTTGCACAACTAATTATATCGGCTGTTTCGCAGGCTTTTTCAATGTTGTCAACGGAAACAAACTCGATTTCAGCTAGCTCTTTTTGTAGTTGAGCTATCAGTTGTTTAACCTTATTGGTATTTCGACCCCAACATAATACTTTATTGATAGGTCTTACGCTTGAATGTGCTTTAATCATGAAAGAAGCAAGGTTGCCGGTTCCACAAAATAATAAGGTTTTTGAGTCTTCCCTTGATAAGTATCGACTCGCCAAGGCGGAAACTGCCGCTGTACGCCAAAAAGTGACACTTGTTCCATCTATTAATGCTAAAGGTTCACCATGTTTACGGTCGAACATCATAATTTTTGAATAAAGAGATTCGTATCCGCTAGCCATATTTTCGGGAAAATAAGTAAAGGCTTTTACACCAATGACATCTTCATTCCAAGAAGGTAAAACGGCAAAGGCATCATGATTGGCTGTACTATCAGATAGCGAGAAAACTTGCCTTTGAGGCATTTTAAAAGGTTTTGCAAAACCAGAATCTAATTGTTTTATTAGTGCGGGAAAATCAAGGACTTGGTGTACTTGTTCTTTATTTATTACTTTCATCAGATATCCAGACTAGTGTTGTTAGGTATAAGGGTATTCGGAATAATCAACTATTTTACTGATTAACTTAATCAATTTCTATAACTATTATTTGAATTATTGCTACAGTTAACTAGGTATTCTGTAGTAAAAATATAACTAATCTTAGTTAATTAATAGAGAGTATCAGTATAAGCTTGTTGCTAATTGCTACTCTACGAGCACTTTTACAGTTGGAATGTTTTGTATCTTTGATACATCTGCCTATAAAGGGCTACAGATTGAGTTAGTGGTCAATTGGTTAAACCGTGTTTATAGATGGCTAATTATATGATATAAAAAGAGCAGTCTTTCTCATATTTCCTCTAGATCGATTTTTGGTTAAAAAATGATATCGCAATGCAAAAAAATAAAGCGAGTTGTTATCAGCTTAATAACAAAGTAATTACACCTGACCTTAACCTCATTCAATGCAATGAACAGGATATAACCATTACTCCTAGAGCAATGGCTCTATTAGTCTATTTTTTAGAAAGACCTATGCAGGTTATATCCGTTCAAGAAATAGCTGAAAATGTTTGGAATAGTCCATATGTGACTAATACCGCGATTCAAAGAGTTATTGGGTTAATTCGTAAAGCGCTTGATGATGATAAAAATAAGCCACGATATATTGAGACAATAGCCAAAAAAGGTTATCGGTTGATTGCAGATGTCAATCACAAAATAATGGAGTCTGCTCCTGAAGAGACTGTTAATAGAGGTGGTATTAGAACTAAAATATTTATTGTTTTTATATTATTGGTTTTGTTGATAGCCGTTTTTTTCTATTTTTTATTTAAACCTGCTAATAGTCAAATTCCGCATAAAGTTTCAGCTTTTTCATCTTTGGCTGGTATTGAGAGTGAACCAGAGTTTTCACCCGATAGTCTTTTTGTTGTTTATACAACTAAACAGAAGCAAAATACAAACAAAAAGTATTCACGAATTTATGTGCAAGCCATAGATCAAGCGACCACTTATCTTTTAACAAAAAAAGAGGAACATAATTACCTTCCTAAATGGTCAAATGATGGGCGTTATCTAATTAGCATGCGATTGTCTGACAATGAACATTCAAAGTGTCAAATTGTCAAAATAGCGCTCGATGTAACGAAGACTAAAAATATTGAAGAAAGTAATCTGTTCAACTGTGAAAACTTTTTCATTACGGGGTTAGCATGGGATTCGGAAAACAATTTACTCCTTTTTAGTGCTATTGATAAAAGAGTGTCTAGAAAAGAGCGAGTATATCAGTTTAATACAGCTACTAATCAGTTAACTCAGCTTACGAGTTCTCCAGTAGAAGGAAAGGGGGATCGTGTTTTAGATTTTGATTTTGAAAGCCGTAAACTACTTTTCTTTAGAGATCATTTTTTTAGCTATGACAGCTTATTTTCAATTGATTTAAATAATCTGGAAATCCAAAAGCTCTATCAATATACAGATTTAATTAATTATGCTCGTATCGATCGTAAGAATCAGAGATTATTTTTTATTTCTAAAAATAACCTTTATCAATATTCATTAACTAACAAGGTTAAAGCGTTAATTAATAACAGTGTTGGTTATCGCTCCTTCGATTTTTCTTCTGACAAAAATATGATGGTAGTTGCCCATTATAGAAATGTGATTGATATTTATACGAGAAGCTTTGACTCAGATGATTCATTATCACCTGAAAAAAATTTTATAGAGTCATCAAGTAGAGATTATATGCCCAGTCATATTCATGGCACGAATAGTGTTGTCTTTGTATCTGAGCGAAGTGGAAAGTCCCAAATTTGGCTAAAACAGCAAGATAATCAATTGGTGCAATTAACCGATGAACCTTTTGATTTTAGAAATACGACACTTAAGTCAAATCCACAAGGTAATAAAGTCGTATTTTTTGCAAGAAACGGTTTACATTTGCTCGATGTTTACTCTCGAAAAGTCACTATGATAGAGACGGGTAAAACATATTCTGATTTTCCTAATTGGTCAAATGATGGTAAAACGATTTATTTTAATGGAATTATTAATGGTGAGGAGCAAATATGGAATATCGATCTGACTTCTAATCTGCAACGTCAGATAACAAGGCATGGTGGTATCATGGGGGCAGAATCACCAGATGGTAAAGGACTCTACTTTACTAAGTCTACTTCCCAAGGTTTATGGTACCTCTCTTTTAATGATATGAAAGAAGTTAAAGTCGTCGAAAATTTTCCATCAATATTAAACTCAGGTTTAGTAATGACTGAAGACGGTATTACTTATCTGCAAGTAAAAGAAGGCGCTACTTTATTAAAGCGCGTTAAAATACCTTCACATGAGGTGGTGGAAATTGAGACATTGGATAATAATAGAGTATTTCACCTATCAGTATCTCCCAGCTCAAATAAAATTTATTATGCTAAAAACGTAAAGAATGATAGCGATATTATATTAATCAGGTAATCTTTACTCACATAAAGGAGAAAGTTGGCCCGAGACTTCTATCATTGATCGTGCATCATAGTTTTGAGCATCGGCAAAACGTAAGGCAATGACTCCATTAGGCAGGATTGTTACCAGGTTGCCACCTGCACCACTTAATAATGGTACATGTATTGTGCAACCTTGTTTGGCTTTGTAGGGAACGCTAAAAAATGACATTAAATATCTGCCTTGTCCATCGGCATTATTATGTTGATGAGAAGGTAGTCCGAGTTCATTGGTTCTAAACAAAGCTTTGCGCACAGTTAGTTCATCGAGGAGCTGTTCACCATTATAATATCCATTTTGGTGAAACAACTTGGATATTTTTATCATATCTTCTATTGTTGGGTACATGCCAACACCTAGAATTGCAACGCCACGGCTTAAATCTGGTTCTGTAGTATGCATCATTGGTGAGTGGCGAATACCTATCGGTTCGTAGACATTTTCTTTTAATAATTGCCACAGCCCAATTCCTTCGCGCTGTCGAACCAGATTATCCATTGCTGCGGATAAAATAAAGTAATGTGATGTGTTATACCTGAAAACTTCCCCTGGCCCCCAAGGATAATTACCATATTGTTGAAATGAAATATTAAGTTTTTCTTGAGCTGTTAATGCTCGACTCCATTCCCCTGTAAGGGGGCCATGTTCGTCGGCAGATGAGTTAGTTGAATTGGGATCATGATCGTTGTTTCCTATACCGGTAGCCATATTTAGCGCATCAATAAATCTGACTTGCTCCCAACCATTATGATTGGCAGAAACATCTACATAATCTTTAATCAAATAGTCTAGTATTTCTGTTCCATAGCGTTGGGCTAAGTAACTCATTGCTAAACCGCCGGCTGCGGGTTTTGTCGCAGAAAAAATACCATGTCGCATGAAACGACAGTAGGGATAATCGCCATAGCTAGTTTTACAACCTTGGATATAAAGTTTGTTATTAAGCCAAATTCCTGATGCGCTAATATCTGTTTCTGATAGAGCACTGTTAAATAATGCCCAGTTAATCTCGGGGAATTGTTCGGTCAATTGATTCCACTCTTCAACAACAAGCCTTTCATTGAGTTCTTGTTCAAAGTCATTAATTAATTTGGCTGGGTCAAAGTTTGGCGTTGGTGTAAAACTTTGTTCAAGTGTGGCTGCCGCTTCACCTCTAATACCAGGTGCTGTGTGTTGAACAATTTGAACTCTAATATTGGATACTTGGTTATCATCATATATAAAGGTTGCCAAACCATTTAAAGCAGAATTCCACCCCGTTTCTGTTAAAATGAAAGGAAATGATGCGCGTGACATGTTGCCATCAGCTTCTTCGCTCCAAACTTTACCGGGTGATAAAATGATCCGCCAATAAGTTTGGTTCGGATCAGTAATAATAATGTCGCGTTCTTTTGGAATCAAATAACCACTATGCGAAACAAATGCTATTTCAACTTCGGGAAACTGGCGCATAAGATAAGTGTAGTTATTTGGAAAACCAATGAGTTGTCCTCCTTTAATAGATAGTGAGCCGTTAAAGTGATGCAGCGCAGCTTTCTCTTCACCTATAGGCATAAAGTAATCATTGTGGTATGGAGATGCTTTTGATTGAATTGTTAAATTTAACTCTTGGCGAGTTAACCAGTCTCGCTCACTACTTTCTGGAGGTGATTTATAGGAAATATCTGCTGGAGTGTCTGGTAAAGCTGGAATGCTTGTACTATCGCTACAAGATGATGTGACTAAAATCATTTGTAATAAAAATAAACTGGTTATTAAGCCGTGTCGCTGTAAATTTTTCATTGTTTTACATACCTATAATGAAAACAGGTTAGCAATGATTTGCTCATGTTTTCTATTGGACTGATACTTTGTTAGTTTGATTGTAAAATTCTAAATTATGTTGCGTTTTGGTTAGATTAACGAAAATGAGAAACTAAGTGCAATAAATTATGTGGTATAAAAACTGATATTATTCTAATTTTTTGCTAATGCTCTTGTTTTTTAATTATTTTTACCAAGCAATAGTTGGGGGAGGGGAGTTATTTAAGAGGCCTAAGGTTTCTCAATATTTGCATCAAACACGCAGGTTTTATTTCTGCCATGCTCTTTTGCTTGGTAGAGTGCAATATCTGCTTGGCGTATAATGTCATCACTTTGTTTAATGTTATCGAGTCTCTTATTGTTTTCAATTGTGGATACACCAATACTAACAGTTACTTGTATTTTTTCTTGCTGATTAATTTGAAACTTACTATCGGCAACTTCGGTACGGATTTTTTCTGCACAGGTTTCAGCTCCTCGTGTATCTGTTAATGGTAATATAACGGCAAACTCTTCACCTCCATAGCGCGCTGCTATATCGGTTTTACGGATGCTTTTTTTGATTCGTTTAGCTAATTCGATTAATACAAGATCACCAACCACATGGCCATAAGTATCATTAATCATTTTAAAGTTATCAACGTCGAAAATAATAAAGGATAAATAGGTTAAAGAAGGAGCTCTGGATAAGCGTTCAACATCTTTATATAAGCAATCCATTAAGTGACGACGGTTATATAACTTGGTTAGATCATCCGTCACAACTAACCGATTGAGCTCATTATTGATTTCACTGAGCTCTGATGTTCGCTCTGCCACTAGAATTTCTAAATGTTCTTTTTCTGACGCTAGCTTTCTGACACGATAACGAATAATGACTGCCACTAATAAAATAATGCTCAAAATAGCAATAAAAATAAACCACCAGGTTAACCAAAATGGTGGCTTAATTCCAAAACTAAAAGATGCTGGAACAGCACTATCAAAACGCGCGCCCTTGATTGCTTTAACTTGAAGTTCATATTGACCGGGCGAAAGGTTTATTATTTTTACCTGATTGTGAGGTTGAGGTTTTGACCAATTATTGTTAGCTCCGAGTAATCGATAAGAAAACTGAATGTCGCGCTCATCTCTAAAGCTTAAACTAGAAAACTTAACGGTTAAAGACTTCCCTTTAAATTCAAGAACTTCTGATGATGTTAAGCGTTTATCCCCCAACCAAACACCGTCAATAATAATTGGTGGTGGATTACTATCGATAACTTCATTGCTTGGTGCATAACGAGTCACTCCAAAGGCTGTACCAAACCATAAATCACCGCTTGGATGTTCGGCAACGGCTGTTGCTGCGCCCTCTAAATCTGGCAGCCCATCGGCACCATCAAAGTGGGTAAAGGATTTTCCGTTATAACGTTTAAGCCCATTATTGGTATACACCCACACTTTACCACTAGTATCAACCATAACTTGCCACACATAGTTGTTACCTAATCCATTCTGTTTATCAAAAACGTTAAGTAGTTTTAAATCTTGACTAATTTTAAGCAAACCATTTCCATTTGTTCCAACCCACATATTTCCCTGTAAATCTCTATCGATTGACCAGGTTGTAAATTTATTCGCTTGCGGTATATGATCTAATGTAATATATTTTTGTTTCTCTGGATCATAAATTACAACACCCCGATTTCCTGTACCTAGCCAGACACGCCCGAGCAAATCCGTTTGCATAAAATAAATACCGCCTATTGTAAATTCGCTTTGTGTTACTTGTTTTATTTGATCATTTTCCCATAATGCTAGTCCACGAGATGTACCTATCCAGACATTTCCTTTTTGATCTTGCATCATTGTTGAAGCATATGATGAGGGGAGGCCATTTTCTATGGTATAAGGTCCATAGGCTTTTTCATTTTTCCAATGTATCATGCCATTTTGTGTACCAATTAAAACACTACCATCAAGTAAGCACTTTAATCCATAGATGCGGATATCTTTTAGTTTTAGTTCGCTGGTAAGGATGCGGAATTTTTCGGTATAGGGGTTAAAAACACTAACGCCTTTCCGAGTGCCCATCCAGATATGTCCATATCTATCGACCGACATCGAGCGTACAAAGTCATTACTTAACCCTTGACTTTCTGTGTAGGTAACAAAAGGGCCAGGTACATGTTTTACTAAGCCTGCATCAGAGCCATACCAAAGAGTACCATCACGATCTTCAATAATGCTGTATGTTGCCATACGCTTTAACCCTCGTTGTGGAGAAAGTCGCTCAATTTGATTATTTATCATGCGGTATAAACCATGATATGTACCTATCCATAATATGCCACGACTATCCTCATAGAGAGATAAAATACCATTATTGTTGAACTCTGGGCTGTCTATTTTTGATACCTTGTATGTTTTGCTATTGATTAAGAAAAGCCCTGTACTACCTCCAACCCAAATACCCTCGCCAGTTTCCAGCAATGCTCTAATTGATATATTTTTTAATTCATGGCTAATAATTTTTTCGAAATGGCTACCATTAAAGTGTGCAACTCCACTACTTGTGCCGGCCCAGATATTTCCAGTTTGATCTTGAATCATTGAACGGACAGTCGTCGAAGGTAAGCCGTCTTTTAATGTATAAGTTTTTAGGGTCGATTCTGTCACATGCATTACGCCACCTTCTGCGGCTAGCCACAAGTCCCCACTGTCTGTAGAAATAACTTGATATATATTTTTTAATGGGAGTTTATTATTGAGAGGAGGGCAGGTTATTTGGCTTTTTTCCAAGTAACAAAGGCCTGCGGCTGTCGCAACAATGATTTTACCCTGATAGCTTCGAACCATTGAACGAACACTATTACTTGGTAGTGGTTTAGTAAATGTCTCAAATTCTCGACCATTATAGCGAGTTATTCCTGCGTAGCTACCAGTCCATATATAGCCTTGTGAATCTTGAATAATAGAAATAACTTGACCTTGGGGTAAGCCATCAAAAACAGTGTATTCTTGAAAGTTATACTGCCTAGCAACACCACTTTCGGTTGTTGTGCTATGCACTAGAAATGTATAAATGGCTAAAAAACTCCCCAGTATAAAGCGACTAAGAAACACCATTTATCAACCTTTATTATCGAAAAGTTATATAGTTAACTTTAGATCATATTTTAGATTTTCCAAGTAATATTAATAAGTTATATCGCCGATCTGTTTAGTGAATCTCATTTTTCAGGTAAATGCTATCAATGAAGCCGTTTGAAGAGAGCTAGCTGAAATTTACTTCCACAAGTAATCGAACCAGCAACTTGCGTATTAGGCGTAGGTGAAACTTGTATTATTCTTGAGTTAACCGTTAAAAATAGCTGGTTTAGGTTGGTGAGAAATGAGACTGGTTTTCAATGGGCACAGATAGTAACCTTCGCTCACTAAAAAATTAATATCTTATTAGGAATCTCTGTGACAGATAACCTTGTTAATCAAGTTACGTTAGTTAATTTGCCTGATAACCGCTTAATATTTGCTGGTGTACTTTTATTAATCGCTGTTTTATCAAAGTACTTCCATAGAGAGCTAGCCGTCAAGGGAATTAAAATTCCATTATGGGGACTATCTTTGACAGCTTTGGTTATCTATTGCTTTGCTGTCGGTTTTCTAAAGATTATTGCTGTAATATCACTAATCGTTTTGTTTGCTTCTATTATGTTAGCAAACTCAGCTCAAAGTAAGATTTTGCGTTCCTTTGCTTATGTGGCAGCCGTTTTGATTTTTTTATCACTTGGTTTACATGTGATTCCTGATTTTCAAAATCAATTGATTGTAAAGCAGGTAGCTATAAAGAGCTTATCACAACCTTTTTCAATGTATATTAATTTTGATAAAAGCCTGGCCGGGGTCATTGTTTTTTTAGTGTTAATAAAGAAGAGTCCTATACCATTATCAAGCGAGTTATTTATTAAAGCAGTATTAATTAGCTTGGCAATGGTTGGAATAGCGTTAGGTACGGCATTAAGTTTAGATATTGTTGATGTTAATTTAGATTATTTACTTGGTGCACCATTTTTAATTATTTTTATCGTCAATCAAATAATGATCGTTTGCTTGGCTGAAGAAGTATTTTTCAGAGGAATGATCCAGGAAAAATTATATTCTATATTTGATCAAGAGAAGCGATATTACTATATTATTCCTGTCAGTGTAACGGCTATTATTTTTGGTATCGTACATTTGGCCGGTGGAGTTTATTATATGCTAGTTGCGATGATTGCTGGTTTGGGGTATGGACTAGTTTATCAGCTCACTCGAAGAGTTGAGTTTTCTATTGCTTGTCATTTTCTGTTGAATATTATTCATTTAGGATTTTTATCTTACCCTATAAAATAAAGGTTTATCTCATATTAATTGATGATTTTATAAGATACTAAAAAGACTTAGCAGTACAAACTGACTCAAAAACAGTGATGTTCTGTGTATTGCGATAACCTGCTGTACAAGGTTAAAATCGTTGCAAAATAATGGTTAATAAAACATTATGAAAAATAGATAATATTCAGGAGAATAAAGTGGATTTATTTCAAGGTTTACTCATTATTTCTATGGTTCATTTATTAGCTGCAGCTTCACCTGGCCCTGATTTTGTTCTGGTTTCACAGCAGACATTAACCAATGGTCGAAAAGCGGGAATTATGTGCAGCATTGGTATTTCACTAGGGCTGTCAATTCATATTCTTTACTCCGCATTTGGTTTAGCTGCTGTTATCGCGAATTCTTCAACAACCTTGTGGATAATCAAAATATTAGGAGGCGGTTACTTATTTTATTTAGGCGTTTGTGGGTTAAGAGCAAAGCCTATGAGTGACACTCAAACAGCCAGTTTGACAGTAAAAAAATACTCTGCCAAAAAGTCAATAGGCAAAGGAGTTATCTGCAATGTTTTAAATCCTAAAGCGCCTATTTATTTTGTTTCGTTATTTACCATTGTTTTATCCCCAGATATGCCAATTTATCAAATCGCTATTTATGGTATTTGGATTATGTTTATTCAGTTTTTTTGGTTTGCCTCGATCACTTTTTTCTTGTCACAACCGGTTATTAATCAAAAATTTAGAAGTGTAGGACATTGGATTGATCGGGTTTTAGGCGGTGCTATGATTCTTTTGGGAATTAAAGTGATAACAAGTAGTCATCAATAAGTGGAACTGCAATAGAGTCAAAATCAATAATATTAAAGTCTAGTGGTGGTGGTGTGATTCACCTGTTAAGTAAAGTGTGATTAAAATATAACAACCAAAACTAATGAGTATAAATGCACTAGCTAGACGCACAGTGTTTTTATTTAGCCAATTTTTTAGTGAAACACTAGCGGCTCCAGCAAGTAGGGTTGCTGGTAATGTCCCAATACCAAAAACAAGCATAAATAAGCCGCTACTAATAGGATGGGCTGTTGTTAAAGCATAGCTTAAACTGGTGTAAACTAAACCACAGGGTAACCAACCCCACAATGCACCTAGCAACAAAGCTTGCTTTATTGAGGTGACGGGTAAAAGGTATTTACTGAGAGGACTTATCTTATCCCAAATTATTTTACCTGCTTTTTCTAAGTGGCTGATGAACATCCAAATACGGCTAATATAAAGTCCCATTAAAATCAATAATACTCCAGACAATGTTTGAAGTATTGGTAGAGAAGTGAACTTATTCGTTTGGTAGCCAATCCAACCTGCGACTAGTCCAAATAAAAAATAACTTAATATTCGACCAAGTTGGTAGCTAATGATTTTAGTCCATTTGTTGTGTTTATTATCAGTAGCTATGGAAAGACTGCTGATAATACCGCCACACATACTCAGGCAATGACCCGCCCCCATTAATCCAAGAATGAGCGCGCTAATCAATGTTGTTTCAGTCATAAAAATTAATACTTCTTATTTTTTATCAGTACCTTTTATCGCATTAAGAAATTGCTCTTTTTCTTCAGGAGACGCTTGTTGCCACCAGTAGTTAAGCATTTTACTTGGCATTGATTGTTGGTTTGATTTGATTAAATTTTGCTTGTTAATATTACTCGATTTTGGGTTGGGGTGCGATAAATCCAGCGTGTCATTTTGTCGCAGGCGTGTTTGGTAAACTAAATAGCTTTTCTTATCACTGATAAGTGGTACTAGCTTAAAGCTAACTTTTTCTGTTTGTTTTTTATTTGAAGTATTTATAATTTGGAATAAGGGATTATTAATAAACTTTCTCGCAGCGCCTGCATTAGATGGTTTGACTATTTTTTGTTGGTAAACCGTATCCTTGTTTAAGTAAACGGTTAACAGAAAAGGTGAAGATTTTATGACATCAAAGCTATCTCCATTTTCATCATCAAAAACTTCTTCATATTCAATTGCAAGCAAGTTTTTTCCAGGACGCAATTTAATTCGTCTATCTTGGTTTATTATGCCAGAAGAATAGATCGTTCCATTAACTGCTTTAATATTAAAAGAGCTAGCAATAATAAGTTCTGGAGAGGCTAACACAAAAGACGAAATAAATAATAGGGTTAGTGAAAAAGCATAATGAATGGTTAAGCGCATGGTTGACCTCTAGGTTTAAACCAGTAATTTATAATGAATGTTTATGTTTGATAGGGGGGGGCTGTTTATTCGTTTTATTGTCAATATTAGGTGCTTTTGAATGGGGGGTATCATCATCGAATAAAATCTCTATGGCAGCAGAGTCAAGATCTTGAAATTGACCTGACTTAACTGCCCAAAAAAAGATAATTACAGCAACGATTAAAATAACAATAGATAGCGGAATTAACCAGTAAATGACGTCCAAGCGCTTGTCCTAATTGATTGCGTTAATCCGCATCATTGTAAATAAATTTAAGAAGTAAATACAGGTGAAAGACCTGAGCCCCAAAATATAATTGTTATGGCTAACATACCAACTAAACTCACCATGCAAACAGTCAGAATTGAGCTAGCAAATAAAAAACCTTTTTCACGGTTAATCCCCATCACTTCAGGAACGCCTTTATAAAGAAGGTTAACTGCCATTGCTATTGCCACCAAAGTCAGTAGCATATCGAGCCATAAAATAGGGAAACTACCAAGAAAGCCCGCTAAGAATAATGGTGTACAACTATATGCCGTTAAGTTTACGCACTCTGCTAAACTTGGATTGGCGCCATAAGTTTTAGCCATCCACTGAATAAACCAAGCAAGTACCATAACTGCTGACAATATTGCAAAATAAGCAATAACAGATAAGTACATAGCACTTTCTGTTGTTAATTTATGGGTTTCCCCGTCGCCGATGCTCCAGCCAATATATGTACTACCAATAAAGGCCGATGCTGGTGGTATAGCGGCAAAAAATATCAAGAAAGTCAAATAGATATGGCTAATACTCTGTTTTTGTTCTTTTATATTGCGCCATTCTTGTGTTGGTCCATATAGCAATGAAATTGCGTTAGTTAATGACATGCTTACCCCTTGTTATTAGTTTTATATAGTTAACAATTATCTTAGCCCCATTTTATTGGATAATCTGCTTATTTTGCAATAAATGAGGAGAAAAAGCCGATTAATCCGCCAAATACTCCACCCCAGACAACAAGCCAGCCAAGATGCTGCTTTATCATTTCTTGAACGATTTGTTTAACAATTTGTGGGGTCAGTTCTGAAAGTCGTTTGTCAATAATGGTACTCACTTTTTCTTTAATATCTGCTAGTACTTCGGGTTGCTCTATTTCAGATTTAAGTAGGTTTTTAAATTCATCTTGACTGGAAATCTCAATTAAAGACTCTTTCATGTTTGCTATAAAAGGTTCTTTTAAAGGGGTTAAAGCCTCTTCTCCACCAAACATACCTAGCATACTACCAAATGAAGAATTCATAATGACTTGAGTCAAACGATCAAAAGCTGGTGATAAATCAACCTGTTCAATGACTGGTTCAAATTGAAGATCAATATGAGTACCGTTATTACCGCTTAAAAACTTATCAATATTATCATCGGTAAAGAATTGTTCCATAATCATGCTTCTTATCGCGATTTTGAATTCTTCAAAGCGAGCCGGGATGATGCCTGAACCATATAACCCTGGCACTTTCTCAAAAAGCATATGAACGGCTAACCAATTGGTTAAAGCGCCTGAAAATGCGAATAAGCCTACAGTTTGTAACACAGGTTGAGATAATAAATAACCAATGACAATTAAGCAAAATGCAACGAAATTGGTGATAAAGCTTTTGTTCACTTCGAGATCCTTAAGTATTAAGTATTGCTACAAGAGTCTAACAACTTATTGAATTTTTGAACAGATTGCGATTAAGAGAAATATTTACAAGTCGAAGCTTCATGACGATACGAGTGGATGCTAGTAGTATTTTATAACGGTTTTCCTATTAAAAGATGCGGTCATCAAGGGGGGGACTATGCTGCTAATAAGCCGGCGTGAGTTTATTTCTATATAGTTGCTGGTAGTTCATTATTAGTGGCAATACCTCTGGCTGGCGCTTATGAGTAGATAGATACTCCTTCAGATGAAGGTATTGATTGGCATGTGACCAATATTTGTCGGTGCGGTACTTATACCAGAACTCGTCAAGCGATCCATTTATCGGCTAAGTTAACCAAAAACTTTGGTTGATTTTTATCCGAAAGTCATTGACAAAAATAATTTTTAACGTATTATTTTGCGCTGTCGAGAGAGCTACTCATTGGTTAACTAAGAAAATGGTTAAACAATAAACTAGTTAATTTAAACTAGAATAAGTGGTAGCTACTAATTCAATTATTGGGAGCATTTAGGAATGCAAAAAGCAAATAAACTACAAAAAAAACAATTCACATAACTTTCCAATAATTTGATGCTTGGAAGGTTAATGAAAATCTTTCGAGCCAGTATTTATTCTTAATGAAAGCCCTGGCAAATTTGCCGGGGCTTTTTCGTTTGGTTTTCATTTTTAGTTTAAATAATAAAATACTCTGCTATAAAGCTGAGGCGCGTAGTTGTGTCTGTAAAGCTTAGAGCGTGTTTATTAAATAGGAGAAATTGATAATGAAAAGTCAATTGAGAAATAGAAGTGGTTATAAAACTGAGCGAATAATGTTATTTAAAAAAATACGGAAAAAATGTTATGGAGATCAATTTATTAAAAGAAGTAATCGAGTGTCTCGATGATGGGCGTCGATTAGTTCATTACTACAGAGATAAGTACGCAGTATATTTATTAAGAATGTTAGTTCGAACAAAAGGTGGTTTAAGCGTTAATGAAATAAAGTCAGGTGCTTATGCTAAATTACTTAATAAAGATATTATTAAAAAAGTGACAGCTCAATGTGGTAAAGGATTATTAACTGAAGATATTCTGTTACAAGCATTTTCTACTGAGTTTGAAAGCTATGTAGTGACACTTTCTACTTGGGGAAACCAGTCTGATTACTTGTGGAATCAAACTTCCCGGCCTGGCGCGAACTTGGTAATACAGTTAAACTTTTCTAGAGAACAGGAGTAGTTGATTGGGCGTTATAAACTGAAGAGTAGTACTTTTAAATGCTATTCTCACCCAGTACATTCTTTTAAATATTCTCTTGCTTGGGTAAGAGTGGATTTCGATTTTACTTCAGGTGAGGCTCTCATTGAAGAAATCCAAAATGACTGGTTGAGAAAAGCGGAAAGACACTTGCAACTAGCAACTAGTGCAATTCAGTCGGGGCGTTCTGATTATTCTTGTTATGGAGAAAAATATAACGCAGAAGCAATGTTAAGTTATACTCAAAAGGTGTTAAAGCGATATTCAAAGACTTGGAGTGAAGCTGCAATGTTTTCTGCAATTCACTTAATTAAAGAAGAGTTAGGAATTAATAAAATATTTTATCACCAATTTGATACTGGCCGATATATGAAGAATATTACTGGTGCTTGCCCACCAAAAAGTTTATATAGTCGTTTGCCAAAATCTTTTTGTTTTACTCAAACAAGTAAAGGTCCTGATTTTATTTTATCAAATAAAAAAATAAAACGGCGTTTAAACAAATTGAAGAATCCTAATTGGTATTATTTAGAAGTTGGATGTTAACAAAACTTAAGGTGAAATATGACAAAGAGAAAAAAATCGAAGAAGAAGACGTCTACCCAGCATATTCATGATGTGTCTGGCAACGTTCAATTAAGTATTAATCGAGTACCGAGAAATCCTTATGCCAATCATCCTATGATGAGTAAAGGAGGAGTTCATCAAAAATCTAAATCGGCACTCAGATCTTCTGCCCGTCGCGAAACCAGAAAAATGGCTCGCGATTGGGCTTCTTTAATCATCCGAGTCATTGATTGCTTCAAACTATTGTACATCTAAATAGGCTTCAATTAGTGTAAGAGTACTATCGAATTACCTGGTTAGTTAATGAATGTCTAATCAATTGAGCGTTTCTTTTCAGAGTATTTGTCAAATCAAGCGAGATGAATGGACAAATATTATTAATAGCGATTACCCTTTTATTCAATATGAGTTTTTACATGCATTAGAAATTTCTCAATGTGTTTCTGAAGAAAATGGCTGGATCCCCGCTCATCTTACTGTGAAAGATGGCGAAAATATAGTCGCATTAGTTCCGCTTTATATTAAAAAACATAGCTATGGCGAGTATGTTTTCGACTTTCAATGGGCAGACGCTTTTCATCAATCTGGTTTTAACTATTATCCTAAATTAATCACTGCGATCCCTTTTACGCCTGTGACAGGCCAAAGGATTTATTTCGCGAAAGGGTATTGTGATGATCGATTATTTGAATACATTAATCAAACAATTAAAGAATTTTGCAAGGAACGTAATATTTACTCATGGCATATACTATTTAACTTATTATCTGAATCAAGTGCATTTCATCGGCTCGGTGATTTTAAACGTACCGGTATGCAATATCATTGGTTTAACCGTGACTATGCTAGTTTTGACGATTTCCTGTTAAATTGCCGTGCAAAACCACGCAAGAATATTAAGCGTGAAAGAAGGATTATTTCAGAACAAGAAATTGAAACAAAAGTTATTGAAGGTGCTCAGGTTAGTGAGCTAACTTGGAAAAAATTTTATTCTTTTTATAAAATGACTTATTTGAAAAGGAGTGGACATTCAGGCTATTTGACCTATGAGTTTTTCAGTTTGATTGGCCGCTTAATGAAAGAGTATATTGTTCTTATTGCCGCCTATAAAAATAAAGAAATGATAGCTGCCTCTTTGTTTTTTAAAGATCATTCAACGCTTTATGGACGTTATTGGGGATGTAATCAAGAGTTTGAGTTTTTACACTTTGAGCTTTGTTATTATCAAGGTATAGAATATTGCATCCAACATCAACTCAATAAATTTGATGCAGGAGCGCAGGGTGAACATAAAATTCAACGAGGTTTTGAGCCAATAGAGACATACTCAAATCATTGGATTGCTCACCCGCAGTTTTATGCTGCTATTAGTCACTTTGTTGTTGAAGAAGAAAAATATGTAAAGCAAGCGATGCAAGAGTTAACAAAAAAGCTACCATTTAAATCAATACGCCACTTAAAAAATTAAGTGGCGTTATGTTTTTCGGTTATTAGTTTACTTATAAACGTATTGGTGTTCTTGCCCCTAAGCCAGGGCCATAAACTAATGCATTTAATAATAATCTATTTGATGCCATTGTTGAGCCTCTAAAGCTTGGCTGGCTGGCAAATAAAATGATTTGTCCATTTCCTTTTCTTTCACGGGTTAAATAAGCTGAGTTTGCAATTCTTTGGCTTGCTTCGGGCCATAATAAACCACTCATTCTTAATTTTAGTTCGTATTCATCGGGCAAACTAGACCAACCGACTTTTCTTGAAATAGTTCTGTCTTTTATCGAACTGGTCACTTTTTGCCAAACACTTTTATCAAGTTTAGCGTAAACACCTAACCTTATTGCCGCTTCAGAACCTTTGCCTGACATTAATACAGGATTGTTAGAATATAAAATAGGTATGTTGGCTGGAGAACCAAAGGTTAACCAATGCTTTTGATCGCTTCTTGCTGCTAGAATTGCACCTGAAGGCATAAACTGGCTTTGCCAACTATCTTTTTTGAGTAATTCTTTTTCGTTACCTGAAGGTTTACTATTTTGCAGTGGGAAATCAATCTTTTCGGGGACTGTATGTTCCCAGATTTGTTCGATATTATTCAATGTATCTTGTTGTGATAACCATTCTTTTTGTAAAGATAAATCATATTCAGAGATTTTCTTGAACGATTGGTTAATGGCTCTTACGTTACTGAGTTTGGCTTCAGGATCAATTAATTCGTTAATTGAACCATCAATGGCTATGAGTGTGCCACCGTTTTTGACCCAACTTTCTATTGTTGCTAGAGTATTTTTTCCTAGCTTTCCATAATAACGATCCGGTAAAACAAGCGTATTATATCTTCTTAAATCTCGGTAGCTAATGGTGCTAACATCGAGATGTGAGTGACGTATTCCCAGATTGCTATCAATGCTATGCCAGATAGAGCCATAGTCGTAAGTATTAATTCCGTTACCTGTTAAAATTGCAATTTTAGGTTGCTCTAATAATCTAAAATGAGAACCACCAATATCGGGTAAATCACCATTGCCCATACCACTTTTAATTGCAACGGCTGTGACTTGCATATCTTTTGCTGTTGTTTCTACAAGCTCATCAAGATTACTGACATTGTTTTTATTATCGTAGCGGGAAACAATTACTGAGCCTCTTGAAAAGTTAATATCATCTAGTATTGCATCACGATTGATGACTCGAACTTTGACGCCTTGTTCCATTAGTCTTGCTGCATAACCAACAGAAGCATCATTAGTTCCTTCAACAATATAGGCAATTGATTGTTCTTTTTTAAGAATTGGGGATGGTGTTGGTTTTGCTTGGTAAACTTCAATATTAGAGTTAATGTATTCAGGTACTGTGTAAGCTTCTAGTCCATGCATCATGGTTAAATTCCAAGCTGTTGTATCATACATTAAACTTGAACCGTTTCTTAGAATTTTTTGTCTTTCTTCAACTAATACAGAGTCATTTATTTTAGTATCAAACTCAAGTAAAGCTGATAATAACCTGGCTTCTGGTTGGCGGTTACGAATGACTAAGCTTCCTTTAGGCAGAGTGACTTTTATATTTTGACCTAGCTGGTTAGTCGAATTAGAAAAACTTAAATCTGATGTTGTTTGATGGAGTGTAATACCTTGCAGTTCCATTAAGCGAATGAAACCTAACCAACGTTTTGTATTTTTAGTTGGAGGTAATACATAACTGACATTAGCGTAAGGACTATTCGATGAAATTAACAGTTGTTTGTCTTTATAAAAATCTTTATATATCGCCTTTGAGTTTTGGGCGAGTGTTTTTAAATTAGTTATTGTACTAACTAATTGATGGTGGACTGACTCTCGATAAGACAAAATTCTTTCGTTAGATTGTCTCACACCATCTTCAGCCATTCTTGCTTGTTCATAAAGTATATGTATGCTGCCTCGAAATTCTGCGTAGCTGGAATAACCTGGATAAAGGTTTTCAAACCATTCGCCAGTAAAATATGGCCAGTTTTCTTGATCAAAAGATGCGGCTTGATCATTAGCGAATACAAGTCCCCATTTTTTTGCTGATTTTGCTAAATTTTTATTAATTGGCTCACGGGCCGGTGCAAATAAAAAAGTTGATTGTGATCCCATTTCATGAGCATCAATCATTAATTGAGGGTGCCACTGATTAATCGCTTTGACTCTACCGATTGTTTCGGGATGAACCCCAAGAATAAAGTCTCTATTAAGATCAAAGAGGTAATGATTAGTTCTACCTGCTGGCCAAATTCCTGAGTGGAGCAGTGACTGATCATCAACATTAGGTGCAACTCCACGATTTTGTTCCAATGCTTTTGTGAATCTCGCCCTGCCATCTGGATTCATCGCAGGATCAATGAGAATAATACTTTTTTCAAGCAACTCTTTTATGTCGGTATTTTGAGATGCAATTAAATGATAAATTGCGGCTAGTGAGGCGTCTGAACCTGATGATTCATTGCCATGAATAGAATAAGCCATCCATGAAACAGCAGGTAGTTGGTCAATAATTTTATTTGCCTCAGCGGCGCTTAAGTTTTTTGGGTTAGCTATTTGGGCTAAGTTTTGTTTGATTTCGTCAATCCGAGCCAAGTTCTCAGGGGTAGATATAATGGCATAATACAAAGGTCTATTTTCATGGCTGCGGGCATACTCAACAAGCTTCATTTTATTGGTTGCTTTTTCCCAGGTTTTTATGCTGGTAACAATTTGCTCTGGTGTCGCTGTTTTTTCCCCAACAGGAAAACCTAGAATCGATTTTGGCGTTGGAATGTTATTATCGTATTGTCCATTTAATAATTCTTTATCGTAATTTAAGCCTGTTAATGGCGTTGGTTTTAGTTTGATGCCTGCAGAGCTTGAAAATGATAAGAAGAGTAAAAGTATATGAACTGAAATGGTTGCCCACTTAGGTTGTTTGATACTCTGTTTTGTGTACATTAACATGACCTTTGTTGATTTTTTTATAATGGCAAACACTAGCACTACAAAGGTGAATAGGCAACTCGTTGGTTTTAAGAAAATGTTAATACGGCTGTTGGATAGCGTAAAAATATGACTAATTGAGGAGAAACAATATTAATAATGATTTTCAGACGAGCCAAAACCAATATTATTGGCTGGTAGCTGAATATACTCACCAGGTTGTAATTGATTGATTTTCCAGGGGCCAATGCTGATTCTAATAAGCCGTAGTGTTGGAAAGCCAACGGCCGCAGTCATTCTCCTAACTTGTCTATTTTTCCCCTCTTTTATTTTTAATTCTAACCAGCTTGTCGGTATATTTTTACGATATCTTACCGCAGGGGTTCTTTCCCAGAGTTTGAATTCATTTTGTTTTAAATTGAGATGTTTTGCTTTGGCTGGTTTAGTCAAACCGTCTTTTAACATGACTCCGTGGCTCAGTTGTGAGATAGCTTCTGGAGTGACTTCACCTTCAACTTGAACCCAATAGGTTTTTTCTTGCTTAAATTTAGGGTGACTTATTTGGTGTTGTAAGCGACCATCATTGGTCAACAATAACAATCCTTCCGAATCTTTATCGAGCCGACCTGCAGGGTATATGTTTTTGATTTTAATGAAATCAGCTAAAGTGGAGTCATTAGCTTCTCCTGTAAACTGGCAGAGTGTATTAAAAGGTTTATTAAATAAAACTATTTGAGCTTCTTTAGTATTAGTATGATTTTTTTTGAGTAGCTTATGTCGGCGAGGGTGCATTGGCGGTATAACCTAGAGGAATATTAGGTAATTTTATTCTAAAAATTAAACGATGTGTAGTCAGATCAAGAAGCAAACGATCATTTAACAGCTAAACTATGAAAAATGTAGTGTTATAGCGTATAATTCGCGCGCCGTGTTTAAAGGCCATTGTTAAAGTAAATTGATTTGCTTTTGCGAGAGGTGGTTTAAAGTTGTAAATTGCCTGAAGTATTTCACACTTAAAATTGGTGATTTAGTAGACAAAACACACCAAGTTACTTTATTTTGATTAAGTAAGTTTATTTTAACAAAGAAAGAATTAAAAACGCTTTAACAAATAAGCAACAGCAGTTAACAAAGCAAGACTTCGTTCGTTGACTCATTTACGTTAGGAAATCAAATGACATCTTCAAAGATTATTTATACAAAAACAGATGAAGCTCCCGCATTAGCGACATATTCGTTACTACCCATTATCAAAGCCTTTACTGAAGCTGCCGGAGTAGAAGTAGAGACAAGAGATATTTCACTATCAGGTCGAGTTATCGCTAATTTCCCTGATTATTTATCGCAAGAACAGCAAATTTCAGACGCATTGGCTGAATTAGGTGAATTGGCAAAATCTCCAGAAGCTAATATTATTAAACTGCCTAATATCAGCGCGTCAATCCCCCAATTAAAAGAAACCATTAAAGAACTTCAACAAAAAGGCTATGCGTTACCAGATTACCCTGAAGAGCCGCAATCAGAACAAGAAGAAAATATAAAGTCACGTTATGACAAAATTAAAGGTAGTGCTGTAAATCCTGTTTTACGTGAAGGAAATTCAGATAGAAGGGCACCAGGTTCAGTTAAAAATTTCGCTAAGAAAAATCCACACTCTATGGGAATTTGGAGTTCTGACTCAAAATCTCATGTGGCAAGTATGTCTGACAGTGACTTTTTCGGTAGTGAGAAGTCAACCACAGTGACAGAAGCTGGCAGTTTGAAGATTGAATTAACCGATGAGTCAGGCAACACTACGGTATTAAAGCAAAATACCCCTGTTTTAGCAGGTGAAATTATTGATAGTGCGGTACTGAATACTAACCAGTTAAGACTTTTTATTGCTCAAGAAATTGAAAATGCTAAGCAAGAGGGCGTTTTATTTTCGCTGCATTTAAAAGCAACAATGATGAAGGTGTCTGATCCGATAATATTTGGTCATGTTGTGTCTGTCTATTATGAAGATGTATTACAAAAACATGCTGCAACTTTTGAAGAGTTAGGGGTTGATGTCAATAATGGTATTGGCGATGTTTATAGCAAAATCCAAACTTTACCAGCAGATAAAAAAGCAGAAATAGAGGCCGATATTCTGGCTGTATACGATAGCAGACCTGCATTAGCAATGGTTGACTCTGATAAAGGGATCACCAATTTGCATGTGCCTTCAGATGTTATTGTTGATGCTTCAATGCCTGCAATGATTCGAGGCTCTGGTCAAATGTGGAATTCAGAAGGAAAACAACAAGATACCAAAGCGATCATTCCCGATCGTTGTTACGCTGGTGTTTATCAAGAAACGATTGATTTTTGTAAAAAACATGGTGCATTTGATCCAAAAACAATGGGGAGTGTGCCCAATGTTGGTTTAATGGCTCAAAAAGCTGAAGAATATGGTTCTCATGACAAAACTTTTGAAATTCCAGCTAAAGGCACGGTTAGAGTTGTTGATGAAAAAGGAAATACGCTTTTAGAACACACTGTTGAAAAAGGTGATATTTGGCGGATGTGTCAGGTTAAAGATGCGCCAATCCAAGATTGGGTAAAATTAGCTGTAAATAGAGCAAGAGCAACCAACACGCCTGCTGTATTTTGGTTAGATAAAAATCGAGCTCATGATGCACAATTGATCACTAAGGTTGAGAAGTACCTTCCTCAACATGATGTAAATGGTCTTGAGTTGCATATTATGTCACCCGTAGAGGCAACTAAATTTTCATTGGAAAGAATTAAAGATGGTCAAGATACTATCTCGGTAACTGGTAATGTTTTAAGAGACTACTTAACTGATTTATTCCCAATTTTAGAGCTTGGTACAAGTGCTAAAATGCTTTCAATTGTACCGTTGATGAACGGTGGTGGCTTGTTTGAAACTGGTGCGGGTGGTTCAGCTCCAAAGCATGTTCAGCAGTTTGAAAAAGAGAATCATTTACGTTGGGACTCTTTGGGTGAGTTTTTAGCCTTGGCGGCTTCTTTAGAGCATTTAAGTGTGGTTAACCAAAATCCTAAAGCAAAAGTTCTAGCTGATGCACTCGATAAAGCAACGGGTCAATTTTTAGATAATAACCGTTCTCCTTCACGTAAAGTTGGTGAATTAGACAACCGTGGTAGCCATTTTTATTTAGCACTTTATTGGGCACAAGAACTAGCCAATCAAGAACAAGATGCTGAATTAAAAGAACATTTTTCACCTTTGGCGAAAAAACTACAGGAAGAAGAGCTGTCTATCATTAAGGAGTTGAATGATATTCAAGGACAAGCTGTTGATATTGGAGGTTATTACCTACCTGATGAACAACTGGCAAGCCAAGCTATGAGACCCAGTAACAAACTTAATTCTGCGCTTTCAAGTCAGTAAGTCTCGAATAAGTAGATGGTTAAAGCTTTTTAGCCATCTACAACTAGATTTTTAACCATCTAAAAGTTGTAATATTTCTAAGAATCAACCTTAAATCACTAAGAAAAATACGAACTGGTTATCATTTAGCTTTAATATACGTGTAATAATGAAATGAGATGTTAGGTGTTGATACGACAATGGGTATTGCAAGTAATTGCAATTAGAGATTGTTACTGACGCAAAAACGCCCTCTATCTGAAAAGGGCGCTAATGACTATTCGTCAGTGTTATCTTGAATGGCGTCAGATCCGATTGGTGTGATATCTAGCGCATGTAGACCTTTTGGCCCTTCGCAGGTATCAAATACGACATCTTGACCAGCTTTAAGGCTTTTATAACCATCCATTTCGATTGTTGAATAATGTGCAAAAATGTCATCTCCACCATTATCTGGTCTGATGAAGCCATATCCTTTTGCGTTGTTAAACCATTTAACTGTGCCTGTAGCCATTTTTCTACTCCTCATTTTCCCTTCATTGTTGAATAATAACCAATTCACTTATGATAGCCGCATTTTTAGCTAAATAAGTAGAACGGCTTTGCAACTTTATTCATTAACTTCAAACATGAAAGCAGTATAATAATGTTCATACATTTTATGTAAAGTCAAGTATTATTTATATATATTTTTCTGTAAGCTATTTCAAAATGAATAGTCATTGAAAAATAACTAGTTATCCCCCATTAAACTCGAATAGAATGAGAAATATTAAAAAGCATCAATGTTGACGCTGCAAATTTAAAATCATTGACTAGAATTAAGATATGAGCAACGAAAATATAAGACAGGAAGAAAGTGGAGTTGCAGTTGCTGAATCAACTCCAGAAACCAAAAAACCACGGATGTACAAAGTAGTAATATTGAATGATGATTACACGCCAATGGATTTTGTTGTACAAGTGCTTAAACGTTTTTTTCATAAAACAACTGAGCAAGCAACAAAGGTAATGTTAGAAATACATTATGAAGGACAGGGAACAGCAGGTATATATACCGGAGAAATTGCAGAGACTAAAGTGGCTTTAGTCAACGATTTTTCAAGAGCGAACGATCATCCATTAATGTGTACAATGGAAGCGGAATAAAAGGGATGGGATGCTAGGTTGGTATTATCGCCCTGCGTATTTTTACTAAGTGTTGAGATAAGGTGTATTAACGATGTTGAGTAAAGATTTAGAGTTGACCTTAAATTTGGCGTTCACAGAAGCTAGAGAAAAGCGCCATGAGTACATGACAGTTGAGCATTTACTGCTGGCACTTTTAGACAATGCGAGTTCTGTCAGTGTTTTACGAGCTTGTGGTGGAGATGTTGAAAAACTGCACCAGCAATTAGTTGATTTTATTTCCGAAACTAGCCACATTCTTCCTGAAGATGTTGGTGAAGTAGAAACACAACCCACACTAGGTTTTCAAAGAGTTTTACAACGAGCAGTGTTCCATGTTCAATCTTCAGGTAAAAAGGAAGTAACTGGAGCTAACATACTGGTTGCTATTTATAGTGAACAAGAAAGCGAAGCGGTATATCTTTTACAGCAACAGGATATTACTCGTTTAGATATTGTTAACTATATTTCACACGGAATATCCAAAGTTCCTGGGGAAGAAAGCGAACCGGAAAGCATCGAATTTGAAGGAACTAAAAAGGAACAGCAAAATAAGCAGCCAACAGCACTTGAAGCTTATACGGTTTTTCTTAATCAGCAAGCAACTAATGGTAAAATAGATCCACTTATTGGAAGAGAGTTAGAGATAGAGAGGACGATACAAATACTTTCTCGAAGACGAAAAAATAATCCACTTTTTGTTGGTGAAGCGGGGGTAGGTAAAACGGCAATAGCAGAGGGGTTAGCAAAACGTATTGTTGATAAAGATGTACCTGAAGTGATTGCGAACTGTAAAATCTATTCACTTGATTTAGGCGCTTTACTTGCTGGAACTAAATATCGTGGTGATTTTGAGAAACGATTAAAAGCCGTTTTGGCTGAACTTAAAAGCCAAACTAATGCGGTATTATTTATTGATGAAATACATACAATTATTGGAGCTGGTTCCGCCTCTGGCGGGGTGATGGATGCATCTAATTTAATAAAACCAATGCTTGCAAATGGAGAGTTGAAATGTATGGGCTCGACTACTTTTCAAGAGTATCGAGGAATATTTGAAAAAGATAGAGCGCTTGCTCGACGTTTTCAAAAGGTTGATGTTGATGAACCCAGTGTTGCAGATACCTTTGATATATTAAAAGGGCTAAAAAGCCGATATGAGGAACATCACGAAGTTAGTTATTCTGATGCTGCACTTCGTTCTGCGGCAGAATTATCTGCACGTTATATCAATGATAGGCAGTTGCCGGATAAAGCAATTGATGTTATTGATGAAGCAGGTGCGAATCGACAGCTACAAGATAAAGAAGAAAGGAGCAAAAATATTTCAGTCCAAGATATTGAGAATATTATTGCTAAGATAGCTAAAATTCCTGCTAAAACTATATCAAGTTCAGATATTAAAGCATTGCAACAATTAGAACGCAATTTAAAAATGGTTGTGTTTGGGCAAGATAAAGCAATAGAAACACTCTCTAATGCGATAAAGCTTTCGCGTTCAGGTTTGGGGGTTGAAGACAAGCCAATTGGCAGCTTTTTACTTGCAGGCCCTACAGGTGTTGGTAAAACAGAGGTCACTAAACAATTAGCCAAAATAATGGGGATTGAGTTCATTCGTTTTGATATGTCTGAATATATGGAAGCTCATACTGTTTCAAGATTGATTGGCGCACCTCCAGGTTATGTCGGCTATGATCAAGGCGGATTGCTTACTGAGGCAGTCACTAAAAACCCATACTCAGTCGTACTGTTAGATGAAATAGAGAAAGCTCATACTGATGTATATAACTTGCTTTTACAAGTTATGGATCATGGTACGTTAACCGATAATAACGGTCGTAAAGCTGACTTTAGAAATGTTATTTTGGTTATGACTACCAATGCTGGTGCGGCAGAGTTAGAAAAACCAAGCATTGGGTTCCAAACTCAATCTAAAGAGAAAGATAACATGGAAGTGATTAATCGAGTTTTCTCTCCTGAGTTTAGAAATAGGCTTGACGCAATGGTTTGGTTTAATCCACTGAGCATGGATGTTATTTGCTCAGTTGTTGATAAGTTTATTGTTGAGCTACAGAGTCAACTTGATAACAAAGGGGTATCGTTAGAGGTGACTCAAGAAGCAAAAGTCTGGTTAGCTGAACAAGGCTTTGATAGAACGATGGGCGCACGACCAATGGCTCGTGTAATGCGCGAGAAAATCAAAAAAGAACTCGCCGAAGAGCTTCTATTTGGTCGTTTAGCAAAAGGTGGTTCTGTTATAGTTGATTATAACAAAGAGCAAGACAAGTTAGTTTTTGACATTAATAAAAAACATGAGATTACAGTCAAACAGTAAGTTTTTTAACCAACTAAAAAGCAGGCACTTAAGCCTGCTTTTTTACGCATGTAGAATAGATTAAGTAAGTATACAAACTTAATATTGTTGTTGCGGTTTTTGTAATGTTTAAGGAGCGCTTTATCTTGCTCTAAAAGTAATTCTGCCTTTACTGAGATCATAAGGAGTCATTTCAACCGTTACCTTATCTCCAGTGAGAATTCGAATATAATTTTTGCGCATCTTGCCTGATATGTGTGCAGTAACTACATGCCCATTTTCAAGCTCTACTCGAAACATAGTGTTAGGAAGTGTCTCTAACACAGTGCCTTCTAATTCTATACAATCTTCTTTTGCCATACTCTCTATAATATCTGTTGAGGATTAAATCGCGCGTAATGATGCCTGAATTTCAGTCAATAATCAAAGTGTTTATCTTTAGGTTAGCTTAAATATCTCCACTCGTCATTTACAAAGCACTCAAGTGGACGGTATTCTCCTTTATAAGCCATTTTTTGACTGCTTTTTATCCAGTAACCAAGGTAAACATAATCCAGGCTGTTTTGTTTCGCTATTTCAATTAACTTGAGTATTGCTAATCGCCCTAAGCTATAACGAGAATAATCAGGATCAAAATAGGTATATACTGCGGAAACGCCATTGTTGACATTATCATATACACAGGTAGCCACCAGTTTCTGTTCTTTAATATCAAAAAAATTGAGGTAGTTTGATTCAAGCCAGTCTGTTAATAAAAATTCTTTATATTGATGAACAGAAGTAGGGTACATATCACCATCTTGATGGCGTGTACTAATATATTTATCAAATAACTGGTAATGAAGTTGATTGAAGTGAGCAGGTTCAGTTTTATAATTAAAAATAGTGGCTTTTTTTAAACATCTTTTTTGTTGTTTATTCAGTTTGAATTTTTCAACGGGAATTCTGATCGAAATACAAGCGTTACAACTTTTACAATGTGGACGGTAAATATGTTCTCCACTTCGTCTAAAGCCTTTATCAATTAATGCAGAATAAAGTAAGGTGTCAGTATGCACCTCAGGTGAAAGAAATAATGTTTGGGCTTCTTCTTCGCTAATGTAGGGGCATGTATGAGGTGGCGTTAGAAAAAAATTCAGCTTAATTGGTTTTATTTGATTAGACATTACTATTGATTCCCAAAAGCTGACGCCAGTCTAAATTTTGTGTTTGCCAAATATCTTTATTATTAGGTAGAGTAGGGGGAATTTTCAAGCTTTCTAAATAAGATGAGCGTGAAATATTAATTGCGCCTAATTTGATTAAGTGTGGATTTTCGACCTGACAATCAACTAATTGATAAGCAAACTGCTTAATATAAGTTGCTAAACAACTGAGCGCAATTTTTGAACCATTTGATATTTTGCTGAACATTGATTCACCACAAAATACGCTGCCACAAGAGACACCATAAATACCACCAACCAATGTATTTTCTTGCCATACTTCAACTGAATGGGCATGGCCTAATTGGTGTAGATGAATGTAGGCTTCTTTCATTTCGTTAGTGATCCAAGTTCCTTCATTATCGCCTCTTGGTAGAGCACAAGAATGAATGACTTGCTTAAAATCATGGTTAACTGTAACGATAAGTTTGTTTTTTTTCAGTGTTTTTTTGACACTTGAATGAACTTTGAATTTTTCTAGAGCAAAAACGGTTCGTGGATCTGGAGACCACCATAGCAGCGGGTCACCAGGTGAGTACCAAGGGAAAATACCATTTTTATAAGCATCTAAAAGGCGTCCGACAGAAAGATCTGCGCCGGCAGCGAGCAAACCGTTAGGATCATCTAAGGCATTTTGAACGCTTGGAAATGGTGAGTCTGTATTTAAATAAGGTAACATGAGCTAAGAATAGCATTAATAAAAAAGAGATACACACCTTGTATATCTCTTTATTTAACATTGCAAGAAAAGCTCGAATAGAATTACGCAAATTGCATTTCTGGGATATCGCCATCAATGACTAATTTTCCACTCGTTTTATCTTTGATCTCTTCAACAGAAACTCCAGGGGCTCTTTCTAGTAAATGAAATGCTCCGTTTTTTATTTCTAAAACAGCTAGGTCAGTCACTATTTTTTTGATACAGTCAACGCCTGTTAAAGGGAGTGTACATGACTCAAGTAGCTTTGAATTGCCCTTTTTGTCAGCGTGAGTCATTGTAACAACAATATTTTGTGCGCCAGCTACTAAGTCCATAGCGCCGCCCATACCTTTGACTAGCTTTCCAGGGATCATATAAGAAGCAATATTACCGTTTTGATCGACTTCAAATGCCCCTAAAACGGTTAAATCGACATGACCTCCGCGAATCATGGCAAAACTTTCTGCTGAAGAAAAAATAGAGGCTCCTTTAATGGCCGTTACAGTTTCTTTACCTGCATTGATCATATCTGCATCGACTTCAGACTCTGTGGGGTAGGGCCCCATACCGAGTAAACCATTTTCTGACTGAAGCATAACCTCAATATCTTCAGGAACATAGTTAGCCACTAGTGTTGGTATACCGATCCCTAAATTGACATAGTAGCCATCTTGAAGTTCTTGGGCGACACGCATGGCTATTTGTTCACGAGTTAATGACATATTTTTTCTCCGTAATTAATCTTGTTGCGCCAGTGTGAGCCGCTCAATTCGTTTTTCAAATTTGCCTTGAATGATGCGGTTAACATAAATACCCGGTGTATGAATTTCGGTAGGAGCTATGTCACCTACTTCTACAATTTCTTCAACTTCAACGACGGTTATTTTACCTGCGGTAGCAGCCATTGGGTTAAAATTCATTGCTGTATCACGATACACTAGATTGCCTATTTTATCGGCTTTCCAGGCACGTATTATGGCAAAATCTCCAGTAATTGATTCTTCAAGAATATAGTTACGGTTATTAAAACGTTTAACTTCTTTTCCTTCGGCAACTGGCGTACCGTAGCCCGTAGCGGTATAAAATGCCGGTATACCAGCACCACCTGCACGCATTTTTTCTGCAAGTGTTCCTTGCGGCGTTAACTCTACCTCTAATTCGCCAGAAAGGTATTGGCGCTCAAATTCTGCATTTTCACCAACATACGAAGAAATCATTTTTTTAATTTGTTTATCTTGCAGTAAAACGCCTAGACCAAAGTCGTCAACACCACAGTTATTCGATACAAAAGTTAGTTCTTTTGTTGACATCTTTTTGATTTGAGCGATAAGCCCCTCGGGGATACCACATAGACCAAAGCCACCAGCGATAACTGTCATACCATCAGTTAAGCCTGCCATTGCATCTTCGTAAGTTTGTACGACCTTATTAAAGCCGGCCATAATTCTACTCCTTTTCAATAGTTGTTTTATATACAACTGTATTAATTAAGTATTTCGTTTCGCTAGGATTGCATTAGCGACTTTTGAGTGATTGTTTCTATTGAGGTATTGACTAATATATTCGCCAGCATCGATTAACTTATCGAGGTTAACGCCTGTTTTGACTCCCATGCCATTGAGCATATAGACAACATCTTCAGTTGCTACATTACCAGAGGCGCCTTTTGCATAAGGGCAACCACCTAAACCAGCAACAGAAGAATCTATACTAGAGATACCTAACTCTAAAGCAGCGTATATATTAGCTAATGCTTGGCCATAAGTATCGTGAAAATGAACCGAGATGCGGTTAATTGGAATCAAATTTTTGATAGTTTCGATCAAAGTTTTTGTTTTTCCAGCTGTGCCTACACCAATCGTATCGCCAAGCGATATTTCGTAGCAACCATTTTGATAAAGCTTATTGGCAACTTCTGAAACTTTATCTGGTGATATTTCACCCTCATATGGGCAACCAAGTACGCAAGACACATAGCCTCTCACTTTTATTTCTTTCGCTTTCGCTTGTTCGAAAATGGGAGTAAACCGCTGAATACTTTCATCAATTGTGCAGTTGATATTTTTTTTAGAAAAGCTTTCAGAAGCCGCAGCAAAGACAGCTACTTCTTTTGCTCCGGCACTAACCGCATTTTCAAAACCTTTAATGTTTGGGGTAAGGACAGGAAAATTAACATTTGAATTTTGAGGTAGTTGTTGCATGATTTGTTGGTGATCTGCCATTTGAGGTACCCATTTTGGAGAGACAAAACTGGTCGCTTCAATAACGGACAAACCACTCGCTACTAATTTTTCAATTAATTTTAGCTTAATTTCAGTAGGAACTGGCGTAGGTTCATTTTGTAAACCGTCTCTAACACCTACCTCAATAATTTTGACTGAACTTGCTGCCATATTATTTACTCATCGTCGAATATTATTAGCTCTGCACCATCATCAACCAGATCACCTTCCTGATATAAAACGTCTGCAATTGTTGCATTTTTATGGGCTTTGATAGTGTGTTCCATTTTCATTGCTTCCATAACAATTAAGGCTTGTCCTTCTTCTACTTGATCACCCGCATTCACTAAAACATCAATCACTGTTCCTGGCATAGGCGCAGTTAGGTTTGCTTGTGTATCAGCTTCTATATTGAATAAGCTGTTATCAATAATTTTTAATTCCCAACTATTGGCATTTTTGAATACAACTAATTGATTATTTTCTTCAATGAAACTGACAACTGTTTTATGGCCATCTAGATCGAGATAAAGTTTGTTTGCATCAATATAGCCACTAGCAACGTATTCTTTTTGCTCAATTTCAAGTAAAAAACCAGAATCTCTAAAGTGAGCTGTAATTGAGTAGTTATTATTTCCATGAGATACTTGAATTAAGTGATAGTTATCTTCGTTAAGTCGCCAACCATCGGTTTGTTCCCAAGGTGAATTAGCATCTGCTTTGTTTTGAGATGACTGGCTTGATTGTTTCAACATAATTTGTAAAGCTGCGGCAGCTAAAATATCGACTTCAACTTCTTTACCAAGTGCTAGCAACTCTTCTTCATGTTTTTCTAAGAAATGGGTGTCTAAATCGGCATTGTTAAATGAGTCGTTACTTGCAAGTTGATGTAAGAATTCTATATTAGTCGATATTCCTGCAACATGTAGATCGGCCAATGCACCTCTAAGTCTTGCTAATGCCGCGCTTCTATCTCGATCCCAAACAATTAATTTTGCAATCATTGGATCATAAAACACACTAATGCTATCGCCAGAAGTGACTCCAGAGTCTACCCTTACATTAGTATTGCAATGAGGTAGCCCTATGTAACTAATTTTTCCCGTGGCGGGTAAGAAGTCATTATTGGGATCTTCCGCATAAATCCTGGCTTCAAATGCGTGTCCATTAATCGATAACTCTGATTGTTTTAATGGTAACGGAAGACCATTAGCGACCGTTATTTGCCATTCGACTAAGTCGAGTCCGGTAATCATTTCTGTGACTGGATGTTCAACTTGTAGGCGTGTATTCATTTCCATAAAATAAAACGAACCGTCTTCATCATAAAGAAATTCGACAGTGCCTGCACCCTGATAGCCAATTGCTTTTGCTGCGGTAACTGCTACTGCCCCCATTTCTTCACGCTTTTGTTCTGATAGTCCAGGCGCAGGAGCTTCTTCGATAACTTTTTGATGTCTGCGCTGAACACTACAATCCCTTTCAAATAAATGAATGGTATTACCATTGTTATCGGCAAAAACCTGGATTTCAATGTGACGAGGTTTAGTCAAATATTTTTCAACAAGTACTTTATTATCACCAAACGATGACAAAGCTTCTCGTTGGCAGGAGTGTAGTGAATCTATAAATTGCTCTGAGGTTTCAACAACTCGCATACCTTTACCGCCACCGCCAGCTGTTGCTTTGATTAACACAGGAAAACCGATTTCTTCTGCTTTTTGCCGAAGAAAATTTTCATCCTGGTTGTCGCCATGATAGCCTTCCACTAAGGGGACCGAAGCTTGAGTCATAATTTCTTTAGCTTCGCTTTTTGATCCCATTGCTTCAATTGCTGCAACTGGAGGACCAATAAAAATAATATTGGCAGCAGCACATTTTTTTGCAAACTCAGCATTTTCAGATAAAAAACCATAGCCAGGATGAATAGCATCAGACTGAGTTTTTTGAGCTATTTTTAAAATTAAATCGGCATTTAAGTAACTTTCTTTCGCTGTGGATGCACCTATATGTAGCGCCTCATCTGCAAGCTTAACATGTTGTGCATTTTTATCCGCATCAGAATATACTGCGACGCACTCTATCCCCATTCTTTGCGCTGTGCGAATAATTCGACAAGCAATTTCGCCACGATTTGCAATTAAAATTTTATTGATTTTTATATTAATCATTGAGCTATTTTTCCTAAAGCTTTTGTTCACGATTGTTATCATTAACTACCCATTTAGGCTGGCGCTTTTCTAAAAATGCACTGACGCCTTCTTTGCCTTCTTTGGATGCGCGAATATCTGCAATTCGTTGAGCTGTTTCTCGAATTATTTCTTCATCTAATGGTTTTTCTTGAACAAAGTTAATCAGCTGTTTCGCTTTTAATATTGCACGAGGACCATTAGATAAAATAGTGTTGATAAACTGTTCAGCTTCAGTGTCTAATTGATCATGTGGGTAAATAGAATGAATCAGGTTCATACTTAAAGCTTGATTGCTGTTGAAACGCTCAGCAGTAACAAAGTAACGTTTGGCATTTCTCTCACCAATTGCTTTGACGACATAAGGACTAATGACTGCTGGAATTAATCCGAGTTTAACTTCTGAAAGACAAAAAAGAGCTTTTTCACTGGCTAAAGCAATATCACAACAAGCGACTAAGCCAACACCTCCACCAAATGCTGCACCTTGAACAATAGCAACAGTTGGTTTTTCGCACTCGTAAATTGTTTGCATTAAGCTGGCTAATTGTAATGAGTCTTGGTAATTCTGTTCCCAAGAATAACCAGCCATTTTTTTCATCCAATTGAGATCGGCTCCGGCAGAAAAACTTTTTCCTTTAGCGGCTAATACTATAACTCTGACACTCGTATCTTCATTTAATTGACTGACGCCTTTAGTTAATTCACTGATAAAACTATCATCAAATGCGTTGTGAACATCTGCTTTATTAAATGTGATTTTACCGACACCATTGGTTTTTTTTTCGATAATAATATTTGACGTTGTCATTATGTTTCTCTTGTTAGTTTGCGAGCTTTTTATCTTTAGCTACATTCACTATTACATTCGGAAAATACCAAATTGAGTTTTTTCAACTGGTGCATTTAAACTAACTGATAAGCCTAAACCAAGTACTTTACGTGTATCGGCAGGGTCAATTATTCCATCATCCCATAGTCGAGCACTTGCGTAGTAGGGGTGTCCTTGAGTTTCATACATTTCTTGAATGGGGGCTTTAAATGCTTCTTCTTCTTCTTGCGACCATTTAACACCAGTACGTTCGAAATTATCTCTTTTAACTTGCGCTAAAACATTTGCGGCTTGCTCTCCGCCCATTACTGAAATTCGAGCGTTTGGCCACATCCATAAAAATCTTGGGCTATAAGCTCGACCACACATTCCATAGTTTCCTGCGCCAAAACTACCACCAACAATGACTGTAAATTTAGGCACTTTGGCACAGGCTACAGCAGTTACCATCTTGGCTCCATTTTTGGCAATTCCTGAATTTTCGTATTTTCTACCAACCATAAACCCAGTGATGTTTTGTAAGAAGACTAAAGGAATATTTCTTTGGCAACACAGCTCAATAAAATGTGCGCCTTTTAAAGCTGATTCAGAAAATAAAATACCATTGTTAGCAATGATGCCAACAGGGTAACCCCATATTCGTGCAAAGCCACATACCAAAGTATTACCATAAAGTGGTTTAAACTCATCGAACTCACTTGCATCAACAACACGCGCTATAATTTCTCTAATATCAAACGGTTTTCTAGAGTCTTTTGGGATAACGCCATAAATTTCTTCTTTAGGGTAGAGTGGGGCTACAGGCTCTTTTACTTCCCAAGAGGAGTGCTTGGGTTTATTTAAATGGGAAATAACATTGCGTGTTAATGCCAATGCATGCTTATCATCTTGAGCATAATGATCAGTAACGCCAGATGTTTTGCAATGTACGTCTGCACCACCTAAATCTTCAGCCGTCACTTCTTCACCTGTCGCTGCTTTAACAAGTGGTGGGCCACCTAGAAAGATTGTTCCTTGTTCTTTAACAATAATGCTTTCATCGGCCATTGCCGGAACATAAGCGCCACCTGCAGTACAACTTCCCATTACAACGGCTATTTGGGCAATGCCTTTGGACGAAAGGTTAGCCTGATTAAAAAAGATTCTGCCGAAATGATCTCTATCTGGAAATACTTGATCTTGTTGTGGAAGGTTAGCTCCGCCTGAGTCGACCAAATAAACACAAGGTAAGTGATTTTGTTCCGCTATTTCTTGTGCTCTTAAATGTTTTTTCACTGTTTCGGGAAAATAAGTTCCACCCTTTACTGTAGCATCGTTTGCAACAATGACACATTCTTTGCCATTAATTCGACCAATACCTGTAATAATGCCGGCAGCCGGAACTTGGTTATCATACATACCATAAGCTGCAAATTGTGATAGCTCTAAAAATGGAGAACCAATATCCAGTAATTGACGAACTCTTTCTCGTGGTAAAAGCTTACCTCGTTTTATATGTTTTTCTTGCCGAGCTTTACCACCACCTTGAGAGATAACTTGCATTTTATCTTTTATATCATCAACGAGTGATTGCATATGTTCTGCATTTGAAATGAAATCTTGTTGGCGTGGATTTAACTTTGTTTTTATAACTGGCATTCAATTATTCCATTGATATCAATATTTAAACTGCATTAAGTGAATAGGTGATTTTATACTGTTTAGTCTTTAATTAATGCTCTTCCAATAACCAGTTTTTGTACTTCACTGGTTCCTTCATAAATTTGACAGACTCTTACATCTCGATAATAACGTTCAACTGGAAAATCATTTAAATAACCGTACCCACCAAAAACTTGGATGGCATCAGTACATATTTTTTCCGCTGCTTCAGAGGCAAATAATTTGGCCATTGATGCTTCTTTTAAGCAGGGTTGTCCTGCATCTTTTAGACGAGCCGCCTGATGTACAAGTGCTCTGGCTGCTTCTAGTTGAGTAGCCATATCTGCAATTTTAAAATTAATCGCTTGGTGCTCGTGTAGTTGTTTACCAAATGCAGTTCGTTCTTTGGTGTATTGTACTGCTGCTTCTAATGCTGCTCTAGCTATTCCTACACATTGTGCTGCAATTCCTATACGGCCGCCTTCTAGACCTGAAAGTGCAATTTTATACCCTTCACCTTCTTTGCCTAACAAGTTTTCTTTAGGAATAACGCAATCCTCAAAAACAACTTGTGCTGTATCTGAAGCATGTTGTCCCATTTTATGTTCAATGCTAGGCACGCTATAACCTGGCGTGTTGGTTGGTACAATAAAGGCAGAAATACCTTTTTTGCCTGCATTGGGATCTGTTACCGCAAAGACAATAGCTGTATCGGCTGTTTTACCTGAAGTAATAAACTGTTTAACACCGTTAATTATGTATGTGTCACCGTTTAATACAGCCTTTGTTTTCAAATCTGAAGCGTCTGAACCTGTATGCGGCTCTGTTAAACAAAAAGCCGCTAAATGTTCACCATGTGCTAATGGTTTTAAGAATTTTTCTTTTTGTTCATCTGTTCCAAAATGTAATATTGGCATGCAACCAACGGAATTAGTAACGCTAATGATCGTTGCGCAAGAGGCATCTCCATTGGCAATTTCTTCTAAAACTAAAGCAGCAGAAAAATAACCGATATCACATCCATTCCATTTTTCAGGAACCAACATACCGTAAAAACCAAGCTCTCCCAAGCCTTTTAGTGCTTCTGCTGGAAAGGTTTTATTACGATCCCATTCAGCAGAAAAAGGGGCTATTTTTTCTTGCACATATTGGCGAGCTGCTTCTTGAATCATGGATTGTTCTTCGGTTAAAAACATGACGATCTTCTCTTTAAATTGGGCTTATTTAAACTGGTTGGTTAGTTTGTGATGCTGAGCAAAGCTTAATTAATAATAGAATAGTTTTTGAAAGTATCACCCTGTTCTAAAAAACAGGGTGAACATGTGTAATAGAAAGTTAAACTAATTCTATCGCCATTGCGGTTGCTTCACCTCCACCAATGCACAGGGATGCAACACCTTTTGATTTTCCATATTTTTGCAATGCTGCAATTAATGTAACCAAAATACGTGTTCCACTTGTGCCTATAGGATGTCCAAGAGCACAAGCTCCGCCATGGATATTGACTTTTTCGGGATCTAAAGAAAGATCTTTTATTGCGGCCATTGTGACAACGGCAAAAGCTTCATTAATCTCAAATAAATCAACATCATTGGTTGACCAACTAATCTGATCTAACAGGTTTTTCATAGCGGTAACAGGAGCAATCGTAAATTCTGCAGGTTTTCTCGCATGAGTACTATGTCCAACAATTTTGGCTAATGGTGTTAAACCTCGTTTATTAGCTTCAGACTGACGCATTAAAACAACGGCTGCTGCACCATCTGAAATTGAACTAGCGTTAGCCGCTGTAACAGTTCCATCTTTTTTAAAAGCAGGGCGCAGTGATGGAATTTTATCGGGTCTTGCTTTTAAAGGTTGTTCGTCGTGCTCTACGGTCATTTCACCTTTACGAGATTGAATTGTAACCGGCGTAATTTCATCAGCAAATGAGCCATCTTCAATCGCTTTCTTTGCACGAGCTAATGAAGTGATTGCAAATTCGTCTTGTTGCTCTCTGGTAAAACTATAACGATCGGCACATTCCTCGGCAAAAACGCCCATTGCTTTACCTTCATAAGCATCTTCCAGACCATCAAATGCCATATGATCGAGAAGTTGTCCGTGGCCAAAACGGTAACCGCTACGGGCTTTGGGTAACATATGTGGGGCATTGCTCATACTTTCCATTCCACCTGCGACCATAACGGTATTAGTACCTGCTGTTAATAAATCATTAGCCAGCATTATTGACTTCATGCCAGAACCGCAGACTTTATTAATTGTTGTACAGCCTGTTGAAAGTGGTAAGCCTGCGCCTAGTGAAGCTTGTCTTGCAGGAGCTTGTCCCAATGCAGCGGGTAATACACAACCCATAATAACTTCATCAATATCTTCTCCACTGACTTTTGCTCTTTCTACCGCTGATTTTATTGCAGCAGAACCTAAGTCTGTTGTTTTTACCGATGAAAGTTCACCCATAAAACCACCCATTGGAGTACGGGCCATTCCAACAATTACAATTGGATCATGTGACATTTTTTTTCCTCTAATGTAGAAAACTTAACTATCATTATACTGTTAAAATTATCTTTAACTTATTTCAAGATTAAGATTATCTTGTTCAAACTCGCATACTTTCGTTAGTATTATCGTTTTATTGAAAAATATTTACTGTAGTTAAGCCGTTTCTTTAAATAGTTCTCTACCAATAAGCATTCTACGTATTTCTGATGTACCTGCGCCAATTTCATAAAGTTTGGCATCTCTTAAAAAACGTCCAGTAGGAAATTCATTAATATAGCCATTCCCACCTAGGCATTGAATAGCATCAAGGGCAATTTGAGTTGCTTTTTCGGCTGCATATAAAATGGCTCCAGCAGCATCTTTGCGGGTTGTTTCGCCACGATCAGCTGCTTGGGCAACATTGTAAACATATGACTTACATGCCGTCATTGTTGTATACATATCAGCGAGTTTTCCTTGCATTAGTTGGAACTCGCCAATGGCTTTACCAAATTGCGTTCTTTCATGGACATAGGGAAGTACTGTATCCATACAAGCTTGCATGATCCCGAGAGGCGCGCCAGACAAAACAATTCTTTCAAAATCAAGTCCACTCATTAATACGGCTACTCCACCATTAATTTCGCCAAGAATATTTTCTTTGGGGACTTTGCAATCTTCAAAGACTAACTCACAGGTATTTGAGCCACGCATACCTAATTTGTCGAGTTTTTGGGCGGTAGAAAAACCGGGAAAATCTTTTTCAATGATAAAGGCTGTAATTCCTTTAGAGCCTGCATCTGGTAAAGTTTTTGCGTATACAATTAAAACATTGGCATCAGGGCCATTGGTAATCCACATTTTATTACCATTTAACAAAAAGTGGTCACCTTGATCTTCTGCTTTAAGTCTTAAGCTGACAACATCAGATCCTGCACTAGGTTCACTCATTGCTAATGCACCTATGTGTTCTCCTGTACACAATTTAGGTAAATACTTCATTTTTTGTTCTTCAGAGGCATTTTTTCGTAACTGATTAAGGCAAAGGTTAGAGTGTGCACCATAACTTAAACCAATGCTTGCTGAAGCTTTACTGATTTCTTCTATGGCTACAACATGTTCGAGATAACCTAAACCAGAGCCACCATAAGCTTCTTCAACAGTCATGCCTAATAAACCCATTTCACCCAGTTTTGGCCATAATTCATTAGGAAATTCATTTTCTTGATCGACTCGTTCTGCTATGGGGGCAATTTCTTTTGCTGCAAATGCTCGGACTGAGTCTCGGATCATATCGGCCGTTTCACCGAGGTTAAAATTCATACTTGAATACATGGTGTTCCTCTGGGTTTTAGTATTGGTTAATTTTGTTTTCGAGTTGATCAAGTTCAACCAACATGGTTTCGATATCTTGTTGTTGTTGATAGAGAGCATCCCTTCGTTCGGCTATTTTAGTGATCAGTAATTCCTTTTGTTTTTCTTCACCACTGGGAAGGTCGTACATTGAAATAATTTCGCGAATTTCTGATAAAGAAAAGCCTATCCTTTTACCTCGCAGAATTAAATGAAGCCTGACTTTATCTTTTTTACGATAGATCCTTTGTGAGCCTTCTCTATCAGGTGAAATAAGCCGCTCATCTTCATAGTGACGAATGGAGCGGGGTGTAATATTAAACTCTTTTGAGAGTTCGCTTATTGAGTAAGTTTTATCTTGATCAGTCATAATGCAGAAAATTATAGTTGACCTTTACGTCAACGTAAATAGCATAATATAGATATATCATAGAGGTTTGACCAGAATTTAATTAAGTTGAGCTAGATAAAACTTTAATAAGGTAAGTTAACTTGTTGAAAAATATGTTAATTAAATAAAATAGGTAAAGCTAAATATAAATTACACAACATATAAATAAACAGAAAAAAAGTGACAACTGCAACCGCCTATAACAAACAAATGCCAAATTGCATGGGTATAAGCTTTATGTTTAGCGTTATAAAAAAGAGTGCCAATACTAAAGAAAGCCCCACCTGCAAATAGTAACCATAAACCGCCAACGGGTAAAACTTGATAAAGTGGATAAATCAATGCAACGATTAGCCAACCCATGATTAAATATGTGCTCATAGAAATTCTGGGAAACCTGTTCGCTGAGAATAATTTAAAACCCACGCCAGCAAATGCAAGCAACCAGATAAAAATAATTGAGACTGTCGATAAAGTTCCACTGAGTGAAATGAGCAAGAAGGGGGTATAAGTGCCTGCAATTAATAAATAAATTGCTGCATGGTCGAGTAGTTTTAACCGCTTTTTACTTTTTTCATGTTGTATTGCGTGGTAGATAGTTGAAGCAAAAAACATTAGTACAAGCGTACCACCATAAATACTGACACTGGCTATTTCGAGCGGGTTATTAGCACGAATAATAAGGTGTACTAGTCCAACTACAGCTATAGCTAATCCTAAGGCATGAGTGATTACGTTTAGAATTTCTTCTGAGAGGCTATAACCAGATAATAATTCTGTTTTCAATAGGGGCTCGGATGATTAATGAATTGTTAAAGTGCAATAATACATTTTGAGCGAACACTTGTACACTGAAAAAAAACAATTACTATCACTTAAGAGGTTTTACTTGGTCTGCTAGACTTCTTTCTTGGTGGTTTATTGCTTGGTTTAGAATTACGCTGACTTGTTTTTCCTGCTGAGTGACTTTGGGGTCTCACTTTTTTGCTTTTTGGGGCACCATCGGGTTCTTTACTGAAGGTTTTCGTTTTTTTGGGTTTTTTGATCTTTTTGGCTTTAATTATTAATTTTGATTCTGGTAAATTATGATTCGGTTCAAAACCATCAATTAATTTACGAGTAAGTTTTTGTTTAATTAGACTCTCAATATCACTTAGTTGCTTAAATTCATCGGCACTTACTAATGAAACAGCCTGGCCTGAAGAACCTGCTCGACCTGTTCGTCCAATTCGATGAACATAATCTTCAGCAACGTTGGGTAAATCAAAGTTAACAACCTGGGGAAGTTGCTCAATATCTAAACCCCTAGCTGCAATATCAGTTGCTACAAGTATACTTATTTTACCATTTTTAAAGTCTGCTAATGCTTTAGTTCGCGCACCTTGACTTTTATTACCATGAATAGGAGCTGATTTGATACCGGCATCATTGAGTTCGCGTGAAAGTCGGTTAGCACCATGTTTCGTTCGAGTGAAGACTAAAACCTGTGCCCACTGGTTGTCTACAATTAATTCAATTAGAAGGTTGGCTTTGCGCTTTTTATCTACAGGACAAATCCACTGTTTAACTGATTTGGCTGTTGTATTGGGAGGATTAACAGAAATTTCGAGTGGTTGATTAAGAAAGCTTTTAGCCAGTGAGCGTATTTCATCTGAAAAAGTGGCTGAAAACATCAAACTTTGGCGTTGTTTAGGGAGTTTATTGATAATTCTCCGAATATCATGAATAAACCCCATGTCTAACATACGATCTGCTTCATCTAATACGAGTATTTCAACTTGATTAAACTTAATTGCATTTTGATTAAATAAGTCAATTAATCTGCCTGGAGTCGCCACTAAAATATCAATACCGCGGCGTAACTTCATCATCTGTGGATTTATTTTTACTCCACCAAATACAACGGTTGAACTAAGCTTTAAATTTTTGCTGTAGGTTTCTACACTCGTCGCAACTTGTGCAGCTAATTCACGGGTAGGTGTTAATATCAATGCTCGAATATGGTTTGGCTTTACCTGACCTGATTGAGATAGTCGCTCTAATATAGGCAAAGTAAAACCAGCTGTTTTTCCTGTGCCTGTTTGAGCAGCAGCCATAACATCTTTAGCTTTTAATATCGGTGGTATTGCCTTACTTTGAATTGGAGAAGGTGTGCTATAGCCTTGGTCAGTAATGGCTTCTAAAATGGGGGCAGATAAACCCAATGTTTTAAAGCTCATAGGTATTAATCTCAGGTAGTTTACAGCGGGGGTGAAGCCTACAAGATCCTTTTAGCGTAAGCAATAGAATTTAGTTTCTAATACGCTTTTAAAGATAAATACACTAGATAAAACTATTTCTATTAGTGGTAGGTATTATTATTGGTTGGGTTAACACTTGCTAGTATTGGCCTTTGGTTATTTAGGTTATTTTTGGTTTGAGTGTTTAGCACTAATGGGACATACTAGTTATTAATTAATATTGGTAGAGCGATCAAATTCGCTAACATTAGGAGGTATTAAAGTAATGAAACTCGCCATTCTCTCGTGTGGTCCAAATTCATACAGCACTAAACGATTAAAGGAAGCCGCATTGCTACGGGGCCACAAAGTTAAGGTGCTTGATACCTTGAAGTTTGCGATTGATCTTCAGCGCGGCATCCCCGATCTTTATTTTCGACAAAAGCCATTAAGTGACTATGATGCTGTACTACCTAGAATAGGTGCTTCAATTACCTATTATGGCACTGCAGTTGTTCGGCAGTTTCAAGAAATGGATGTATTTTGTGCTAATACGGCACATGGTATTACTAATTCGCGTGACAAGCTTCGTAGTTTGCAGATTCTTAGTCGCCATCATATTGGTATTCCAAGAACAACTTTTGTTCGAGATAAAAAAGATGTACTGGCGGCTATTGAGCGAGTTGGGGGAGCCCCTGTTGTTATTAAGCTTATAGAAGGAACGCAAGGGATCGGTGTGCTGTTGGCTGAAACAGTTAATGCAGCAGAGTCAATTATAGAGTTGTTGCAAAGTCAAAAGCAAAATGTGTTAATTCAGAAATTTGTAGCCGAAAGTAAAGGAAAAGACATTCGTGCGTTTGTGGTTGGGGGACGCGTAGTTGCTGCTATGCGAAGAGTCGCGCAAGGTCAGGAGTTCCGAAGTAATGTGCATCGTGGAGGTGTTGCAGAAGCTATTGATTTACCACCCGAATATGCTGAAACCGCCGTTCGGGCAGCACAAATTTTAGGGCTACAGATTGCAGGTGTAGACATGTTGGAAAGCAAATCTGGGCCACAAATAATGGAAGTAAATTCTTCACCAGGTTTAGAAGGGATCGAAACTGCAACAGGGTTAGATGTGGCAGGGGCGGTGATTGAGTATATTGCTGCACAAGTTGACTTTCCAGAAATTGATGTACGCCAGCGTTTAACGGTAAGCAAAGGCTATGGTGTGACTGAAATATACATTCCAGAAGGTTCAAAGTTTGAAGGTATGACAATTACTGAAACTCAATTACGAGAGCAAGATATTAATGTATTAACGCTCTATAGAGGCTCTAAAGTGATCCCGAACCCTAAAAACTCAAGGACATTAGAGGCTAATGACAAATTACTTTGTTTTGGCAAGCTTGAGTCTATGCGCCACATGGTCCCATTAAAGACCAGACGCCGCCGAGAACCAGAAGTAAAAGATCTTCTGCATACCGATGTTCAGCCACAAGGTGAGGAAAATAACTAAACCTAAAGTGGAGATAAAAAATTCAAAACATTGATATTTTAAAAGATAATTCTGAATGTAGATTTTGTTTATATTTTATCAGTAAATGCTGTGATAAGTTCTTTAGACTTTAGTTATTGGATTATTAATAATACTTCATTAAGAGTAGCTTTAGTTATGCTACTCTTTTTGTTCACCTGAGCTTGATGCGATAAATTGTAAGCTGGGATCAACTAAAAGTTTATCTTTCATTGCTTGTCTACCTAAAAGCATTAAATAGCTCATTTCTGAACGATTAGTCAGTGTCAAATCGATAGGCCATTGCTTATTAGCAAGTTTTATTGTGGTTTTAATTAACACACGCTTTTCTTTATCTGCGGAAGAACTTTTGACAATTTTTTTACCGTTGGCTTTTACGCTAACCCTAATTACCCGCTCAACATTGTGAATGTCTGGGTGGATATCAAAACTTACCCATTTTTCCCCATTTTTTTGATGTTCTTCAATATTATCTACATGAAGTGAAGAGGTTTTAGCACCAGTATCTACTCGCATGTGAAGGTCTGTGATTCCAAGCTCAGGTAGATCACATTTTTCAAGTGCACCAACAATCAACTTATCTTGGCTTTGTTTTTTTACCACTTTGTTTTCTCTTCTTAATAAAATATTTTGGGGCAGGGGAGCTGCGTCAATTAACTTTTACTACATTTAACCTACAGAGAGTATATAGCTAAATCACTATCAATTGTCACAATAAAAGCCGTTATTTTTGCCGCTCTTTTCGTTGTCTGACTTGTCCATAGAGCGGCTATGCACTGTGCCAGACGCCTTAATAGTGACAAAAATCCCTGACTTTTCTCTATGCCAATTGATAGTGATTTAGCTATATCCGGTTTCTGTGGTGGATGATATTTAATAGACGGCTATTTAATCGCTCTCAAATTATAGCTTCAGGTATTGATAATTTCATGTCATTTAACAGACATGAGTTTAGTAAACAAAAGCCCATGTGACCAGGCTCTATATTTCTCCCAAGATGCTTTTGTTCGAGAAACTAATCACGCAAAAAAGTAAAAGGTTTATTCGGTTAATTTCTCGTTGATATATGAAGAATGGGATATTTACTTTTACCAAAATAAACTGTTATAGACATAATTTCTCTTGATTTGAAGTCATAGTCGACTGATTGTGGAAATAAACGTTTACCATCAGCAAATAGCGCCATTAAGTGTCTACCATTTAATAACCGACGGCCCACAGATTGGTTTTCTATTGTAATGGTTGCCCATCTTTCTCCTTTGTCATTACTCATAATGACGCTGTGAATGATAGAGAAATCACTTTTATCAGGTCTAATTTTATCGTCATTAGGGAAAGCAATTAGCTCTGAACCAGTAATCGTTTTATCGGGTGTTAATGTTGCAGATAATTCTTTAGCGTAAACCTGAGAGATACTAATGAAATAAATAAGAAGCAATTTGCTTAAATTACAAAAATTAAAAGATGAAGTATTGGTATATGAAAAAGGCATAGGCTTATATCTCCAAATGTTAAAAGTAATTGTATTCAGCTTAACTGAATTAAAGCTGAATAATATGGACTGTTTAGCAAAAACATTAAAAGAAAGCCCATTATTTATAGCAGTCCATTGCGCTGTAAGATTTATTCTACTACCTTGTGTTTAAACCGTTTTTAACTTCCATTTACCTTTTCTAAAAATAATAATTCCGATAACTGCAATTATACTTTCTGCGCAAGTTATGGCTAAAAATACTCCTGTAGGCCCCATCGCCAATATTTTTGCTAAAATATAAGCTAATGGAATTTGAAATAACCAATAACAAAAAAAGTTAATTTTAGTGGGGGTTAATGTGTCTCCTGCACCATTAAATGCTTGCACTAAAATCATACCAATAGCATAAAAGCCATACCCATAGCCAATATACCTTAAACATTCTACGCCATAGCTAACAACGAGCGGCTCTTGGCTAAATATACCGATAAGGTTTTTAGCGAAAACAATAAATATTATTGCAACGGTTACCATAAAATAAACATTATAACGTGCAACTCGCCACACTGATTGTTCGGCTCTTTGGGCTTGTCCTGCTCCCAGGTTTTGACCAACCAAAGTTGCTACTGCATTGCTAAGCCCCCAAGCTGGTAATATGGTAAACATAATAATGCGAATGGCAATTGTATATCCAGCGACTGCGTCGCTACCATAGGTTGAAACAATTCTAACTAAAACAACCCAACTGGCTGTAGCAATTAAAAATTGCGATATACCACCAACAGATAGTTTAAGCAGCCTTGTGAAAACTTGACTAACCAGTTTTAAATGAGGCAACTGTAATCTAATTCGGCTGTGATTATTTTGTAGATGGTAAAGTTGGTAAATCACTCCAACACCACGACCAATATTCGTTGCAACAGCAGCACCTTCGACTCCCATTTCAGGAAATGGGCCAATGCCATATATTAGTAGTGGATCAAGAATAATATTGATTGAGTTAGCCAGCCATAAAGAGCGCATAGCTATTGTTGCATCGCCAGCACCTCGGTATATTGCATTAATTAAAAATAGATAGAGTATGGTGATTGAGCCACCTAGCATAATGCTGGTATAGGATTGGCCCTGTTTAATCACTGAGGGCTCAGCCCCCATTATAGCTAATATATCACCTGCAAAAATAAATCCAGGAATACCGATGACTAATCCAAACATTAACCCTATTAATAGTGTTTGTCCGGCGACTATATTTGCTTGCGAGGGTTGCTTTTCGCCAATGCGTCTCGCAATCATAGCGGTAACAGCCATACTTAAACCGATTGCAATGGCATAAAGCAAAGTAATAACTGCCTCTGTTAAGCCAACAATTGATACTGCTTCGGCACCTAAACCTGATACAAAGAATATATCGGTGACTGCAAATATAGATTCCATTGCCATTTCGAGTATCATTGGTACGGCTAAAAGAAAAGCGGCACGTCCAATAGGCCCCTTGGTATAATCCCTTTCATGGTTGTCTTTGAGCGCAAGCTTGAATAATTGCCAATAATTCAGTTGCTGGTAATCGGTTGATTGTTTCATTTATGTAATCCTTTAATCGATTTGGTCGAATTGCAATCGATCATTATTATTGAGTGATGGCTAGAATAAACATAGATACTATATTAAGTAGCGAGGCACTGATTAATAAATAATATTGTTTAATGTTGATTTATAAATACAGGCCCATGCAACACAAATATGCTCACTACTTGAGTGAAAACAGTTGATTGCTAGCTAATTTTTCAGATAGAAGCGGTCTAACTAAAATTGTTCAGATTAAAATCTCTTGAACAGTTAAATAGACGCAGAGAAAATCTGGAACGCTATATCAGAGTATTCAGCTTGAACGGTTTTTATTTTGAGTGGCTTGTTCATTGGCTCAGTTCCAAATTAATAAGATTGGCGTTACTTTCTCACTCTGTACAGAAAAAGTCAATATTAAAAACTTCTCAATTATTAGTTTATCTAACTATGTAATAGAAAACAGATATTTTTAATAGAAAACAGGGATTTGAACAGAAAATAGGTCTGAAAATATGGTATTGGACAAAATTAACTAAAGTATCAATGAAACAGGCTAATAAAAGCGTATTTTTAGGTTTTAACTCTGGCATTAGCTGTCTATAATGACAAGCCAATTACCTTTGTAATAACCTTTTGATAAAAACTTATAATTTAACAAAACTTAATCGGAGACGATAAATGCGTATAATCCTTCTAGGTGCGCCAGGCGCGGGTAAGGGAACACAAGCTCAGTTTATAAAGGAAGAGTATAATATCCCACAAATTTCAACTGGGGATATGCTCAGAGCAGCAGTCAAGGCCGGAACACCATTAGGTATGAAAGCGAAAGCGGTAATGGATGCAGGGCAGCTAGTGTCAGACGATATTATTATTGGCTTAGTTAAAGAGCGCGTTGCTGAATCAGATTGTGCAAACGGTTACCTGTTAGATGGATTTCCTCGAACAATACCTCAAGCCGATGCGATGAAAGAGAACAATATTGATGTCGATTTTGTTGTTGAAATTGATGTTGCTGATGAAGAAATTATTAAACGATTAAGTGGAAGAAGAGTCCATGCAAACTCTGGGCGAACCTACCATATTGTCTACAATCCACCTAAAGTTGAAGGTAAAGATGATGAAACGGGTGAAGAGTTGATTCAACGGCCAGATGATACTGAAGCGACAGTAAAAGATAGATTAAATGTATACCATGAACAAACTCGCCCATTAGTTGACTATTATTCTGCTTGGGCGGAGCAAGGCAGTGAAGGAGCGCCTAAATATGTCAAAGTGGCAGGAGTAGGGAATCTTGATGACATTAAGGCCAGCATCCTTCAATTATTAAAATAAAAGATAGTCTTTTATAATGACAGCAGTAAAAAAATATGGTGTTCTCCTGGTAAACTTGGGAACGCCAGAAGCACCAACTTCTACCTCCGTTAGAGCATTTCTTCAGGCTTTTTTAAGTGATAAGCGAGTTATTGATATATCTCGGTTACTTTGGCTTCCCATATTATATGGCATTATTTTGCCTTTTCGCCCTAAGAAAGTTGCAGCCAATTATAAAAAGATATGGTTAGAAGGTGGCTCGCCATTGATGGTGCACAGCTTAAACCAGCAAAAGAAATTACAAGCTCACCTTGAACAGTCAATAGCGGAATGTAGTTTTAAAGTTGAGCTTGGTATGACTTATGGAAAGCCAAGTATCCCAATGGGGATTGAAAGTCTTAAAAGCTGGGGGGCTGATGAAATTATTGTATTGCCTCTTTATCCGCAGTTTTCTCACACCACCACTTCTGCTGTAGCTGATCAATTAGATAAGTTGTCAGACAATTCTTCTCAGCATCTAACTTTGATAAACGATTATTATCAAGAACCAAGTTATATCCAAGCTTTAGCACAATCTGTTGAAGGTAAGTTACCCGAAAATAGTAAGTTGGTTATGTCATTTCATGGAATACCGCAAAGATATGTGAAACAAGGTGATCCTTATCAACAGCAATGTGAAACGACTGCTCAATTGTTAGCTAAGCAACTTGGGTTAGAAAATGATAAGTGGGAAATGGCTTATCAATCTAGAGTTGGAAGGGAAGTTTGGTTAAAGCCATATCTTGATGAAAGAATGGTTGAATTACCGAGAGAGAATGTTAAAGACATTGTGGTTATGTGCCCTGGATTTTCTGCCGATTGTTTGGAAACGCTTGAAGAAATTTCAATGGAAAATCGAGAACTATTCTTGCACAACGGCGGAAAGTCTTTTGTTTATATCGATGCACTAAATGCTAATCAGAGCCACATTAAAATGATGACGACTCTGATTAAAAGTGCACTTAATTTATAATTTTACAGATTAAAAAAGTAAACGGAAAACTTCATCATAGTGTTCGACAAATGAAGCTTGTAAACCTTGCTTTATGTGTTTAGGTAGTTTTTCATAGCGTCCCTCAACTGACTTAGGCAAAATTAATCGATTAATACCTTCTCGCTTAGCCGCAATGACTTTTTCACGAATTCCTCCAACGGCTAAAACTCTACCGCTAAGGGTTAGTTCACCAGTCATTGCATAACGCGGTTTTGGCTTTTTATTTAAAGCTAAAGAAAGTAATGCCGTTGCCATTGTTATTCCTGCACTTGGTCCGTCTTTTGGAGTAGCCCCTTCAGGCACATGTAAATGAATGTACTTTTTATCTAGGTTTTTTTCATCAACCCCATACTCTTTTAGATGAGCTGCAATGTAACTATAAGCAATATCTGCTGACTCTTTCATAACATTACCTAGTTGCCCGGTTAGCTTAAAGCCTCGTGAACTACCATGAATTCTTGCGGCTTCAATATTCAAGGTAACTCCCCCAAGAGAGGTCCAGGCTAAACCTGTTGAAATACCTACGCCGGATAATAATGATTCTTTAGTAAATACGGGCATACCAATATAGTTTGCCAGGTTATTTTTTGAAATAGTCATTTTGCTTGATTTATCATGAACCAACTTAACAGCACATTTACGGATAATTTTGGCTAATAATTTATCGAGGTTTCTAACACCGGCTTCTCTTGCATAACCATCAATTAAAGACTTAAGTGCAGATTCTGAAAGTTTAATTTTAGATTTAGCAATGCCAGCTTTTTGCAATTGTTTAGGCCACAAATGGTTAGTTGCAATTTGGAGTTTTTCTTCAAGTATATAACCACTTAAGCGAATAACTTCCATACGGTCGAGTAGGGGGCGGGGGATAGTGTCAAGCTGGTTAGCGGTACAAATAAATAATATTTTTGATAAATCGTAGCGTGTGTCGAGGTAGTGATCTAAAAACTGACTATTTTGTTCAGGATCGAGCACTTCTAATAATGCTGATGAAGGATCGCCTTGATAGCTGTTACCTATTTTATCAATTTCATCGAGCATTATTACTGGGTTCGAAGAACCTGTTTCATTTAAAGCTTGAATGATCTTACCTGGCATCGCTCCTATGTATGTTCGTCTATGACCCTTGATTTCTGCTTCATCGCGCATACCACCAACAGAAAATCTAAAAAATTCTCGTTTTAAGGCATTCGCAATAGAACGACCAATAGAGGTTTTTCCAACCCCTGGAGGACCAACTAATAGTAAAATTGATCCCGACAGTTCATTTTTTAACGAGGCCAAAGCTAAAAACTCAATAATTCTTTCCTTAACATCATTCAGTCCAGAGTGTTCTTTATCTAAAGCTGTTTTGGCAGAGCGTAACTTTAAATTATCTTGTGTATGAATACTCCATGGAAGCTTCGAAAAAACTTCAAGGTAGTTGCGTGTGACTGCATATTCAGGAGAACCAGATTCTAAAATCGCTAACTTATCCCACTCTTCGTAAAATTTGGTTTTGGCAGCCTCTGGTAAAACTTTATTAGTAATATTTTTTTCAAATCTTTCTAAATCTGCTGTTTTATCATCTTTGGCAATGCCTAGCTCTTTTTGAATAGCTTTGAGCTGTTCTCTCAGAAAAAAACGTCGCTGATGTTCACTCAGTGTTTCTTCAACTTGATCTTGTATATCCTGCTGCAATTGAGCGACTTCTAGTTCTTTTTTAATAAGAACTAAGACCTTTTCCATTCGACGTTTTAAGTGAACGGTTTCTAAAACTTTTTGGAGTGAATCTCGGGTCGCAGTGGTAACACTGGCGGCAAAGTCCGCTAGTTGAGATGGTTCGTTAGGATCAAATCGGTTGAGAAAAAATTTAAGCTCTTCACTATAAAGAGGGTTTAAAGGGACTAACTCTTTTAAGGTGTTAATAATTGCTACGGCATAAGCTTTTAACTCGTCAGACTCTTTATATTTGGGTTCATTGGGATATTCAACCTTAACAATATAAGGCGGTTCTTTTCTTATCCACTTTTTGATTCGAAACCGTTGTAAGCCTTCAGCTATAAATTGAACTTTACCTGAAGATAAAACCGGGTGGTGTATTTTAACCAAAGTACCTACTTCAAAAAATTCTTCCGGCTTGGCATTTTCAGGTAATGGATTTTTGACTAACACTAAACCAGTGATGTTGCTATGCTCATCATTGATATATTCAATAGTATCTCGCCAGCTTTCTTCATTCATTAAAATTGGAAGAGTTTGAGGCGGGAAAAAAGGTCTTTCACTGATCGGTAAAAGACAAATTTCACTTGGTAGAAACTTATTTTCTTTTTCTGTTTTTTTTATTTTTCTTATTTGTTCGTTATGGATTTCCATAATTGAGATATTTTCCTGTCAAACCAAATGCATAATAGATAGTTAGAGTTTGCAACAATTTGTAATTATAGCAAGTAAATTTTGATTCACTGAGTATTCCAAAATTGTAATTTTTTTAAGCTTTTTATAAAATTAATAAAATTGGCTGTTTTTTAGCCGATAATAAAGGTGTGCTGCTTTGAAAAGTGCAGATGAATTTTAAATGATTATAGTATAGTGTGGTGAGCTTATGGTTAACATTGGAGATATTAGCAAGCCTAGTGGTGGGGTAACGCCAGCTAAGACCAATCGCTCAACCAAAGCGACGAATAAAGTCGAAGCTGTTGAAGTTGTTTCTCCTACTGATAAAGTCTCTATCGATACAAAAAGCAAAGAAAAACCGGATAAAGAAAAACAAAAAGAATCCAAAACAACTCATCAAAAAACAGCCAAAGCTAGCGACATAGATGAAACCACCGCTACTTATGACGAGCATGGGCAAAAGCACAATAAGAACCAAATAGATTATAGCGTTTAATATTGATTGTCGTATTTAATTCGGCCTGCGGTTTTATTTAAATTACTGTCAAATCATACAGGTGCACGTTATAATTTTGCGCAATACAGCAATAATTAATTAATAAGTAAACTATCAAAGTGTCTAAATCTGCAAGCAATAATACCTATGATATTTCTCTATTGATGGAACAAACCCGCTTGCTTGCGGCTGATTATCGGCAATCTACCGGGCATGCACTACCTGTTACTGTTGAATTAGCTCGTTTTGATGCTATCGATAAATTGAACTTGAAAAAACTTGATGGTGAACAAGGTATTGATGCTATCGATGTGAATGGATCAAATGAAAAATACTTGGTTAAAGGACGCGTTATTTTTAAAGGAGGAAAAGCTCGTCAGAAGTTAGGCCAGTTAAGTTTAGAAAGTGGATGGGAGTTTTTATTGATGGTCTTATATGAGCCAGACTATCAACCCTCGCAAATTTATAAGATAGATCGCAAAATTATCGAAAAAGAAATTGCTAACAACCCTAAAGATAAAAGAGGATCAATGACTGTTGCCAAATATAAGGCTATTGGCGAATTAGTTTGGACTAATGAGCCTTGAGTTCTTCAGAAGTTGAAATCATTGAGTTGCTAAGCGATTCTGGTCCTTTTGCAAAAGCCAACGAGAACTTTAAAACTCGCCGAGAACAGCAAGAAATGGCCACTGCGGTTAATAACGCAATTCAGTCATCTGAAAATTTGCTAGTAGAGGCAGGAACAGGGGTTGGCAAAACCTTTGCTTATTTATTACCCGCTTTACTGTCAGACAAACAAGTTGTTATTTCTACCGGAACTAAAAACCTTCAAGATCAACTTTTTAAGCGTGATTTACCTGTAATTTTAAAAATTATGCAAATAAGCCCAATGACGGCATTGTTAAAAGGACGGGCGAATTATTTATGTGAATATCGATTAGAGTCGACTTTAGCATCTGGACGTTTACCTGATCCTGTTGCAGTGAAGCATTTGTCGTTAGTTAATCGTTGGCGAGATAAAACAACGTCAGGGGAGTTAAGTGAGTTATCTGCGCTACCAGAAAATTCGCCGGTAATTTCTTATGTAACGAGTACCGCTGAAAATTGTCTGGGACAAGATTGTCCATTTATTGAAAAGTGTTTTTTAGCCGCTGCCCGCGAAAGAGCACGCAAAGCCAAAGTTTTAGTGGTCAATCATCATATACTGCTAGCTGATCTGGTACTTAAAGAAGATGGTTTTGGAGAGCTGCTACCAGATACTGACGTATTTATAGTTGATGAAGCACATCATTTGGCGAAAACCGCTTATCAGTTTTATGGAGATTCAATTTCTAGTAGACAAATCAATGAGTTATGTAGGGAAGTTGAACTAGAATATAGAACTCAGGTGACTGATAGTAGAGATTTAATGCTTGATGCGCAGCGACTTGCTAAAGAAGTGAAAGAATTTCGTTTAGCCTTGCCTGAATACGATATGCGAGAAGACTGGAAAGCAAACCGAAAGCTAACTGATGCATTAGATTCTTTATCTAATAAAATCAATGCCCTTTATGATATTGTTAAAGTTAATTCTACTCGAACAAAGGTGTTAGAATCATGCTTCGAACGATTAATTAGTTTTCAACAAGTTATTAAACAGTTTAAAGCTGAGCACGAAAAAGAGATTAGCAGAGTTAATTGGTACGAGACCGTTAAAAGTGGATTTCGGTTGCACACAACACCACTGAATGTGGCTGGTTTGTTTCAACAAAGTCGACAACGATATGCCAAATCAAGCTGGATTATGACATCGGCTACATTGACGGTTAATAATTCTTTTGAACATTATATCCAAGCGCTTGGCTGGGAGGCGATTCAAACACTTCTATTACCTTCTTCATTTGATTACCCAAAACAATCTCTTTTATATGTACCTCGTCAGCTGCCATCTACCCGTGATTATAAACACACCGAAAAAGTCATTGAGTCAATTATTCCATTATTACAAAGTGCTCAAGGGCGCACCTTTGTGCTTTTTACCAGTCATAGAGCACTTAAAACAGGAGCTGAGTCTCTTAAGGCGTTGGAACTCTTTAACTGTTTAGTTCAGGGAGAAGCCAGTAAAGATGAATTATTAAAACGGTTTACAACGGAAGAAAATGCGGTTTTATTAGCTACAGGAAGTTTTTGGGAAGGGGTCGATGTTGTTGGCGATCACCTGATTCTTGTGGTGATTGATAAGTTGCCATTTGCGCCACCAGATGATCCAATACTTAATGCTAAAATAGCAGAATGTAAAAAGAACGGAGGCAATCCGTTTTTTGACTTACAGATACCAGAAGCTGTACTTTCCCTTAAACAAGGATGTGGAAGGTTGATTCGTAGTGTTAATGATCGTGGTGTTATATGTATTTGCGATCCACGTTTAGTGGGTAAGTCTTATGGTGAAGTTTTTATTAATAGTTTACCCGATATGCGACGAACAAGAGATTCTGAATTGGTTGTCCGGTTTTTGGCTGATATAATGCTGCCTCATAAGCTTTCGTCAAATCCATAAGTTGTTTTCATGACTAAATTATTATCGATAGATGCTTCAACTGAAGCCTGTTCAGTTGCTTTGCTTAACGGTGAGCAAGTGACAGAGCGTTATCAAATTGCTCCCAGAGAACATGCCCAACTTTTGCTACCGATGGTAGACTCGTTATTATCAGAGTCAGGTATAGTGCTCAGTCAACTAGATGCGATAGCGTGTAATGTTGGACCAGGGGCTTTTACAGGTATTAGAATTGCCGTTTCAGTCGCTCAAGGCTTGTCATTTGCAGCCGATCTACCCGCTATTGCTATATCAAGTCTGGCTAATTTGGCACAACAAGCATTTGATAGTAGTGATGTCGAAGTTTGTTGGCCGGCAATCGATGCACGTATGCAAGAAGTCTATTTGGGACATTTTGTGCTTAATCAGCAGGGGTTTCCTGAAACTTTGACCCCAGAGCAAGTGATTGCGCCTGAACTCATTAATTTTAAACAAATGAGCGAAAGGCATTCTTCTAAGGTGATCACCATTGGCAGTGGTTGGTCGGCTTATCCTCAGCAGCTCAAAACTGGCTCACAGTACATTTTGGGCTGTTTAGATGATAAATATCCACGAGCTAGTGCTAGTTTTGTGATGGCATCAAACTTTTTTAAGGCCGGATTGCTGCTAAAATCCGAAGAATTACAGCCTACTTATTTAAGAAATAATGTGGCTAAGAAGAAAGTGGTTAAAAATTAAACTATAATTACAACAGGAAAAGGAACCAATTACTTGTACGATGAAAGTTACTAGCACTATCCCACAATCTTACTTTGAGTTAAGACGTCCAGAATCTAGCCAAAAATTTCATAATGGGTTAGCGGGTAGGGCTGATAATGCCCTAAATCAAAATGAGCAGAATACAACTGATCAGAGAGTCAATAAAATACCGCCATCTAACACTCTGATACAAAAGCTCGAAAGTAATTCTCAACCATCAGACTCCTTTACCCGCAGCCCGAGTAATCAGCCCCCAGTCCAGCAGTATCAAATCAACCAACAACTTATTCAAAGAGAAGAAATTGGTAATTTATTAGGTATTGACTTGTTTGCCTAAAAGCAACTTGAGTAGTTTAGGCATTGTTTCTGGATCAAACGCATCGATTGTGTTTTTCAGCTGATGTGCTAATTCAGTATCACCATTAATACTTAGTTTCCTTTGAAAAAACAGCGTATCAGGATCTTTTTCTTGAAGCATTAAGCAGATTGCGTCTGGCGTGTTGATTGATAACTCGGCGTCAGCGATTTGTTTTAATTGGCTAAAGTATAGACATACCAGTTTTTTATGTGAAAAACTAAGGCCAATATTTAAATCAGCGTCTTTAATATTGATAAGCACAATTTTATTGGTTAAAAAGTCAAAACAGTTATCAATAATTTGCTCTTTAAGAATGGTATTGAGTGTTATTTCAATCAATTTTTTGTTAAAACTAAAGGGTAATAGCGTTGATATTTTTGCCAGTTTGTCGGGCGTTAAATGACGACTAATAAATGAAGCTTTTGTTTTTATTAATTGATGAACAACAATAGGTAGTGACATAATTAACTGGTGAATAAGATAAGTATTCAGCGCATTGTATTGAGGCGTTGACCTAAGTTGGCTGACTTAGATCAAAGATTAATCATGAATTTGTTTATTGTTATGAAAAAGAGTAGGGCTATTTCTCCAAATACTTCAGTTTTTCTTTCACTCCATCCCATTTTTCTGCTTCAGGTAAAGGTTCCTTCTTTTCAACAATATTTTCCCAGTTTTGGGCCAATTCTGCATTTAACTCAATAAATTGCTTTTGATCAGCCGGTACATCATCTTCTTCAAAAATTGCCTCGGCAGGGCATTCAGGCTCACATAATGCACAATCAATGCATTCATCAGGATCAATGACTAAAAAGTTTGGACCTTCATAAAAACAGTCGACAGGGCAAACCTCTACACAATCTGTGTATTTACATAAAATACAGTTATCGGTCACTACAAATGCCATTGGGTTCTCCAGAATATCGATAAATTCAGCGGGTTCTATCTGGCGCGTATTCTATCGAATAAACAGCACAGGGTGAACCCGTTAACGATTAAATTCATATAAAATTAATGGGGTTGGGTTAAAGTATAGATTAAGTCAAGTGCCTGTTTAGGAGAAAGCTCGTCAGCATTAATTGACTCAAGTAACTCCAACCTTGCATCTGTTTCTGGGTGGCTAAACATATCAACTTGTTGGTGTGAATCGGTTGAAAGAGGTTCGTTGCTATCATGATGTTTACCTTGTTCTAAATGTTTTTGATAATTAGTTGCTAGTAAGGTAACGGCATGGGGAACACCTGCAAGTCTAGCAACGTGTATTCCATAACTTTTACTTGTAGGGCCTTCGTGAATTTGATGATCCAGCACCAGTTTGTTGCCGTGCTGGATCGCACCAAAGTGTAAGTTTTTAATGTTAGGGTTTGATTGAGTTATTTTAGTTAACTCGAAGTAATGAGTGGCAAACAAAGTGAGTGGATTAATCTCTTTTGATAGATAATCCAGCGTTGACCACGCAAGAGCAAGACCATCATAAGTACTGGTCCCACGGCCTACTTCGTCTAATATGACCAGACTATTTTCAGTTGCATTATTAAGTATGTTAGCTGTTTCACTCATTTCTACCATAAAAGTAGAGCGCCCGCCCGATAAATCATCCGAAGCGCCTATACGGGTATAAATTGAATCAAGGATACCTATTTCTGCTTCAGCTGCTGGAACATAACAGCCTGCATGTGCGAGCAATGCAATAATTGCAGTCATACGCATATAAGTTGACTTTCCTCCCATGTTAGGGCCTGTGATAATCAAACTTTTATGTTCTTGATTAATTAATACATCGTTAGGGATGAAGGGATCTTGTTGAAAAGCTTCAACAACAGGATGACGTCCATGAATAATATTTAGCCCCCCCTTATTGTTGATTGTTGGCCTAACGTAGTTTGCTTGTTCTGCAATTTCTGCATAGCTTTGTAGTACATCTAAGCGGGCGATTTGGCTTGCTGTTTGTTGTAGTGCTTCTACAGAAGGTAATAAAGATTCTACCAAATGCTGATATAACTGCTTTTCTAATGCCAGTGCTTTTGATTGGCTTGATAACACTTTCTCTTCTAATACTTTGAGCTCTGGTGTAATAAAACGTTCGGCATTTTTAAGTGTTTGTCGACGTGTATAACTAATCGGTGCATTGTCTGACTGAGCTTTTGATATTTCAATATAGAATCCATGAACTTTGTTATAACCGACTTTTAAAGTATTAATTCCTGTGGCTTCTCGCTCTCTTTCTTCCATATCACTGAGCAGGCTGCTTGCATTATTTGATAAATAACGCAACTCATCTAATTCTTTATTATAACCGTCACGAATTACATTACCATCTCGTAAAACAACAGGAGGGTTATCAAAAATAGCAGATGATAATAATTCGTGAGTATCGCTGTGTTCAGGCAGGTCTTTGCCTAGTTGAGTTAAAAGCGGTGTATTTTGTGCTGCCAACCAGTGGCGTAAATCAGGTAAAATAGTAAGGCTTTCTTTTAAACCTGTTAAGTCTCTAGGACGACAGGTATTTAAAGCAATGCGTGTTAAAATTCGTTGCATGTCTTTAACTGGGGTAAGAATACTTCTTAATGTTTGTAAATCTTGAGAATTGATTAATTCAGTCACTACATCAAGGCGTGCTTCAATCGCCTTTTTATTGATTAAGGGCGCGTGGAGCCAGTTTTTTAATAAACGACATCCCATTGCTGTTTTTGTCCGGTTGATAACATTGAAAAGCGATTTTTCTTGTTCACCGAAAAGGTTTTCGCTAATTTCAAGATGTTTACGAGTGTGACTATTTAAATGTAATATTTGTTGACTATCAAAGGCTCTAATGCGGTTTAAATGACTAAGTAAACTTTGTTGAGTTAATTTGGCATAATTGAGCGCTGCGCCAGCAGCACAAATCGCTGCTTGAGAGTTATCGCATCCAAAACCATCGAGGTTTTTAACTCGAAAGTGTTTTAATAGTCCTTGATAATTTTGCTGATAATCGAATTGCCAGTCTTCTTGCAGTTTTAAGGTATAATTTTTACCGGATAACAACACTGAGTAATGTTCGTCAGCAAGTATTTCTGCCGGATTTAAGCGAGCGAGTTCGCTCAACAGTTGCGCTTCATCTGCAAACTGGTTACAGTAAAATTCACCACCAGCTAAGTCAATCCAGGCAATACCATATTTTTCTTTTTGCTTGCTTTTTTTAAAGTGATAAATAGCAACGAGTAAATTTTCTTGGTAAGAGTCTAAAAGACTATCTTCGCTAAGCGTACCAGGTGTAATAACTCTAACAACCTTTCTTTCAACAGGTCCTTTACTCGTTGCAGGGTCGCCTATTTGTTCACATATAGCAACAGACTTTCCTTGTTTAACCAATCTTGCCAGATAATTATCAACTGCATGGTAGGGAACACCAGCCATTGGAATTGGATCACCATTACTTTTGCCCCTATGAGTTAGTGTAATACCAAGCCAGTCTGCGGCTTTATGCGCATCATCAAAAAAGAGCTCATAAAAATCGCCCATACGATAAAAGAGTAAAATATCTGGATATTCTAACTTTATATCCAAATACTGCTGCATCATTGGTGTATGTGTTGATTTATTCAAAAATAATCCTGAAAAACAGTTTAAAATATAACAGAAGTTTTAATTAACCAAGTTTGGGTTAGGATTTTACTAGAAATACTTTATAAACCAAATAGAATTGTTCGCATAAATAGGAGATACGCCATGCAGCAACTAGTTTCTCAACTGTCGGTTCGTTTGATTTTTAAACAACTTAAAGTAGTAACAGTCGAGTCTTGTACTGGAGGATGGATAGGTAAAGCATTAACCGATCAAGCTGGAAGCTCTCAATGGTTTGCGGGCGGGTTAATTACTTATACTAATGAAAGCAAAACACGCTTAGCAGATGTTCCTGCCACAATGATAGAAAAGTACGGCGCTGTGTCAGTGCAGGTTGCAGAAGCAATGGCACTTGGCGCTCAACAATATTTTGAGCAATGTGTGAGTGTTGCGGTGAGTGGTATTGCAGGTCCTGATGGCGGCTCTAAAGAAAAGCCTGTTGGTACTGTATGTATTGCTACGTGTTTAGCTGGTAAAACTCATTGTAAGCAGTATCACTTCACGGGAAATAGGGAGCAAGTCAGGCAACAAACGGTTACTCAAGCATTAACCATGGTTATGGAAATTATAGAAAAAGTTTGATGATTGAAATGAAAGTTGCAGTTGAATATTGGTGATAAGAAAGTAGCAATCGAGAAAAAGTACGAAGCAAGCAATTAACTTAAATTTTTGCCTCGCACCTAATCTATAATTTTTATGAATTGTTTTTTGCGTCTTCTATTTTTTTTCTGGCCAACTCATCGGCAACTAAATTCGTTGTTTTACCATCAGTTTCAGCTGCTTGGAAAATTTCTGACAATGTGCCATAGATTGCGCCAACCTTATCAAGCGAGTCTTGTTTATTATACTCACCACCATTTTGTTCAAAAGAAATATTAATGATCCCACCAGCATTAATGACATAATCTGGAGAATACAAAATGCCTTTCTGTTTTAAAACTTCGCCGTGTCGATCTTCTGCAAGTTGATTGTTAGCAGCACCTGCAACGATTGAACACTGTAATTGAGGAATGGTTGCATCATTGATAGTTGCACCCAACGCACAAGGTGCGTAAACATCAACGTTTTGTGCATAAATTTCATCTTTATCAACTGCCGTGGCACCTAAATTATCAACCACACGATCGATTGATTCTTTATGAATATCTGTGACGAATAGCTCTGCACCTTCCGATCGGAGGTGTTCACATAAATAATAGCCAACATGGCCAAGTCCTTGTACTGCGACTTTTACACCCTCTAGACTATCTCTGCCTAATTTATGTTTAACTGCAGCCTTCATACCTTGATAAACACCAAAAGCGGTAAGTGGAGAAGGGTCGCCACTACGACCTTCAAGACCCAATACATAATCTGTTTTACGATGAACAATGGCCATATCACCAGTATTAATACCAACGTCTTCGGCTGAATAATAAGAACCATTCAATTTGTTTAAAAATGAGCCAAATGCTTCAAATAATGCATCAGATTTCATGGTCTTAGGGTTGCCAATGATTACTGATTTACCACCCCCCATATTTAAGCCGGCCATCGCATTCTTGTAGCTCATGCCACGAGAAAGGCGTAATGCATCAATTAACGCACCTTCATCTGAATTATATTCCCACATTCGACAACCGCCAACTGCTGGGCCAAGGGCTGTGGAATGAACACAAATAATTGCACTCAGACCAGAGTCTTTGTCACGACAAAAAACAACTTGCTCGTGATCATCATATGCACGTAAATTAAATACCGCCATGTGTTTCTCCTGATGAGATTATTCTAAAAGCAGCGACTAAATTGGCTTAGTCGCTTAGTTTATTGTTTTATTGGTTTGTTTTTATTTACATTGTTTAACCAATGTTAAAAGTAATGCCTTGTGCTAGAGTTGGTTTGTCACCCCAGAAAATAGTGTTAGTTTGTCTTCGCATATAAGCTTTCCATGAATCAGAGCCAGCTTCTCTACCACCACCAGTATCTTTTTCTCCACCAAATGCTCCGCCAATTTCTGCGCCTGAAGTGCCAATATTAACATTAGCAATACCACAATCACTGCCAGCATAAGATAGGAACTTTTCTGCATTATTAAGGTTTTGGGTAAAGATTGCCGAAGATAACCCTTGGCGAACACCGTTATTAATTTCTATTGCTTCTTCAATTGTTTTAAATGTCATAACATATAAAATGGGGGCAAAGGTTTCACTTTGTACTACTTCCCAATGATTTTCTGCACGAATAATAGTGGGCTCAACATAAAACCCTGGACGATCGATTTTAGAACCACCAAAAAGAATATCACCGCCTTGTTCTTTAGCTTTTTGAATGGTGGCTTCAAAATTTGCTACGGCAGTTTCATCGATTAGTGGCCCCATCAAGTTATTAGTATCGAGAGGATCGCCAATGGTAACTTGTTTATAAGCATTGACTAAAACATCGACAACCTTATCAACAATAGATTCATGTACAATTAAACGTCTGGTTGTTGTACAACGTTGACCCGCTGTGCCAACAGCGCCAAATGCTACCGCAGGAATAGCGTGTTCTAAATTAGCTGTTTCATCTAGAATAAGCGCGTTATTACCTGCTAGTTCAAGTAAACTTTTGCCCATTCTTTCTGCCACTCTAACACCAACCATTTTTCCAACCACAGAAGAACCAGTAAAAGAGAGTTTTTTGACTCTTTTGTCATCAATAAAGCGTTCAGCTAATTGGTTTGACTGGCCATCAACAAACAGATAAAAAATAGGTTTATAACCAGATTCGGTTAGAACTTCGTTACAAATATTTTGTACCGCAATAGCTGTTAGTGGGGTTTTAGGACTTGGCTTCCAAATAGTGATATTGCCACAAATAGCGGCAATAAAGGCGTTCCATGACCAAACAGCAACAGGAAAGTTAAATGCCGATATTACGCCGACTAAGCCTAATGGTTGCCATTGTTCATACATTCTGTGTTGTGGGCGTTCTGAATGCATCATTTTGCCATAAAGCATGCGCGATTGACCGACAGAAAAATCTGCCATATCAATCATTTCTTGAACTTCGCCGTCACCTTCTGCTTTGCTCTTTCCCATTTCTAAAGAAACGAGGCTGCCTAATGCATCTTTTTTTGCTCTGAGTGCATCACCCATTTTGCGAACAAGCTCACCTCGAATTGGAGCGGGTATAGCTCGCCATTCAAGAAAGGCCTCTTCTGCATTATTAATAATTGTTTCATAATCTTGTTCAGAAGCCGCATATACCTTGGCAATTTCTTCACCATTGGCTGGGCTAAAGGATGTAATTATTTCGGATTGGGTGTCTGACCATTGATTGACTCCCCAACAAGCGCCTGAATTTATCGGTTTTATTCCTAGTTCAGCTAGAATATCCATTTGGTTCCTCTCTAAGTTAAAGTGGTATTTAAGTACTGGCGACATTAATAATTTTAATCTCAATAACCTATTAAATACGATTAAAATCAGTCGATTATAAAGTTAATAACTCGGCCTAATTACTTAAGAGGGTAGGTGTCGTATGTAACATTATAAAGTCTTCACTTAAATATCTACGTTTGCAGATGGAAAATGAGGCGCAAAGATACCATTGCTTTTAATGAATTGCCAGTATATTTACTCATGAAATAGCCTGTAAACATTGAGGTTGCTGCGAAGCGAAATATAAATAATTAATTACAAATTTATTCAAATAAAAGCTAATTATTGCACATTTAGACGATTAAAATGATAGGACGTTACGGCTTAGAGATATAGAGTGGAAATAATGGATAAACTGGTTATATATAAATGGATTTAAAATGGCAGGGCTTAAAACGATTAGGGTGTTTTTAATTAAATTACCTTGAACAAATAAAAAAAATCCCTTAGTTTATGCCCAATTTTTTAGTTAGAGATTCAAAATTAGACTACTTTTAAGTATCTACTTTTATTTTCAAGTATCTAGTTTGATAGTACAACACCATAAAGGACCTTAGTATATGACCGTTAAAGAAGCACCACAGGTTGCACCAGAAGAGAGTATAGATAAACAGGAAAAATTTAATCAGTGGAGCCAAAAAGAACTCGTAAAAATTCAAAAATTTTGTTTTTCTAAAGGGATTCAAATCAAAGATTTTAAAAAAGAAAAATGTCTCTCTATGCCGCCATTAGTTGGTATTTGGTATATCATTTCAAAAACTAAAGGTGAAGATTATTGGGTGATAAGTGGTGAGTTACCAACAGATATCGCTCCTGTAAAAGTCGCTAAAGATGAGCGTGATGTAACCCGGTATTTTTCAATGTCCTGGCACTTAAAAGCAGCCAGAATAGAGGAGGCTATTGCTGAAGGAAAGCAAATGGGTGATAAAGAAACTCAAGAAAAAGTAGTTAAAGAATTAATCGAAAAAGCCGAAGCTTTATCACAAATACATAGAGATGAAAACCTGTGGAAAAATTCAGGTTTAAGTATTTAGTCATTGAATTGTGCCTACCAAAAAACTTTTGGTAGGCAATTTAATATCATTAATTAATATTCCCACCAACAAGTTTGCCACCAGGCTATAAACTCTTCTAAATCAATATGGCCGTCATTGTTCTCATCCACAATAGAAAAACCTTCTGCGCCTTGCTCAGCAGAAGTTGAAGGAGAAATGACTTGTAATAACTGGGTGAATTCAGCTTCATCAATTTCACCATTGCCATCACGATCAAAAAATTGAAAGTTATCTTTTATTTCTGCTAGTTGTTGTTCTGGTATTTGACGAATTTCAGCCATTGTTATAAACCTATTATTAAGTAAAAATTAATTAACATTCTTTGTTTTTAAACTTATTCAAGTGTAAATTGTTCAATTCTATAATCTACGTTACGCTGTTTCAAATAGTCTAATATAAATTGATAAGCACCTTCAATAGCACCTAAAGATTCTGGTGCAAATACGCCTGGTTCTAATTTATTATTGAGAGTGAAATTAGCGATAGCAGTTGCAGTATAGCCAGTTGTTCTTGCCATTGATGAGGTTTTTGTTTGTTCACACCCTTTGTCAAGCAAACGATAAATATACTGGCGCTTCTTACCATTTTCTTCACCTTCTATTGTGATTCTTACCACTGTAAATTCTTCATCGGAATTTTTTAGCTTCCAGTTATCCTCTAATATTTTTGCTGTTACATCTATAGGTCTAAAGGGCAAGCCATCAATCTCAATTGGCTCCTCAGAAAAGAACCCTGATTTTTGTAATACTTTTATATATTCAGCATGGCCGGGATAGCGTAGCGTTTTTTCCTTCATATATGGAATATGATCCATGGTTTCGATTAAAGTCCTTAAGCCATCAGTATTAAAAGCTTCTAGTGTGCCAACACGCTTTATTTCCATTAATTCACAATCAGACAAAGGTTCTCTGATCACCAATTCGCCATTTTCAACGTAACGAGCTGGTCTGGTATATTCTTCTATGACATCTACCGGTGAAAAGGGGGCTTTATAGTTAAATGGCCACTCGCGTTTGCTAGGCAAGCCTCCAACTAAACATTCAAAACTTTTGACTTCTATTTTTGTGTCCATGTAACCTAAAATTATATTATCCATACCGGGTGCTACGCCGCAGTCAACCACAGCATAAACATTATTCTTTTTGGCTAAATAGTCTAGGTCAAAACAATTTTCAGGAAAAAAAGAAATATCAATAACATTTTTTTTTGCCTGTAAAATTTTCTTTAATGTTTCAAACCCCATAAAGCCAGGAACAGCACAAAGTACCAACTCATAGGGAGCTAAAATTTCTTCATAATTATCCGCTTCTTGTAAATCAAAAAAAACAGTATTGATATTTTTGTTAACTTTTGCCAACTGATTAAGGGCTTTTTTATTTTTATCAATTGCCGTCACTTGGTAGTTTGTTGCTAGATCTAAGGCGATAGCGCTGCCAATCATACCGCTTCCTAATACAACAATTTTGTCCATTATTTACTCCAAAATTTAGGCTTTAATTATTAACTATGAATATAATGCTTAGTTAAAAGTTTAAACTTATATCAATCTATTAGAATGACGATGATAGTGTTGGTAAATCTTGAGGGTTAGCAGGCTCAATGGTATAGGGCCTAATCATGATTAGTACACCGATTAATGGGTGATCAAAAAAGTGAAGCTCTCCACTTTTAATTTTTCGAGATTGTTTTAAAGAGTAATTAAATAGTCTCTCAATATATAGTTTTTCTGATTCTGTTTCTAAAAAATTATCATCGATTTCCCACGAAAATTGAGACTTTTTGGACTGTGTTAATAACTCTGTTTGTTGGGCAGAAGAACTTGTTAACTGATTATTACCAGCTAAAAGGTTATCTAATCCGTTGGTAGACTGATTGGTGCTCTGCTCATTATTGGTCGATTGAAGCGTTTGAGGGGTTAACGTTGTTGAACGATCCATAGTAGGATAAATTTGATCCTTCAGCATTTCTAAATTAATGACTTCAACTTCTTCTTTATCAGGTCTGCGCAAATATAAATTAGTTTTAACATGCAAATACCGATTAAGGTAAACTTTAATATCACCATCTAGCTCTGGAACCCAAGGTTTTCGGACAAACTTAACGAGTAGATTTGAGTCATTTAATTGATCAGTTGAAGTTAAAGATTGTTTATCGCTTGTTGTCAGTGATGAATGATTAGATAACTGACTACTGGGACTATTTTGAGTATTGGCAGTAATGGTGTTAGGCTCATTACTGTCCATAGTTGTTGGCTCTTGGATAGCTTCTTCTGAATAAGAGTGTATAGAAACTTTACTACCATCATATTGATATTCAGCACTAAAATCTTTGCCGCCTGCTATTCTAATATGTGGAGCTTCTCTTGAATTCAGTACTGGTTGACGCCATGCCTGATGTAATAAAACATGATAGTCAGGGTGTCTCCCAAGGCTTTTCGCTTCATTGAGCAATTGCCGAGATTCATCTGGGAGCAATATAAAAGGGGGCTCGTTAATTGTAGACTGTACCGTTGTTTCTTGTGTCGAAATTTGTGACACATTTGAAATATTTTGCTGATTGTTTACCACTACTGTAGTGTCTTCTGTATTTTTAATATCATTAAGAGATATTTGATCAAAAGGTTGGACAAAATCAATCAGGTTTTCTGCTTGCGTCAATTGTGTGTCTTTTCGCCAGGATTCCTCAAATAGCCCACCGTTACTTGTTGATTTAAATACTATTATCTCTACTTCAAACCAGCGAGGCTCTTCGGCAACTGTTGTATCTGCGATGGCAGTATAGCTATTAAAAGCGATAATTCCAGATATAACTGCTAATTTAAATTTATTCATAAGCATCATCAAATATGTCTTTTTATCGATTAACTCAATTGTTTTTTGCATACTAACCCTTAGCCACCCAATGTTTCAATCAAAGAATCGATCTGTTGTTTTCTTTGTTCAATGGTTTCATTTTGACTCACCACTTTGAGCCTTGTTCCTTTCTCTAGCTTATATTTGCTAGGATTTTGTTGAATTAACTGTATTAACTTGGTTGTATCAATCTTAGGTTCGGCAATAAAATCTAAAGAAATCGAGTGTTTATTGGCATCAAGCTTAGATATTCCCATTGCTGATAGTCTTAATTTTAACTCCGTTGAACTAAATAACGCTTTGGCTGGCTCGGGCAATAAACCAAAGCGATCGATTAGTTCAACTTGTAAGTCTCTTAAAGCTTTTGAATTTTTTGCATTGGCAATGCGTTTGTATAATGAGAGGCGTAAGCCCACGTCAGGAATAAAGCTCTCTGGTAACAATGCCGACTCACCTAGGTTAACTTCTGTTTGTTCATCTTGAGTCATTTTTAGAGAAGGTTCTTGCCCACTTTTTAACGACTCTACAGCACGATCAAGTAACTCCATATATAAACTAAAACCAATAGTTTGCATATGCCCACTTTGTTCATCACCTAATAGTTCACCTGCGCCACGAATTTCTAAATCATGAGTTGCTAATATAAATCCAGCTCCTAAATCTTCTAAGTTTTCGATAGCTTCAAGCCTTTTCTTAGCATCTTTGGTAATTGTTTTAGGATTAGGCGTTAGTAAATAAGCATAGGCTTGGTGATGTGAACGTCCGACTCGACCTCTTAGTTGGTGAAGTTGGGCAAGACCTAGCTTATCAGCTCTATCCATAATGATTGTATTAGCGGTTGGTACATCTATACCTGTCTCAATAATAGTTGTGCAAACTAATACATGAAATCGTTGGTGATAAAACTGTTTCATCACTTCTTCAAGTTCTCGCTCTCGCATTTGTCCATGAGCGACTGCGACATGAATTTCAGGCATCAATTCCCGAATTTCATTCGCTACTCGCTCAATAGAGTCAACAGCATTATGAAGATAATAAACTTGTCCACCTCGTCTTACTTCCCGCTGAATCGCTTCTTTGATTAAAGGCGTATTATGTTGTCTGACAAAAGTTTTAATCGCTAACCTTTTGGCTGGAGGGGTAGCAATAATCGATAAATCACGCATGCCCGACATCGACATATTTAGAGTTCTTGGGATCGGTGTTGCGGTTAAAGTTAAAATATCGACTTTGGCTCTAAAAGATTTCAGTACCTCTTTTTGTCGCACACCAAAGCGATGTTCTTCATCGATTAACAGCAACCCAAGATTGTTAAATTTGGGTTGTCCCATCAATAATCGATGTGTACCAATAATAATATCTATCTGACCAGCTTCTAGCTGAGCTAATACAGTTTCTTGTTCTTTTTTAGTCTGAAAACGAGACAAAACGCCAATGTTAACAGGCCATTGAGAAAAACGATCTTGAAATGAATTAAAGTGTTGTTGTGCCAATAGTGTCGTCGGGACTAGCATGGCTACTTGCATTCCACTTTGAATAGCAATGTAGGCTGCTCGCATAGCAACTTCGGTTTTACCAAAGCCAACATCACCACAAATTAAACGATCCATTGGTGTACTGGCCTTCATATCATTAACGACAGCATCAATTGCATTTTTTTGATCGGGCGTTGCTTCAAACTGAAACTCTGAAGAAAATTTTTCATAATCTATTTGATTCAGTTTATGCACAATTCCTTTTTCAGCTGCTCTTCTTGCATATAAATCTAATAATTCAGCCGCAGTATCACGGGCTTTTTCAAGCGCTTTTGTTTTAGCTTTGCTCCAGGTTTCAGTACCTAGTTTATGCCAGGGGGCTGTTTCAGGGTTACTGCCAGAAAATCGATGAATTAAATGTAATGATTGAACAGGAACATAAAGTTTATCGCCTCCAGAATATTCCAAAGTCAAAAATTCACTAACGGTTCCGCCAGCATCAATGGTTTGTAAACCTAAATAACGGCCAACACCTTGATCAACATGTACAACCGGATCGCCAGTTTTTAATTCTGCCAAACTGTGAATTAACTGATCGGGAGAAATACTTTTATCTTGGCGTCTACGAGACTGAAGAACTTGGCTGCCAAATAAATTACTTTCACAAATAATTAAATGCCCATCAACCGCAAAACCTTGCATAAGCGGAGCGGTTGTTAAAGCAATGGCTGTTGGCATAGTAATAAATTCATGCCAGCTTTTTATTGTTTTTATAGTGATTTTATTTTTATTGAGTAATTCTCTAAGTACTTCTTGTCGTCCAGATGACTCCGCACAAATTAAAACTTTATGGTGTTGCTCTAATAGCTGTTTTAAATTTTGTAATGGTTCATTGGCTTTATGATCGACTTGTACATTTGGGCAAGGAGAAAACATCATAGGTGATGACTGAGCGTTATCCGATGAGGTCAATGCTAGCGAAGGATAATTTTTTATTTGTGAAAACAACTCGTCTTCATTCATAAATAGACTTAATGGAGCAACAATAGGACGTTCAATATCATGACTGTATTGTTCATATCTTTCTGTCAGCTCTTTCCAAAAAGATTGTATCGGATTGTTGAGTTTTTCTTGGTGAACCACTAATAAATTTTTACAATCAATAAAATCAAATAGTGTTGATAGTTCTTGGAAAAATAAGGGTAAATAATATTCAATACCTGCGGTAAAAATACCGTTGCTAACATCTCGATAAATGGCAGCTTCTCGTATGTTGGTATCAAAAGTTGAACGCCAATTTTTTCTAAATGTAGAAATTGCTTGTTCGTCAGTTGGATATTCTCTTGCTGGCAATAAATTAATTTGATTAACTTTTTCCGTTGTTAATTGTGTTTCTGTATCAAAAAAGCGAAGAGATTCTACTTCATCATCAAATAACTCAATTCTAATCGGTTGTTTTGAACCCATGGGAAATAGGTCAATAATTGAACCTCTAACAGCAAACTCTCCATGTTCCATAACATTGGCGACTAGCGCATAACCATTATTATTTAAGTTATGCCTTAGCGTGTCCATATTAATGGTTTGCCCAATTTCTAAAAGTAAACACTGTTGTTCGATATATTGACGAGAAGGTAAACGTTGCAGTGCTGAAGATACAGGTAATAATAGAATACCTTTATTTAGCTGAGGGAGTTGAAAGAGCGTTTGCAGTCTTTCCGAAACAATATCTTGATGCGGTGAAAAATAGTCATACGGTAACGTTTCCCAATCAGGTAACGTAATTACAGGGATAGCTGTTGAATTATCGAGATAAAACTCAATTTCTTTTTTCAGTGGCTGAGTGCTGGCTGCATCTGGGAGCAACACCATTAAAATCCCATTGTAATCCCTTGCGGTATTAGCAATTGTTAGGGCAAACGAGCTACCGTGAACTTGGCTAAAATGATTGGTGTAGCCTGGTTTTTCTATTAGCTGTTGATTAGTCTTTTGAAGTAATAAACTCATTGATGCTATTGAGTAAAGTCTGCGATCAGGCGGTAGATTATACCTGAGGCCATAAGAGAGTTGTACTAAGTGATACCGCTATTAAGATAAATTACAGTGTTTATTCACTCAAATTGAACAATTAATAAACAACTTAACTTGTTTGTTTAAAAAACTTAACGGGATCCAATTAAAAATAATCATCAATAGTTTATTTTACAAGGTAAAACTTGCTAGAATCTGACCTTATCTTTTAAAGCGATTAATTTGTCATCTTAGCGCTCGTAGCTCACTTGGATAGAGCGGCCCCCTCCTAAGGGGCAGGTAACAGGTTCGACTCCTGTCGAGCGCGCCATTATCTTGCTTTTAACGACTTGGCTTTGACCTTTTACTTTATTAACTACAATTCAAACTAACGCTAGAACTTGGACTATAAAAATCTAACGTTAGCAAAGTAGATTAACTTGTTATCGTTCCTTTATTCACCCAAGGTTTTATATTTAACCAATCGATAACGAGGTTGTTTTTGTTTTTTCATTTTTTGAGCCAGTACTTCATGTAGGTTTGTATCCCAATTAGTATACTGATCAATAAAACGATCGGCTTCTGCTTTATCTCCTTGGTACTGTAAATCAAGTAATTTTTTTAAGAGTTTTTTAACGGCTTTGGGATAAGCTTTATAATCAATTGATAACTCTGCTTTATCACGATTAAATGAGATAGCGCCATGCTCCAAAAAGAAATTCATTGTCATTAGTTTCATCGTACCATAAGACTGACTACGCCTAGGTTTATTGGTCAATAAGGTTCTTGCAATTCCACCGGCATAAATCGCTTGTAAATCTTGATCAGTATGATGACCTTTTTTATGTAATAAATCGGCTGAAAATAAAGAAACTAAATCAGACTTCATTTCCTCTAATAAATTTTGATTATTTTCTAAAGCGATATCAAAAGTTCTTCCTTTTTTATCAACGGCGGGGCCCATGTAGTGGCCAATTTCATGCCACAAAGTTCGTTTAAAATTACTCTGAATCGTTAAGTGAGAGTCAAACTCATCTGCCATTACTGTATCCCAAAGTGATTTAGCAATAGAAAAGATTTCAGGTGAAGTTAGTACGTTATACCTTAATAAAATAACTCGTCCGTACTTGCGGGTTAAATGGCTTTCATTTGGTAAAATCGAAGCCGTATTGGTGCCTCTTGATTGCGCATAATCAATTAAAACATTGTAAACGCCTAATGGAATATTGCTGCGCACCGTTTTGTGGTTATTATAAGGTAAACTATTTTCCAACGCTTGTAAGCCTCCAATTGCTTGTTGAAGTTCTTCACTACGCTTTCTATCTTTGATCAATATACTCATTGAGAAAGATGATTTGGTACTAAACAATGCATCATCGTAAGTTTCATACGAACCTATTTGAGCATTTATGTTACCAAAGCTACCAGTAATCCAAGCGGCATCGCCACTTTCATAATTATCAGATAATAAATCTCTTGCGCGATTTTCTAAATAGTCTGCAAAATCTCTATCTTCAGACCGAATAGCATCACTGGCTTTAAAAAGTTCATAATAAACTTGCATTAACTGATCGGCATAAGCAATAGAATAGGGGATTGCATAGAGTGATTTTTGACTCTTATTTAATTGAGTTAACTTATTTTTTAAACCGGGATGTAGAATGTCTAGAGTAGGGTAACGAGTTAATGTTGATAAGTCTTGCTTGATATTAGCGGTCGTATTCTTCCGAACCAATGTTCTAACATGGAGTATGCTATCTTTTTCTTCGGGGTATTTTGCTAAAAATTGACTGACTTCTTGTTTGGTGATTCCCCAGGGATATCGATTTTTGCCTGGTACTTCCGGTGCAACATGAGCAAATGCTTCATGCTTATTTTCTAATGTACTCGCAATAGGCCCTTTAAATATTCGATAAAGTTTCAGCAAATCCTTTGCCTTTTTATCGCCCTTAGCGGCTCGTTTTGTTAATTTTGACCGAGTCGCTAGTGCTTGTTTGTGCTGTGCTTTCAGATAAATATCATGAATAATTTCACCCGCTTTTTTAAGATGTTCTAGCGCTAGCCGCTCATTTTTAGATAAATGGCTAATGTCGGGGGCAAAATCTAACACTATGGTATTATCTAATATGCTATTGATTTGTTGAGATGACCATTCTGAATCACTGGCTTGATTACCAGCATAAGCTGATGTTACAAGACATGAAACTACACCTATACTGGCTAAACTACGGAAAATTGAGAGTTTTGTCATTATTAATACTCACACAATAATTGGGGTTAAATTCAAATTAATTAGAGTATAGTCAATTGACCAAAAATAAAAACAAGCGACTGTAACAAATTAATTAAGCTGTGCTAATGCGAAGCCGAAATATTTAATGTTTATCAAAGTTAAGCATTGATTCGATATAAGCCACAGTTATAATCCTGAGAGAAGTTTTTTTCATAGATTTTATTCATATCACTCATATCTATTAGCGATTCAAAATGTTCGTTATTAAAGAAAATAATATAAATTTCTCTTGGTTTATTTTCATAAGATTGTTTGATATTACTAACGACCTTGCTCAGTGTTTCACCTCTAAAAGGGTTAAAAAAATAGATCACATTTACATCTGATGGAATCGTATAAGTGGTTGCGTCAATATTAAGTATTGATACATCTTGAGTTTTTCGGTTATTCATATTGAGAATATTATTGGCAGCAATTTCTGATAATCGTTTCGATAACTCAATACCAATTACTTTTTTAAAGCCACAGGCTGCGGCAAGGCTAATTACTCTTCCTTTGCCCGAGCCATAATCTAATATAACATTTTGCTCAATGGGTTGAGGTAGCTTTTTAAATATAGATAAAACGGCTTTATAACCTATGGGAGAATATTCAACAGCATCTTCATTGGTGATATCTAGGTTCGATTTTTTAACTAATCGTTGAGTTTCAATGGCCAGCTTATTTTCATAGTACTTATCATATAATCTATAGCTAAGTTCTTTGCTTAAATTCACTATGCCATGCCTTTTTAAAAAGTTAATGGCTCTTTTTATTTTATTCATTAAGTTTTATCAATTTTATTGAATGTTATTAGTATCAAGAATTGATTGACACATATCTCATTAGCAAAACTTTTAAATACAATAAGTAGCATATATTAAATTGATTGTTAATAAGCATTGAGATGTTCATTCTATGCTGAAAAGGTTAGTTTGGTAAAGGAGTAAAGGGTGGTTGATTTTTGAGCTTTATCCACCAAGTTGGCCGGCATCTTATGAATATTTAACGCGTTTAGTCTTAGATAAAGTCTCGACTTAAAGGGATAAATTTTTCAGATATTGATCTCTAGAGCGGATAGTCAATGAGTTTCTGCATTAATTTATTGGCTACATATTGGTAGAGTTATTGGAGTATTCAGATCATTATTTTTTTAAATGGGACTAGGGGGGAGAGCCTAAAAATGAATAATTGAGTAAAATAGAACTCCAGAGCTGAGGGTGAGAATCTCAAAAAGTGTGAAAAGAAATGATTAGGCTAGATTCCAGTTTTCCTGATTTTATTTTGAGTTTCAAAAAGCAGAATTCAATGGATAACATAATTACCGAGTTTTAATCCCTTTATTTTTAAAAACTTTTTTAAACGTTGTGATGGTAAAAGGTTAACTGAATTTAACATTGCCATTATAAAAAGATTAATGCTGGCGAGTTGGTCGTCGTTTATAGACTTGTCTAACGGTAACGAAAAGCCTTCAAAATTGGTCAAAGTGTAACGAAAACACAAAGCGTCTTCTTTTGCTAATGGCGTATAGTAGTACATATCACTACCGACCTGAAAATAAACCCATTCTCGTTCACCAATTTCAATAGTCTTAACAAGCTCATCAAGCAAAGTGCTATCACTAATCCGTTGTTGTACGATTTCTTTATCATTAAACTCAATCGCCATAGTGCCATCTGTGCCCATAAACATATCATACATGGCGGCTTGTGCTTGTTTTTCTTGATAACCTGATTTTACCCAAGGCAAAAGAGAGCCGGCCTGAGTCAAGTCGGTTTGTGTTTGTTGCTCAGCTTTTGATAAACATTCCACATTGACTGATAGTTTTAAAATAATGCAGTCGTTATCTGATCGAACATTAGGTTTAAATTGCCAGCCGGTCATCATAATATTTTTTTTGCCATGAGAATCTTCCGGGGTTGGCATACTTCCTAGTGTATAAGTGTCTACAAAAGGGGGCTGATACCAATCGTGCCCACTGCTGTTTTGATAAGTTGCTTGAGGACAGCGGAATTTCAGCAAACAGCGAAATAAATCAACCTGATACCAGGGAGCCGATGCTATTTGTTTAGGCGTTAAGGGGACAAGTCCTTTAAAATAAGCTTTGATGGGATACTTAAATATCATATTAGCCTTTGTTTAATTACCATTTTTGGTTTGCTTGTTTTGCTGCTTGGGTTTTATCTGTTCGTGCTATTTTTAAAAAAATGGTGACCGCTATTATCTTCTGTTTAATTATCACTCAAAAAGCGCCAACTGAAAATAGAACAGAATTTAAAAATACAGCAGACTGAGGGCCAGTAATATTTATAACATATCAGATTAGAGTAAAAATATAATCAATTTTAAGTATTTTTCTGGCGTTTGTAACTTTCATAGTAATGCGTGCAAGGAAAGCTTGATTTTTGTGAACCTGTTATTGCATGTCAATTAGTCGAGCGTTTATAATCCGCTACTAAATCATTTACTTGGTTAACAAGCCAGGTAAATAAAATGATTGAGTTTTAATCATTTATTATCAGGAATAATATTTCAGGAGATGCTTCCCTTATGAATATCCACAAGAAACAAGCTGCATTGGGAATGTTGTTAACTTTATTATTCAGCAGTCATGTTACTCTTGCTGAAAATACCAGTTCAACAATTAAAAACTATTATTATGGTGCTAGCTACTCAAGTCTTGATTATCAAGAAAAAGGCACATCAGATGCCAGCCTTGCTTCGCTTAATTTAAACGCTGGTTATATATTTAATGAAAGCTTGTCTTTTGAAGCTCGTTTAGGTTTGGGAGTGGGTGATGATAATATTAACTTTAACCTGCTTAATACCACTGTCAGTGGTGAAATTGAACTGGATCAAACAATGGGTATCTATGGAAAATATGCAATGCCTGTTGAGCAATATGCCCCTTATGTGATTTTAGGGTACTCCAGCGCAGAAGCGACGGCTAAAGTATCAAGTATGAGTGCATCGAGCGTAAGTGCATCAAGTGATGTCGCCAGCATGTCTTATGGTTTAGGCTTAGATGTTCAAATCTCAAAACGTATGACAGGTAATTTAGAATATATCAATTTGCTCGATAAAAGTGATGTTGAAATTTCTGCCATTACATTAGGCGTATCATTTAAGTTTTAATTTTATGGGTAAATCAATTAAGCTTTATCGCGAATAACAAATCAATAAAACTGCTCAAAATTTAAACGGTTGAGTATTAACTCTTGATAGAGATATTAAAATACAAAAGGCATAACAATGAAAATATCGAAAGGAAAACGATGGTTAAATCAAGGCGTTGCCTGGTTAAACTTGATGGTGTTGGTCACAGGAATAACGGTTGGTTTATCCGGTTGTGGCGGTGGTGGTGGGGCTGCTGATAAGCTTACTGATAAACTATTAAATCAAACCCCGGACAGTTTTGAACTGACAGCGCAAACCGATGTTGCGTTAGATAGCTGGATAGAATCGAATGAAGTCACTATTAGTGGTATCGAAGGTGTGGTTGCCGTGAGTGTGAGCGGGGGAGAGTATGCTGTTGCTGGTGGAGCATACACCAGTAGTGCAGGCTCAGTCAGTAATGGCCAAACCTTAAAAGTTCGCTTAATGTCTAGCAGCAGCTACAACGAAACAACTACTGCAAACATTAAAGTCGGCAAGCTGGAAAAATCTTTTTCAGTAACCACCGAGTTAGACCAAATGCCCGATGCTTTTGCATTTACTGCTCAAACTGAAGCAGAATTATCAAGCCAGGTTGAATCCAATGAAGTCACTATTGCAGGTATTGCGGTGGCAGTTGATATTAGTGTGAGTGCTGGTGGTGAATATTCAATTGATGGCGCTGCTTATACCAGTGCAGCCGGAACTATTAGCGAAGGCCAAAAAGTTAAAGTCCGTTTAACAACGGGTAGCAGCTATAGTGAAACCACCACTATTACTTTAACGGTGGGGGCTGGTGAAGGCGCTTTTTCTGTGACAACTATGCCAGACCGTATACCGGATGATTTTGAGTTTACGGCACAAAACGATGTCATGTTTTCAACAGAAGTGACTTCTAATGAAGTGACTATTTCTGGTATTGAAGTGGCGGTTGATATTAGTGTGAGTGGGGGAGAGTATTCAATTGATGGCGGCGCTTTTACCAGTGCAGCGGGCACGATTGAAAATGGCCAAAAAGTTCGAGTTAAGGTGATGTCGGGGAGTAGTTTAAATGAAACCACTACAGCCACTTTAACGGTTTCAACATTAAGTCGTGACTTTAGTGTGACTACGCATTCGGCCGATGCCAGTGGTCTTTTTGATGGTAGTGGCACGGTAAATGGCGGAACCAATTTACCTGACACCAAAGCAATTATTTATCAAGACCGTTTTATGATTATTAATGAAACCGAAAATGTGTTGTACGATGGTCAAATCCAGTCTTATAACAACACCGAATTTACTGCAACGGTTGCTGTTTATAAAGATGGTGTTAATAGTCTGCAAGTAGATGCAACGGGAACTATAACTAATCAATCAACAGTGAGTTTGGTGTTAGGTGGTACAGGGTATGGTAGTGGTACGATTAATTTGGCTTTTAATGTGTTGTTTGAGCGGGATGCGACTATGGAGCGGTTTGTTGCTGCGGGTTTGGATTCATGGGCTGGTTTAACAAGTACTGTTAATCAAGGCCAAGATATTGTTTTACAAGCATTAAATGATTCTGAGTTTATGGGGGGGCCTAATGGAACTAATGAATGTGATTATAAAAGTGGAATAAAAGAAATACCTGACCCAACATTTAATTTGTTTACTATAGGTTTTGACTCAACGAATGGTTTTGTTACAGAAACTTGCGACCATATAGGAGAAGGTTATACAGGTTTTGTTACTATCATCGATGGTGGTACTCGTGGAACCGATGGTATTATGTGGTTTATGGCGACCAACGGCACAAACTCTACCTTTTCAGTACTGTCATTTTATACCTTTGTTCCAACCCGATAATTGTCTTCATTTTTATTTTGGTTCCCATACTTTTGTATGGGAACCAAATATATTCAGATACCTAGATGCTTTTTAGGCTTATTCCTAATCATGCTTTAATGGCAATGGATTTTCAGCGGCTTGTTTCTGAGCTTTGGCTTTATCGGACAATTCCAATGTCACTTTCGACATAAAGTCTTTAATAAAATTAGCCGAGGCTTCGGCAAGGTTATGTTCGGAGCTAAAGATATAATTTCCAACAGCTTTGGAAAAAAAAAGCACTCTTAAGGCGTAGTTATTATCGATGGGAATCCAATAGTAAGTTTCTATAGCTTGGAAACCATTATCACCTGGTTCAAGTACATCAAAATAATAACCACTTAAAGGTTGGTAAAAGTGTACTTCTTTTTCTGATTGAGGGTATTGGTAGAGTCGATGTTTCTCTGGATCCCAGTCTTCCATCATCGCCTTTTTTTTATTTTGTCTTGCCCACCAGCCAGTCTCAACTTCTTCCATCACCCATTCTAGTAAGTGCTTTTGGTTGAATAAAGATTTTTCGGAAGTTAGTAGACAAGGTTTAGTTAAGGCAATATCAATTTTAACATAACCCGGGGCTTCGGCTTGTTTGCCCCAAAAGTCCCAACCATTGACATGAATGCGTTTAGAGAAAGCCCGTTTGGTATTCCACTCTTCGAGCTCTTCGGTGTAAATATCAAAGGCTGAACGCTGAAATTCGCCGGGCATTAATAGGGTTTGTTTAGGCCGGGGAAAGGTGAGTTTGCTGCCCGATAAATCAATGGTAAAACGAGGAGCCGTTTCTAAATTGACGGCTTTTAAATTATGATCATCACCAAACCAACGGCGTAATAAGCTCATGATTTTCGGCCTTTGAGTTTAGCTTTAATTAAAGCGACAAAGGATTGGGCTTTGCCGCCTGTTTGATTGGTTAAGCCATAAGAATTCTTATGTTTTAATGGCATACTAATCATGTTTTAATGGCAATGGATTTTCGGCCGCTTGTTTCTGAGCTTTGGCCTTATCGGATAACTCCAATGTCACTTTCGACATAAAGTCTTTAATAAAATTAGCTGAGGCTTCGGCAAAGTTGTGTTCTGAACTAAAATATTCATATCCAATAATTTCCGAACGAAAGTCAATATTTAAAAGATATTCGTTTTCAATAGGTATGTAGTAGTAGGTTCTAATAGCTTGACAGCCTGTGTTACCAGGCTCCAAAACATCGAAATAATAAGCACTCAGATTGGTGAACAGGTGTATTTCTTTTTCTGACTGCGGATACTGAAATAGCCTACCTTTTCTTGGATCCCAGTCTTCTAGCTCAGTTTTTTTTCTATTTTGTTTAGCCCACCACCCATTTTCAACTTCCTCCATTATCCATTTAATTAACTCTTTATTATTGAATAAAGACTCTTTTGAAGTTAAGAGATGAGGCTTGACCAAAAAAATATCAACTTTAACGTAACCATGCGATTCGGCTTGTTTGCCCCAAAAATCCCAACCATTGACATGAATCCGCTTAGATGAGGCACGTTGATCATTCCACTCTTCAAGTTCTTCTGTATAAATATCAAAGGTTGAACGCTGAAACTCGCCGGGCATTAATACAGTTTGTTTAGGCCGGGGGAAGGTGAGCTGGCTACCGGATAAGTCAATGGTAAAGCGAGGAGCCGTCTCTAAATTAACGGCTTTTAAATTGTGATCATCACCAAACCAGCGGCGTAATAAACTCATGATTTTCGGCCTTTGAGTTTGGCTTTAATTAAAGCAGCAAAAGATTTGGCTTTGCCGCCTGTTTGGTTGGCCACAAAAGCGTTCATTTCTGGAGTAGACTTAAATGGATGCAGGTGCGGGTTTAAATTAGGGTCGGCAATATTATTGGCCGAAATATTTCTCATAGATTCAATGCTTCTCTTCATCGCAGGTATACCTAAGGCCGTGTTAGCAGCCCCAGCAACGGCAGGTAATGCAGGGTGAAGTACATAGCTTGCGGCTATCCCGCCAATCTTGAAACTTTTTTTGCTTAAGTCGATTAATTTGTCTCGATTTATTCCTGCTTCTTCAGGCATGGATACCACATCAGGTCCGCTCGGATTTTTTTAGTGGTAATAAAAGGCATCATTTACTTGTGACTTTCTGCTCCGCCATATACCGTTGATAATCTTCCGCCTCCAACTGTTTAAACTTGTCAATGATGCCTTGGCGGATAGCCGCATCGAATTCATCCCGCTTTTTCCCTTGTGCAGCCAAATCGGCTTGGCCTATTTTTTGAAACTCTTCATAAGGTAAATCATCATATTCAGGATGTTCCCCCCTTAAACGAACCATGCACTCAAACTCAGCTTCTACCGAAACGTAATCGAATGCCAGAGCGGGTAGTGAGGTCGAGAGCTTCTCATAAGGATAGTTTTGTTGCGCCTCAGCTTGTTGTGCCTTGGCATCCTCAGATAGCTCCACTTGAAAACTCGACATGATTAAATCGGCCAACTCATTATGCAACTGGGGCACTTTGGTATTATCCTCATACACTGTATTATCAAACGACACCATCAACAAGTGCTCATCAGTCACTGGTGTGGCATAAAAGTAATCAACTTGGTCCAGCTCTTTGTCTTTATACTCTTTAAAATGGGCCCAGTTTGTGCCATTAAAGTTGAGTAATTGATAATCACGCCTACAGGCAACGGCACTAAAGTATTCATCAAAAATATAAGCTTCCACACCAGCTTCAAAACGACGCGGTCGAAACAAGCTACTAAAATCGGGCAAATAAATGCCCCTTACAAAAAAGCGGGTAAGCCCTAAATCTCGGCCAAAGCGGTTAAATAAATGAGTGCGCGTATAACTCCAATTTTTTTTACGCACAGCCAGTCCTTTAATCTGGCTTAACGAGTTTCCGCTAAATCTACCCATAGCACTTTTATTATATAAATTAATACGATTATCCTTGCAGCCATAATCGGCAACCGCATCTCGATGATAAGGTGCATCAAAACGAATGGTCGTACCCGATAAATTCACCTCATGATGTTCCAGATTAACTAAGTCAGGTCCGCTCGGATTTTTTTTAGTGGCAATAAAAGGCATTATTAACCTGCATGGTTTTGTTTGACAAAAATACCGTGACGAGTCGCTTCTTCCATAGTGGTCACTTTATAACGATTAATTTCTCGCGACTGGTTTCTTTTAATTGCCATCATATCACTCCCCCAGCGCCCAGCGCCAATAATCGTACCTGCAACGGTCAGCGCAGCAGCTCCCAATGCCAAAGCTTCTGGCTGGGCGATTAACTGATTGACCTTAGCAACGGCTTTAGTGGGTAATGCCAATATATCATTATAATAATTCATACTCGCGGCTGCGGTTAAAGTTAATGTAGCGAGCGGTTTGCCTTTATTGGCATTTAATTGGCTATAACCACTAGCTGCTAGTTGGCGTGCGTTAAAGTTATTTACTAAGGCTTTTTGTTGGGAGAGATTCATATTCGCATTTTTTCGGACATTATCCACTAAGGGTAAGCTATGAATGGGGTTGGCATAAAAAACGGTGTGAGCACTAAAATCTGAAGCATTTTGTAAATTAGCGGGTTGAGTTTTTAACACTTGTTTTAAGGCTTGTTTAAACACATCGATGCCGCTTTCATGCAAAGTCCAGCAAAGTGGCGTTTCTCGATGCTCTCGTAATATCTGCACCAGTTTACTCACCGCTTGTGCTTTACCTTGTCGGCCTTTTTTAACGCCGGATAATTGCGTCCAGCCAGCTTTTTGTAGTCGACGGGCTTTGCTATCAACAGGATTAAAGAATAAATGATATTGATTGCCCAATGGCTGCTCACTTTGATAGCCATGTTCAATCAGGTCTGGTAAAAATTCAGCGGCATCAACTATGTCTCTGCAAAAACCATTCACGGCAATGTGTTTACTTCGGCGAGCATCCAAGCGGGTGGTTTGAGTAGAAAAATCATCTTCTCCATTTTTAATCGTATCAGTTCTCCAGCTATCTTTTGCTTTCTCAACTCGATAAACCCCACAAGGTACATCATGTCGCTTTCTTATAATGTGCTCATTTTGCACTTCAATCCGTTTAATAAAGATTTTACTATACACCACATCATAATGAATGGTGGCGCCTTCAACCGGAAGGATTCTGTTTTGTACATTATGACCAAAAAAGCTTTGCATAAAACCGTAGCCTTTCAAGCTGTTGAGCTGCCGCATAATGTATTGCATGTTAAAATTATTGGCTGAACCTTGTTGAATTTCTTTTATCGCATTAGCTTGTGATTCTTCGTAATAAATCTCTCGTCCACAGACATGGCCTTTATGATTGAGGTTAAAAGTGGTATTAAGAGGGAACCATTTCCCTGCGGGTATATTTTTATCGGCCATGCACTGTCTCCTGTTGTGATTAGGCTATCGAACAATAGTTAGTCAATATACTGGTAAACTGCTCATTGATAAATAACTAAATTTGAGTATTTTTATAACGTATTAAAGAATATTATTGGTTAGCAAGAGTAAGTTGAATACACCAAATAACCGTTGAAAACTTATGAAAAGCGTTGATTATAAAGTACCGATAAACGAATAATGACAAACCGAGCAGGGATCGGGTAGAATCGGCCGACATGTCAATTAATTAAATTTTTTGTAGGACTTTGTGAACTGGTTCACGTTAAATTATGGTCTTACTGTGGTGTATATCAGTTAAGTGATAGACTGGCGTGAAAATTTAAAGAGCACATTTAAAAAAATAATTATTTTGTACGCACTTGCAAAATAATCTTGTTATTCAAATGATCATTTTTTAAGCAAACAATCAGGTTGCAGGGATATAAGTGGTAATGGTAATTCGTTTAATTAAGCAGACTAAAAAGCAACTATCGCAATTTTTATTGCCTTCTTTTTTTGCTCATTTCAATTTTTCCATAAGTCAGTTTTCCATTAATCAAACATCTCAAATGATAGTACAAATTGGTCGCTATTTAGGGTTTGCCTGTTTTTTCTTTTTGGGGCAATTTTTTATTGCGGCCAATACTTCTGCAATTGAAGCCAGCGGTAATAGCATACCAACGGGTGGTCGTGTGGTGGCCGGTTCTGGCACCATTACACAAACCGATTTACGCACTTTAATTATACAAGATAGCTCATCGTTATTTCTTGACTGGGATACCTTTGATTTAGGCATTAACAGTCAAATAGATTTTCTTCAGCCCGATGCTAACTCGGTAGCACTTAATCGCATTTTAGATCAAAACCCCTCTGAAATTCATGGACGCATCAATGCCAATGGTCATGTGATTTTACTCAACCCTTATGGCATTTTATTTGGTAAAACTTCCACGCTGAATGTGGGCGGTTTGGTGGCTTCTAGTTTAAGTATTAGCCCCGAAAACTTTATGAACGGCAATTATGTTTTTAGTGATTTAAATGAAGGCGTTGACGGGCAGGTGATTAATTTTGGTTTAATCAATGCGGCAACTGGTGGCTCTGTGACTTTGTTAGGGGAGCGGGTTGAAAATCACGGGTTAATTGCGGCTAATTTAGGTTCGGTCAATTTAGCCGCGGGTAAAGAGGCGGTGTTAACTTTTGATAACCAAGGCTTATTAGGGGTTAAAGTCACCAAGGCGGTTTTGCAAGATGATTTAGGGGTTGATCCTGCGGTGTTGAATGCGGGTGAAATTACCGCTGCCGGTGGTCGTATTTTATTAACCGCTAGTGTGAGTGAAGATGTGTTTTCTCAAGCGGTTAATCCGGGAGTGATTAAACAAGCCAATGATGTATTGGTGCATGAGGATGGCTCTTTTACTTTAATGGCCCGTAAAGGTGAGTTAGTAGGCATGGGTGAGACGAGTGTTGGTCAACCGATGGCTCGCTCTGGTTCGTCATTAGGCAAAGGCGCTAATGTTGTTAACACGGGTAAATTAGATGTGTCTTTAACCGATGACGCTTTGCTCAATGGGCAAACTTCGCTCAATGGACAAACAGCAGGCGGTCAAATCACCATTAAGGGTGAAAACATTACCCAAAGTGGTGAGATTTTAGCCTATGCTAACAATGCTAATGGCGGACACATCCAATTAGAAGCGCGTGACACTTTATTATTAACTGAAGACAGTTTAACCGCTGCACGGGCTAATGGTTCTAATCCACAAACCGGTGGCAAAATTGAGTTGTTAGGTGAAAATGTTGGTTTGTTTGATCAAGCCACTGTTGATGCTTCGGGCGGCAATGGCGGAGAAGTTTTAATTGGCGGTGATCGTCAAGGGTTAAACCCTTTAGTGCGTAATGCGGAGTTTGTTTATTTGGGCGAAAATACCCAAGTGTTTGCCGATGGTGATCAGAATGGCATAGGTAATGGCGGTAAAGTGATTACTTTTGCCAATGATTCGGCACGTATATTTGGCGATATATTTGCGCGAGGCGGCAGCTTGGGTGGCAATGGTGGTTTTATTGAAACCTCGGGTTTAAAAGGCTTTTTAATTAATACTGTGCCAGATGTTTCAGCGGCTAATGGGTTGGGTGGGGAGTGGTTGATTGATCCTTATAATATCATCATAGCTAGCTCTTGCTCAGCATTGTGTATTCCTGATGATGGCGATCCTTTTAGCTCCACAGACTCTTTATCAGTGCTTGCCGTTGGTCTTATACGGGATGCGTTGTTGTCAGGAAATGTTACCATTACAACAGGTAATATTGGTTCTGCTGGAACTGAAGATGGAAATATTACTTGGGGTACAAACGAGGCTGCTAATTTAAACTTTGATGGAGTTAATAATAATACTCTAACACTCAATGCAGCAAATAATATTACTTTTGTTAAGGGAAATATTGTTGATAGTAATACAACAACTCATAATACTCTAAACCTAGTTTTGAATGCTGGCTATAATGGTACAACGGGAGGAAACTCAGTCAATGATGGTGGAGGTGCCATTAACTTAGGAACAACTTCTATTGCCTTAAACGGCGGTAGCTTTACCGCAACGGCGAACAGTTTCTCCAGCACCAATGCCACTATCAATACCACAGGTTCCGAAAACCAAAATGGCGGTGCGATTAATATTAACGCGACTACTGGTGATATTAATGTAGGGGTGTTAACGGCTAATGGTGGAAGTGCAAATCGTGGCGGGGGAGGTAACCCTGGTGTTGTAGGGCTTAATGGCGGCAATATAACATTAACCGCTACCGCTGGCGATATAACAGCAAGCTCAGCAATTAATTCACAAGGTACAACTGGTGATTATAGAGGAAACAATTCAGGACAAAACGGGGGAAATGGTGGCGCTATTAATTTTAATGCCGGAGGTGCACTTTCGGTTGCCGCGATAACCACTGACGGTGGTGATGCTTCGGGAGATAGTAACGATGAAGGTAATGGCGGTAACGCTGGAACAATTACATTAACTGCAACCAGTGATTTGACTATTAGCGGGAATTTAAGTGCCGTTGGTGGAGATGCTACCAGTATTAGTGAAGGTGGGGTTTATGGCGCTGGCGGAAAAGTAACTTTATCTGCTGCCGCTATTAATGTCGATGCCAATGTTACTACTAATGCCACTGGCGATGCTTTTGACAGTAATAGTGATAGTTTTGATAGCACAGGATTTGCCATAACCACCACCGGGTTAACTAATCAAAATGCAGGCAATATTAAAATCACTGCGACAACCGGTAATATTAATGTAGGGACTTTAACCGCTGATGGTGGTGTGGCTAGTCGTGGCGTTAATCGAGACACGGGTAGTATTCCAGGAGTCGCAGGTTTTAATGGCGGAAATATTACTTTAAATGCTCAAGCTGTATTGGGAAATATTACAGCTAGTGGCAATATTAGTGCGGTAGGGACAACGGGCGACGATAAAGAATCTGAGGTTGCCGGAGAAAATGGAGGAGCCGGGGGAAATATTAATTTTTCTGCGGGCGGAACCATTAGTGTTGGAGCAATTAATGTAAGTGGTGGTGACGGTAAAGGAGATAACACCGGAATCAATGAAGCTAATGGTGGTGATGCTGGTGATATTACTTTAACTGGTTCAGGGGTTATATTAAATGGTGTTATAACGGCGCAGGGTGGCTTAGGAATTGGTGGCCCAACAAGTGGTCAGGTTCCAGGAAAAAGTGGTAATGGTGGCGATGTTACGGTAACTGCTAATAGTATTAATATTAAAGCCGATATTAACGCGCTTAAAGGTGTTGCTAACGAAGGGGGAGATGCTGGCGACACTGACGGCACAGTGAGCATCAACATCAATGGTGATAGTGGCAGTGTTACCATTGAACGTACAACCGCTTTTACCTCAACCGTTAATATTCAACAAGATGGTGCAGCTACGGGTAACCAAACATTAATTGGCCCTAATGCCAATATGACTTGGAATATTGATGGTTCGAATAATGGCAACCTTTCAGCACTAAATGTTTTATTTACCGGTATTGAAAACCTCACCGGTGGAAACAGTGATGATACTTTTGCCTTTACCTCATCTGGCTCACTTTCCGGCAACATTAACGGCGGTGCTGGTAGCGACACTATTGATTATTCTTTACTGGCCTCTATTACTGCATATCTGGCTAATATCAGTAACGTAGAAAGTTTAATCGGTAATGATAGTGCGACGATTGTTGGGGACGATGTTGTTAACACTTGGACGATTAGCTCAGATAATAGTGGTTCAATTGGATCATTAAGCTTTTCCAACTTTCAAAATATAACCGGAGGTAGTGATACCGACACTTTTAATTATTCCGGCAATAGCGCAATTGGAATTAATGGCGCTGGCGGTACTGATGAAGTGAGTTATGCCGGAGTTGACGCGGCAACCGCAATAACTGCAAACTTAGTTAACTTAACCAATATTGAAACCATTAAGGGTAATGCCAATAGCACATTAGTCGCCAGAAACAGTATCAATACCTGGACAATTAATGGCAATAATACAGGGAGTGTTGATGGCGTTAATTTTAGCAGCTTTCAAAATCTGACTGGTAACGCCTTAGCGGATACATTTAATTTTGTGAATGGTGGTGTGATTACTGGTGATATTGATGGCGCTGCTGGCACTGATGAAATTAATTATTCGGCGGTGGATGCCGCAACTGCGGTGACCGTTAATCTGGCAAACATTTCAAATATTGAACAACTGACAGGTAATGCTAATAGCACTATAGTAGCACAAAATATAGTAAATACTTGGACAATTAATGGTAACAATACCGGTAGCGTTAACGGCGTTAATTTCAGCAGTTTTCAAAATTTAACTGGTGGCACGGATGTTGATAACTTTACCTTTAATGATAATAGCTCGCTTTCAGGACAAGTGCTTTCAGGTGATGGTAACGATACTTTTACTTTTTATGACAACATCACTGTAACTGGTGGTATCAATGCCGGTAATAATGATGACACTTTTACTTATATGAGTGGCACTTCAATCACCGGAAGTATCAATGCGGGTGCAGGCAATGATACGCTCGATTATTCTAATTTGAATACCGTCAGTCTGACATTTGATGATATTTTTACCAAAGTCACTAATGCTGAAGTTGTCACGGGGAATGGCGCTAACAGTACCCTTGCCGGTAATAATGATAATAATACCTGGAATATTACCGGGGCTAATCAAGGTAATGTTGCAGGTATTACATTTAATAATTTTCATCACCTGACGGGGGGGGATGGTGACGATACCTTCTCATTTGCCGATGGCGCATCGATTGCCGGGACAATTAATGCCGGAGCGGGCACAGATACCGTTGATTATTCGTTAAGAACCAGTGCTTTTGATGTCACATTAGCGAATGCGTTTAATGGTGTACAAAATGCTGAAGTGGTTAAAGGTAATAACCTGAGTACATTGATTGGTAATGATCTTGATAATACTTGGAATATAACAAGTGATAATTCTGGTACTTTAACAGACTCTACAGGTACTTTAATTTTTGAAAATTTTCTTAATCTGATTGGCGGCAGCCAAAATGATGAGTTTATTTTTGGTCTGAATGGGAGTTTAAGTGGCAGTATTGATGGCAAAGGGGGCACTAACACGATTAATTATGCGGCGATTACTGCGGCAATAACGGTTAACTTAGCCAACCTTTTAAATATTGATGTATTAGTTGGTAATGGCCATGCTGATAGTACATTAATTGGTGATAACAATAACAACTTATGGCAAATCACTGATGTCAATACAGGAGATGTTGAGGGGGTTGACTTTAGTGGTTTTAGTAACATTACGGCAGGTACAGGTGTCGATACTTTCCGCTTTATTAATAGTGGCAGCATCAGCGGTAATCTTGATGCCGGTGATGGGCTTGATATTGTTGACTACTCACTGAGAGTAGGGGCATTTACACTTAATCTGGCGAATGATGTTTTTAATGGAGTGCAAAATGCCGAAGTCATTAGAGGCAATAATCTGAGTACTCTAGTGGCGACCAATATCGATAATACCTGGAATATTACGAGTGCTAATTCAGGCGATGTTGCTGGTATCTTTTTTGAAAACTTTGCTAATTTAACCGGTGGTAGTGCCATTGACAGTTTTATTTTTGGAGTCAACGGTAGTTTAACTGGTGAGATTAATGGGCAAGGCGGTAATGACTCGATTAGTTATGCTGCGATTACTACGGCAATAACCGTTAACTTGTCTGATATTTTTAATGTTGAAACGCTTTTGGGCAATGATCACGATAACAGTGTATTGGTTGCTGATGTTGCTAATATCAACAACCAATGGCTAATTAATGGTCTTAATTCTGGTGAAGTGAATAACATTGCCTTTAGTCAATTTAAAAACTTAACCGGTGGAAGCGGTGATGACACATTTAGTTTCACTGTTGATGGCAATATAACAGGAACTGTAGATGCTGCTGGTGGCACTGATATTATTGACTATTCACTGCAAACCGTAGTGAATAAAACATTGGCTAATGCGGCTAATGGTGTTTTAAATGCTGAAATTATTCAAGGTAATAATATTGATAGTACATTAACGGGTGATAATAGTAATAATACTTGGAATATCACTGGCGAAAATGACGGCAATATCAATTCCTCTTTAACTTTTATCGATTTTAATCATTTAATAGGTGGAACTGGCACTGATGAATTTATTTTTACGAGCAGTGGTGTATTAACCGGTACTATTAACGGAGGAAATGGCAGCGATACAATTGACTATTCGGCACTAGCCATTGTGACAGCTAATTTAGCGAATCTCTTTAATATAGAAACTTTAATTGGAAACAATACCGATAGCAGTTTAATTGGTGGTAATGTCAGCAATACTTGGACCATCAATGGGGTGAATACTGGACAAGTTAATGGCATTCTTTTTAGTGGCTTTAATAAGCTTGTTGGTGGCAACCTTGATGATACTTTCCGTTTTACCGTTGATGGAGATATTACTAATCAAATTGATGCCGGCGCAGGAACAGATACGGTTGACTACTCATTACAAACCGTTGTTGTTAAAACATTAGCAGATGCAGCTAATGGTGTTTTAAACGCTGAAATTATTCAGGGGAATAATACCAATAGTACATTAATAGGCGGCAATGCAACTAACTTATGGAATATTACTGGTGAAAACGACGGTAACATAGGCAGTTTAACCTTTATTAATTTTAATCATTTAACCGGTGGCACTGGCGCAGATACTTTTAAGTTTGCTGCTAATGGTTCGTTAACTGGGCAAATAGATGGTGGTGTGGGTGACGATACGATTGATTATTCAGATCTTGCCCAAGTGATAGCTGATCTATCTGACTTTAGTAACATTGAAGCATTGATTGGTAATAATTTCGACAGCACCTTAATCAGTGGTAATGACGATAATACTTGGGTTATTAATGGTAATAATGATGGTACGTTGAACAATATAAGATTTACTAATTTTAATCATTTAACCAGTGGTTCTGGTAATGATATTTTTCAATTTACTGCGGCAGGCAGTATTGATGGCAATGTTAATGCCGGTGCAGGAACAGATACCGTTGATTACTCTTTACAAACAACGGTGAGTGTGACTTTATCTAATGCATTTAATGGCGTTTCAAATGCCGAGGTTATCAAAGGCAACAATACTAATAGCACTTTAATTGGTAACGATGACGATAACACTTGGACCATAACTGGTGAAAATGATGGTTCCGTTGCTGGTATTACATTTATTGATTTTAATCATTTAACCGCTGGTTTTGGTGATGACACTTTTGATTTTTCTTCAACAGGATCTTTAACTGGCAACATTGATGGTGGTTTTGGTAATGATGATATTGATTACTCAAAACTGGCGGTTGTAGTTGCTGACTTAAAAAAGATTTTCAATATTGAATCTATTTTAGGTAACTCATCTGATAGTTTATTAATTGGGCGTAATGTTGATACTGTTTGGACGATTGATGCATTAGGTGGAGAAGTTTCTAATGTGACTTTCACTGGTTTTACTAAATTAACGGGGGGTAGCGGCAATGATACTTTCCGTTTTACAACTGACTCATCGGTTGCTAATGAAATCGATGCTGGAGCAGGGACCGATACGGTTGATTATTCTCTCAGAGCCGTTGTTGAAGTAGCCCTGGCTGATGCTTTTAATGGGGTTTTAAATGCGGAGATTATACGAGGTAATAACACTGCAAGTACCCTAATTGCTGGCGATATTAATAATTCCTGGCTTATTACTGGTGAAAATGATGGCTCGATTGGTGGCGTTAGGTTTATTGACTTTAATAATTTAACCGGTGGCTCGGCTAATGATTCATTTAATTTTGAGCTTGGTAGTAACATAACAGGCATTATTAATGGCGGTGATGGAATTGATACTATCGATTATTCTTTGCTATCAAGTGTGACGGTTTATCTTTCTAATATTTTGAATGTGGAGTCTTTAACAGGCAACAATACCAATAGTTTTTTGTATAGCGATAATGGGACAAATGCTTGGGAAATAACTGGTGTTAATGATGGTTTGGTTAATGGCATTATATTTAACAATTTTAATAATTTATATGGCGGAGCTGGCGAAGATACCTTTAGCTTTATAACTGGTAGTTCAATTTCTGGAACCATTGATGCAGGCGGCGGAACGGATATTGTTGATTACTCACAGCAAACAACGGTGGTTAGAACATTTGCTAACGCTTTTAATGGTGTATTAAACGCAGAAATTGTTCAGGGTAATAATACTAACAGTACCTTGGTTGGTAATGATAATTCAAATGTTTGGACCATCGATGGTGATAATGATGGCAATGTTGCTGGTATTATTTTCCGTGATTTTAATAACCTGACAGGTGGTAATAACAACGATAGATTTAACTTTACTGTTAACGGTATTTTAGCTGGCATTATTAATGGTAGTGATGGTGATGATACGATTGATTATTCCTTATTAACAACGGTCACTGCTAACTTGGCTAATTTAGCTAATGTCGAGTTTTTGATTGGTAACAATACTGCCAGTACTTTAATTAGCGGTAATGGCGTTAACAATTGGATTATCGATGGTGAAAATGATGGTTCTATTAATGGTATTAACTTTACTGACTTTAATAACCTGACTGGTGGCAGTGGGATTGACACTTTCAGCTTTGCCTCTAATGGTTCTGTTATTGGAGTGGTTGATGCTGGCGACGGCAATGATATTGTTGATTATTCTTTACAGGCTAGTGTTACGGTGACTTTAGCTGATGCGCTTAATGGTGTTTTAAATGCTGAAACTGTTAGAGGCAATAATACTGATAGCACTTTAATAGGTGGTGATACCGATAACACTTGGAATATTACTGGTGCAAACAGCGGCAATATTGATGGCATTAATTTTATTGATTTTAATAATTTAACTGGGGGCGCAGGCAATGACACTTTTGTGTTTGTTGTTGGTGGTTGGATAACTGACTTAATTGATGGTGCTCTCGGGAATGATGTGATTGATTATTCTTTACTAGCCAGTGTGACGGCTAATTTGGTTAATATTGTTAATGTGGAGTCATTAATTGGTAATAACACCGATAGTACTTTAGTGAGTGGCAATGGCACTAATAGCTGGGTTATCAATGGTGAAAATGATGGTTCAGTTAATGGTGTTTCATTCACTAACTTTAATAACCTCACTGGTGGCAGTGGTGAAGATACCTTTAGCTTTACCACCGATGGCGCTATGTTAGGTTTAGTTGATGCGGGCGATGGTGATGACATTGTTGATTATTCATTACAAATAACCGTTAGTGTTTTAGTCTCAGATGCTTTAAAAGGCGTACAAAATGCAGAAATTGTTCGTGGAAATAATACTGATAGTACACTCGTTGGTGATAACGTAGCAAATAACTGGTTAATTAATGGTAGAAATTCAGGGACGGTTGCAGGTATTACTTTTCTTGATTTTAATAACCTGACTGGCGGTACTGGCGATGATGTATTTACTTTACAGACTAATGGCGCTTTAACTGGCGTGTTACGTGGTGGTGCAGGCAACGACATATTTGATTTGACTGTATTAAATAGTGATGTTTCTGTTGCAATTGATGAGAACCTTGATGCTGATTTTAATGTGTTGGATATTGAGAATATTCAAGCTAATACTGATGCTGGTTTAAGTAACACTTTAATTGCTGCAAACGCTAATAATGTCTGGAATATTAATGGTGTTAATAGTGGTTTATTAAACAACACTAACTTTTCAGGGTTTGAAAATCTGACTGGGGGTAGTTTAAACGATTCATTCACGCTTAAAAATTCAGATAGTATTACCGGGTTAATCAATGGCGGCGGCGGTGCCGGAGATGCATTAAATATCCAAAACTTAAGTCGTGATATTACTGTTGTATTGGCAGCAAATGCTGGCGGTAATTCTAGCGACACTCTTTATGTTAATAATATTGAAACAATCAACGCTAGTTTCACTCAGAATAATACAATTATTGGTTATGATATCGCGAGTGCTTGGAGTATTGATGGAACCAATGTAAGTTCTGTAGAAAGCCTAGTCGCGCCAGATGCTGAAACAACGGTTAAGTTTACCGGTTTTAGTGTGCTTTCTGGTGGCAATAATGATGATACTTTCGAGATTGTTAACGCTACTAATATTGCACAGATTAATGGTGGTGATGGTGCTGGTAATGATTCGATCGATTACTCCAATATTTTAGCGGATGTTAATATTAATGTTGGCGGTGCTTTAACTCCCGATGGTGTTTCGATTGATGGTATTGAAGGGTTAATTGGTAATAATGACGGGACTAGTACATTTAATAGTACGATTTCGGTTGCTGATGGAAATAACACTTGGAATATTCTTGATTTTGATGGAGCGGGTATTGCTGACGGAATTAACGATGGTCAATTTGTTGATACAAATGGCAACATAATTACCTTCATTGATTTTAATATCCTTCAAGGTGGTGATGGTGTCGATATTTTTAATGTGAGTGCCGGAGCTTCTATTACAGGGCAAATTCATGGCGGCGCTGGTGCCGATCGATTAAACCTGACAATTGGTGGTCGCGGCGAAATGACCTTTATTGGTGGTGCTGGTGATGACAGTGTTTGGTTAGCTGGTGGTGGTAATGAATTCAGTGCCAGTTATTCATCAGATGTAAACGGTAATCAACGATTAACATACACTGGTACTAATGGTAACAGCTATACGGTTAGTTATAACGAAGTAGAAAGAGTGCAAGATGATGCGCTAGCTACAGACTTTACCATAGTGGGCTCCACGGCAACCGATAGTATAGAGTTAGAAACAGGTTTGGTGACTATTAATGGTGCAACTGCATTGGCTTACACTAATAAAACAAATTTAATTTTATCTGGCGATGCTGGTGACATATTTAATTTGGTAGGTGATCTTAATCTAGGTAGTGGTTCGTTAACGGTTAATAACTCCTGGTTAACTAATTCGACTAATTCGACTGTTGTTGCGAATAGTTTACTGATTAATGCAGCAAGTGGTTTAGGTACAAGTAATGAACGTGTCAATACTGATGTAGTTAATCTTGAATTAACCAATATGTCTGGCGATGTTTACTTAAATGAAGCTAATACGATTGAATTGCAAAATATTAACATTAATGGCCTCTTTGATTTAATTACTGGTGGTGATGTTACTCAAGGTGTTAATAGTGTTTTAACAGGCAACAATCTTCTATCTATAAATAGCACTGGCAACATTGACTTAACCAACCAAAACCAATTTACAGGTTCAATTAATTTAATTTCAACGGGTGATATTGCACTCACTAATGCTGTTGACACTGATCTCTCCACAATTAATGCTCAAAATTTAACTTTGAATATATCAGGCAACATTAGTGATAGTGGTGCGCTGACTGTCAGCGGTATTACTGAAATAACAACGAACAATAATGATATTATTTTAGATAACGAACAAAACAATTTTAATGTGGTTAACATTAGTTCTGCTAATAATGTTTCTTTAACTGATACTGAAAGTCTGGCACTGAATAGCGTTGACATTACTGGAGAGCTTCAGGTTAATGCTGATAATTTAACCACCACGGATTTAGTTGTTGCTAACTCAATTGCGCTTAATGCCAGTGGCACTGCACGGATTGATTCAGAACTACAAAGTCGTGGTGGTGATATCAATATTAATGCTAATCAAATTGAACAAAATGCCAATATTGTGAGCGCTGCTAATATTGCTGTAACCTCACAACAGTCGATTAATATGGCAGCCAATGCGAGCAGTACTACTAATAATGGAAATATTAGTTATAGCGCTACAGGCAATGTAAACATGAGTTTATTAACTGTTCCTGAAGGCGTTGTTTCAGTAGCAAGTAGTAATGGTCAAATAGTTGATAACAATGGTGAGGCAGATAATATAGTCGCCGATCGTGCAGAGTTAACTGCCGCTAATGGAATAGGTGTTAATGATCCATTAGAAACACAATTGAATACGTTGTTTGCAGAGAATACTCAGGGGAATATTAATATTAATAATCGCGGCACTATTACTTTAGAAAGGCTAGCAACATTAGGCGATGTTAAGTTTAATAATGCCGATATGGATGGAAGTGATATTTACTTTATGCCTGGTAGTGTTGATGTTGGTTACGATACTGGTTCATTATTTATGACGACTAATGGTGGTAGTTTCCTAGGGGTAGGCGAAACACCTGAGTTTGAAAATGCTGACATAGTAGCTCGTGCAGTGACCTTTTTTGATACCGCCTTGATTGGTAACTTTGGTTCTTTAACACGACCACTTGTTTTACGAGTTAGAGATACAGCTGTTATAACGGTGAGAGCTAATTTAAATCCACAGTTTGCGCCACCACTTCCCGATATTGATGATAGTGGCTCATTGTTGAATTTTAGTGCGGTAGATACGATTTCAATCATCGCTGGTGGGCAAGTTGAATTAGAATCTTTAGTTGAAGTTGATCCTGCAATTTTCACTGACTTACGTAATTATAATCAGGATGAAACTGCTATTCGTATGCCAAGAGATCAACGTTATGACGATGAAGAAGAGGAAGACAACGCCGTTGGTTTTTAATTAATAATAATATAAAACCTGTACTGTGAAGTTATATTGGATTGTTGTTGTATAACTTCACCTGTTTCTTTAATTTTCCCTTTGCTATGCCCAATTGACTAAATAGTTAATGGATATTTACTGTTAATGAATAAAGAGTGTTTATGTATTTACTAAAATTTAAAAGGATATTGTTGGTTATTTTATTATTGACTAACTTTTTTTATTTCAATACAAAACTGTTTGCAGAAGTTGTTGATCTACCTAAAATTATTGAGGTCCCTAAATTAAAACGTGAAACACTGTTACGTGATATTGATATTCCATCGGTTAGGGAACGTGATCCCGATCCACAAGCTGGACCTCGTTTATCGGTATCTGAATTTAGGCTTCAAGGCATTGTTGAATACCCTGAGTTAGGAATTACTCGTGCAGCAATTAGTAAAATAGTTGAAGATATCCGTTTTGACATGATGGGTGAGGGAAAACTACTTGAATCAGGTCATACTATAGAAGAGTTAGGTCAAATTTCAAATCTATTAGCAGATATAGAAAAAGAAGTGCAGCAAAAACATGTAGGTCCGTTAGAGGTACAACGTCTGGTTTGGTTAGTAAGGGAGCAGCAACTCAAGCGGGGCATTACATTAGGTATGATTGAAACTATTGCTGATAGAATTACAAAGTACTATCGTGAACGTGGTTTTATTTTAGCCAAAGCCTATATACCCGAACAAAAAGTTAGAGATGGTGTTGTGACTTTAACATTGCTTTTGGGAGTTTTAGGAGAAGTCAAAGTTAATGAAAATAATTTATATAATGATGAAATAATTAGTTCTGTTTTTGATGGTATGTTGACTCATCCTGTCACCAGTGAGAGGGTAGAGGAACATTTATATTTGGTAAATGATTTACCTGGGATCAGTACATCAGGCTTTTTTGAGGCGGGCTCTCAAGTTGGTGATACAAGACTGAATGTTAATATAAAAAACGAAGAATACATCAATACGAATCTTAGAGTTGATAATCATGGCTCTGAAGAGGCAGGACAAGATCGATTCTATGGTGAAGTATTGTGGAACAACCCAACAGGTACGGCTGACCAATTGTCTTTAGGTGTTTTATACGCAGGCAATCCCGGAAATACAACTTATGGACAACTACGTTATAGTACAAAGTTTTTTAGTCCTCGTTTAAAGCTTTCTTTAGGTTATGCAAATAATGCTTTTGTTTTAGGTACTGAGACCTCTGATGTTGCTAAAGCTTTAGATTTGCAAGGCGAAACTAATATCATTGATTTTGTTGCTTCTTATCAATTTAAAAGAAGTCGAATAGAAAACTATTCTTTTGATTTTATTTATGAAAATATAGAATCATTAGTTTTACTTAATTCATTACCCAATAAGGGGGGGGGAGTATTGGATGATGAGGTTCGTAATACTAGTTTAGTATTTAACTACGATATCATTCAAGAAAGTAGCAAAATGGTGCACCAGGGTAATATTCGTTTAACTCAAGGAGACTTTGTTTTAGGAGCTGAGTTAGGTCAAGATGAAGACTATTTTATTCTTAAAGCTGATTACTCCTTACTGTCATTTTGGAATATCCCTTTTACTAATATCGAAACTCGCTCAGTAGTACGTTCTTCGCTTCAACTGAGTGAATCGGCATTGTCTTCAATTAATCAATTTGCATTAGGTGGACCATCAAGAGCGAGGGGGTTCACAGCTAAAGAGTTTTCTGCCGATCAGGCGCTTTATGCTGGAGTTGATTGGTTCTTTAATACCCCTGAATTTTTGGACTTTAAAATGGGGGATACATCATTGTCTAATGTGTTAACCCCATTTTTATTTGTTGATGCGGTTTATGGCTATAAAAATACACAGTTAGAAGAAGCCAAAGCAACTACTTCAACACTAATCAATGCAGGAATTGGCTTTCAGTTTTCTTACCCTAAAAATATTACAGGTAATATACAAGTTGCCTTTCCTATCGAGAATAATTATTCATCACCACTAGGAGCCGGTAATCGTGAGGATGATGATGACACAAGAATACTATTTGAATTTCAATATAATTTTTAAGTAGATAAGCTGTTTGAAAAATAAAGTACTTGGAATGATGGGGTTATCTATCATTCCAGGATAGATAAAAAAACTTATTTTTTTTCAACAAACTCAGTTGAGTTAACTGGATCAAATAAGTCACCATAAAGACTGTGCAACACTAAACGTTGTTCCTCCTTACTACCTTTCTTTTTTTTCTTATCTTGCCAAGGAACGACAAATAGTACTTTAGGAAGTTCTTTGTTAGCTTGAATCTTTAAGGTTTCAAGTTTTATTTTGTCTTTTTTATTTGGTGCAGCTTCAGAGCTACTTATATAGAGTAGTGTAAATAAAGACAAACATAAAAAAGTTAATAAATTAGTGTGGTATTTTTTCATCGTATTATTTCTATATAGTATTTATTTATAATATTTATTGCTTTAATGATACTTCTAGTTGTTCAACCCAACTTAACGTTGTTTCATCTTTATTATCGATTAACTTTAAGTATTGACGATAATTGGATGCTGCTTTAGCAATGTCTTGGAGGTAAATATCATAGAGTAGGGCTAAATTATAGTAGGCATTAGCATAATTGTTATTGTGCTTTATTGCTGACAAATAATAATCTTCAGCCTGTTTTATATTTCTATTATGGGTCGATATTACTCCCATTAAATTGAGTGCTTCTGGCATTTTAGGATTAAGAGTTAGTGCTTTTGATAAATATTCGTGCGCTTTTGTTAATTTATTTTGCATTAAGTTTAATAAACCTAAATTTGCCCAAGGGCCTGCTAAATTAGGTTTTTGATTAGTTAATTTAACTAATAGTGATTGGGCTTTAGTAAAATCCTGCTGTTCTAATGCCTTTAATGCTAATTGATAGTTTGCTGCTTGTTGTTCATCTAAACCATTGATATCGGTTACTTGTTTTTCAGTCTTTATCGCTGGCTTTGGCGAGGGCGTTTGACAAGCATTAAGAGTCAGTAGTGCAATGCAAATAAGAATGAATCGTACCGAAAAAGAGCTAATATTTTTAGCTGCATAAGCGGCATAATAAGATGGCTTAAATTTTGAGTTCACTGTTTTAGTATGTGGCGTTTTAGTGTATAGCATTGATATACCCATCTATTTTATTTTTGCGATCATATTTTACTGGGAAAGATTTTTTTAGTTCAGTTAGGCTCTTTTCAATCCAGTTGTCATACACATTATTTTTTATTCTAGAAAGATTTATTTCATAAAATTCAATAGCCTTATCTTCAAAAGGAAAAGCTTGATCTTCAAGTAAAATATTATACTGCTCTAGTTCGTCTCCTTTTAAGCTTTTAGGTCTTTCTGAGTTTAACAATGATTGACTAAATTTTTGGTAAATCTGCGCGATAGAATAAGTCGATTCTGTAGTAGTTTCAATAATGCCAAAAGCTGAAGCTTGACCATATAGTTTGATCGCTTCTTGCATAAGTTTTTTCTTTTTTCTTAAATTGCTTTTTAATGGTTCAACTAATTTTCTACGTTGAAAAGCAGTGTATTTATCCTTAGCTAAACTTAGGGTTGTAACAGCAGCTATATATTTTGTTCTTTCTGTTTTATCTTGTCTTTTGGCTTTTTTGTCAGCCTTTACAATGCGCTTTTGCCAAATTGACTTAAGCTTTGTTTTATTTTGATTGGTGTATAGCACCACAAGTTTTTGCATCGCTTCCATATACTGGGAATATGGCTTTTTATAATTATTGGCATACTCAGAGTACGAACGAATAGCAGAAGTGTAGTTCTTATTGGATTCATAAAGTTCTGCTGCTTGCCATAGAGCGGTCATTTTAACATTTTTATCTTTTTCGAAAGCCGATATTTTTTCAAACTGCTCGGCAGCTTTAATATTTTGATTTGAATTTAAATAGGCGACTGAAAGCTTTTTAGTGACGTCTCGGTTAAATTGATGTTTAGGGTATAGCATTTGAAAACGTTTAATGGTTACAACCGCTTGGTTCCATAACTGATTATTCATGTAAAGAGCAATCGCATCATACATGCCGGTAGCTGCTATTTTTGAGGTTTTAGCTACATCAGAAATACGCGTATAATGGTTACCTGCATCTAAAACATTGTTGCTGTTTTTAGCTGTGACAGCCTGTTTATAAATGGAAAGTGCTAGTCGATCTTGAATGATTTTTCGGTCTTTTATTTTTAATTGCTTGAAAGTGAGTATCGTTGAATAAAGATTTTCGGCATCCTGGAATTGCTCTAAATTATAATGAGCTTGTGCCTTTAAAACATTTGTACTGTAAATGTTTTTGTTCGATATTTTGTCGCCTAAAATATTGATAAGTTCTATTGTTGTTTCATATTGCTGTGTAGTTGATGCCATTTTAGAAGCATTAAGAATAATGTTTTCGGTGCGTTTATCTTTAGTATAAAGTTGAGCAAATAAAAGGGCGTATTTAAGATGTTTGCTGAGTAACTCTTTTTTATTTGCGCCAGACTGACTTTCATAAAGCTTATTGCTTAAAACAATGGTGGCATAAGCTGATTTTTTATCAAGGATTAGTTCGCCATCATAAGCTGCTAGCTCGTAGTAGGATAATGCTTTTTCATAGTGTTTTTTTTCTGATAATAATTCAGCATAACGATAATAAATTTTGTCTTGGCGAGCATAAGAGGCATAATCTTGTAAATAGCGTTGATACCATTTTTGTGCACTTTGGTAGTTTTTAGCTTTTGCTTTTTTTTGGTATTCACTATGAAAGTATTCAGACATTAATAAAACATATTTTTTCATTGATTTATCAATGGTCTTTTTAGTTTTGTTGTTTTTATTTTTTTTCCAATATTGACTATGGGTATTATAACTCACATAAAAGTCTTCAACTGCTTGATAAAGCTTTTCTGTAAAATTACTTTTTTGCCAAACATTGACGATTTTTAGTTGTGCATGCGGTATATCTTGAGAATTAGGATAACGCTGAATAAATTGGTTAAGTGTTTCTGCCGCATCGGTATATCGTTCTTGTTTTAAATAGATATTACTCACAACAGAATAGGTGTAATATAAATATTTAAAGTCTGCTTTATCTTGAAAAAAGTTATGCAGTGCTTCTGCACCGCCCAAATTAGAAAAGGATAAACCGATGGCTCGAAAATATTCTTCAAATAGCTCTTTCTCTGATTGATTGAGTTTTTCAATATCATCAAAATTATGATAAGTCACAGCTTGTAGATAGTCGTCAACAGCATGTTCATAAAAAGATTGTTTAAAGCGAGCCCAACCACGTTTAAAAACGGCTTTTTCATAAAAGATTAAGTTTTTTCGAGAAATGATGACTTCAGTGTAAGCATCTTCAGCTTCGGTATAGCGACTTTGGCTAAAGTAAGCTTCAGCAAGTCGAAATTGGGCTTCTGTATAATATGTTGATTTTGGATATTGTTTAATCAGTTGGTATAGGGTGTTGATTGAGTTATTATAATCACCTTTTTGATCATAAGCTTTAGCTAGTTGGTAAAGCACATTATCATTACCTTTGGCTTTAGGGTAATCCGTTAGTGATGTTTTAAATAACTCTATTGCCTTATTTAATTTTTTATTATAAAGCTGCTCTCTAATTTCATCTTTAATATCATTGGATGAATTTTCTTGTTCAAGTTTGTTACTCACTTCGAATTCTAATTCTGCTAATCGATTAATCGCATTTTGCCTCGACTTATCATTTTTATCAGTGTTGGATAAGTAATTATTGTAAGCTCTACGAATTTCTTCTTCTGATTTAGGTTTAATAAAAGTACCTGTTGAACCTTGTTGTTCGGAGCCTGTTCGATCAATATCACGTAATGTTGCTTTTTTTTCAACAGTTTGGCAGGCCGTTATCAAACAAACGGATAATAATAATGTTGAAGTGTTTTTAATTAATTTATTCACTGTTTTTATCATATAATTGAGCTATGCCATAGTGAGCTTGATTAAGGTAACTATTAAGTGCACTTAAACGGTGTTCTAGTAACCCTTTGATCATTATATTAAAAGCTTCACTGTATTCTTGATAAAGTTTATCTATTTGTTGACTAATACTTGGTGATGTTATTTTACTTTTTAAATAGATTAGTTCGTTCAAATTATTGAGAAAGTATTGAGGATATAATTCGGTAAATTTAAGAGGTGTTTCTGCAATGATAAATTCGGATTGCTGATTTATAGTCATATGATTTAAACGGTAATAATTTGCATGGTTTAGCTCTTGATTAATTTGTTGAATTCTTTTTTGATAATAGGTAACTGCACTCGTATAACCTGCATTAGCAGTCATATATTGTTCAAGTTTTTTATATATATGAGGTAATAATAAGTGTGACTCTTCTACAACTAAATCATAACTGGCTTTTTCCTTAAGCCTTTCTAAAGCATTGAGGGCACCAATATTATCTCCCTGACTAATAGCTGCTAAACTAATTCCCATAAGTGCTTTATTAGTGTATTGACTATCTAAACTGATATTTCTGAATGACTCTCTTGATTCTCTATAATATTCTTTACTTAACAATGAGTAACCAAGCATCAAATAAAGTCTATTACCTAATTCTTGCTGCTTAATTGATGGAAAGTCTTTGAATAATTGATTAATAACAATATGAGCGTCAGTCCACCAATCTTGGCGAATATGAGCGACAGCAATATTGAGTTGAGCCGATGAATAATAAGCAGAGCGACCTTTTATTTTTTCATAAATTTTTATTGCTTGACGATGCTTCTTTAAATATTGTAGTGCCATGCCTTGAAGCATGAAAGCATGGTTAGTATTCTCACTTGATAACTCTCTTAACTCTGTATTTAAATAATCAAGTGTCAATTGCCACTCGTGCCTATCACTATGATATTTAGCAAACTTTAAAGCCGCATTGGCAATAAAATATTGTTCACTTTCATTTTTTAATTGTGTATAGAGTGAGCGAGCTATTTTGTATTCATTATGCTTCAATAATAATTCTATGAATTCAAAAACATATTGATTACTTATATTATCTTTAATGATGTTTATATTTTTGTGGATTAGGGCAATAGCAGAAAAATGATCATTTTGTTTAATTAACTGCTTAATTTTGTGAGCGAGTTCTTCAATATTGTCGTCATTAAACTGAGTTAATTTTGAATTTTTTGCTATACTTTTATAAGTATTAAACGATAATGCTTTAAAACGCTCATCTAGTTCTTTAATACCTGCCTGTTTAGCATTAGCTAAAATTGGTGACAGCAAAAATAACCAAAATAAAACCCTATATGGTTTTTTTTTAGTTAATAGTGAATTCTTCCTAAGAAAATCTCGGTGTTTTATCATGGCTTTAATATGAAATAATAAGTGGCTTATCGTCATTAATAAGCCACTTGATTTAAATATTAGCTAATGTTGTAAGTAAATCCGCCTTCTTCAGTCACACCAATATGTATCTTATTGATTGTGTCACCTTCGGCCATTTTAGATAAACATTCAGATGCTAATGCAGGCAGCATAGTTCGGGTTAATATATTTTCTATATTTCTAGCGCCGGTATCGACTTCTTGACTACGTGCAACAATATGTAGCATTACATCTTCGTCATAAGTAAATTCTGCCCCGTAGTGTGAAAGTACACGCTTTTCAATTCGATTCATATTAATTTTACAAATTTTTAATAAGTCATCATCAGATAGGGGGTAGTAGGGGATAACCGTTGTTCGGCCAAGAAATGCTGGCTTAAAGTATTTTAGTAATTGAGGTCTAAAATTATCTAAAAGAATTTCTGGTTCTGGTAACTCTTCTCCAGCAGCACAAATTGCTCTTATATGTTCTTCACCAGCATTGGATGTCATTATTATGACTGTATTGCGAAAATCAATATCACGTCCTTCACCATCTTTGATAGTTCCTTTATCGAATAAATTATAAAAAATATCCTGCACGCCTGGATGTGCTTTTTCCATTTCATCTAACAGCACAACACTGTAGGGTTTCCGTCTAACAGCTTCAGTCAGTACACCGCCTTCGCCATAACCAACATATCCTGGAGGTGAGCCTAATAGCATTGATACTTTATGCTCTTCTTTAAATTCAGACATATTAATGGTGGTAATATTTTGTTCTCCTCCATAGAGAACATCAGCTAAAGCTAATGCTGATTCTGTTTTACCTACACCACTTGAACCAACCATAAAAAATACGCCAATGGGCTTTCTGGGATCAGTTAAACCGGCTCGTGATGTGCGGATACTTTCGGCTATTGCATTTAATGCATGAGGTTGACCAATAACTCGCTCACCTAAACGCTCACTTAAAGTTAAAATCGAGTTGATTTCATCTGAAACCATTTTTCCAACAGGTATGCCTGTCCAATTAGCAACAACTTCAGCTATTGCTTGACTACCCACATTGACCTGAATCATTGGCTCTTGATCTTGGATAGTTGTTAGCTCTGACATTAGTTGGTGTAAATTATTTTTAATTGCTTCTCTTTCATCATCACTTAATAATTTGGGTGCATCGTCTTTTTTCGCTTCTTCTTCAGATAGCTTTTGTGCATGAAAGTCATTTTCAATTTGTTTTTGTAGCTCGTGAATTTTGGTGACTGTTTCTAATTCTTCTTGCCATTGAGCTTCTTGAGTGACTAAAAGTTCTTCTAGTTTGGCTTTTTCATCTTTGAGTTCACTAATACGCTCTTCGCAGTTTCCTAAAGTCGCATTTTCACGCTCTAAGGAAATGATATTAGTTTCACATTGGGTGATTCGTCGGCGTGTATCTTCAACCGCGGCAGGGGTAGCACTTTGACTGAGAGAAACTCTAGCACAGGCTGTATCAAGTAAACTGACTGATTTATCAGGTAACTGTCGTGCAGTAATATAACGAGCTGATAAGCGCACCGAATCAACAATTGCTTCATCCATTATTCGAACACCGTGGTGAGCCTGAAGCATTTGCGAAATAGCGCGCATCATATCAATGGCTTTTTCTTCAGCTGGTTCTTCTATTTTGACAACTTGAAAACGTCTGGTTAATGCCGGATCACGTTCAAAGTATTTTTTATATTCAGCCCAGGTAGTTGCTGCAATTGTGCGCAGTTCGCCACGGGCTAGCGCCGGTTTTAATAAGTTTGCGGCATCACCTTGTCCTTCTTTTCCACCTGCACCTATCAGAGTATGTGCTTCATCAATAAACATGATAATTGGTTCAGGAGAGCTTTTAACTTCTGCAATAACTGATTTTAGACGATTTTCAAATTCGCCTTTTACACTGGCCCCTGCTTGTAATAAGCCTAAGTCTAAAGAGCGTACGGTAACGCCTTTTAAAGGTTCTGGTACATCACCAGAAGCAATTCGCAAGGCGAAGCCTTCTACGACAGCAGTTTTACCAACACCAGCTTCGCCAGTTAAGATAGGATTATTTTGACGACGTCGGATTAAGATATCAATAATTTGTCTGATCTCTTCATCGCGACCTAATATTGGGTCAATTTCTCCCTGTTTTGCTGCTTCAGTTAAATTGGTGGTAAATTTATCGAGCGAAGGGCTTTGGCTAGGTGTTCCTGGGGAAGTGCTAGAACCTGATGAAGTCGTATCTCCAATACCGGCACTATTTGCTGACTCGCTTGTTGAACCAACCGTTGCACGAGTGAGTTCACGCAATGATTCAGGAGGTATTTTTTTGAGTTCTCCCGAAGTTGCTTCGGTTGAGTGCCTTAAGCTTTCATCTAGCATGAGAGCCGTTAGAATATGTGCGGAGGTTGCAATAGGGTGTCCATATTCGACGGAAGCTAATATCCAAGCATTTTTCGCCAAATCTACAATAGTAGGGGAAAGTGCTGGTGACCTTGAGTTACCGGATTTGATTCTATCAAGTTCTTTATTGAGATCTTGTGTAAGCTTCCCCAAATCAATTTCAAATTTTTCAAGTATGCTAATTAAATCGCTATCGGGGATCTCTAACAACTTTAAAAGCCAATGCTCAACTTCAACATTATAATGAGTGCGAGACATGCATAATCCAGCAGCTCCTTCTAGTGCTTTACGACACGGCTCGTTCAGTTTATTGACCAGTGATTTTAAGTCGATTGAAACCATCATGTTCCCTTATTTTTGAAGTGCTGAGTTGATAAATCAAGACAGCACTAGTTTAAATTACATATTAAATATTATTAAAACTGCTTATTTGAAACTGAAATATCTAAAGTTTCAGTTTCATCATAATCTTGTTTTGGTTTGTTAACTAACCAAGTATTCCAACCTATTATTGGTGGCTTTTTACTACTCAATTGAGTTTTATCGAGCATATCTCTACGTTTGATGCGCACAATAAAATCGTAATCATGTTCCATACCAATATACATTTTCACAATTTCGTTGATAGCATATAAAGTTTTTGTGTCAGGGGCAAATTTTTGTGTTTGTTTATCGTTGAGGGGACCAAGAATAATACGAATTTTTCCTTGTGCGAACCAGCCCCTTCGACCCAATATAGCCGATTTGCCCAGTGCAATATTTTGGCCTAAAGGTAGTTTTCTTGAAGGTAGTTTGCTCCTAACATCATCAATGAGTTCTTGCCACTGACCAATAAATTCTTGAATTTGCACAGGTATACTGAAGTGCTGTTGTATTATCTGTTTAAGACCTGTTGCACTTCTTATTTGTTGGCTTAATAAACCGCTATAGAATATTAAAGATTCGTCTTTAGTGTATAGGCGATCATTTAAATGCTTTGTACCTATCCCAATAAGAGATAAAAACATTTTCGTGTAGGTATCATACTTAAGCATTGATGGAGGGTTGAGTTTTTTTCTTTCGTATTCAATAGGTAGGCGATACTTACAGCCAGCTTGGAAAAATAAAGAGATTGTGCGGTGATTAAATAAATCAAAGAATTTCATCAAGGATTCGTCTTTCATTTTTAATCGATGCAAAATCATTTCTGTGTAGTGGTATGGCAGTACGCCTTGAGTACCAGTTAATCCCATAAAGTTGACTAACATATGCCACTGAGCCGCAGCTTGGGGAGTTGACTGATTAACTTGTTGACTAATTTTTGCTATTTCTGCGGAAGAAAAGCGTAAAGTTTGATTGGTGTGAAAGCGGATGGCTTCTGTGTTTGGGGGCACAAAAGTTGCCACAGGGTTACCTGAAACACCTGTCGTTCTCCGTTTGTTACTGTTTTTATCAAAGACTTTTGCTTCACGTTCGAGTAAGCGTACGCTTTGAAAAAAATCGTAACTAAAAGGATTATCTAAAAGCTTGTTACTTATAGAAGAATTTTTTCGCCGGATCGAGGAGGACATTTTTTTAAATAACCTTCTTTGCCTTTTAATTTTATAAGTAAACGAGTGAACGAATTAATTGAGCAGTATAACGCAAAAAAATGTTCGAGTATTGAAGCAAATAAATAACTGCTACTTCCTGTTAATTGAGTGCCATCGAGTTCAATTTCTATTTCAATTCCACGGCACATGGTTGCATGTCCATCAATTGTTAATGGTGCACTTATAGGGCGAGCATTTACATTTAATATGGCGGCTATTAAACCTTGTGTCACTGATGATTCTTTGAAATCATACAATCGTAATATTTCTTGAAGCGATTGAGTGGCATCATCACGCCCAGTCAGTGATAAATAGTTTAAATTCAAGTGTGATATTAGACGCCATCGAGCATGGTTACGTAAAGGGGGCCTAACCGTTGTTGTTGGTTGTGTTAAACATCTAATTTTTGAGCAAGGGGGGGCACTATCAACACACTGTAATTTGGGTTGATCGAGATTAAACGGCAGCTTGCTCGGTAAGTCCCGGTTACTACAAGTTGTATCAACAGTTAAAGTATAGTCTTCAAGCAAATTGGGGTTAAACTGCAAGTCAACTAAACTTAGAAAAACATCTGTACCTTCATCTCTTTCATTATTATTAAGTTTTGCACTACGGCGTGCAGCAAACCAGAATGCATCAGCGTCGCTATTTTGATTTTCATGATTAAGTCCATACAAGGCATGAAACTCTCTTGGTTGACCGGTTGAGGTTGAGCCAACGACTTTGTTGGTTGAATAGACTTCGTAACCAATAGGACGGCGTACATCAGGAACAAGTTGATATTCTAATTGCGTGTGATCAAGTTTTATCGGCTCGGCTCGGTGTTCAAACAAATTAATAACTGGTGTACAACCTAAGGCAAAAGTTTGCTCAGATATGTTATGTTCAAGCTCTATATCAGATGAACGAAGATAAATGTATAGATCGAGTTGTTTGCCCGCATACTCAGTAATATTGTGAGCTAAATTACTGATATCGATAAACATAAATTTTTCTGGAAAGACGAAGTACTCAGTTATTAAACGATATCCCATAAATGATGCCGCGGGATAGGGGAGTAAACCTTCTTCTTCATTAAAACCAACTGGCTTAATCGAGTCTTTGCCTAAAAAATAGCTATTTGTATCTTCTTCACCAAATGACATAACGATATCTAAACTTTCGTTAAGTAATAATTGATAAAGTGGGTTGATATGTTGCGGTAAACCTTTCAAGTAAAAACGTAATTTTTCAGGCTTTAATTCCGCAAAGCTAATTGCATCAGAAAGGGTTTCCAAAGATAACTTTAAGACACCACCAGCTCCCCGCATATTTATAGAGCCTGGGGTTGTAAATGGCCTACCAATTAAAGATGCCGAAGTTACTTCTATTGGAAATAGTTCCGTATCATAACAAGTAGAAAAGCGACAGGTTTCTCCCTGAAATTGTTCCGTTTCAACTAAAGTCTTTTGGGAAATTGTATATTGAGAATCAAGCTGTTCCTTATCGGGAGTAAACTGTACGATTGACATCGAGGGAATCGGACGTTGATAATGCGGAAATAGGACACTTAACATTGCATCGCTCATTTCTGGAAAATCATCATCCAATTTATGTTGGATTCTAGCATTTAAATAGGCGAAACTCTCTACTAACCTTGATACATGAGGATCTTCTATAGTGTCACTACTAACGCCTAAGCGACTGGCTATTTTAGGATGTTCTTTGGCAAACTCTGAGCCGAGCTGTCTTATAAATGCCAGTTCTTTTTCGTAATAGGGGAGTAATTCGTCAGCCATTATCTAACTTCTTCCACATTAACTGTTCTGGTTACTGGTTCTAATACCGAATCAAATACAATCATTTCTGGATAGGGATCTGCATAAAGAACGGCATCAATACTAAAACGTAATGTTCTATCATGATTATCTTTATTATCTAAAAATTTAACTTTGACGGATTTAAACCTTGGTTCAAAATCTTTTAATAATTTTTCTAAACTTTGAGTAAATTCTTTTTTCTTTTTAATATCTAGTGTATTGACTGTTGCTAAATCAGGTAAGCCATAATTTAATAATGAGTGTTCTAGTTGTTCGAATTCTTCAGGTGGCTCTATAACTCGATAACGTGTATTAAGTAATGTTTCCAGATCTCTTCTGACACTATTGCGTAATTGAATAAGTTTCTGTTCTCTACCGGTATCTTGTTCAGATTGATTATGAGGTTCATCATCCAACAAACGATCAAGAATAGATGGTCTCAATTTCTTATTTTTATCAATATGTGCCATTATTTTTTATTTGTCTTAATTATTATAATCAGGTTTTTTGTGTGAGCTCTGTCACTAGTTCTAGCTCAGAAATCATTTGATCCAATTGGTAGTGAGGCCTTAGTTGAATAGAGCAAAGATACTCCCCAGGTTTAGCTGGGTGTTCTTTAACTTTAACTAAGGCATCTCTTAATGGAAAACGGGCTTGTTCTTCCCAGTCCATATCTTCTCGTCCAGTTGTATATTTATAAATCCACTTACCTATATAAGCTTCACAATCACTAGCACTCATAAATGAGCCAACTTTATCCCGAATGATCACTTTAATATAGTGCGCCATACGAGAGGCACATAAAATATGTTGCAACATAGTAGAAAGTTTGGCATTTATATTAGCTTCTTTTGATGAAAACTTTGGTGGTTTTTGAACCGATTGGTTACTATAAAAAGCAGCGAATGGGGTATCATAGCATTGGCAAAAAGGCATAAAACCCAAGTCGCTCATTTCCCTTTCCAGTGTGTCTGTAATTATTACCTCAGTAAAAGGTTTATAAATAATATCACTTGGATCGGTATTAAAATGATTTTTAACTAAATTAGTGACTAAACCTCCACCAATTTGGTTACGTGGCACACCTCGAATATGCCCAAACCATCCAACATTTTTGAACTCTCTTAATAAAATCCCTCCAAATGCATAACATGCATTTCCCCAAAGGCAATTTTTATTATCTGATTGAGCCGTTTTCTCGTAAAAAAAGATACCTTTATAACTACCAGGAGTTGTTCTATAAGGCAAACGCATACTCATTCTTGGAAGCGTTAAACCAATAAATCGTGAGTCAACTTTATTTCTAAAAGCGCGCCATTTAATATATTCTTTTTGTGCAAACACAAACTCTAGTCTAAGCGGTGAACCTAATGCAGAAAAATCATCAAGACCAAATAATTCACAAGATGCGGCAGCAATAAAAGGAGTAAAAGCAGCCGCAGCAACTTCAGCTAAGCTTTCCAAAGTTGAAATATCATCATAAGGATGCTTTTTAGATATTTTATGGCTAATTTCATAATCACCAAGCAATACACCATAAGGCTCGCCACCCGGTGTGCCATATTCCTCACTATAAACTTTTTGAAAAAGCTGGCTTTGATCAAACTCTATAGCACGACTCATATCTTTAACAACTTCAGCCCAACTAACATCGAGTAATTTTATTTTTGTATTTTTAGCTGAGTTGGCTTCTTTAACTAAATATTCGAGTCCACGCCATGAGGATTCTAATTTTTGCAATTTAGGGTGGTGGATGATCTCATTTAATTGATCGTTAATTTTATGATCAATCGAAGAAATAGCACTTTGAATAGCATAAATAATATCATTAGTTGTTTTTATTTTTTCTTTTTGTGAAAACTCATTTAACCAATAAATTAATGCTTTTTTAACATTTTTTTCATCTAAAAATTGATTTAAATTAACGATGAAAGCAGAACGTGTACAAAGCGCATCTAAGTTGATAGCTGATTGTGTATTGACGTTTTTAGAAAGTAATGGACTTTTTACTGATGGCACTCAATAATCCTTTATAAAATAAAAGGGCAAAACAAAATTTGCCTTGCCCTCTATTTCATTTAACCAGCTTTAGGAATGTTAGCAACTAAACGTAATGAAGCTGTTAGCTCTTCCATTTGTAACCAAGGACGTAAATAGGCAACCGCATTATAAACACCAGGTTGACCAGGTACTTCTTTAACTTCTACCTTTGCATCAGCTAATGGGTAACGAGCTTTCATTTCAGCACTTGCACCTGGTGTGGCATTAACATATTTTTGAATCCACTTGTTTAACCAACGCTCAGCTTCATCGGCTTCCATAAATGAACCAACCTTATCTCTAGCCATAACCTTAAGGAAGTGAGCAATTCGAGACGTTGCCATAATGTAAGGAAGTCTTGCAGAAATTGCTGCATTGGCTGTTGCTTCTGGATCATCATAAACTTTGGGCTTTTGGGTTGTTTGAGCGCCAAAAAATACAGCGTAATCTGTATTTTTATAATGACAAACCGGCAAAAAGCCTAACTTGCTCAATTCTGCTTCTCGTCGATCGGTTATACCAATTTCAGTTGGGCATTTTTGATCGGTATCACCGTCATCGCTCATGAATACATGGCTTGGTAAACCTTCAACTTTCCCTCCGCCTTCTGCACCACGGATACTAGTACACCAGCTATATTCAGAAAACGCTTTAGTTAAAGTTGCACCCATTGTATAGGCTGCATTCATCCAGCAGTAAGAATCATGTTCTGATGCTAAGTGTTGCCCATTTTCATTCAAACTAGCTTCTTCGTAATTAAAAGCTTCAACGGGTTTTGTACTTGCGCCATAAGGTAAACGGGCGAGTACTCTTGGCATTGTTAAAGTAACAAAGCGTGAATCTTCGCTTTCTCTAAAACTACGCCACTTAATATATTCTGGTGTATCAAATATTTTTTCTAAATCTCTAGGTTTTGAAAGTTCTGTGAAAGTATCAAAACCAAACATTTGCGGAGCCGTTGCTGAGATAAAAGGGCAAAAGCCTGCAGCAGCAATGTTAGACATGTTAGATAATAAATCAATATCATCTGGATGAGATGAAAATTCGTAATCACCAATTAAAGCACCATAAGGCTCACCACCAGCAATACCAAACTCGCTTTCATAAATTTTCTTAAATGTTTGGCTTTGATCAAACTCAACAGCTTTAGATAAGTCTTTAGACAGTTCTTTTTTGCTGATGTTCATCATTCGAATTTTTAACCCTGAACCTGTTTCTGAATTAGAAATAAGATGATGTAAGCCACGCCATGAACCTTCAAGCTTTTGAAACTTTTCATTATGCATTATTGCAGAAACTTGTTTTGATAACGTTTCATCAATAGCATTAATCGCTGCATTAATAGTAACGGTTAAGTTTTTATCCCACTTTACCGTACCTTTCATGGCTTGCTCAGTAAGATTTTTTAGCAAGTCTTCGGTTTCATCACGCTTAGTTTGTTTGGTTGCGTCAATAGCTTGTTCAAGAAAACTAATTTCTTGTGCTTCTGCTTCTTGTCCTTCTAGCTGTTCTTCTTGCTTAGACATTATTCATCACCCTTATCGTCTTTGCCTTCTTCATTTACACCTAACTCACTACTTAAAGAAGTTAAAGCACCAGTGTTGCTTAAAACTTCTTCTAGAACATTTTCAAGATCTTCAGAAAGATCGGCTTTAGTTAATAAGTCACGAAGTTTATTACGTGTTTCCATTAACTTTTTAAGTGGCTCAACATTTTCAACAATATTTTGCGGTTCAAAATCGTCAAGCTTTTTAAATTCAAGATCAACAGATAATTCACTGCCATCAGCTTCAAGTGTATTTTCAACTTTCATTGACGCTTTTGGAGCGACTTTACCCATTACTTCATTGAAATTATCACGATCAACTTGTGAAAATTTTCTATCTTTTAATGGCTTTTTATTCTCAGTATTATCACCAGAATAATCCCCCATAACTCCCATGACAAAAGGTATTTCTTTTTCTTCAGTTGTGCCATTAGTTTCAACATCATAGGTTATATGCACTCGCGGTTTTCTAACCCGCTTCAATTTGTCATGTATGCTGTCAGCCATAGTTTTTTCCTCTTTGGATTCCTAGTTTACTTAATTATCGCTTTTAACGCCGGTTAATGAACTATAAAGCTGACGCGAGTTACCATCAGGAATTAGTTCGTTAATTAGTTCAGTTAAAGACATGTTTCCCCATCTTACTGTTTTTTCTAAAGTATAAGAAATAGGGGAGTGTGGTTCTGTTTTTAAAAAATATTCCGATATCACTTGTAGTTGTTCAAATGCGTGTTCTCTGTTTCTTATAGGACCGCTAGCTGCTTGCTGCCCTTGTTGTTGCTCAGCGGTCATAGAGGTATCACCCTCTTCTGTAGAGTTTTCACCACTTACTTCTACTTCGTTAGCAGGTAATTTATTTTGACCTAAGTGTTTAATAGCACCTAAACTTTGCTGTAATGCAGTAATAATATTACTTGATGATGGCGCGTCTTGTGGGCCACATAATTCATCGAGTTTACGACTAATTTCACGGTATTTTTCAATACAAATAGTGATATCATCGCGTTGATTTACAAAGAAAGTTTGGCTCGATGAGGCTACTGCCTTTTGGATGTCTTCTAAGCCAAAACCAACCGTTTCAATTTTTTTCTTACGTTCATTTTCATCAGTGATTTTTTGGACATCGAGTGCTTGTTGATACTGCCATAAGCCAAACGGACCCGGCTCATCACCTTCAGTGATTACAACTCGACGGATAGGGGCGATTAAAACACCTTCGGCTCCTTGACCATTCAGACCCGATAATGGTGCTACGCGTGTTTCAATACCATCTTCATCAGGTACTGGATAAATATTATCCCAATATTTATCGATTAGCTGCTCTAATAAAATAAATGCGTCCCGCAGACCGGCAAATCCTTTTATTCGGATTAATGCTTCTGTATACCAACTAGTAATTTCAAGATCTTTGGTTTGGGTTTTAAGGATTTCGGGGGCTATATCAAGTACAGTTCGCCAGTGTTCTAGCTCAAAAGAACCTTTACGTTCTTCAGCTCTAGCAGTGTTACGAGCATCTTTAATTTTATAATACAAGGAGTCTGGAGGGCTATTTTCACGTAAATCAATACCCGTTGGCTGATCTTCGCTAATTGGTGCAACTAATTCATCAATATCGATTACTGCTTCTGATGCCATAGTAAGTTTTATTCCTTGTGTATTTTTGTTTCACTACCATTTGTACTGCTCATTTATTCTGGTTTGTATAGCAGTAGTAGTCTATTCTAAACGATTTCTTAGGCAATTAAAATATAATTTAAAATCATAATTTAAACAAGAACGCTTCATTATTCCTGAATAAAATAGCCTTGTTTATTCTAGATTTATATTCCTCGAATGAATTTTTGGGGCCAATTTATGAGTTAGGTACATAAAGCAACTTAAAGTTGGCTTAAATGTGCACGTAATTGGTTCTCCTTTATTAAGCTGCCTTATTATATTAAGTACTTGCATTAAGCGCCTGCATCACCTTTTGATAAAGAACTTAACATAATAATTAACTGGTTGTGCTTTTTTAACAATAGTTGGGCTTTTTTAGCATAAATAGAGTTATTAATTCTCTCTTTTAAAGCGAGCAAGACTAGCACGGGATAATTTGAATATCTAGACAGTGTTCACAAAATCTCAAATTTGAATTTTATTTTTATACCGCGTTTTAATATAGTCCTCAAAAAATTATAATGGGTTGGAAAAAATTGTTAATTAACAGTAAGTCTTTTGTTTATATTGATTATTATTTCAGCGACATTTAATCGGTGAACCTAAACATGATTATTGATACTTGTTTATGGTTTAACATTAAAAAGGCTACAAATTTATTGAATTAAGTTTAACATCACTGAAGAAAAAATCGGCATATCTAGCAAAGGCTTATCAATTTGTATATAAAGAAACTAATCTTCATTGATAATAAAACTGAACGTAATTACAATGCGCGAGTTGAAAATCAGTATGGATATAAAGGAATAAAATGAGCGTTTTATATTGGATTATTGGAATATGTATTATAGCGGCACTTGGGGGGTATGGCTTGTTTCGCTGGTTAGTCCATATACATACCTATCCATATGAGGTGAGTAAACAGAAAGTAAAAAATATGAAGGACTTTGAAGTCCTGGATGCTGGTGTTAGTTTAGCAGAGCTTCCCAATTCGTTAGAAACAATTCCAAGCGAGTTTAGATCAGAAGATACAAAATATTTTGACGGAAAAGCTTTTGTAATCAACCCTGAAGGCTTACTTGAAGTATATGATCCATTTGAACATTATGTTGATATAGATAAATATTGGGGACTTACAAATGAAGAGCTTAAATACAATATTGTCTTAAATGATGGAAAAGTTTTTCAAATTGATGAGCAAAAACTAGGCAACATACTACATGAATTTAACAACCCTTCGATAGGTAAGTTCAATTATATAGCTGCAATCAACGAGGAATACTTTTTATTAGGCAGCGAATTTCGTTATGACACCTCTAATAAATCTTTTTTATGGCAAGTCAATAAAAATAATTATGAGATAATCAAACTTACAGACGAGCCACATATTGAGCTGTCTCATTACCCTTACGATAGATACCCCTTTGTATATCGAGGTAAAAAATTCGCTGGAACCATTGTTGTTTATTACACAGGATCACTGTCTTTTGCTCCTGGTGGCGATTCAATACGACCAGAATATAGTGTGGTTCGTATTTATAATGACAACCACCCCAAAGGCAAAGATTTAGTTAAGTTGTCACTAGCTGCTGGGGTAATTACTAATATTGAGGTAGATGAAAGAGAGATTCTTATTTTAACAGATCCTAACCTGCCTTCAAACTCAAGCGAACCTGCCGAACCGGAGACTACGTTACGAACCTGGAAGCTTAAGATAGATTAATTAATTTTTTAACCATTAATATATCTCCAATAGTGAACTTTAAGTTCGAATAGAGTATTTTAAAGAAAGATTATAAAAGGGATTCAATCATTTTAATAAGCTTATTATTGTCATAGTAGATAATAATTTTTTCTGGTGGTCTGTAGCCACAATCATTTAAACTATAGGGTAAATAAGCTTGGAGCAGTTCACACTCTTACACTTTTAAGCGTCAAGACCAGAGAAAACTCAAGTGGCGATTTGAATTATAATACTTGAGTAGGTTATATTTAATCTTCTGTTGTTCAACGAAACACGGTAAAGTATTATATTACTTAGTTTTTTTACATATTTGGAATATGTGTTTTTTATAAAATAAATATCAGGATTATGGATCAATGTTTATTGTAGTAACCGTTACAGAATTTCCTGAAGGAACTTCTTTGATTGAGTCAAGTATGACTTTTGACCAGCAAGGAGCAACAATTGGGCGAAATGACAGTAATACGTGGGTATTAGCTGATCCTGATCGGTTTTTGTCAGGGTGTCATTGTGAAATCAGCTTTGAGGGTGGTGTTTATTATTTAGTCGACAAAAGTACAAATGGTACTTTTGTTAATAATTCAAGCGAGCCTTTAGGTAAGGGTAATAAAGTTGCACTTAATACTGGTGATCAATTCGAGTTAAGCGATTACAAATTTAAAGTAAAAATAGGTCAAAGCAGTGAAGGGGCAGCCGGCTTTGATGCACCACCTCCATCCAATAGTTTTATGGATAGCGATGATCCTTTTGGTCAACCATCAATTGAACCAGAACCTGTTAATGTGGCTCCTTTAGCAACGGATCCTTTTGGCACATCGAATATACCTGAAAGCTTACCAACTGATTCGCTTATTGAAGAAACCGATCCTTTAGCAGCACTCGATAAAATGGGGCAATCTTCAGAGCCATATACTTCTCAACCCAAAGAGTCATTTGGCCATAGCTATTCTGACAATGCTAATGTGATTGGGCAATCTGTTTCTTGGCCAAATGCAGCGCCACAGGAAGGACTTATTCCTGAAGATTGGGATAGTGATGATTTAATGGTTGAGAATAAACCAGAGCCTCTTCCTCCTATAGAGCAACCAATAGCTCAACCAAAACCAGAGCCTAAAGTACAACCTGAACCTCAACAAGCGCCCGCGGCTCAATCGATTAGTGTTTCTGAGTCTGAAGCACGTCGAAGGGCATTAGAAAAAGCTTATCGTAAACTCAAACAAGAAGTGGCTAGTTTAAAGAAACAACTTGCTTCAACTCAAAAACGCTCATCATCAGGAGTTGATTCAACTTTGGTTGATGGTATGGGCTTTAAAGATCGTGATTTAGACGATGATAAAATTGCTGAAATTAACGAAATTTCTGGTGAACTGATTCGACAAATGATTGAAGGTATGATGCAGACTTTATCTTCAAGAAATAATGTTAAAAATACATTTAGAATGAATATGACAACTATTCAGCCAATAGAAAATAATCCTCTCAAATTTTCTGCTAATGTTGATGATGCACTAGAAAATATGTTTCTCAAAGAAGGTAACTCATATAAAAAGCCGTTAGAAGCAATACAAGAAAGTTTCGAAAGTATTGCCGATCATCAAGTCGCTATTTTAGCAGGTATTCGTTCGGCTTTTAAAAGTATTGTCAACCGTTTTGAGCCGAGTGTTTTAGAAACACGCTTTGAAAAACAAAATAAGCGCAGTTTTATTGCATTGAATGAAAAAGCTCGGCATTGGGATGCCTTTAATGAATATTACTCAGAACTTTTCAGTGACTTAGATAGTTCGTTTCAATATCTTTTTGGTGATGAATTTTCTCAAGCCTATGAAGAACAATTACAAGTGTTGTCACTTGCAAGAAAAGAAAAAACTAAATCAACAAAGTTGGGAAATTAATAGTATGTTTAAATTAAATAAAAATAGTGTTTTTTTGTTGCTTACGCTGATAAGTTCGCTCATTTTAAGCGGTTGTCAAACGGTGGGAAAAACGCTTAATTTAGATACAGACTTAACATTAACCTTTAATACTTCATCAGATATAAATCCTGATAACTCAAATACACCATCGCCTCTGTTTGTTCGCTTTTATGAATTAAAATCAAAAAGCATATTTGAAAAAGCTGAGTTTATTGATTTATATGAAAGAGATAAAGAAGTTTTAGGTGGAGATCTTATTTCAAAACAAGAGTTAAAACGTCTAACCCCTGGGGAAACAAGAAAAGAAACTTTTGTGCTTAATCAAGATACTCGTTATATCGCAGTTTTCTCTGAGTTTTTCCGCTACAGTGATTCACAATATCGATTAGTTGTGCCGGTGCATACTAATAATATTTTTAATGACAAAGTCGTAGTGAATATTTCTGGTAATACAATGAGTATTTCCAAGAAAAAATAGGAAAAAATAAAGTTGATAGTTTAAATGTCAACGAATATAAATATTAAGGCGAAAAGACTATGTCATTAGATAGCAAGGTTGTTTGGGGTGAGGGGATGTTTTTGAACCCCCAACATTTTCAACAACAAGAAAGATACTTTGAACGTTATGTTGATGGAAAATGTTCTGCGTTTGGTGCTTATGGATGGGGAGTCCATAGTTTTGAAGTTGACCTGCAATTGTTAAAACTTGGTAAAATATCGATTGTTAATGCAAAAGGTGTTTTTCCCGATGGTACTCCTTTTAGTTTTCCAGATATCGATTCACCTCCACCTGTTTTGGAATTACCTGAATCGATTCATAATCAAATTATCTACTTGGCAGTGCCCGTTAAAAGACCGGGTGCTGTAGATGTTTTATCTGAAGAAAGTCCTCAAGGGCTTGCTCGTTATTACATGACAGAGCAAGCAGTACGCGATGTTACTGTTGAGGGTAGTGATAATTTAAATCTAAATATTGGAAAACTTCGTCTACGTTTATTAACGGAGTCCGATGATTTAAGCGGTTATGCTTGTATTGGTTTAATTCGAGTCTCTGAGTCCAGAGAAGATAAAAACATACTGCTCGATGCTGACTATATACCAACTTGTCTAGATTTTAATGCTTCAATAAACCTAACTGGTTTTTTAAGTGAACTTGTTGGTTTATTACATCATAGAGGTGAAGCTATAGCTGGTCGTTTAGCTGATACTCAACGAGCAGGTACGGCTGAAATTGCTGACTATATGTTGTTGCAGGTCATTAATCGTTTTGAGCCAATGGCAAAACATTTATCTACACTTAAATTACATCCGCTTGATTTGTTTAGTGAGGTTGCTCAAATGGTTGGAGAGCTTTCAACTTTTGTCTCAAAAACTAAACGAGCCCCTAGCTTACCAACCTACCTACATCATAATTTACAGGATACTTTTACACCCGTAATCGCTAACTTACGTCAATGTTTAAGTATGGTATATGAACAAACCGCAACTTCTTTAGAGTTAGTTGAGAAAAAATATGGTATTCGAGTTGCCCAAATCTCTGATCGTTCGCTACTTGGTACAGCCATGTTTGTATTAGCTGCAAGAGCGGATGTACCAGATGATAAATTACGTTCTCTTTTACCGGCACAAATCAAAATAGCTTCAGTTGAAAGAATTCGGCAATTGGTTAATGCTGCACTACCTGGAATTAGTATTAAGCCTTTGCCGGTATCTCCAAGACAAATACCATTTAGAGCTGGCTATAGTTATTTTGAGCTCGACAAGCAGAGCCCATTTTGGAAAGAGTTGCAGACTTCTGGTGGTTTCGCAGTACATATCGGCGATAACTTTCCTGGTCTTGAACTAGAGTTTTGGGCAATTAGACAATAATGAAGTATTTTAATCTTATTTTATTCATAAAGGAGGTGAGTATTAATGTCTTCTGGAAATGATAAAACTGTTTTTCGCCCTAGAGGGGGAAACAACAACCCTGATCGAACAATCGTGCGTCCAACACCAGGCAGACGAGGTAATTCAACTCAACCTCATCCTGCTGCTCCTTCGGCTCGTCGTAACCAGCCACCTGTACAACAGCCGCCGCCGCGAGTTGATTATCAAAATCTTGATACCAATTATTTTCGAACGTCACACGGTTTAAACCCGCTAGTTAATGCTGCTTCAACTTTAATTGCTGTATTTGAAAAAACACGCAATACGGCTAGTCATCCTGATGTTGGTGGCTTATATCAACGGCTGAGTAATGAAATTAGAATGTTTCAAAGTCGTTTACAAGAATTAGGAGTCAAATCTGAAATTGCAATATCAGCAAGATATGTATTGTGTTCTGCGCTTGATGAAACTGTATTAAATACGCCTTGGGGTGCCGAAAGCCAATGGCCACAAAAAACATTATTGAGTGTGTTTCATAATGAAACTTCTGGTGGGGAAAAGTTTTTTCAAATTCTCGATCGTATGCGACAAATGCCTTCTGAAAATATTGATATGTTAGAGCTAATGTACATTCTAATTAGTTTAGGTTTTGAAGGTCGCTATCGGTTTGCAAACCGAGGACGAGATGCATTAGAGCAAGTCAGAGATGAGTTATTTTCCATTATTCGCAGTCATCGAGGTGAGTATGAACGATCACTATCTCAGAGCTGGCGAGGCTTAGGTAAAATTAGAAATGGGTTGGCACAATATGTTCCAATGTGGGTTGTTGCTTGTGTGGTCGGTGCTATTTTAGTGTTAAGTTATTCAGGGTTTCGTTATTGGTTGTATTACTCTTCAACACCTGTTGTCGCTCAGTTAGAAGAAATAATTAAGACACCTAAAGAATAGTCGTCTTAGTAGTATTTTTAAGCATATAAATATAAAAGGATTTAACCATGAATTTAGTTTATAGCGTTTTGAAAAAAATCAACATTATTAGTGTAAACATAACTTTTTCGCTTCTGTAAGAAGTCGTAAAAATAAAACAAACTAGTGAACGATGAGTTAATTTAAAATTAATATAATAAAATGAATGCATAATGAAGAAAATTATAAACTTTTTTAAAAATCGAATAGTTATTTCTATACTTGGCCTTATTGCCTTTTCTGTACTCATTTGGTTTATAGGTCCTCAGATAAAGTTTGGTGACAATAATGAAGCCCCACTAAGTAGTGTTGTGGCTAGATTGATTGCAATTATTATTATTGTTGTGCTATGGGGACTAAATAATCTAAGAATTCAACTTCAAAACAAAAAGCAGAATGAAGATCTCGTTGATGATTTAAGCAAGAACCAGCAACAAGATGTAAAAGGTGGTACTTCTGAACAAACAGCCCAAGAAATTAGCCAGATTAATGAACGCTTTACTCAAGCATTAGCAACACTGAAAAAAACAAAATTTAAAAGTTGGGGGTCGGATAAAGCCCTTTATGAATTACCTTGGTATATTATTATTGGCCCTCCGGGTTCTGGAAAAACAACAGCATTAATTAACTCAACTTTAGAATTTCCATTAGCCAAGGAATTTGGTAAAGGTGCACTACAAGGTGTGGGGGGTACTCGTAATTGTGATTGGTGGTTTACTAATGAAGCGGTATTGGTTGATACTGCAGGTCGATATACTACTCAAGATAGTCACAGAGTAATTGATAGTACAGCATGGGAAGGCTTTTTAAGTTTGCTTAAGCGCAATAGAAAGCGTCGACCAATTAACGGTGCAATTATTGCCATTAGCCTGCAAGATCTGATGATGCAAACAGAGGAAGAAAGAATTATACACGCCAAAACAATACGAACGCGTGTAGATGAGCTAATGGAAAAACTTGAAATTCGCTTTCCAATTTATTTAATGTTTACAAAAACTGATTTAGTTTCAGGATTCTCCGAGTTTTTCGAAGATTTAAGTCGCGAAGAAAGAGAGCAGGTTTGGGGTGTTTCTTTACCCAATGCGCCACAAGCATCTGAAAATCCTGATTTTGAATTTTTAGATAATGAATATCAAGCACTTCTGCAAAAACTTTATGATCGTGTTTTATGGAGAGTTCACCAAGAGAGAGATGTCAACCGTCGAGGAGTTATTCAGGGCTTTCCGCAACAAATGGAAAATTTAAAAGAGGTTGTATCTGGTTTTGTGCGCCAAACATTTGCCAAAAATAGATACCAATTTCAACCTTACTTACGAGGCATTTACTTTACCAGTGGAACTCAAGAAGGGACACCCATTGATAGGTTGATGGGCGCTGTTGCTTCAGGTTTTGGTTTCGCTAGAGATGTCGCTCATACACCACAACAACAAGGTAAAAGTTATTTTTTGGGGAGTCTATTTAAAGATATTATTTTTCCTGAGTCGGAACTAGTAGGCTCTAATAGAAAATATGAAAAGTTTCTTTATTGGGCACAAAAAATTGGTTATACCGGAATGGCTGCTATTGCTATTTTAGTTATTGTTATATGGACGGGTAGTTTAACTCAACATGAAATGTTTATGTCTGAAGTACAGGAAAACATAAGTGAATATAATAGCGAAAATAAGCGACTTAATCCTAGAAATAAAGATTTGCGAGTTACATTACCCGCACTTAATACTTTGTACAAAGCTAGCTTAGTTTATGATAAAGAGGAACATCCTTGGCTTTCTGGTATTGGTCTTTATGATGATAACGTTGATGCCGCAGCAGATCATGCATATGCTGAAAAATTAAAGACATTACTATTACCTAGACTGGTTTCTTATTTAGATGCCTATTTAAAGCGAGGTCACCGAGGCGGGGACCTTTACAATACTTTTAGAGTTTATCTGATGTTTAATAAAGTTGAACGGATGGATAAACAATTAATATCTGAATGGTTTAAAAATAACTTAGCAGAGCACTTGCATGGCGAAGCTTCAAAGCGCAAAGAGTTATTTTTACATTTAGATAATTTGCTTACACTTGAGCTAGCTCCTGTAGAGTTGAATGATTCCCTGGTAAAAAGCACTAGAAGCTTATTATTACGTGTACCAGTATCACAACGAATTTATGGTCGTATTCGTACCAATCCTGATTATGCCCAGCCTGTTGACTTATTAAATGATTTTGGTGAGTCGGTGCGTGATATTTATAAAATGAACACAACAGTTAGTAAAGCATTAACGATTCCCTGGATGTTTACTATTGATGGTTATAAAACAATCGACTTGTCACCAAGTTCAGAAGTTATGATGGATATTATGAGTGATAGTTGGGTACTGACTGATGATGGAAAAGAAAAAGTTGATTTTATAGAGGATGATCTTGATGAAATTAGTCAGCAAGTAAAAGAGCACTATTTGGCTGAGTATTTACAAACTTGGAAGAATGTTTATAAATCTTTAGAAATTGAAGACTTTAAAGATCTTAGGCATGCAACAGAAGTATTAGCCAGCTTGACAGATCCTGTTTATTCCCCGTTATTGTCTATATTGCAAGTATCTAGGGATAATACTGAGTTAACACCACCAGTTATGGATGCACTCGCAGAAAATGAACGGGGTGGAAGAAAAGCAAAAATCGCAGGAGAGCTAGCAGCTCAAGCTGCAAGTAAAGTTGGAACTAGTGTTGATAAACAGTTTAAAACATTAAATGCTTTGTTAAGAGAGTCGTCTAAAAGACCTGCGCCAATTAATACAATCGTTCAAAACATTCAGCAATTACATGATTTTGTTGATAGTATTTTAGTTGCGCCCGATCCCGCCAAGCATGCATTTGATATTAGTAAGGCCCGCTATTTAAATAATACGGTTAATGCCATTACGGCACTTGAGACTTATGCTAAAAAAGCACCTGATCCGGTTAAATTATGGTTAGAGAGTTTAGCTGATCAAACCTGGAAAGTTGTATTACAATCTGGACGCCAATACCTAAATGCTGAATGGCGAAATCAAGTTTATACGCCTTATTCGCGAGGTTTAGCGAATGGATATCCTCTAAATCGTTCAGCAAAAGAAGAACTGGCATTATTTGATTTTAGTGAATTTTTCAAACCATCAGGAACAATTGATAAGTTTTCTCAAGATTATATTCAACCATTTATTAATAAAAGAACCTGGCAAAACAAAGCCGTTGCAGGTCGTAGCATGGGCATTTCAAAATCGGTTCTGAGCCAACTACAAAAAGCTCGCTCGATTAAAAATATATTTTTTAGGAGTAACCCTGAAAGCCCTAGCATTTCATTTCAATTAAAACCTGACACTATGAGCAAGCAAGATGCTCGCTTTACCTTAGAGCTTGGTGGTGAAAGAGTGACTTATAATCATGGGCCCAAGTTTTGGAAAACACTTACTTGGTCAGGAGAAAATGATAATCACCGTGTTCGAATTATTTTTGAAGACTTAAAAGGTGAATTTCATTCAAAAGTTTACGATGGTCCGTGGGCATGGTTTAGACTGCAAGATTCTTCTAAGTTAACAAAAACCAATATTGCAAAAGTTTATAAAATCACTTATTCAGTTGATCAAATTCTTAAAACAACTAGTGGAAGAAGCATGGTTTCACCACACAATATTGTCTATTTGATTAAAGCAAAAAGTGTTAACAATCCATTTAGTAAAAATTTACTAGGTGCATTTAAATGTCCGGAGTCAATTTAAATGCTTGATAAGCCACTAACTGGGGTTTTCGGTAAACTGCCTTTGCATGGTGATTTTGTTTATCGCAACTTGCCTGCTGATTTTATGAATGGTTGGGATGAATGGGTACAAAGGTTTATTGCTGGTTCTCAAGAACAATTAGGTGAAGGTTGGTTAGATGTGTATTTAACGAGTCCAATTTGGCGATTTGTTTTTTCTGAAGGAGTACTTGATGAAAATGCATGGCTCGGTATTATTATGCCCAGCGTCGATAAAGTTGGACGATATTTTCCTATTTCGGTAATAACCCAAGTTCCTCCCAGTGCAAATTTATTAGAGTTTATGCTATTGCAAAAAGAATGGTATGAGAATGTAGAAGAGTTTCTCTTTCAGGCATTAGATGGTGAGCTTGACGTGGATGAGCTTATGGACGCTATTGATGAAACACCATTGAACTATAATATGTTGTATAACCGAGTTGAGCATATTAGCAATCAATCATCAGCAGTGATCAATTTGGAGCTAGAAGAACAATCTCCAGCTCTGGTTTTTCCACACTTACTAGATTCATTTTTACTCGCTTCGTTATCCAGTTATAGCGCGTGGACAACCGTTGGTTCAGAAAGAGTAGAGCCCTGTATATCCATTACACAAAGCTTACCTAAAATTGGTGGTATTGCAGCAATGCTAGACGGACAGTGGTCACAATGGAACTGGCAGCAACCCTATTCATTGAATGCATTCGAACAGTAATCAGATATTCTTGGAAGTATTATGAGTGATACAACGATCAGACGCAAAATTAAGTGGGAATATGCTGCTGATACCAATGTTGGGATGGTACGTCAAGTTAATGAAGATGCTATATTGTCAAAACCAGAAATTGGTTTATGGGCTGTCGCTGATGGTATGGGGGGACATGAACTAGGCGATGTTGCCAGTAAAATGATCATAGAGGCATTAGATGAGGTAGATAATAAACGCGCACTTGATGATATTGTTGATGCCGTTGAAGATGAATTAATCGCAGTTAATCAGCTTATTTTAGAATATGCTGATGAAGTATTGGAAAATAAAACCTTAGGCAGCACAATTGTTGTTTTAGTTATTCGTGGTCGCGTTGGCGTTTGTTTATGGGTAGGAGACTCAAGGCTGTATCAATATCGAAAAGGTCAATTAACTCAGCTAACACAAGACCATAGTCGTGTCGGTGAGTTGGTACAACAAGGCTTATTAAAACCTGAAGAAGCTGAAAATCATCCCGAGTCTAATATCATTACACGTGCTGTGGGTGTCGACGAAGATTTTTATGTTGATATCAACGTTTTTAATGTGCAAAGTGGTGATACTTTTTTGCTTTGTAGTGATGGTCTATATAATATGCTAGATCACTCAGAGTTAATTTACTATTTAGAAGAGCCTGATATTAACAGTAAAGTTAACACGCTCATTTCTGCCGCTTTAGATAATGGCGCTACAGATAATGTCTCTGCCATAGTTGTTAAAGGTGGATTTGAAAAAATAGTGGTTCGAGAAGTGATTATTGATGAGTAAGTTGTTCTAGTGGCAGATTCTAAAGATACAAAAAACAATGCTAAAAACAGCAATAATAATGTTGCTGATAGCCCTCGTACTATCCCTCCGATTAGAAATAATGGTGATGATAGTACGCGGGTTTCTGCCAGTTCTCGACCCAATAATCAGGCTAATGATAAAACCAGGATTATCAAAAATCGTCAAGCAGATAAAGTGAAGCCAAATATTGCTCAAAGTACATCTGCTAATCAAGCCAATAAAACAAGAGTTGCTAAAGCTAAAATAGGTGGAATGTCAAACGACAAAACTCAAATAGCTAAACCTCGCCCCACTAAGAATAACCAACAGGATAAAACACAAATACAAAAAAAAGGTCTGCCAAATAAAGATCAGTCAAATAGAACACAAATTTTAAGAAACAAAAAAACAGCTAATTCTGATACCACTGTATTTCAAGCCGCACAAACAAGACTAAAAAAAACAACGGCTAAAGCTAGCGATGATTCTAGCACAAAAATGGCCCCTCAAAATAAACGTTCAGTAAACAAGGTTAGTACTACGAGAGAAATCGATAGTATTGATAGTGGTTTATTAAAGAAGCGTTTCATTTTAGAGAAAGTACTTGGTGCTGGTGGAATGGGGGTTGTTTATAAAGCTAAAGACTTGGTAAAAGTAGAGGCTGGTGATAAAGATCCATATTTAGCCATTAAAGTTTTAACTGAAGAATTTAAAGAGCATCCAGAAGCTTTCATTGCCCTACAAAGAGAATCAAGAAAAACACAACGTATTGCCCATCCTAATATTGTAAATGTGCACGATTTTGATAAAGATGGTGATACCGTTTTTATGACAATGGAGTATTTAGAGGGTAAACCTTTAGATCAATTAATCCGTCAGTATAAGTCGACAGGACTGCCAACTGATGATGCAATGAATATATTAAAAAATATTAGTCGAGCACTTATTTATGCGCATGACCAAGATATTATTCATTCTGATTTTAAACCGGGCAATATTTTTGTTACCGATAAAGGGGTTACAAAAGTATTTGACTTTGGTATCGCTCGAGCGGTAGCGAAAGCAGAGCACTATGATGATAATGCAGAAGATAAAACCATATTTGACGCTGGTGATTTAGGGGCATTAACGCCTTCATACGCAAGTTATGAAATGCTTGAGGGTATGGAACCTGATGTAAGAGATGATATTTATGCTCTAGGCTGCGTTGCCTACGAGCTATTTACTGGTATGCATCCTTTTAATAAAATACCAGCTGATGAAGCAAAACGCCAAAAACTCAAGCCCAAACGCATTAATCATATTACAAGACGTCAATGGAAAGCGATAGAAAAAGCTTTATCTTTCAAACGTGAAGATAGAGTTCCAACGGTTAAAGAGTTTTTGCGTTTAATATCTAAGGTTCGAACCACTTACACATTACCAATACTTATTGTTTTATCTGTTCTGGCTTTTACTTCTGCTTATTTTCAATTTTTCCGTGAAACTCCAACTAGTGTTTCGGAAACCGAAATAAGGAGTGAACTGGAATATAATATTCGATTAGAAAACTATCGTAATACCATTGACTCTTTATTAAAACCGCCTCAGTTTTCTCCTGCTTGGGAAGATGACTTATGGGAAGAAATTCAAGGGATTAGAAAACTATTAAAAACGAGCGACACTTGGCTGAACACTTCAACTAACACTAGTTTTAAAGAGTATTTGCAAGCTAGTTTGAATTGGCATGTTACAACAGAAGAGACAATTTATAATCATTATATAGATAAAATTAAAGAGGCTAAACGCAATAACCTTTATGCCAGAGCAACTAGTTTAATCAATAATGCTTATCGATATACTGAAAATACTTCTGCTTTAGATGAACAAATGAAATTGCTAAATGTCGCTATTGCCGATAAAAAGAAACTAGAAGAAGAAAAGCGACTGGCAGATGAAGCCGCAAGAAAAAAAGAATTAATTGCGCAATCCAACATAAAAATTAGCAATAAGCCAAAACCAAAAACATCGGATCAAATAAAAACAGAACGTTTTAAAGTTGCACTTAATAATGCATCAGAACAACTAAAGTGCCAATCACGTCGTCTCAATATGCGCAATTTGGATACGGCGGTTCAGAAATTACGCTCTATAAATAAAAATCGTTACGCAAAACTTGAGAACGACTTAATACAGTCACTAAGTGATTGTATTAAACGCATTGCTAAACATTCTCCTGAAAGAGCAATAGAGTCGAGAAAATATGCGCTGCGTATTTTTAGAAATAATAAAATATTATCTTCTATTGTCATTATCCCCAGAGATCCCTGTGACAAATCGCTAGCTGGTCTAGGTGCACAAGGTAAAAGAGCGACTTGTCGAGACACAATTGAAAATATAGGTAATGGCCCTGACTTAGTTGTTATACCTGCAAAGAAAGGTATACCAGCATTTGCAATAGGTAAGTATGAAGTATCAGTTGCAGAGTTTAATATGTTTTGCAAAGTATCAACTAGTTGTAATGAAATTCAAACAACCGATGCAAAGCTACCAATAGCTAAAGTTTCTTTTAAAGTTGTTGAAAAATACCTTAAATGGCTAAGTAAAAAAACAAAGAAAAAATATCGTTTACCCACTAAAAATGAGTGGTTATATGCTGCTAAAGGTCGTCATGTTTCTTTAGATCCCAACCGCAACTGCAAACTAAATACACGCGGTATATCTAGAGGGGATACATTCGTCAGACATTCGATTGGTGCACAAAACTCATGGGGACTTGTTAATTATGTAGGTAACGCGAGTGAGTGGGTTTATGATAAAGGTAGAAAGTTAATTGCTATTGGTGGTGCTTATAATATTCCTATGGAAGAGTGCAATGTTTCTACTTTTGTAGCACATAACGGGAAAGCAGATAGTTTCACGGGATTTCGTGTGTTAAGAGAACTAAGGTAATCGACAATGGATAATAATAATTTATTTGCACAAGTTAGACAATTATCGAAAGATTATTATAATAATTTAATTTCATTCAATGATTATCGAGCACAAAGAAATAGTTTATTAAAAAAAATAGATATAAGATATAATGGCAAAGATTAACTTGTACTCAAGTTTATACTGTCAATCAATCAGCTAAAGAGGCTTTATTAATTATGGAAATTGCAAAAATTTTTCAATCAGGCGGACCTTTTATGTATCCTATCCTGATCGTTTTTGCTTTAGGTTTGGCAATTACTATTGAGCGCTTTTTATATTTGATGAGAACTCATGGAAAAACTCAAAAAATATGGAAGCAGCTAGCCCCTATGATTCAAGCTCGGGATTATGATCGAGCTAAAAAATTAACAGAAAATACTAATAGTCCGTTAGCTGTAGTACTTAATTATGGTTTTGCACGGCATCAACCAAGTGTTAAAAGAAAAACGGTGGAAGCCGCTATGGAAGAGGGCATGATGGAAGCTTTGCCAGCATTAGAAGAAAGAACTCACTACTTGGCAACATTTGCTAATATCGCGACTTTATTAGGTTTATTAGGAACGATTGTTGGATTGATTCAAGCATTTACTGCGGTTGCTAGTGCCGATCCTGCGGATAAAGCCGACTTGTTATCTGCGAGTATTTCCGTTGCTATGAACACCACCGCTTTTGGCTTGGTTGTAGCAATCCCTCTGCTATTAACTCACTCCTATTTATCAACAAGAACCGCTAAGTTGGTGAGTAGTCTCGAAATGGCCTCAGTAAAGTGTCTTAATTTAATGAATCTTGACGAAGAATAAAGTTATTTATGAAATTTGTTCGCAAAAGCTATATTCAAGAAACTGTAGAGCTTAACATCACGGCATTCATGAACTTAATGGTTATATTAGTACCATTTTTATTGATTACTGCTGTATTCTCTCGGTTAACAGTTCTAGAACTTAACCTACCAGCTTTAGATGCTGCTGCTGCCAAGCAAGAGAATAAAATCAAATTACAATTACAGCTAATTATTCGAGCAGAAGAGTTTATTGTTCAAGATGCTAATATTGGAGTTATTAAACGATTTCAAAGAGAACAAGCAGAAGCTAAAAATTGGAAAGAATTCGGTAATATTCTATTAGAAATAAAAAGACGCTTTCCAGATGAAAATAGTATTACCTTATTATTTGAAAAAAAAGTTAATTATAAAACTTTAATTCAAGTAATGGATCATGTACGTAGCATTGATGTTGTTCAAGTGGCTGAAGTTGAAACCATAGAACTTTTTCCTAATATTTCTATTGGTGATGCACCGACAATATCTGAAAATACACAAGTGCAAACTACCTCGTCAGATGAAGAGCAAGAAGACTCATCAAATAATAAGGAGGCATCACAATAATGGAAATGTCTGCTCGCGCAAAACGTATGCAGCGCTATAACAAATTAAGAAAGCAACCCGCGTTGAATCTAATCTCATTAATGGACATATTTACAATTCTGGTTTTTTTCTTATTAGTCACTTCATCGAGTTCTCAGCAGTTACCGAATAGCAAAGACTTAAAGTTGCCATCTTCAGTTGCTAAAAAAGTGCCTAAAGAAACTCTTGTTATTATGGTTACGAACGAATATATTTTAGTTCAAGGACGTAAGGTCGCAACCCTTAAGCAAATTTCTACTGATAAAACAGTTGTCATATCAGGTTTAGAAAAAGAGCTTAATTTTCAAGCTGAAAAAAAGCAATTAGCAACCGTTACAACAAAAACACCTAAGGGGCATGCTGCAACAATTATGGGGGATGAAAATATGCCTTACGAGCTTTTGAGTAGAATTTTAGCAACATGTCGACAAGCGAAATACACACAAATTGCATTTGCAGCCACTCAAAAAGCTAAAAGTTAAATGACAAATAATATAACCTATGAAAATTTAGCTCTAGACTGGAGCCCAAGAGGACGAGGGGATAATCGCTTTATTATTATTGCTATTATCTCTTTGTTGATCGGAGGGCTAATTGGTTTTATTTTATCCTCAGTTGATGTACCTGTAGAAGAGCGTAAAGCACGTACCATAGTACCTGAACGTATTGCACAACTAGTTTTGGAACAAGAAAAAAAGAAGCCAAAGGTTATTCCTAAACCACTACCTAAGCCAAAACCAGTTGTTAAACCTAAACCAAGAGTTAAAAAGATACCAGAAAAAATTAAAGATACCAAACCACTGACCAAGGTGCAGAAAAAAGCTCGAGAAAAGGCTAAAGATACCGGTTTGTTGGCTTTAGGTAGCGAGCTGGCAGATTTAATCGACACTAGTGAAATTAACGCTATGGTGGGTGGTAAGGTGAGTCAATCATCAGGGGCTACTAAAACGGCTTCGTTGGATAAAACAGTACTAACTAAGGGAGTTGGGCAGGGGAGTAGTGGTATAAATGATGGTCAATATGCCGAAGCCAAAATCGCAACTGCAGGTTTATCTCCACAAGAATTAACTAGAGTTCGTCAGTCTCTTTTATCAAAAGAGCAACAGGATAAAAAAGTTGCAGCCGACAATAGCCAGACAAACTCTTCTGGAGGAAATGTTCGTGCAGAAGAAGAAATTACTTTAGTTTTTGATCAGAACAAAAGCAAACTCTATTCAATTTACAACCGCGAACGTCGCAAAAACCCAGGATTAAAAGGAAAAATAGTTTTAGAAATTACTATAGCGCCTAATGGTAAAGTTACTTCCGTTAAGGTTATATCAAGTGAACTTAATAATCCAAAGCTAGAACAAAGCTTAGTTTCAAGAATTAAGCTCTTTAAATTTAGCTCAGACAAAACGTCGCCTATTACCGTAACTTACCCAATAGAGTTTTTACCTTCTTAAATCATTGCTTTGTTAAAAAATGATGGTTTTATTCGTTGGACAAATATGATGAAAAATAAAGATACAGACACAGAGAACATCGCTGACGATAAAACTAGAATCGCTAATAAATTCGATGAGCGAGCTCGAACACCTTCACAACCGAATATATCAACACCATCATCTAATACAGAAAAAACAGTTCTAAAAAAGAACGATAAAACAAGAATAGCACCTCAACGAAAAAATAGAAAACCGTCAAAGCTTGATGATGATTTAGTATTTAATAATCATTTGCCTATTGATGAAAACCAATATAGTCATCCTGTTGATACTGCTTCACAACCAACAGAAAAAATAATTAATAATCGTTTCGTTATAAAAAGATCACTGGGTGTAGGCGGTATGGGGGCTGTTTTTAGAGCGCTTGATTTGCGTAAACAAGAAACGCACGATACTGAGCCTTATATTGCCATTAAAATTTTAAGTAATGAATTTAAAGAACATCCCCAGGCGTTTATTTCTTTACAGAGAGAAGCCAAAAAAAGCCAAATTCTTTCACATCCTAATGTCATTAAAGTTTATGACTTTGATAGAGATGGAGACCTAGTCTATCTCACAATGGAAGAGTTAAAAGGAAAGCCACTTAATCAACTAATCAAAGATTATGGTCAGGGATTACCGCAAGAAATGGCTATTCAAATTATACAAGCGATTAGTGAAGGTTTAGCATATGCACATAAAAAAAATATTGTCCATGCCGACTTAAAACCTGACAATGTTTTTTATACTGATGATGGTGAAGTCAAAATCATTGATTTTGGCATCGCGAAAATCATTACTGATCTAGACTCGGTGCAGCATGATGACTCAGAAATTTCTGGTCTTACTCCTGCTTATGCAAGTTTAGAAATGTTTAATGATGAATCTGTTGTACCGTCAGATGACATTTATGCATTGGGTATTATTGCTTATGAGCTATTAACTGGGGAACATCCATTCAACAGAGAGTCTGCTGATGCTGCTTTTAATAAAGGTTTAACTTATAAAAAAATTCCAAAATTAAAAAGCTATCAATGGAAAGCTATTAATAAGGCATTATTTTATGAAAGAAAAAATCGACTAAAAAATGGAACCGAGTTTTTTGATCTTTTTACTGGTAAAGGCAGACATGTTCGCCAGTTATCCATTGGTTTAATTACCGTATCTATTATATTTGCTATCTCATTATTAATTCCTAGAGAACAGAATATGGACCATCTTTACGATGAGCTAGCGCCTAAGCAACAACAGGCTTATAATGAGTTTATCAAACAAGGTACGATATTACTGGGTTTCAATGATTGGAACAATGCTTTGGCTCAATTCGAACAGGCTCATGGAATACTGCCTCAACATAGCAGAACTAATGAGGCGCTCAATAGTGCTGTGGAAAAAATCCTAATAAACCTCGGAGAAAGCTCACCTGAATTAACAAACGAAGTTAAACTTAGTCAAATAAATGAGCTACTCAAATATCGTTCTTTAGCAGATAATCAATTACTACTTGAATATAAGGCCAGAATTAAAAAATAGGTCTAAACAGAGAATAGTAGACAAAGATTGGCAGACTAAGCTTAAAATACTTAATTCGGGGTATATAATAAATACTCATTTCGGAGTAAATTATACCGAATAGGTTTTATTCAATAATATTATAGGGGGAATGCATACCGTGTTCAGAAGAAATTTAAGAGTATATGCACTTTTCTTGACTTGCTTACTAGCTTTCACAAGTTGTAAAAATAATCCGACTGTTGTTTCACAAAGTTCATTAGAGAAAAAGCTTTCAGTTGCTGATTTAGAAGTTGTTGACTGCTTATTGCCTGCACAGGTTAAACGTCTTGGTTCAACTCGTTTTTTAAGCCAACGCAGGCCAACTAAAACAACGGCGGCAGATTGTCGTGTGCGTGGCGGTGAATACGTTGAATTTGATAGGGCTAATTATAAAACCGCACTTAAAGTTTGGATCCCCGCTGCCGAAGCTGGTGATGCAGAAGCGCAGGTTAATGTTGGTGAAATCTATGAAAGAGGTTTAAATGGAGAACCAAACCATAAAGTAGCTGCTTTTTGGTATTTAAAAGCAGCGAAACAAGGTAATTCTAGAGCGCAATTTAATTTAGGAACGCTTTATGAACAAGGGTTAGGTGTACCAAAAGATAAAATGGAGTCATTAAATTGGTATCGAAAGGCTTGGGGAATGGAAGAAGATTCCGTTGTTTTTCAATCGGCAGCCAATGAGCAAGTGAAAGAGCTAAGAGCTTCAATGGATAAGGAAATTAGAGCAAAAACAGGAAAAATTAAAATTTTAGATAAACAAATTAAAGAGTTACAAAAACAAGTTGCTAGCTCAAGTACCAATTCTGAAGTTGAAGAGGAACTAGAACAGCTGAGAAATTGGGTTAAAACATTAGAAACAGAAAAAAATGAAAGCGTACAAAAAATTGCAGCATTACCAAAATTTCGTGAGCCCAGTGCACTTAATGCGGAAGAGCTATTTAGTGAACAACAAGCAAATACAGCGCTTAATAAAAATAAATATGGTAAATATTATGCGTTAGTTATTGGTAACCAGGATTATGAAAATATGGAAGATCTTGATTCACCAATAAATGATGCAACAAGAGCCGCACGTATTTTAAAAGAACGCTATGGCTTTAATGTTGAACTACTTTCAAACGTGAGTAACTTGCAAATTATGCAAGCGCTCAACCAATTAAACAATATTTTAACCGAAGATGATAATTTGCTAATCTTTTATGCTGGTCATGGTAGCAGAATTAAAACGGGTGACTGGGAAAGTGGTTATTGGTTGCCTGTTAATGCCGATCGCCCACCTAATGATGCTCGCTGGGTATCTAACGAATCAATTACAAGACATCTTTCTCGTATTAAAGCTAAGCGAGTACTTGTTATGGCTGACTCCTGTTATGCTGGATTATTATCTTCTGCACCTGGTTTTATTTTTGCAGGTGCTAATAAAAACTATAGCGAAGCCTATTTAGAATATGTATTACCTAAAAAATCTCGCTTGTTATTTACATCTGGTGGTGATCACCCAGTTCTTGATAGTCTAGAAAAAGAAGGTCATTCAGTATTTGCTCGTTCACTACTCGATAAGTTAGAAAATAATACCAAAATAATATCTGGTTCTGAGTTATTTTTAACCATTAAAGACTCTGTGACTAATGCAGCTAAAGCTTTAGGGGTTAAACAAGTACCTGAATTTAAAGCTATCAAAGGGGCTGGACACGAAGCTGGTAGTTTCTTTTTTGTTCCAGCGGACTCCCCGGCGGCATTTAATCACTAGTTAAACTCATATAAGAGCTGTAATAGCTACCACACTGACTTAATGAATTATTATAAAGCTAAGTGTGGTAGTTTAAATTAAAAATACTCAATTTGGGTTATATCATTAACTACATTTCAGCAGTATATTATGCACTCCAGTCTAGGATGTATTGATCTTTAATAGCTAGCGATTATTGTGGCTAAAACTCGTCATTGAGATATGAGGAAAATAGTTTAACCATATTATCATTAAGTAATATAAGTAATAGTAACAAAGTTTTTGTAATCAATTACAAAGCCGCAGCATTTTACTCAGTAAGTTTAATAACTGAACAAGTAGAATATGGTTGTTTTTAATTTTGTTTTGTTAGACAAAATACTTTGTTAATCATTAGCTGTAATCAATTAATAGGTCCTAAGGTAATATTAAACGATAAGATTTTAGGTGAGGTTAATAAAAATGACTAAAGCAAAAAACTATCGTGTAATTCTTATTTTATTGTTAATCGGCTTTTCACTAGGAGGCGTTGCAATGTCCATTTTGGATGCGGGAAAAGTTTGTCTTTTCTCCAAAATTTCTGGCGTAGTTATGTTGGATGGAAAACCAGCTGTTAATGCAAAAGTTGTTAGAACAGTTAACTTATCCAAAGACATTACTGATCAAACAACGACTGATGACAAAGGGTATTTTGAAATGCCTGCTGTGTATACCAGGACTATTGGTAAATACCTACCTCAGGAATTTGTAGCGAGTCAGCTTATTGAAGTTTCCTACCAAGAGAAAAAGTATGAGATTTGGTCTTCTGTTAAACGTAGTCCTGAAGAAAATACAGAGTCACGTGGCAAGCCTTTAAATGTTGAATGTGAGTTAAATAGTGAGCGGGGACTAATTATGATCGATAGAGTAGGAATATTTAGTCGCTGTAAATGGGATGTTGAACCTGATCCAAAAGAGGAGTTTTTCTAATCATGAAAGAATTAAAACCAAACTTATCTGCCAGATTAGCAGAAGATGTTTACGCTTTAACTAAAGAAAAAAATTTAAAAGATGCTTATACCCGACTAAACCATGTATATGGTGATATTTTTGTATTTGGTAATCAGCAGTTATTGAAAGGTAAAACTGGTGGACCAGGTGTTATAAAATCAAAAACAGCTTTTGGTTTTACCTTAATAGGTAAAGGTCCATTAAAAGGGCAGGCAATTATGCTGTTTAGAGGCACACAATACCTAGCAGATTGGCTAACTAATGCTAATATAGGCACATCTCGTTCAAGTTATAGTCAACCAGTTCATGACGGTTTTAACCAATCTTTTAAAAGCATGCTGTCTCAATTAAAAGATTTTGTTGGCAGTTTAAAGGATGTTCATACAGTACACTGTATTGGCCATAGCTTAGGCGGAGCCCTAGCGACTATTTGTGCTGAATGGCTTAGAGCTTCAACAAAATATAAGCCGTATCTTTATACTTTTGGCAGCCCTAGAGTTGGTTTACATGGTTTTGCCGATAAATGTACTAAACAAGTAGGGACTAATCGTATTTTTCGTGCCTACCACAAAACTGATATTGTTCCTTGCATACCTTTTTGGCCTTTTATTCATACACCTAATGCAGGTCAAGACTACTACTTACCATCTCCCGGCAGCATCCCCATGGCAGAATATCATGGTATGGATAAATACGTCGCTTCGGTAAAGGGTAAAAACTGGTCTCAGCTTACTAATTTACGCCCACCCAAAACCGATTCAAGTGTTGAAAAATGGTTGAAGAAGGGCGGCGTTGTTGGTGTCACAATGGCTTCACTAGAGTGGTTGAATGATGCCTTGGTTTATGTGCTTAAGAAGTGTCTTAAAGGGGCTGTAATTGGATTAGGCATGACTATATCAAGTAGTTTAACCTTAATGGATCAGATGGCTTATATTTTAAATAAAGGCTTAGATCTTTCTAAAGCAATATCTCAATGGGTTGTTTATCTTATTCGTAAAATTATGGATTTTCTCGGCCTTAAAAAAGTGGTGGAAAAAGCCGATTTAACAACGGCATTTATCCGAGAGATATTTATGCGCTTATCACGTGTGGTTAATGAATACTGTCAAAAAGCACTAGATAAAGTAATGGTTAAAGGACGTGGCGTTTAAATTCGTCACAAACCGATTAGGGATAATGATTTTTTTGAAAAAAACTCAAAAATACCCAAAATTGGTTATATATTTAAGTTCTGCTGATTGCTATATTACATACCGTAGACGCGGTTAAGAGTAACAGCATCTAAAACAGGCTTCGAAGAAGCGTAGACAAGATTATTATTAGTTCAATGGTTGAACTATCAAATTTAAACGTAAAATTGGAGAAATAAAATGGCTATATATCTAAAGTGGAATAGTGGTAAAGTAAAAGGTGATTGTTCAGCAGATGGATATAAAGATTATATCGTTCTAACTTCTTGCAACATTGGTATGTCTCGTGGTATTTCAATGACTGCAGGTGATATGTCAAATCGTGAAGCAACTCGTCCTTCAATCACTGAAATTTCATGTTCTAAAGAAGCAGACTCTTCTGTAATCGCGCTTTTCAAAGAAGCTGTAAGTGGTGATGCAGGTGAAACTTGTGAAATCGTTTTTGTTCGTACTGGTGCAGACAAAATTGAAGAATACCAAAAAATTGAAATTGAAAATACTTTGGTAAGCAGCTACTCAATCTCTGCTAATGGTGATGATACTCCAGTAGAACATTTCACTTTAAGCTTCTCAAAAATATTAGTATCTTACAGCAACACTGATGCTACATTAGGTGGTGGAAGCCAACAACGTGCTGGCTACGATGTTGAAAAAGGTACAAAACTATAATTTAACCTAGTTAATTTACAGGTAAGATTAAAAGTTAAACCCGATGATATTATTATCGTCGGGTTTTTTATTATACAAAGCTTTTCCTTCCTTCACTATGGCTATACGCGTAGCATAGTATTACAATCAATAAACAAACAAACTCCTAGAATTAAGCAAACTTATTGTGACTGAAGAAATTTTAACGACTAAGATCGAAGTTAAAAGGTTAAAAGCGCTTTTCACTATATTACCAGCAACCGCTGTAGGTAGTTTTTTATTAGTACTGATTATTTGCATTGGTCTAATTAATGTTGTGCCTAAAAACTATCTTTGGATCTGGCTAGCATCAATACTTTTTATTTGTATTGTTAATGGCGTTTTATCTTTGTACTTTAAAAAACATGTCGAACAACTCCCCAATACAATTAAATACTGGCAATTTTTAATTATATTCAACTGTTTACTGAATGGGCTTTCTTGGGGAATTGCCAGTACCGTGTTTTATATGACGGTGCAAGATAACTATCAAGCTTATATTTTGGTAGCCGCAGTCATAGCTGTATCTAGTTACTTCCCAATATTTGTTCATTATGATAAATGTTTTTATGTTTTTGCTGTTTCTTTAATGTTACCCATAATTGGTGTTTTAATGCTATCAAATGGCCAAGTTAACCACTATCTTGCCTTTGTATTATTAGGCTACTTAGGTTTAATGTTAGGGTGCGCAAAATGGTTTTATCGCAGAGAATTTGAACGTATTCGACTGCAATATGAGCTATACGAACAGAACGAAAAAGTAAAAGAAGCTAACGAAAGTAAGTCTCGCTTTTTAGCAGCCGCCAGTCACGATTTGCGCCAGCCATTACAAGCTTTGGGGTTTTATGTGGTATTACTATCTGAATTTCTACGAGAGCCACATAAAAAAGCATTATTTGATAAAACGTTAAAAGCTTACCAGGCACTTGAAGGTTTACTCAATCAGTTACTCAATATTTCTAAGTTAAATGCTAATCTGGTTGATATTGTAAAATCTAACTTTTCAATTCATACATTGTTTGAAAAATTAAAGAATGATTATGAAATGAGAGCAATGGATAAAAATATAACTATTGAATTTATGACCGCCAATTATTTTGCTTATAGTGATATTGTCAGTGTTGAAAGGATCATGCGTAATTTACTAGAAAACGCTTTGCGCTATACCAATAAAGGTTCCATCAGAGCTTCATGCCAAATGAAAAATAATCAGTTACTTTTGGAAGTTTCTGATAGCGGTATTGGTATTTCTAAAGATCATATCCATAAAATATTTGATGAGTTTTTCCAAGTAAAAAATCCAGAAAGAGACAGAAATAAAGGTTTTGGTTTGGGGTTATATGCTGTTAATCGTCTGGCGAAACTGTTAGATACATCAATAGAAGTTCAGTCAGAAGTAGGTAAAGGCAGTTGTTTTTCATTTACATTACCTATTGGAACCCAGCCTCAAGAAGCTGATATTACCCATACCGATGCATTAATTAGCGATACGATATTAAAAGATAAAATAGTGATGCTAGTGGATGATGATGATGTGGTTCTAGATAGTATTAGCCGTTTATTTTTCAAGTGGGACTGTCAGGTTTTAACGGCTAGTTCTTATAATGAAGCAATGGACTTAATTCTTATTGAAGAAATAGTGCCTGAATTACTCGTCATTGATTATCGACTGCCGAATCACCAAACCGGTGTCGATTTAACCGAAAAAATTTGCCAACAATGCGGACTCTCTATACCAGCCATAATACTTACAGGAGATACTGGTGAAGAAAGTTTAAATCATATTAATCGTTCAGGTTTGGCTTTTCTACATAAACCAACCGATACAGCTAAATTAAAGAAAAAAGTCAAGGTTCTATTAGCCAATGAAAAATAGCGTTCTTCACTTTCATGACACTATTTAATGGCGGGGGAGCATTATTAGATTATTCCATATTTTCTGGCGAGAAAACCCGCTTCGGTTCTATTGGCTGCATTCAATGTTTTTAAAATACTTTTCACATGAACCGTAATAGTGTTGCCCGAAATATTTAATTTTTCAGCTATTTGCTGATTGCTAACACCTTCAGCTAATAATGCCAATACTTGTATTTGTCGCTGAGTAAGTTTGTTTATTAGTGGGCTACCATCTTCTTCATAGCGTCTAATTTCTTCTTCTACCATAGGTGGTAAATAGCTTTTGCCGCTTAAAACTTTTTTAATCGCTCGAACAAACTCATCATTACCAATGGTTTTAGGAATATAAGCGTTTATTTTGTACTCCATAATATTGCGTATGAACTCAGGTCGCTCTTCGCCAGAAATAATGCTGACAGGGGCCTTAGGGTAACGGCTAATAATACTTTTGATATTTTCATGGGGAGAAGAATCTTGCAGATGCAGGTCTAACAATACCATCGAAAAGTCGCTATGCTTTTCCAGATGTTCAAGTGCCTCAGAGAGATCTTTAGCTTGCAAAATTTGGATATCAGGGTACTCGCGACTTAGCAACATAGAAATACCATCGCGAAACATATCATGGTCATCTATTAATAAAATTTTCAAAGCAATCTTTCCTTTTCCTTTGAACAACTGATTTATTTTACAGTGTTACTATTATTTATTCTAAAAATAATAAACAATCGTTTTATCACATTACAATAATAAAACTCTATAATTGTTTCAACAATACTTTAACGACTTCAAATTTTATACTTTTATTCGCTTTTAGTCCCTAAAAAATTGTTGAATAGGCTCACAAATAACCATTTTTGAGTATTGTTTTGCAAAGAAAATGGGGATAACATCATGTCTTAGTAGTTAAACTATGGTGTTATAAGGATATTATTGGAACAATTGATAGAAACAGTTCCAAACACATTAAAAATTAGCAATGCTAGCTAAAATCAACAGTTTACTTGTATAAAACATGATAGACATTGAAAATAGTTGATACAGGTAACAATGGATAGCTGCTGATATGATGATATTAGCCAGATATAGAGGACGTTATGAGTCAATTCACTCAAGATAACCATTTAATCTCAATAACAGATTTTTCCTTAGGGAAAGATACATTTTTACTCACAAGTTTTCAGGGTGACGAGCATATTTCTAAAATGTTTGCTTTCAACATCGAAGTACTTTCTGAAAATCATGATATTTCTCCCGATGATATTGTAGGAAAAACAGGCACTGTTACGATTCAAAATGACGAAAAGCGTAAGTTTAATGGCCATATCTATCAGTTTTGGCAAGGAGAGGTTGAAGGTCATAACCTGAGACGTTACAAGATGATCATGGTTCCCTGGCTATGGTTTTTACAAAAAACCAATAATCACCGAATTTTTCAGGAAAAAAACAGCAAAGAAATAATTACTCAAATTTTTAATGATTTAGGTTTTAGTGATTTTACATTTAAAGCTGCTGGCGGTAAAAAAAGAGAATATTGCATTCAACATAATGAAAGTGACTTTGAGTTTGTTTCACGCTTGTTAGAAGAAGAAGGCATTGCTTATTACTTTAAACACGAAGATGGCAAACATACCTTGCATTTGGTCGATCAAAAGAATGCCTATGAAATTTGTTCAGAAACAGATTTAGATTATTCAAAAGGAACTAATTCCAATGCTCAAATACGTAGCTGGGAGCATATCCATGAGTTTCGAAAAGGGCAATGGAGCTTAAATGATTATAATTTTAAAGAACCTAATAATGCATTATTAGCCATCGAAAAAACAACCAGTAAGTTTACAAAAAACAAAAATTTTGAACACTATGAATACCCTGGACTTTATGACTTTGGCTCAGGAAGTGAGCTTGTTAAAATTCGCTTAGATGCAGAAGAAACAAACCGAGATATTGTTAAAGCCTCAAGTGATTGCAGCAGTTTTTATGCTGGCGGTCGATTTGCAGTGAAAAGACACAGCCATAAAAATGAAAAGGGAGAATACATTATAATCAGTATTCGCCATAGTGTTGTTGATGATACCTACATTACCGGCGGCGAAAATGATGCTGGTTATCATAACTCTTTTACCTGTATTCCATCAGATGTTCACTTTAGACCACTTCAAGAGCACCACAGACCGGTTATGAAAGGTCCTCAATCAGCAGTCGTGGTAGGTCCAAGTGGTGAAGAAATTTATATCGATGAATATGGCCGAGTAAAGGTTCAATTCATCTGGGACAGAGAAGGCAAAATGGATGAAAATAGCTCATGCTGGATCCGGGTAGCTCAAAGTTGGGCAGGGAATGGCTGGGGAAGTTCTTTCATACCAAGAATAGGGCATGAAGTTATTGTTAACTTCCTCGATGGTGATCCTGATAGACCGCTCATTATGGGAAGTGTTTACAACGGCAAAAATAAGATCACTTATCCATCTAAAACACAAAGTGGTATAAAAACTCGCTCTACTAAAGGTGGCACAGCAGAGAACTATAATGAGTTGCGCTTTGAAGATAAAAAGGGAAGCGAACAAATTTATGTCCATGCTGAAAAAAATATGGACACCCAAATTGAAAATGATGAAACTTTGACCGTCGATAATGATCGAACTAAAAAAGTTAAACATGATGAAAACTCTTTTATTGATAACGACAGAAATAAAACTGTAGGAAAAAATCAATCAGAAACTATTGGTGATAATAAAAGCATTAATGTTGGTAAAAACCACGATGAAAGCATCGGTAAAAATGCGACCATTAGTGTTGGGGAAAATCAAAAAGAAACGATTGGCAAGAACATCGATATCAGTATTGGAGAAAATCACACAGAGTCAATTGGTAAAAATATGACCATTAGTGTGACTAAAAATCTTGAAGAAACGGTCAATGGAAAATATACCGAAGCGGTCACTAAAGAGTATGGTTTACAAGCCAAAAGTATTACCATGCAAGCCGATGATCAAATTACCTTAAAAACAGGATCGGCTCAAATTGTGATGAAAAAAAATGGCGACATAACCATCAGTGGCAAAAAGATTAATATCAAAGGTTCTGGTAACATCACCATTAAAGGTAGTAAGGTTTCAACTAACTAGGTCGAAAAATAAAATATTATGAGTGAACAAAGTGATGCATGGCCTGAGCAAGAAGTTTTGCTAGAAGAACAAGCTGCTCAGGATGTAACCCCGGTTGCACCAGGTGAAATAATAATTGGAGAATTACTTGGCTTTAATGATTCTGGGGAGCCATTAATTACCTATACTGGTGCAAGTCACAGTAATGCGGGTATAGCTGCTATGTCTACTGTGGCCATTACTCACGAGCATAAAGGACGCCAGTTAGCCTTATTATTTGCCAATGGTGATTTAACTAAGCCTGTTATTATGGGGGTTATCCATAGCCCTTTATTAGAGATATTATCTAATGTTGAATTTGTTGAAGAGCATGACGATTCTGTTTCAGAAACTACCCCAACAAAAACCAAACAGGATTTGAGCGTAAGTGAAGACAGTCAAGTCGATAATAATGAAGCCTCTATTGATGGCAATCGAGTCGTGTTAGAAGGAAAGGAAGAAATAGTGCTAAAATGTGGCGATTCGAGCATTACCTTAACTAAAGCAGGTAAAATTTTGATTCGAGGTAAATACTTGTTAAACCGCTCTACTGGCGTTAACCGCATTATGGGAGGCTCAGTTCAGGTTAATTAAACCAACAGCTGAAACCAATATGCTACAGTTAAAAAATGCAACACCCTTTGCAACAGAAATTGCGATTTTTCCTAACGATCAAGGCATTGATACACTCTATACCATGGTAAAGGCCAGTTTTATACTTGCTGATTCTTTGGTGCTCGCTGATGAGCAATTACCACCTCAAATTGAAGATGAATACTACGGAGAACCAGGTCAATCGAGTATTCGTGTCGCTTCAGATTTTCATACAGGCAAACCGGCAACCGATATTATTATGCTTGGAGAGGCCTGTGCTTTAAATACACAACCTGTACAGCAGCTTGATGTACAGCTAACCGTTGGTCAAGTGAATAAGCGTGTTAGAGTTATTGGCGATAGACATTGGCACAACGGCAGTATCAGTCAGCCTAAACCATTTACAACAATGCCTATATTGTATGAAAAAGCTTTTGGTGGTTTGCATCAAATTGATCAAGAAAATTATTTAGCCGAAGAACAAAACCCTGTAGGTTGTGGTTTTGTGGGGAAACGCTCAAAACAAGAAATGAATGAACAGCCCCTTCCTAATATTGAAGATCCTGGTCAGCTGCTTCAATCTTTAGGTGATAAACAACAACCAGCAGGCTTTGGTTTTTGCTCACCTGACTGGTTGCCAAGACGGCAATATGCGGGTACCTATGATAGTGTTTGGCAGCAAAAAAGAGCCCCTTATTTACCGGCCGATTTTGATAAGCGTTTTTTAAATGCTGCTCACCCAGACTTGATTTACCCGGGATATTTACAAGGTGGTGAACCCATTAGTATCAAAAACATGCATCCAGAAGGTGAAATAAAAGCCAGCGTTCCAGAAGTAAAGTTATTATGTAAAGTAAAATTAGGTGAACAGTCTCACACACCACCCATGAACCTTGAGACCTTAATTTTAGAACCCAATAAAAAACAGCTTTCAATGGTTTGGAAAGCAGAATTCGCTTGTGATAAGAAAACACTTAATATTGATGAAATTGAAATAAAATTATCACGTTAATATTAATTTTTAAGCAAGCAGAAAGTGTTAATAACAACAGTTTTATAAAAGGATTCAAGTGAAAAATAAAGCTTGAAATCGTTGGAGAAAAAATATGGCCCAAACAACATTTGCTAATACACGCGGTATAGCCCATAAAGGAAGCGGAGGAATGAGTCCGGTTTTTCCTGACGTTTGCAAAACCCCAACACCTGGTGGACCAGTGCCTATTCCTTATCCTAATATAGGAAAATCATCTGACACTACTAAAGGACCTAAATCTGTAAAAACCGATAAAAAAATGCCAATGGTTAAAGGGGCAAAATACTCAACTAGTACTGGCGATGAAGCAGGGGTTGCTAAAGGGGTTATTAGCAGCAAAATCAAAGGCGAATGCGAATATATGATGTACTCTTTTGATGTGAAATTTGAAGGTAAAAATGTTTGTCGTATGGGCGATCCGCTTTTTCACAATAAAAAGAACATTATGGGTTAGAGTTGAATATTAAAACATGATCAATTACAACAATATTAATTCATCTAAAATGGGAAATGTTTAATCTACTCTGTAATGAAAGCAACTAACCTGGTCCAAACAAAAACAAATTCAGCATTTCGTGATATTTTTGATCAATATGCTGCTGATGCGTCTTTTCTATGGGAATTAAGAGCCGTATCGCTTAAACAACCACATTACAAATTATTTGATATTCTTGAAATAGAGCAGCGTATTGAAGCCAACTTAGATGGTTTAATGAGTTCTGTTGAGCAAGCCTGGGATATTTGCCTCGAAGGACTGGAGTTTGAGCAAGCAGGAGAAGTTTTTACTGCATCAGTTGTTGCTTTTAAAAGTGCCGATATTGATAAAATAAAAATAGCTGTAACAACAGGATTAAAAAATGATGACTCCGTCAAAGGGCTTATTTCTGCTTTAGCCTGGCTGCCAGAAAAAATCACTAATGATTGGGTACAAAAATTTTTAGCGAGTAAAAATTTAGATCATAAGTTTTTAGCTATTGCAGTATTAGGCGCTCGCCGAATGGATCCTGGTGATGTAATCAATGGTATTTTACAGCGAGAAGATTGTTTAGCGCATAATCGACTGTTTGCAAGAACATTGCGCTTAATTGGTGAGCTCAAGCTTAAAGATTGCCAATGGGCACTTAATCAAGCATTTGAACATGATGATCCACAAGTTAAATTTTGGGCCAACTGGTCTGCGATATTATTAGGTAACCGCTCCGCGGTTAATCGGTTGCAAGCTTATATCGAAGAAGAAAGTCCACTAAAAGATTTAGCTATTCAAACTATCTTTCGGGTCTTGCCCATACCACAAGGACGCCAATGGATCTCTCAACTAGCGGCCAATCCTGAACAGGCTCGTACCGTGATTCAAGCCACTGGGGTTTTAGGTGATCCACATGCAGTACCTTGGTTAATAGAAAAAATGAAATTAGAAGAGAGTGCTCGTCTGGCAGGTGAAGCTTTTACTCAAATCACAGGAATCGATCTTGAGCAAGAGCAACTTAGCATTGAAACGCCCGACAATATTGCTGTTATTCCAAACAATGCTCCTGAAGATGACAGTATAGAAATGGATGCAGACGAAAACCTCGCTTACCCAGATGTAAAAAAAGTTGCCCAGATCTGGCAAAAACGTGCTGTCAATTATGAAGCTGGTAAGCGATATGTATTAGGCGTTACGCCCGGTCGTGATGTGTTAAAACCCATAGTGGTTAATGGTTATCAAAGACAACGCTTGGCAGCAGCATTAGAAATAGCCGTTTTAGAAGCTGATGTACCTTTTGTGAATGTAAAGGCAAGGAGTTACTTTGAGTAGTCAGCTAAAACAATTATACATAGTTGCTACAGGTATGATTACGCCTGTGGGCATGAATAGTCAAATGACAGCAGCATCGGTAAAAGCAGCCATTAATGTTTATCAGGTGTCGAGTTATCACAATGGTAAAATTGATGCGATAAAAATGACGCAAGTGCCGGAAGATGCGCTGCCACCTTTAGCCGATGAATTAGCAGATGCAACAGGACTGAATGCAAGACAGGCAAGAATGTTAAAACTGGCTGACCCAGCATTGAAAGAAGTGTTAGCTAATGTGAACGAACCATTGCCATTATTTTTAGCCGGGCCAGAGCCACTACCAGCTCCCAATAGTCCATTGCCTATGCGTTCAGTTTTTCTTAAACATTTACAAATGCAAACAGAAATAGCATTAGATTTTGATAACAGTAAAGTTTTCCCAATGGGCAGAGCCGCCGTGTTTTACGCGTTGGAAAGTGCTTTTGAGTTCTTGGAAAACAATAGCGAAAAACAATCGGTATTAATCGGTGGTGTTGATACCTATTGGCATCCAATGACCATTAATGCACTTTTAAAAGAAAAACGCATCCAAACAGAACCCGGCCAAGCCGATGCATTTGTACCAGGCGAAGGGGCAGGCTTTTTGTTATTAACCAAAGATGAAAACTTTAGGCAGCACCGAAAAATATTACGTCCCGGTTTTGCCGAAGAGTTAGGCCACCGTTATAGTGAAGAACCTTATCGAGGTGATGGCTTGTCGCAAGCGTTTAGTCAGGCACTCCTTGATTTTCCCACAATGGCAACAGGAACAATTGAACAAGTTTACAGTAGTTTAAATGGCGAATCGTTTGGGGCAAAAGAGTTGGGGGTCGCAATGATTAGAAACAGTAACCTGATTGATCCAGACTGTTTATTAATGCACCCAGCCGATTGTTATGGTGATTTAGGTGCGGCTTCAGGCGCTGTTTTATTGGCTCTATCATCAATGAAAAAAGCCCCCATATTATGTTATGCATCCTCCGAACAATCGTTTAGAGGAGCGGCATGTGTTATTTAGCCAGCAGAGAAAAATGAGTTATTCATGGATGCAAGGTAAAGCGGAGTACCGTGATATGTATAGGAGTAAAATGTATGCAATTAGGTGAATCAATTTCTATTCCTGAGTTTTTTAATGATGAAAAGCACAGCGAAAAAACTTGTCCTTGGCATAGTGAAGAGAAAGAAGCTAAGCCCGATCAAATGGAACTGCAAGCGCCCGATGAAGATACGGATATTATGCCGGCTAATTTGGGCACTAAGCTTGGAAAAAATTTGGGTAAAAAAGAAAATAAAGAAGTTTGGGTGCAATATAAAGCTGATGCTTTAGTTAAGTGGGAAGTGGGTGTTAAAAAGAAAGAAAAAGTTGCGCAAACTTATACTTATGATGACGAATGGCTTTATTGCTATGAATTACAATATGCCCCTCATCATTTAATTCCCGGTAATGAATCTTTAAAGGGGTCAAAAGTAGTCGCTTTCCTTGGTGATAATAATGTGATTACGCATTATAAAAAAGGGGGCATCAGCACTAAAATTAAAGATAACCAGTCAGTGGGGTACGATGTTAACCAACGCTTAAATGGTGTTTGGTTGCCAAGTCCTTATGCTTTGTCCATGAGTAATAAATGGCCATCGACTGATGGTATGAAAGTTATTTTAAAGCGCTTGGGGAAAACTTTTTATGAGCAATCAGAAGAGTTTAAACATGCCTATGTAGCCGAGGCAATTCGGGTTTCTAATGGGGCCCAGTTTCATATGCGGCATGTAGACTATTCAAATGAGGTAAAGAAAGCTCTGAATAAAATGGGAGAAAAGTTAAAATTGATGGCTGGTGGGGAGTGCCCCGAAGCTTCAAAAAGTAAAGATGATGGCAAGTTTGATGCCCCTAAAGGTTTAGGTGGCAATCTGAATAAGCTCTCAGGCAACTTAAAACGTTTTCTGACGGGGAGTGTTTGGCGAGCCCCTTTATATACAGACAAGGTTTTAATGGAAGAATATGTAAAAAGTCTTAAACAAACCAAAAAGAAAGGCCAAATTGATAAAATTTTATAGTAAAAAGGTTTATCTATGACACAAGAAAAGCAGGAAAAGTATTATATTCTATCAGCACAAAACCCTGAAAGAATGCTTTTATATGGTATGCCCGACTTGCCAGATGATATGAATAATAGTTGGATGTTTGGGCAAACATTTACTGAAGAACCAGAACAACCAATCCATGTTGAAATTACCGAGGGTTTTGAAAATAAACAACTGTTACCGTTTTTTGATGAACCACCAATAGCCAGCCAAGCGTTTGTTGATGCGTTGATAGAAATTGGTGTGGATAATATTATCACTTACGATGTTTTACTACATAACGAAGATTATTCTGTAACTTACGAAGGTTTTAAAGCGATTAATATTATCGGCCTAATTAAAGCAGCAGGTCCCGGTACGGTTTATTTAGGTGACTCAAAGTTAATTGACGCCAGCATTGAAAGTTTAGAGTTAGAACCTCGTTCAATCAAAGGTTTGTATATATTTCGTTTAGCAGAAAGCATAACAACGATTGTGGTTCACGAAAAAGTGAAGCGTCATTTAGAATCTAAAGGATTTCATTCATTAGTGTTTACCGATCCCGGCGATGCTTTAATTCTTTAGTTGTTGAATACATGGAGGTTATGCTTTGATTAAAGAAAAGTATTATATTCTTTCTACACTTAACCCAGAACAAATGCTTTTATATGGAATGCCCGACTTGCCAGATGATATGAATAATAGTTGGATGTTTGGGCAGACATTTACTGAAGAACCAGAGCAACCTATTCATGTCGAAATTCAAGAAGGCTTTGAGAAAAAACAGTTACTGCCTTTTTTCAAAACCCCGCCAGTTGCGAGTCGAGAATTTGTTGATGCTCTCATTGAAATTGGCGTAGATAATATTATCACTTACGATGTATTACTGCATAACGAAGATTATTCCGTAACTTATGAAGGTTATAAAGCGATTAATATTATCGGCTTAATTAAAGCGGCTGGCCCCGGCACCGTTTATTTAGGTGATTCAAAATTAATTGACGCCAGCATTGAAAGTTTAGAGTTAGAACCTCGTTCAATCAAAGGTTTATATATGTTCAGACTGGCAGAGAGCATGAGAACAATTGTTGTGCATGAAAAAGTGAAGCGCCATTTAGAATCTAAAGGATTTCATTCATTAGTGTTTACCGATCCCGACGATGCTTTAATTCTTTAGTTGTTGAATATATGGAGGTTATGCTTTGATTAAAGACAAATATTATTTTTTAACAGCACAAAATCCTGAAAGAATGATGTTATATGGCATGCCTGATTTGCCTAATGATCTGAAAGACGATTGGATGTTTGGGCAAACATTTACTGAAGAACCCGAGCAACCAATTCATGTCGAGATACAGGAAGGCTTTGAAAAAAAACAATTACTTCCTTGCTTTGATCACCCATTTATAGCCAATCAGGAATTTGTTGATGCCTTAATCGAAATTGGCGTGGATAATATTATCACCTATGATGTTTTACTGCATAACGAAGATTATTCTGTAACTTATGAAGGTTATAAAGCGATTAATATTATCGGCCTAATTAAAGCAGCAGGTCCCGGTACGGTTTATTTAGGTGACTCAAAATTAATTGACGCCAGCATTGAAAGTTTAGAGTTAGAGCCTCGCTCAATCAAAGGCTTGTATATTTTTCGTTTAGCAGAAAGTATATCGACCATTGTTGTGCATGAAAAAGTGAAGCGTCATTTAGAATCTAAAGGATTTCATTCATTAGTGTTTACCGATCCCGGTGATGCTTTAATTCTTTAATCATTATGCTAGAAAATAACACTGAAATTAATAAATATTATCTATTAACGACTGGTGGCGAAGATCAAATGCTTTTATATGGTATGCCTGATTTACCTAACGATCTGAAGGATGATTGGATGTTTGGTCAGATATTTACTGAAGAACCCGAGCAACCTATTCATGTTGAGATCACAGAGGGCTTTGAGAGAAAAAAACTGCTTCCTTTTTTTAAAACCCCACCAGTTGCCAGCCAAGCGTTTGTTGATGCATTGATAGAAATTGGCGTGGATAATATTATCACCTATGATGTATTACTGCATAACGAAGATTATTCCGTAACTTATGAGGGGTTTAAAGCAATTAATATTATTGGACTAGTTAAAGCGGCTGGCCCAGGTACGGTTTACTTAAGTGACTCACGGCTTATTGATGCCAGCATCGATACTTTAGAACTAGAACCTCGTTCAATCAAAGGCTTGTATATCTTTCGTTTAGCAGAAAGTATATCGACCATTGTTCTGCATGAAAAAGTCAAACGTCATTTAGAATCCAAAGGGTTTGAAGATTTAAACTTTATTGAACCTGGCGATGCTTTAATTCTTTAGTTGTTGAAGACATGGAGGTTATGCTTTGATTAAAGACAAATATTATTTTTTAACAGCACAAAACCCTGAAAGAATGCTTTTATATGGTATGCCCGACTTGCCAGATGATATGAATAATAGTTGGATGTTTGGGCAGACATTTACTGAAGAACCAGAGCAACCAATCCATGTTGAAATTACTGAGGGTTTTGAAAATAAACAACTGTTACCGTTTTTTGATGAACCACCAATAGCCAGCCAAGCGTTTGTTGATGCGTTGATAGAAATTGGTGTGGATAATATTATCACTTACGATGTTTTACTACATAACGAAGATTATTCTGTAACTTATGAAGGTTATAAAGCGATTAATATTATCGGCCTAATTAAAGCAGCAGGTCCCGGTACGGTTTATTTAGGTGACTCAAAATTAATTGACGCCAGCATTGAAAGTTTAGAGTTAGAACCTCGTTCAATCAAAGGCTTGTATATTTTTCGTTTAGCAGAAAGCATAACAACGATTGTGGTTCACGAAAAAGTGAAGCGTCATTTAGAATCTAAAGGGTTTCATTCATTAGTGTTTACCGAGCCCGGTGATGCTTTAATTCTTTAAATTTACTGTTCAGTAAACGTAACCAGTTTTTGGACTCATTGCGTATATTAATGAGTCCTTTAGTCATTTAAAACATCCTTAATTTTCTACTTTGCATCACATATCTTCTTTATCTAATAACTCCATTAATCCAACCAGAGCAGCGAATAAAATCGCACCAACAGGCCAAACAATCCAAGTGATTTGCCAATCCATAGTCCACAAACTCCAGCCGATATATATAGCAGTTAACAAAGGCCAGTAGAATGCGGCAAGCTTTTCTGCTCGTTTGGTACGCCTGCTTTTGCTTATTTCGAAGCCATTTTCCTGTAAAATTTGGCTGTAGGCTTCATATTGAGCTGAAGCAGGAACCACTATGTAAACACCTATGGCTACCATTAGAATGGTTACAATAAGCATCATTAATATCATTTCTGAACCGTCGGACAAAATGCTACCAGCCAGTAGAGGAACAACACAAAAAATAAACATGGAAATTCCTACCGATAACCTTAAATTATAAATACCTCTAAATTTTTTTAACTTTTCTTTAAAAACACTGTGTACACCATAGGCCAGCTCAAACTCTTCATTTTCTATAGGGGATGTATCACTTTCATACTGATTGGTTCTGATAAAAAAGCTGACACCAATAGCAACCATTACCAATATAAATACAATACCTATTACTGTTGCAATGCTAGAAGTTAGATTCAACAGATTTGTTTCGGCCATAGCTAATAGGGCAAAAAGCGGTACAGTAGAACCAATACACAAAAATACACCTTTGGCTATTAATTGAGCCGCAGCTATCTTGTTGTCGACATACTTCATTGCTTGTTCCAAGCTTATTTGTACGGTGTTAACCTCCAAGTTATTACTGCTTGTTTCAGATGTTTCAACATCGTCTTTTAATAAATAATCTGTTGATACGTCAAAAATTTCGGCCAGCATAATGATTTTGTTTAAATCGGGTATGCTGTTTGTGCTCTCCCATTTGGAGACTGACTGTCTGGAAACACTCATTTTCTCTGCTAAATCTTCTTGCGACCAGCCAATCTGTTTTCTTAATCTAACTATCTTTTCTGCTAAAATCATAATCTTCATTCCTTCATTTGTTGGTGCCGCTATCATAAAAAATAGCATAGTTGCAGACTAGCAAGTTAGGTTGTTAACTTGTCAACCACCAGTTGCAATTGAGGTTTTATGGTTAATTTCAGCTATTTTTTATGGTTTTGCAAGTTAACAGATAAAATAGCAGCATTATATTGTGTTATCGTTCAGACAGTCGATGAAGTATTATTTTCTATAGCTATTTATCTTCATTAGCAGATAAACTAGCGGCATTTAGGAGCAGTATTTATAATAATCTAGGTTTCAAGCTATTATCTATGACTTACCCATTAGTAGAATGAATAGAAAAATCTTATAAAAGCTCGAATGAATAGAATAACTTATTGCTATTCAGTTATACTTTAGCAACAAATAAATAAGGATTAAAATTTGGATTATTTACTGACGCTATTAACCGAACCAACCGCTTGGGTCGCACTTATATCGCTTATTATCATGGAGATTGTACTTGGTATTGATAATCTTATTTTTATTTCTGTTTTAACGAATAAGCTACCTGAAGAAATGCGCCCAAAGGCAAGAAAAATTGGTATTGGGGCGGCATTATTACTACGGCTTATTTTGCTCGGAGCAGTCGCTTTTATTGTTAAATTAGTTGAACCATTATTTACGATTTTTTCACACACTTTTTCCTGGCGAGATCTAATATTAATTACTGGTGGCTTATTTCTAGTTTGGAAAGCCACAAAAGAAATCCACCATTATGTTGATCCAGAACCTGGGCCCGATACCTTAAATCCTACTATTGTAGCAACAGGGTTTAGCACCGTTATTCTGCAAGTTTTAATTTTAGATACTGTATTTTCTCTTGATAGTATCATCACCGCTGTAGGTATGACTGATCATATTCCAATAATGGTAATTGCTGTCATTTTTGCTGTGATTACAATGCTGTTAGCCGCTGATCCACTTTCTGAGTTTATTCGTGTAAATCCCACTATTGTGATGTTAGCGCTTGGCTTTTTAATGATGATAGGTACAACTCTAATTGCTGATGGATTTGGATTCCATATACCTAAAGGTTATATTTATACTGCGATGGCATTTTCATCACTTGTAGAATTATTAAATATGTGGTCAAGAAAATCTCGACAAAAAAAACACTCAAAAAACATTGAAGTATCAGCACGCAATTTAGCCGATGATAAATAGTAAATACAGTAATGCTAATAATGATTACTACTCGAGAACTAGTTGAATCAAAAATTTTAGTTGATATAAAAGCTAAAAAAACAGCTCTCTCTGATAGGTGTTTTGGGTTATGTATCTCTGTTTTCTAATATTCATTTGAGTGCGTGGATGTTGATAAAATCACCTTTTGCTGAAGTTAAAAATCCTCAAAAAGCCATTCGATTGGCTGATGAATTATCTGAATATTCATTTTGGGATAATGCGACAGAATATGAAATCAAAGCTGCTGCCTATGCTGCCTTAGAAAATTATGATGAAGCAATCAATATGCAGAAAAAAGCATTAAGCAAAGCGAAAAGAATGCGTGTTGATGTAACAGAAATTAAAGAGCATTTGTCTTTACTAAAACAGAATAAAAAGTGGTTTTAAATAAGGTTTTCGTTTGTCCGATGGCACTTTATTAACAAACCTATTAACAACCCCCATAAACTAAACCCATTACTCCGTAGCGTTTTCTTTTAAATAAAAGAGAGCGCTTTAGAATTACTCATAATTTTCACCAAATCTAGGGATACTTTTATACGATTGATTTATAATAGTGAGGTTCAAACTCGTAAGAGAAAGCATTGTTACTGATTAATAAGGAGAAGTACCTAACCTGCATTTGATGACGGCAAACTGTTGGTTAGTTTTTGTGCATTATGAAAATCATCGAAGTATTAAAAAATAAGTTAGAAAATCGTTTTAATGAGGCTCCGCAAGCCCAAGTTGAACACTATTTTGAACAAGCGGCTAACTTATGGAAAACTCGTTCCTTTGCAATCAAGCAACCTCACTATTCAATTATTGATATTAATCAATTAGATGAAAATATTGATCAAAATCTAGATGGGTTAATGAATTCATTAGAAGACACATGGGAGTTGTGTCTCGAACATGCTTCAATAGAAAGACCAGCAGATATTTTTGTTGCGGCAGTAATCGCTTTTAGAAGCCGAGATTTAGAAAAAATAAAAACAATTGTGTCAGCTGGGTTTGCCAACGAAGCATGCGTAAAAGCTTTGACTTCGGCTATGGGATGGTTACCAGATGCTTTAGCGTTAGAGTGGATTAATAAGTTTTTAACCAGCAAAGATTTAGAACATAAATATCTAGCAATTGCTGCTTGTAGTGTTAGACGAGAAAATCCAGGAGAGTTATTTAATAAAGTTTTACAACGAGAAGAATGTTTAGCTTACCCCAAACTACGAGCTAGAGCAGTTCGCTTAATAGGTGAGTTAAAGCGACATGAAATGCAATGGGCTTTAGATGAAGCTTATAGCGATAATAATCCAGAAGTAAAATTCTGGGTTAATTGGTCAACAATACTTTTAGGGGATTTTTCAGCCGCTAATCAACTGAATAGTTATGTGATAACTCCTGGGCCTATGCAAGAAATAGCCGTTCAAACGGCTTTTCGAGTACTACCCGTTGAAATTGCACGTACCTGGATTTCACAGCTTGCTAGCTTACCAGAACAAACAAGAATGATTATTAAAGCTGTTGGGGCATTAGGTGATCCACATGCAATTCCTTGGTTAATAGAAAGAATGCGTAAAGTTGATACGGCACGTTTAGCTGCGGAATCTTTTAGTTTAATAACGGGTATCGATTTAGAACGTTATGATTTAACCATTGCTACTCCAGATGAGATTACTGCAATACCAAATGATAATACACCTGAAAATACAATGATTGATGAGGATGAAAATCTGCCTTTTCCCGATGTTGATAAAGTTGCCTATACTTGGAAAAAGCATGGTAATAAATATCAAGTAGGGCAACGATATTTTATGGGAGCAACGATTAGTCAGGAAAAGTTACAAGAAAAACTTTCTACAGCATCTCCTCGGATCCGCTATGCGGCTGCATTAGAATTAGCGTTACTTGAACCGGATATTCTTTTTTGCAACATCAAATCAAAGTCTAAAAGTTAGTATCAATTTAATTCATCCTAGATCATCAAAAGGTTAGTGCATTATCTGAGTGTTTATTCAACTTTATTACTACAACTTATCTTTATTAACCTTTTTATATAAATCTAGTTAATTGAAGCTAATATTATCTTGTTGAAACTTCATCTTTTTTTATCTCCAAATATTGCTTATTGGAGCAGTTTAATCTGCTTTTATGAAGTTATTATTAATATTAGGTTTGGATCAGTTAAATGACACGTGAAAATAATTATTCTTATTAAAGTTTGCATTTACCCAAATTATATTTCTTAATTTAGGTAAATGACGTTAAAACCCTTCTATTATTAGAAAGTGTCATAGTATACAAATGCAAAAATTATTCGAATAAATGTAAATATTACATTGCGTACCAAATAAATTATATGATATTTCTTATTAGGTTCCAGCAAAACAAAACTAAAGTTTGATAAAAATTTATTCGGTTTTAGTGGGAACAAAATTGCAAATTAAAAGCACAAAAATAATTAATTTAGGTACTCAACAATGAAAATAACCCGGTTTATATTTCCACTGTCGGCATTGCTGACAGGTTTAGGTAGTGTGGCTATTTCACCTGCATTAGCAAAGAGTGAATTAGCGCAGCCTGTTGCAATAGAAAAAATCTCGCGCTTAATTGCGCCACAACAACCAACAACGACAACTCCAAGATTTCATGGACACTCAAGACATCATAGTGTTCGTAAAAGTGATATGTCCTTTCATCAAATGCTAAAAGCTGATGATTTAAAACAACCGCCAACAGCACAAACCAACTTAAAAGATCCTCATGCTGTAGCAACTCATTCTTTACTAGCAAATAATAGTCTATTAAGTCAGTCTGCAGCGGCAGTTGCTTGTGATGTTAACGCTTTTGCGACTTCAAATTCGACAACGTTAATTAATCAAATTAAAACTCAAGGCAGTACTTGTGTAAACGAATTATTTAGTGCTTCTTCAAGTGTGCAAGTCAGCGCCTATAGCTCAGATAATATGTATGCCGTAGCCAATCATGTGAAAGGACTATCGAGCAGTTATAACGGTGGTGGTGATGCAGACATTGAAGCAATGTTTCTATATCTTCGTGCAGGATATTATGTTGAGTTTTATAATGATGGTGTCAGTTTTGTATCTTGGGTAAAGCCTGCTGTAAAAGGAGCTATTGATGCTTTTGTTAATAACAGTCATTTTTATGATGATAATGATGCGCATGGTAAAACCTTGGCCGAAGTTATTATTACAATGGATAGTTCAGAACAACAAGATGTCTATATTGGTGTAGCAAAAAATTGGTTGAGCCGTTGGAACCAGAGTTATGCAAATAAATGGAATATGCGAAATGCAATTAATGGTTTTTTTACTCTTATTTTCCGCGGACAATGGAATAGCAATTTTGTCAATCAAGTTGGTAGTGATACTACTTTGGTTACTAGATTACGTGATTTTGCCTTGAGTAGCTGGATGGTTGGTACTGATGCTGAATTTATGATTGCCAATGCTGGTGGCGAATTAGGTCGTTTAAAAACTTATTCTGGTACGTCAATTCAAAGTTCAGTTGATAGCGCATTAAACAGAGTTTTTTCAACTTATCAAATGGTTGGTACAGGCGATGCCGTGTGGTTAGCTGCCGCAGATACTGCAGAGTATTATGGTAATTGTGCTGACTATAATATTTGCGGATTTGCCCAAAAAGTAGAAGCTCAAGTTTTATCGCAAAGTCATACATGTAGCTCAACGATAAAAATACGCTCACAAAACATGACAAGCACTCAACTAAATTCTGCTTGTCAAAAAATGGGATTTGAAGAAACATTATTTCATAACCAATTAGCAACGAATAACACACCTGTTGCAGATGATTTTAATGCATTTTTGCAAGTTAATATTTTTGATAGTGATACTGACTATGGTAAATATGCAAAAGCGATTTTTAAAATCAATACCAATAATGGTGGTATGTATTTAGAAGGTGATCCTTCCGTTCAAGGCAATCAAGCTAACTTTGTTGCCTATGAAGCGACTTATGCTAATGCTGATCATTATGTTTGGAATTTAGAACATGAATATGTACATTATTTAGATGGACGATTTGATCTTTATGGTGATTTTAATGCGCCAACTGAACGAACAGTTTGGTGGACAGAAGGCGTTGCTGAATATGTTTCTAAACAAGATGATAACCAAGCTGCAATAGATACAATTAAAGATGGTTCAACTTACACATTAGGAACAATTTTTGAAACAACTTATGATGGTTTTGATCAAGATAGAATTTATCGTTGGGGGTACTTAGCGGTTCGTTTTATGTTTGAACGTCATCGTAATGAAGTTGATTCAATGTTAGCTTCAACACGAGCGGGAAACTGGACCGCTTATAAGTCACGTTTAAATACATGGGTAAGTAACTATAGCAATGAATTTACTCAATGGACACAAGACTTAGCCAATGGTACAGGTGGTAACAAAGCACCTACAGCTAATGTAAATGGTCCATATACAGGCGCCATTGGCGCGAGCATCAATTTTAGCAGCGCAGGCTCAGCTGATACTGACGGCACAATCACAAGCTATGAATGGACTTTTGGTGACGGCTCAACAAGTACCTCAGCTAATCCTAGCCATCAATATACCGCAGTTGGTGATTATGAAGTTACTTTAACGGTAACCGATAATGGTGGTTTAAGAGCTTCAGCTAAAACAACAGCAAGGATTGACTCAGTCAGTAATGGAACTGAACTTGCTAATGGTGTACCAATGGCTACACAAGGTGCTCAAGGCTCTGAAAACTTCTTTACCATGCAAGTGCCAGCTAACGCGACTGATTTAAGCTTTAGTATCAGTGGCGGTAGTGGTGATGCTGACTTATATGTTCGCTTTGGTAATAAGCCAACTCAGCAAACTTATGATTGCCGTCCTTGGTTAAATGGTAATAATGAAACCTGCACAATTAGCAACGTTCAAGCGGGTACTTATCATATCATGATTGCAGGTTACAACGCTTATGATACAAGCTTAACAGGAAGCTACACAGCTAAGAGCGGAAGTAATGTACCAAATGCTTGTAGCACGAGCGGCCCTCAAACTGGTGGTCGTTTACAAGATGGCACTGCCACTTGTTTAGGTAGCCAAGATCCAATGTGGTTTTCATTAGCTGACGTTTCAGGCGCTACAAGTATAGCGATTTCAACTGGTAATGGCAGTGGAGACATCAATTTGGAGTATAGTAATGCAGGCTGGCCAAATAGTTCTAATGTTCAAGCTTCATCAACCAATTCAGGTAACGGTGAATGTATTGTAATCAGCAACCAAAGCCAGTATTGGGGATATTTAAAAGTATCGGGTACTGCTAGCGGAGCATCAATTGTGGTGGACTACAATGCCACTAGTTGTCGCTAAACGTATCGATTATTTTACAGTTAATGGTTGATATTTAACCACCTGTTAAAAAAGCCAAGCGATCTGCCTGGCTTTTTTATTTCATAGGTACTGTTTTTTAATAATATTGGATCCTTGTGGGAATAATATCAGCTGATTCATTTTTTATCTCAAAAATCAGTAGGTAGTCATCAACAATTTAAATATACTTATTACTACATCTATATTATACAGTCTTAAATAAGGTCGTCTGTTTGCCAACCAATAAGAATAAAGGCACTTGATGAAACGCTCATCGAAACAATTCATCTTAATTGTGCTGTTTCATTGCTTTATCTGCACCACAGCATTATCAACACCGATAAGCCTTACCTTAGGTTTTGACAGCCTCTATATTTCTGAAGGACGTAATAACCTCACAGATGGCCATTTATTATCGGTATTAGCTGAAAAAGAATTTGAAGGGCAGGGCAGTAGTCGTTGGTTAACTCATTTATGGAAAGCTGAAAGTGTCAATAATACTGATAACCACTATCAAGAGCTTAATATTGGTTTAGGCTATAGCATTTTTTTAGATCGGCTGACTATCACCCCTCAATATACTTACTTAACGTTTCAACATGAGAATAGCCACGATCATGAGCTTGGTCTTGATATCGAGTACCAAGGGAGTTGGGCCCTTGTCTATCTAATGAGTTATGTACATTCAAAACAATCAGCAGGTAGTTTTTTTAGTTGGCGAGTAACCCATCAAAGAAAAATAAATGATCGGTTTACCTTAGCTCCTTACATTAGTGTTGGCATTAACAACCGCTATGTTGTTAATGAACACAATGGTTGGAATGACTTGCAGGTAGGGCTTGAAGCTAATTACAGGTTTAACTCTCGACTTAAGTTACAGAGTTATTTAGCCAATAGCAAAGGGTTACAAAAGCAACAAGGTGAAACCCTAGAAGACTTCAGCTGGTTTGGATTATCGTTGAACTACTTATTCTAACCACAAAAGACTGAGAAAAAATATATCGTCAATGCAAATAGCCATTCAAATGGATAAACTTATTTTCATCAATATTTAATGGTATGATTGACTTAATTAGCTTATGCAAAAAATTGAGAAATTAAGCTTATGCAAAAAGTGCTCGACTTATTTCAGCAAAATCTAACTTTAATTATTGTGATTGCTGCTTGTGCCGCATTGCTCACACTCGCTAATTGGCTTTGGATAAAGCGTAACCCTAAAATAGGTGCAGAGCAAAAATTGCCGCGTCAAATTGGCATGTTATTATTAACCATTGTTTCTCTACTAACCATTATTCTTGCTTTACCAATCAGTGATAACACCCGCGGACAAATTCTGAGTTTAATCGGTATTGTCTTAACCTCGATTATCGCTCTATCATCAACAACATTTGTTTCGAATGCAATGGCTGGGCTTATGTTAAGGGTTATTAATACTTTTAAGCCTGGAGATTATTTACGCTTTAATGATCAACTTAGTCGAGTGACAGAACGCGGGCTGTTTCACACAGAAGTGCAAAATGAAGATAAAGATTTAATCACTTACCCCAATTTATTCTTAATTAATAACAGCGTTACGGTAATTTCACACGAAGGTACTTTAATTACTTGCTCTTTATCTTTAGGCTATGATGTGCCTCGTAAAAAAATAGAAAAACATCTGATATTAGCTGCCGAGTCGATCGGCTTAGAAACCCCTTTTGTTTTAATCAAATCGCTGGGGGATTTTTCTGTCACTTATAAAATATCGGGATTTCTTAATGAGGTTAAAAGTTTAGTAACCTGGCGTTCTAATTTATATAAAGCGGTACTTGATCAATTGCATACCGCAGAAATTGAAATTGTCTCTCCAAATTTTATGAATTCTCGGCAGTTTGACAGTCAAACCGCTTTTATTCCTGAAAAGTTTAATATTAAAATGAGCCATACTGAGACTCAAAGTTCTGTTGAAGAAAAAGTTTTTGACAAAGCTGAAGCGGCTAGCGAAAAAGAAGTATTAATTTTTGAAAGGGATACTCTGTTGGTTGAGTTACAAAAAACAGTTGATGAAAACAATGAAGCTAAACAAACTCAATTACAACATAAAATTAAACTGTTAGATGAAAAAATAGCCTTACTATCAACTTAGTACAAGATAGGATTTGATAACTACCACCGAAATCAATATTCAGAGGATTTATTATGATAAAAACATTTCTCTATCAACCTTCGACTAAAAAGCTTGAAAAAGGTGGTGTTGAACTTATTCAAAAATGGCGTGACTCTGATGAAAATATTTTATGGTTAGATCTTGAAAATGAAAGTGGTGAAATAGCCTTGTTAGAACAATTTAATATTCATCCGCTTGCTATACAAGATGCCTTAAGATCTCGACATCCTCCTAAAATAGAACGGTTTGATAATTTTTTATTTATTTTGCTGCGTGGTCTTGATGCGAATAGTCATGGCGTTGATTTTGGAATTATTCAACTATCTCTTTTTGTCGGGCAAAGGTTCTTAATTACTCGACATGCAAAACCTTCGGTTTCCGCTAACTGGTTAATTAATGAGCTCGAACAAAATATTGCTTTAATCGAAGCAGGCCCCAGCAAACTCGCCATTTTGTTGAGCAATCGATTAGCTCGACGATATATAGAAATTTTATTTGAGCTAGAGCCTCGTTTAGATGAAATTGAAGAACAAATGTTTATTCAGCCTGATGATAAATTACTAGCAGAATTAACGGGCTATAAATCACAACTCAGAAGTTTAACTCGTATCGCCAATTATCATAAAACGATAGCTAGCTGGCTGCGTCATAATCAAGATCCAATTATTGACCAGTCTTTAACACATGAATTAGTCGATTTGTATGAACAAATTGAAAGAACCCAAAGCTTGGCAACAATGCATTATCAAAACTGCACCGATTTGACCGATGGGTATTTAGGGATGGCATCTCATCAATTAAATCGAGTAATGCAACTGTTAACCATAATCACCGTTATTTTTGTACCACTAACATTTATGGCTGGCATTTATGGTATGAACTTTCAAAATATGCCAGAACTATCAAGCCCAAGTGGCTACTTTGTTTTACTAGGCATTATGCTTATTGTCGCAATACTTCAGATAATTTATTTCCGTAAAAAAAGGTGGTTATAAAATGGCTGAATCTCAGTCGGTTACAAATGAACTTAACAACCAAGCACTTTGGTCAAAACTATTTCATCAAATAGCTGACTGGTTTCAAACTTCATTAGCATCAACCGATACACTCATAGAATTGGCGATCATAGTAGCCGCAGCAATAATGGCTTGGCCTGTGGCGAATTATTTGAAGCAACAAATCCAACCGTTTGGTCAAAAACATTCGGCTAACCCTTTACTGTCAAGGCTTTGGTTGACTTTGGCTCGAATTGTATTTCCATTAATTTGGCTAATGGTTCAACTAATTGCTGAAGTGGTAATAGAAAAGTTAGGTTATCGTCATACAATGATTGTGATAGCCTCAAGTTTAATTACCGCCTGGGTAGTCATTAATATGGTCGCAGTTTTTGTTGCTAATCCATTAGCTTCAAAATTTATTGCTTTAACTGCCTGGTTAGTAGCCGCACTAAATATTGTTGGGCTGCTAGATAAAACACTCCAAATTCTTGCAAAAACAGCATTAACGCTTGGCCAAGTAAGCATTTCGGTATTAGCAATTATTCAAGGTGTTGCCGCACTGGCCATTTTATTATGGGCAACAGCATTAGCAGGGCAACTCATTGAAGGACGTCTAAAACGTTCGCCGCATTTAACCCCTTCGCTTCAAGTTTTATCAGCTAAGTTATTGCGTATTGGATTGGCCATTATGGCATTTATTTTTGCTTTATCAATCGTTGGTATTGATTTAACAGCATTTGCTGTATTAGGTGGGGCAATTGGTGTTGGTTTGGGTTTTGGCTTACAAAAAATATTTGCTAATTTAATTAGTGGATTTATCTTGTTAATTGATAAATCAATCAAGCCGGGCGACGTCATTACAATTGGTGAAGACTATGGCAAAGTTGATTCTCTTGGTGCTCGTTATGTATCGGTTTTAACACGAGATGGAATTGAACACCTTATTCCTAATGAAGAGCTGATTACTACAAAAGTTGAAAATTGGTCACATTCAAATAGCTTACTTCGTTTAAGGAAAATGATCGGGGTCCATTATAAGGCTGATGTCAGGAAAGCAATGGGGTTATGTTTTGAAGCAATGGCTGAAACCAAGCGAATTATGAAAGACCCAGCACCTAATTGTCTGTTAAGAGATTTTGCTGATAGCTCTGTGAATATTGAAATGAGGTTTTGGATTAATGATCCAATGAATGGCATAGCTAATGTGACCAGTGAATTGTTATTAAACGTTTGGGACAAACTTCATGAGCACAATATTGAAATTCCTTATCCTCAAAGAGATCTTCATTTGCGCTCAAGTGAAGTTATATCATCTAAAGATTTCAATGAAATAATTCAAGGACAATCAAAAACTTGAATGCGTTAACTTAAATATTTCAATTAGTTCATTTCAATATTTTCACTGGTTGTTGACAGCATCGCATCGGGTTCCAGGCTATCTTGAAAATTCTCTACTTGCTCAGCGACGTTGCTTGCTTGTTTTTGATAGTAAGCAAGGTGGAACAGGGCATCTCCCTCATGAGTCAAAGGAAGATTTGTTCGACCTATTAAAACTCCTTCAGTGGGAGCAAGTACATTAAATTCACTCTGTCCAAGCGGATCAGAAATAATTCCTAAAACACTTCCTTTTTCAGCTTTGGCTCCAAGAGGAATCATCACTCTAAGAATACCGCTATGAGGAGCTCTGACCCATGCCGTATTAGAAGAAACAATGGGGAGTAGATCTTCTTTCACTTTCTTTTTCTTTTTAGGTTTCATGCCTAGCTCACGCATTACATTAAAGATCCCTCTAACACCAGCACGTATAGCAAGTTCATCAAAACGCAATGCTTCACCTGCTTCATACAATAAAATAGGGATCCCAGCTTCTCCACCACTTTCTCTAAGCGAACCATCTCTGATTTTAGAATGAATAATTGCCGGAACACCAAAAGCCAAAGCTAGTGATTTAACCTGACTGTTTTCCATATCAGCTCTTATTTGCGGCAAGTTTTCTCTGTGTCTAGCTCCTGTATGTAGATCAATTCCATAATCACATTTTCTAACGATTTCTCGAAAAAAAGTGTTCGCCATTCGGCTGGCTAAAGAACCTTTACTTGTTCCTGGAAAACAGCGATTCAAATCACGCCCGTCAGGTAGGTAACGAGAGTAACTAACAAATCCGTGAACATTGACAATAGGAATAGCGATTAGAGTACCATTGAGCTGCTTTATTTGTTTTTGATTGAGTAAACGACGAATAATTTCAACACCATTAATTTCATCACCATGAATTGCTGCACTAACAAATAAGCACGGGCCTTTTTTCTTACCGTGAATCACATGTACTGTTAGTGGCATATCATCATGTGTCACCATTGCAGCCAAAGGAATACTAATGGTTTTTTGTTCGCCGGGTTGAATAGTCACACCACCAATGGTAATCGTTGAATTTTTTTCAACCTTTTGCGGTTTATTCATAATGTCCATTATCATCCTTTACCTTTTGTTTTATTACTATTGGGTTTAGCATTTATTTCAATATACTCAATAATCGCGCCAGCAACATCTTTTTCTGTTGATTTTTCTATACCTTCTAAGCCAGGAGATGAGTTGACTTCCATAACAAGCGGACCTCTTTCAGAACGTAATAAATCAACACCTGAAATCTTTAATCCTAAAATTTGAGCTGCTTCAACAGCCGTTTTTCTCTCTTTGGGCGTAAGCTTAATAATTTTAGCTGTTCCACCTCTATGTAGGTTAGAACGAAATTCACCTGCTTGTGCTGTTCTTTCCATTGCTGCAACTACTTTTTTACCAATAACTAAACAGCGAATATCACTACCACCAGCTTCTTTGATAAACTCCTGAACCAAAAAGTCTGCACCTAATTCTCTAAAAGCATCAATAACACTTTCTCCAGCTTTTGCTGTTTCAGCTAAAACCACACCACGACCTTGAGTGCCTTCAAGTAATTTAACCACTAATGGAGCACCACCAACACGTTTAATTAATTCTTTGGTGTTATCAACATGATGAGCAAAACCTGTTGTTGGCATTCCAAGACCTTTACGCGACAAAAGTTGCAAAGCTCTCAACTTGTCACGTGAACGGCCTAAAGCAACAGATTCAGTTAAGCAATAAACCCCCATCATTTCAAATTGTCGAATGACAGCCATACCGTAATTAGTGATCGAAGCACCAATTCTGGGTATAACAGCATCAAAACCAACTAACTTCTCACCTTTGTACCAGACAGATGGTTTAGTTGAGGTAATTTCCATATTACATTTTAACGTATCGATAACATGCATTTCATGTCCACGTAATTTGCCTGCTTCTACAAGTCTTTTAGTAGAATAGAGCTTTTTATTCCTAGATAAAATGGCGATTTTCACTGCTTTTTTCCTTAGTAAAGTAACTAGGTACTTATTTGTTTGTTAATTAGATAATATGTATTCATGTTCTGGATCTACCATAATCCGTCCTACCATCGCCTGACGCCCCAATAACATTAAATAAGACATATTGGAACGATCTGTAAGGGTTAGCTCAATATTCCAAGACTGATCTTTAAGACAAATTCTTGTATTGATAACATACCGATTTTCACTGACTTCATTTGATGTTTTTATCTTACGCTCAGCTTTAACTTTAGCTTCTCTTCTCACTATTTTATCGACATCGTGGTAATCAGGGTGTATATCAAAACTAACCCACTTAGCACCATCTTTAATCTGCTCTTTAATATTATCGACATGCAGAGAAGAGGTTTTAGCGCCTGTATCAACTCTCATATGTAAATCTTTTATTTTTAAGTCAGGCAATGAACAAAATTCTAGTGCGCCCACAGTCATTTTTTGTGTCATGCTAAACTCCTTACTAATTTAGTTGTTATTGATTTTCTCATTTTAATAAGTATTTTCCCAAGACTAACTCAAGTAGGATTGAGTAAAAGTGTACACAAGCTTATTCTTTTGAAGAAATTTGTTGACTGCTTTTCTTTAACAAAATATAGCCTGTAACCGCCGATAAAATAGAACCGATTAAAATACCTAAGCGATCAGCTTTAGTATCTCCTGCACCGCCATATTCAAAAGCAAGCCCTCCGATAAATAGGCTCATGGTAAAACCAATACCACATAATATGGAAACTGAATAGAGCTGTGTCCAGTTTGATTTTTCTGGAAGCTGTGCGATTCCCAATTTAATTGCAATCCAACAAAGCGAAAATACACCCAATTGTTTTCCAATAAACAAACTCACGATAATACCAAGTGGTATTGGTTGTAGCAGTTTGTCTAATTGAAAACCCTCAAGTGAAACTCCAGCATTAGCAAATGCAAATAAGGGTAATATGCCAAATGCCACCCAAGGATGTAATGAATGAATTAATTTTTTAGATGGACTATCTATCGTTTCATCTGGCACTTTTAGTGGTATCAGCAAGCCTGTTATAACACCAGCCAAAGTGGCATGTACTCCAGATTTAAGAACGCAAATCCAGACAAAAATCCCCACTAAAATGTAAGCAGCTAATCGAGTAACATTAAGTCGGTTTAAAATAAATAAGCAGACTATTCCAATAAAAGATAAGCTTAATACTGAAACAGAAAGTTCTGAAGTATAAAATATAGCAACAACAACAATCGCAATAAAATCATCAAATATAGCTAGCGCCATTAAAAATATCTTTAATGTGACAGGTACATGTTTACCTGCTAAAGCCAAAATACCCAATGCAAAAGCAATGTCTGTTGCAGTTGGAATAGCCCAGCCATGTCTAGACAACTCATTTTGCCAGTTAAATGCCAGATAAATTCCTGCTGGAACAATCACACCACCTATAGCTCCAATTAATGGAAGCACTCTTTGGGCATTAGTTTGCAAGTGACCTTCGAGTAACTCTCGTTTTATTTCTAAACCAACAACCAAAAAAAAGACAGCCATAAAACCATCGTTAATCCAAAGTAAAAAAGGTTTGTTAATACCTAACTCTCCAATATTAACGCCAACAGGTATCATTAATAAATTTTGGTAGGCTTCGGCCAAAGGTGAGTTTTTTAAAGCCATAGCAAACACTGTGGCTATAATTAAAATAATCCCGGAAGCAGACTCTAATGCCAGAAACCTTCCAATAAAAGACTGATTGTTCATTTATCTATAACCATTTCTTACGTTTAAAAAACAAATACTCTACAATGCCAATGATAATAACAATAATACAAACAATTAGAAATGCGCTGGAATTATCCACGCCGGGAATCCCGCCAACATTAATCCCTAATAGCCCTGTGAGAAAACTTAAAGGTAAGAATATAGCGGCAATAATTGATAATAAATACATTGTTTGGTTCGATTGCTGTAACAAGCGTTGGTTTTTTGCTTCTTGTAACATTAATATGCGCTCAGCTATTTCAGATAATTCATCAACATAAATGTGCATGCCGTAATAAAGCTCTCGCCAATAGCTTTGCAACCCTTTTAAATAATGGTTATTTGTTTGTCGCATACGCCTTAATACATCGCGCTGTGGAACCAAATGTCTTTTTAGTTTAAGTGCTTGAGTTTGCAGCTCTGATAATCCGGCGATTTCAATGCCACTTTCGAGAGAATGTGTATCTTCAAGAGTATCAAGTTGATTGCTCAATTCATAAACAAAAGGTTCAATTTTAGAGTCTATGCTCTGCAAAAGGTTGAGGAGTAGGGTGTCGACTGTTTCAGGCCCTGTCCCTGATTTTAGCTGGTTTGCCAACTTTTGAACAGATTGTAGCGGTTTAAAGCCCAAAGTAATTATCCTTACCCCATCAGTCCATATTCTTAAAGAGACCATTTCCTCCAGTGAGTCACCACTATTCAGGTTAATTCCTTTAACAATTAATAATACTTGTTCATTATTGATTTCTGAAAAACGAGGGCGAGTATCATCTTTTAATAAAGAGTTAACGATTTCTGGGTCTATAATACTGTCTTCAGAGTGAAGCCACTGCTCAACGTGAGGGTGCGTTCGATCTAAATGCAACCATAAAGGACCTTGCTGTTTTGTCCATTGAAATACCTCATTCCAAGTAATATATTGCTTGGAATTTCTCAGTAAACAGGCATGTATTAAACCATTCTCACTGGGAAGAAAGCTTTGCGACATAACTACTTTATCCTCATTAGATCTGCGTACGTTCAAAAGTGAATATAATTTAGCTCATTATATACTTGTTTGTTCAAGCTGTAGTGAATAATTTCTTAATCGTTCGCCTTTATTGACCGACCTTTAAATTGATGCTTTTTTAAGCAGCTACAATGTGAAGTATTCGCGATTAATAAATATACAATTAATGTTATAATTATTCCGGTATTTAAAACACACTAAATATTTAAAGAGTCGTTCCGTTAATATGTCGAATAACCCTTGCAGTTACTACAAAACATTTCTAGTTGTCTTAATTTTATGCTTAATGACACCTTTATTTACCAACGCTTATTCACAAGCAGAAACCAATGAAAAACGACTTACTCCCAATTTTGATAAAATTAACAATGACTGGTGGACAGACTGGAGTCAGTTATCTTCAGAAGAAAAAATAGAATGGTTAACTATCATTCGAAAAAACTTTGATACAGCCATCTCAAGTCTTGATTATGCCAATGAAAGACATGAGAATATCATCTTAATACATGATTTGCTCGCCTCTTTAGAAAAACTGGTTAACCATCAGAGTGAGGCTCTACTACCCGAAGCCCCCAATAAATTGACATTAGAATCATGGTTAGCATTATACCGAACAACTGAAAGACTAAATAATGAAATACAGCGAATAGAGGCTGAAAAAAAACAGCGCACAGAAGCGATCGATTACATTAAAAAACAATTACAAGAACTCAATGTACTTCATCGAAAGCTTGAACCTGAATCTTTTGAGCGAATTTCGAATGGTATTGCTTTTTATGCGACTCAAATTAGTTTGCTTTATGCACAAGAAAAATTAGCTCATGCTAAGCAACAACTCAACACTACTCAAGTGAAATTTAAAACAGCAACTCTTCGCTTAGCCCAAAGCGCAGAAAACCTTTCAAGCTCAGCAGAGTTTGATAAACATTTGCTATCGCAAAAAAACACCTTATTATTAAAAATAGAAAAACTCAAAAGTGTTATGAGTTCTTTGCAGAGAAGGGCATGGTCTTCTCTTAGAGGCGAAAAAGAAATTGTTTTTTTACTTTCATATCAAGAAGAAAAGTTAAAATTAATTTCTACACAAAGCCAACTATTATCTATTGATATACTACTTCATATTAGTCAAATGATACAAGGGGTTGGGCAAGTTTCTCAGCCAGAGTGGGGAGTAAAAAAAGCACGTTTAATTCAAGAGTATGAATTATTAAATTCACAACTTGCAGCTTACCGAGAACAGGTTTTGGTCAGTGGTGAAGCCGCCAACGAAATGATTTATACAAAAACCCAACGAAGTGTTTGGGAGTATTTAGAGTCCAATCAAAAATTATCCAATGAACTCAAAGCAAAACTCAGAGATATTGATTTTTATTTACAGTCTTATCAACAGTTTATTTCTTTAAGAAAAGGCTGGCTATCTGAAATTGGATTTGGCTGGAGTTTATGGAGTGATCAAGCGGAGAGTAGTTTAGATAATACGATTAATTTCACTTTGTTTACAGTCAATGAATACCCAGTCACGCTTTTTGATTTATTTAATGCACTATTTATTATTGTGTTAAGCATTATTGCTTCTAAGTTTTTGAAAAAGGTACTTTACAAGTTTGGTCATAAAAAATCGGTTAGTGAATCAACTATTTTTAATGTTGCTCGAGTTTTACATTATATTATAATCACAACAGCAATTTTAATTGCATTATCAATTTTAGGTATAGACTCTTCAAAAATCACTTTAATTGCAGGTGCATTATCGGTTGGTATTGGTTTTGGTCTACAGTCTATTTTCAACAACTTTGTCTCTGGTTTGATTTTATTATTTGAACGACCACTCAAAGTAGGAGATTTAGTAGAATTAGAATCTGGCGTAAGAGGGCGTATAAAAGCCATTAATGTACGTTCAACCCAATTAAAAACCAGAGATAATATTGACGTATTAGTACCTAACTCAGAATTTGTTAACTTTCGTGTTATCAATTATACTTTTTCCGATCCATTAAGACGCATTCACATTGCTTTTAGAACTTCGTTAGATAGTGATAAAGATAAAGTTAAACAAGTGGTTACTGAAGCGGCCGAACAAATTGATTTTACTCAAAAGAATAAACAACATGCACCAGAACTTTGGTTGAAAAAAATTGGAGAATATAGTCTTGAATTTGAACTGGTTATTTGGGTTAATGCAAATAAAGTACCTGATAACGACGGTGTAGATGCAACCTATTTATGGAAGATTGATAGTGCATTGCGTGAAGCAAATATAGAGATCCCTATACCACAAAATAAGGTTTTTCTAAAACGCAATAAAGAATAATTAAAGAATTTATAAAATATGCCTTCATTTATTATACCAATTAAGAGAGACAACTGGATTTGAATATAATATTTGTGGTCTAATAAGTTCAGTTATATTAATTTTTATGTCGTTATTATCTCCCGAAAAAATAAACGCTTAATTATAAAAGGATGCTAATTTGTGAAATATTGGGGATTGGTTATTTTTGTGTTAATAACAGGATGTCAACTAAATAGCTCGGTTGAACACCGTTCAATTGGCAGCTTAGCTCAACTTACATGGAAAAGTGAATCAGATAACAATAGAAAACTAAAGCCACTTAAGATTACTCATGTAAACAGTGATATTGATATCGACTATGTCGAGCTAGAGTTTGTATTTTCTCAAGACATGCAGCGAGTGGCAACAGAAAATATTCAATATCAAATTAGTCCCAATCTGCCATGCTTGTGGTATTGGACTGACACACGTCATTTAACCTGTAGTATCAATGATAGTTTAAGCTTACAGCCTGCGACAAAATATGAATTAACGATTGAAAATGGGCTATATAGTGCAAATGGAGAAAAACTCGCACCATACAGCTATCAGTTTAAAAGCCAACATCCCAAAATTGACTATTATGATGTTAAATGGTTAGCACCTGAAACACTTGAGTTGAGTGTCAATTTCAATATGGGGGTCAACAAAGAAAGCTTAGAGAATAAGCTTTATCTACGTGATTTAAATGGTAATATTGTTTTTTTAAGTGCTTTCTTAAATAAAAATAACAAAGTCAGTAGTGTTCATCCTGAAAGAATCAAAAATAGCTCATGGTTGCTTAAACCAATAAACAAGCTAAAAAAAAATACTGTTTATCATTTATATCAAGCAGAAGGGATCTCTACACCGCATGGAAAACTAGCTTCCCAACATCTGAGATTAACGGATAAATATAATAAAATAAAAACTTACGGCGCTTTTAAATATATAGGAAATCACTGTAATGTATATGACACTTGCCCACCAAACTATGGGCAAACTCTCACATTTTCAACCCCAATTGCTCCTGTTGAACTTGGTAAATGTGAGACTGAACTACAAGCATATGATATTAAGTTGTCTACATTTAAAAACAACAGCAACAGAATAGCAATTACCCCAAGTCATCCAGAATCAACGGTTACTTTAAAGTGTTTTGAATCAATAAAGGATATATTTGGTAGAAGGTTAACGCAGGGTTCACAAGTTAAAATAACAACCGGAGACTATATTGCATTTCATAATACTCTCTATACTAGTGAAACACTAACAATGAACGATAAGCTAAAGCTGAATCACCAGACAGTCAATCATGATGAAATTGATGTCAATTTTATAGAGTATAACTTTTCTTCAGTTAATGATAAAAAGTTGAAGCATAAAAATTTAAAAGTTAATTTTAAAAAGAACATTACGAGCTACACAAATCTTTTACCTGAGAAGTTAAAATCGGCTATCAGTGTTGGTGGGGTTGTGAGTACGAACAAGATAAACTCAAATGCTCAACCCTTCTTTATACAAAAGTCTAACTATAATGCAATAGTTCAAAATGGTGGCAATAACTTATTACTATTTATTAGTAATATTTATAACAATAAGCCTCTGTCTAACACTCGCTTTACCGTTAATCTAACAGATCAAAAACACGGTAAGTTAATTGTTTTGGAAACTCAAAAAGCTAAAACCAATCATTTTGGTGTAGCATTAATTCCAAAATTTAAAAAAGCTTCAACCTTGGACCGTTACACCAGTTTAGTTTTTAAACTAAGTAATGATGAGCAGTTTTCTGTTCGTAATGAACATCGCTTATCACCAAAGATAATCAATGAGCAGGTAACAGATTCAAATAGAGAGGATAATAGCAAAGTATTTTGGGGGATCACTCAAAAACCACTTTACAGACCAGGCGAAACTGTAAAGTTCACAGGCTTTGTAAGACAATTGAATGGCATTTATACCGAAATAACTAAATTGCCCCAAAATACTTTATTGTATGTCGATGGGCAAAACATTGATTGCTATAGTTTAAACAGGTGTGACTCCTTTCATATCAATAAAAATGTTAAGCAAAATAAATACGGACAAATAACCGGAGAGTTTAAGTTACCTGCATCAGTATCTGATGGACGTTATGTGATTTCGCTAGACACTCAAAATTATGACAACAACATTGTTAATAAACTCTTTTTTGATGTTGCTAATTTTAAAAAACAATCAATCAAAGTATCTGTTGAGCCTGAAGTGAATGGTATTCTTACTGAAGAACAATTAAAAATTAAATCAAAAGCTCAGTATTACTCTGGCGGACCTTATTCAGCAGCTAATATTGAAGTTGGAGTAACTATTAGCAATAGGGATTTTAATAAAGTATTGAAAGGATATGAAAAGTTTTATTTTGAAGCTAACCAAACCAGCGAATCGAGTAATCAAGATAATTATTACTTCAATGGTGGAAGATTAAATCCAGATGGTGAAAGCAGTACTAGCATTGTAATTCCTCCTAATAATATCAATTACGGCACTATAGAAGTAACGGCTTCTTTAACAACTGATGAAGGAGAAAAAGTATTCAGTAGAGGCGAGGAAGTGACTTTTTCTCGTAGAGGTTATTATGTTGGTATCGAAAAACTTGACTGGTGGTTGCCAGCCAATAAAAAGATAGCATTAAAAGCTGTTGTTATTGGAATAGATGGTCAAGTTAAACAAGATGTCAACATCAATTATTTTATTAGAAAAATAGATCATTTTTGGGAGAGAAGTTCTAATAAATTACCAACTGAAAAAAAACTAGTTCAATGCCTAACAGATAAGGATTTGAGTGGATTATCGGTTTCAATTGCTAATCAATGTCTATTTACTCATCAAAAAACAGGTTATTACCAATTAATTGCAGAGCTTGTTTACCCCGATGGTAGCATCCAAAATTCAAAAACAACACACTATTTTTATAACAATGCTCAAACAGATAATGGTCTAGTTGTTCAAGCCACTAAAGAAACACTAAAGGTTGGAGATAAAGCTAAGTTAAAAATCAAACATAACTTAAAAGAAGCTGCTGCATTAGTCACTATACATCGTGGTAAATTACTTGATTATTGGTGGCAACCACTTGCTAATGGAATTAATGAACTCTCATTTGATGTAAAGGAAAATTATGCCCCCGGCTTTGATGTTACAATTTTTGTCAATTATGGCGATTTAACAGAAGAAAAATCAAAAAAACATCCTGATCTTGCTCAGGTTATTACACAACGTTTTAAAGTTGAACCTCCATCAATTCAACCTTTAGTTTTGATTGAAAGTATCAGTAAAAGCTTTAAACCAGGTGAAAATATAACTGTTAGTTTAAAAAATATTACTCAAAAAAAGGCAAGTGTCGTTTTAGCATTAATTGATGAAAGTATTATTGATCAATTAAAAAACAACGAATACTTCAAGATCGAAAAGTCATATTTAAGTTCTAACGAATTGATATGGGACTCTCCTAAACTATATGAAATTACTAAAAGGCTTTATGCATCACAGTATAAAATGCCACCACCAATAGATACAGGAGAACAAAAGATTGTTATTGTCGGCTCACGAATTTCAGGAAACAATGATGAACTTGATTATTTAATGGTGCCTGAGCCAGTAGAAGCTTCATCCACTCATAAAAAATCGAAGCAACCGCTTAAACTTCGTCAATTATTTAAAGAATCGGTTTACTGGAATAGTCAAATTATCGTTAATGCTAATTCTACTCAAGATATTAAAATCAAACTGCCTGATAACTTAACACAGTGGAAAATAATCGCACTTTCAACCAATCAAACTGGTGAAATGTTTGGTGGTTACCAATCGATTCAAACGGCAAAAGCTATCGAGGTCCATGGACAAATGCCTAGTCAAGTTACACGAGGCGATCATTTTGAGTTTCAAGCCGACTTAATATCAAAAAATGATAAAATCAAGCAGTTATCTATTACTAGTAGCGCTCGATTAATGCCAATTAACAAACAAATTAAGCAAACTAGTAAAATCTTTACAGGCATTAAACCTTATGAACGAAATAAAATAAAAATGAATTTAAAAGCGAGCAACATTGGTCAATTACAAGTTTTAACCGTGGCTCAATCAAACCTTTCTACTCAAATTAATGAAAGTGATGCAATAAAACTTACGACTCAAATTTACTCAAAGAATTTAAAACGTACACAATCTTACTATTCAGTACTACCCGAAGAAACTCAAATCAATATTGACACGCCCAATTATTACTCAAAGAATAATGGCAAACTTTATTTTTCTTTATCAGGCAGTATAATTTCCAGCTTAACTGGCGCATTCAATTATATGAAAGAATACCCACATCAATGTTGGGAGCAAAAACTAAGCAGAGCACTTGTTGCCTCGATAAACCAAGCAGCAAGAAAAAATATAAAAAAAACGAATAGTGAAGATACGACTAAAATAACTTTAGAAGCTCAAATTAATGATGCAATTACTGCTATGGATAATTTTCAGGCAAGTAATGGAGGAATGGCTTTTTTTGGTAAATCAGAAGGTTATGTCAATGTTTTTTTAAGTGCTTATACTTATAAGGTAATTCAATACTTAAACCAACAAAATAGTAAAAAATTCCCTAAATCAAATATAGAAAAACTCAGAATTTTTTTAATTAGACTATTAGAAAGCAAGCATATTACGCTAGAACAAGCCTCTATTATCCTTAATGCTTTAGCCTCAAACGTTGAGAATAAGTCAATGATTTTTGAGTATTTGCCATCCTTAATCCTTAAATACACAGAGCTTGATATATTTAGTAAGAGTCAGGTGTTAGAAGCGGCTAGTCATTATTCAAAGTTTAATAGTGATATTGCACGACTTCAAAGCTTGTTATTAGAAAGCTCAAGAGTAACTCGTAAAAAACGAATTTTTAAAAGCAACCAAAATCTACCGTGGTTTTATTTTGACTTTAGTACTAAAAAATACTGTTCAACAATTTCTAGTCTTATCGCTGCTAAGACCAGCAAAAAAGCAGTAAATCAATTTGTTAATAGTGTTTTGGATTTAAGAAGAAAGTTAAAAGGCGACTTTGGCAATACTCTAAGCAATGCTTATTGCAGTATTGCTATTAATGATTATGTGAAAACTTACGAAAAAAATAGTTCTATAGGAAGTTTTAACTTATCTGTTCAAGATCTAAATGTTAAGATTAGTCAAAAAGAGAATAAAAAAGCCAGTGGTATTTCTTTAGAAAAACCGCTTCTTGTTGATATTGATATCAAACGCTCTGGTTTTGGTTATTTACAAACAACTTTAGAATATATGTTTGATGCTACTCAAACACCTCCTGAATCAAATGGACTAACTATAGAGCGTCAGTATTTTGTTAACAATAATGGACTATGGACAACTCTAGATAAAAAGTCGCTTAAGCAAGGAGATTTTGTAAAAGTAAAACTAAAAATTCACACCTCTTTACCTCGACGTTATGTAGCAATTACTGATACTTTACCTGGTACTTTTTTTGCGTTAGATGAAAAACTATCGACCAATGCTCCCGCAGAATTATTTAAAAAACTCAGTCATAATTATTATTTTAGAGAAAAGCAACTAAGCTCAAGAAATGCTAAGTTTTATGCTGATTACTTACCCGCAGGAATTCATACGATTGAGTACTTAGTAAAAACGACTCATAAAGGTCAGTTTAGTGCTTTGTCTGCAAAAATTGAAGAAATGTATGATGATGATGTTTTTGCAACATCAAAGTCGCATATAATTAAAGTTGATTGAGTTTAATTATATAGTACAGACTAATGGAAACTAGATAATTTTACTAATGTGTATAAAAATAAAGAGTATTAAAAAGTAACAAAAACAATGTTTATTACGTCAAAGCTATAATATTAGTAATTGTCGTTAATTATTGCATTGTAAGAAAGGGGAGACACTATGAACACATATGAGAAAACTGAAGAAGCAATTGCAGAGCTCAATGAAGAGCAGTATCGTGTAACTCAACAAAATGGGACTGAAAGGCCAGGAACTGGTGTATTATTGAACAATAAAGAGCCAGGAATTTATGTTGATATCGTTTCTGGAGAACCATTATTCGCCTCATCAGCAAAATACGAATCAGGATGTGGTTGGCCAAGCTTTACCAAACCAATTGAATCAGAAAATATTCAAGAATTAAAAGATACCACTCATGGAATGACCCGTACAGAAGTTAGATCTGCTCATGGAGATAGTCACTTGGGTCATGTCTTTACCGATGGACCTCAAGATAAAGGTGGCTTGCGATATTGTATCAACTCTGCATCTTTGCGTTTTGTTCATCGGGATGATATGGAAAATCAGGGTTACGGTAAATATATCGATCAGGTAGAGGAAGTATAATGAGTAACGAACGCGCTGTATTATCAGGTGGATGTTTCTGGGGCATGCAAGACTTGATTCGCAAGCTTCCTGGTGTAACTTCAACTCGTGTAGGTTACACGGGGGGAGATGTTACCAATGCCACCTATCAAAACCACGGTACTCACGCTGAAGGAATTGAAATCCTGTTTGATAATGAGATCGTCAACTTTCGTAAGATCCTGGAATTTTTTTTCCAAATACATGATCCAACAACACTCAATCGTCAGGGTAATGATAAAGGCTTATCTTATCGATCAGCCATTTATTATACATCGGAAAAACAACTTGAAGAGGCGCTTCGAGTTATCGAAGATGTTAACGCTTCAGGTTTATGGCCTGATAAAGTTGTAACTGAAGTAAAGTCGGTAGGTGACTTCTGGGAAGCAGAACCAGAACATCAGGATTACCTGGAGCGATATCCTAATGGCTATACTTGTCATTTTGTACGTTCAGATTGGGTGTTGCCGAAAAATTGATGATCAGAAATGATGCGCCCGACTTCTCTTTACCTTTGGCGAGGTCAGGCTTCATTGACATATTTCATCTTGAGCTAACAATCTATTAGTAACAGTGTATTAGTATTCTTAATACTATGCGATATAGCATTAAATAAAGCTAAAATAACAATAGAAATACTCAATGCTTTTTTCAGGCAAACGGACATACCGCAAACTTTACACCGTGTTAAAATATTAATTAATGACAAGTTAATGATTAATGTTTAACAAGCAATAAATACTTAATCAAATCGTTATGTCCATACCCATCAATTATAAAAAGGAAATATAAACCGATAGATGATTAATAATAATGACAGGTTGTTTCTCTTAGCTTTCATTAGCGCTTGTATATTTTTCTTATATTGGTTGACAATAACCTTTACCTTCAACTTAAAATTTTGTTGGACGCCATCTGAATTTTGGCTCGCTGAAGAAGAATTACTCAGTCCATACACAGCAATATCAATCATTTTACTTTCTTTATCAGCTTGGGTAACCATTGAGTTTTTTTTAAACTATAAAAATAACCAAACATTGAGCTTAAATTCAATTTTTATAGTATTTATTATAGCTTTTCTTTCAGCAATGAGTTTTGGCCACTATCGATTGTATCAGACATTGCAAGCAACAAGGGGAGAGCTGCTTTTCTATGATATATGGCCTAATGAAAAGCGATACATACCAGTTATCACACGGGATTTTCCTTTAGGCATTAGCTGGCAAGAATATTTGTACAATGAAAGTTGCACCGCAGGCTTTCATCCTTATGAATATACTGAAGAGAAGCGATATAAAATCTACCGCAATTATCAAGAATTAATTGAAAAACACTTAAAATGAGTATCTTTTTTTAAGACAAAACTATTCATTTGAAGATGAAACGATCTTGTCATTAAACGTTTTTAACAGTATCTTATCAGTCTATGTACTATATTCAAAAACAGTTAACTTGGAGAGTTGAGAAAGACACTAATGGAAAAATATGATGAGTTGTTAGTCTCAATAAGAAAAATCATTCGTTCAATCGATCTGCATTCCAAAAAGCTTAATAAAGATTCTGGTTTAACTGGTCCTCAATTACTTGTATTACAAGCAGTAAAGCGAACCGATGGGATCACAGCTAAAGCGATTGCAGACAGTGTTAATCTAAGCCAAGGAACCATTACAACTATTCTTGATAGATTGGCAACGAAAGGGGCTATTAACCGCGTACGAAGCGAAACCGATCGAAGGCGCATATCAATTTATTTAACTGATAATGGTCAAACACTTTTAAATGACTCGCCTAAACCACTTCAAGATTACTTTATTGAACGTTTTCAAGCGCTTGAAACTTGGGAACAGAATCAATTGCTATCTTCTGTTGGGCGCATTGCAAAAATGATGGATGCTAGTGAACTCGATGCAGCACCATTACTTGAAATTGGTGCAATTGTTGATAGTGAAAAAGAAGATAAGTAAACATTGCTAAAGCTCGTTGTTTATAGCATTTTTCTAAAGCTTGTAAGGATCTTCTACCCATTTTTGAAATATAAATTTGGCCAGTTCTGACATTTGAGGAACATGTTTATAGATATCAAATTGATAGTAATTTTCTCCCAACCATAAACCGCCTAAAATGCGAGCAGTAGCAGCATTTTCAAGCGCCATAATAGGAATATTTTTTCTAACCCTATATATCAATTTATTACTAAATTTGAGACTAGTGTATCAACTTTTTCAAGTTTTGTAATTTGAATTCAAAGTATTTATACGATAAAATATTTTAAACACTAGCTGATAGCAATATAGAAATGAAGCTTATACAAGTGCCTTTTTTCGCAATATCTCTATTAATTATAGATAACTGTATTGCTTACAACGACAATATAATCGTTTTATCTCCACCTCAACAGACCTCTAAAGAAGGTTTTTTTAGTTTGAGATGGAATAATATGAATTCAAAGGATAATCTCAGTTTACAACTCAGCTTAGATAAGCATTTCTCACCAATATTAAAGAGCTACAAATTATCTAGTCAAAATCAAATAGCACTCAGTGGCTTTAATGAAGGTCGCTATTATTTTAGATTAACTGATGGTTTTGAACATCAAATAAGTAATTCCGTCACCGTTGACGTAAAGCACAGAACTCTTAGTAGCGCAATTAACCTTTTTTTGTTGGGCGCTATTTTATTCCTAATCTTACTTTTTGCCCTTTATTTTTCAGGGCGTTACAAACAACAACCAAAACTACGGTAAATTCATGGATATAGTTACCATCCCAGTCAGTTGGGCCTTAACTATTTTATTATTGTTTGGAGCCTTATGGGTTATGTTTGGCTGGTGGCTTGGTCGTAAAAACCGCTCGCTTGATGATTTTATGCTAGCAGGTAGGAATGTTGGGTTTGCTTTTGCTTCTGCAACGGCTATGGCAACCTGGATCACGAGCAATACAACACTAGTCGCACCTCAACTAACTTATCAGTTCGGCATCTGGGGTATGGTCGGCTATTCTATGGCTGCTTTAGGGTTGATTCTATTTGCTCCCTTAGCCGCACGAATTAAAAAGCTCATGCCACAAGGTTATACCTGTGGTGACTTTTTTAGACTTCGCTATGGAAAATTCGCCTGGATTACTTTTCTTATTGTTTCATTATTTTATGCATTTGGCTGGTTAGTTAGTCTGGGCATGGCTGGAGGGATATTGCTTTCATCATTAAGTGGCTTAGACTACCACATTGGAATGACTGTTATTATCGTCGTTTGCGTTTTATACACCTTGCTTGGTGGATTGCGGGCCGTTATTGCAACAGACTTTGTACAGACTATCATCATTTTGTTTGGGGTATTAGCTATTGGTTTCATTTGTATTCGTGACGTAGGTTTAGAGACGATCTATACATCAGTCAGTGAAGAAAGCCCACAGCTTTTAAACTTATTATTTCCTGCCGCAATCATGTTTTTATTTAACAATATCTTTTTTGGTATTGGTGAGATTTTTCATTCAAATGTTTGGTGGTCTAGAGCATTTGCATTTAAAGAAAGTATTGGTAAGCGCGCTTTTTTACTCTCGGGCATATTATGGTTTCCCATACCAATAGTGACAGGTTTTGTTGCTTTATCAGCTTCTTCTTTAGGTATTTATCCACCCAGTGCAGACATGGTAGGGCCAATGATTGCAGCTAAACTACTTGGTAGTATCGGTGCGGTGTTTGTTTTTATCATTGTTTTTTCTGCATTAGCTTCAAGTTTAGATTCTCTTTTAGCTGCAACCAGTGATCTTATCACTAAAGATATTTATAAAGGGTTGATTAACCCAAAGGTAGATGAGAAAGATTTATTAAAAGTAAGTAAATATATCATTATTTCATTGGGAGTATTTACTTGGCTACTTTGCCTTCCCAAACTAGCCACTCTGGGAGAGTTGCTCAACTTCACAGGAGCATTTGTCGCTAGCACTATTTGGCCTATTGTGTTTGGGTTATATTACAAACGATTATCGGGTATTGCCGCTGGATTGGCAATGTTTTTAGGAACAACCTTTGGGCTCATTGCTTATTTTACTATCGGTTTTTATGTTGCAGCACTTGTTTCTTGCTTGTTCTCACTTTTAATTTGTTTATTCGGTATGTATTTCAAAAATATTAATTTTGAATGGAGCCGATTAAACGACATACCTTCTAACAAAAGAGTACCCAACCATGTTGATTAGTTTCGATTGGTTTCAACTACTTATTTATCTGGCGCTGGGAGCCACTTGTTTTTCTCCTTTAGTTCTTCTGGCGCTCTTTTTTAATGACTGGCAGAAGGATCGGTTATGGTAGATTCTCAACTTAAAGAGAAAGTGTCTTTTTCTAGGGACACACTGGACGTTTATGGTGATGCTCATCCCAAAGCATTGTTACGCAGCATTTATGAAGAAGGCGATTACTTAAAGTCACTTGAGTCAGAACACATTGTATCTAGCGATCAATTTAACCGGAATACATTGCTACAATTATTTCGCCTTGCAGCTAAGTATGAGAGTAATCCAGAGCGGTTTAGTACACCTCTTAAAGGCAAAATATTAATCAGCGCTTTTTATGAGCCGAGTACACGAACTCGTCTATCATTTGAAAGTGCCTGGCATCGGCTTGGTGGCGATATTATGTCTATCACCGATAGGGCAACAACCGGTATTGCCAAAGGTGAATCTCTTAGTGATGTTGCTGAAATGTTTAACAACTATGGTGACTGTGTTGTATTAAGAGATTCAAATGAAAGTTCAGTTCAAGAAATGATGAGTAGCCTGCGGATCCCAATTATCAATGCTGGAAATGGTATTGATGAGCATCCAACACAAGCACTTGCAGATCTCTATACCATTTTTAAATGGAAACCAGAGCTTTTGATTACTCCCGAGAAAAAAATAAAAATCGGTATTATTGGTATCCCCAATAAAATGAGAACGGTGAGAAGTCTACTGAAATTATTTACATTCTTTCCTGATATATTTGAAGAGGTAGTTATTATTCATGATGGTACTAATGAAAGTATTTTTGAAAAAAAACAACTAGAACAACTTCAAAATAGTGGACTGAATATTAAAATCACTACTCAGTTTAACAGAACACTTCCTACTCTAGATGTTATTTATATCAATGCTATTGCATGGGTTGGAAATGACTATGAATCCTTTGGCGAACGCTTTGTCATGAATAACCAATCTCCCCTGAAAAAAGAAGCCATTATTCTTCACCCTTTAGCGCGAGGAGAAGAATTAGAAACCAGCTTGGATGAAACTTCTCACAACTGGTATTTTGCACAAGCACGCGGAGCTGTGTTTTTAAGAATGGCATTATTAACCTGTATGTGTCAGCGAATGGAAAGAGTCATGGATGTTATATGAGTTGCCTTTCAAACAAACATTTATTCATTTGTTGATAAATCAAATTTAAAATTAGGAGTAGTTTATGTGCGGTATTGCTGGTGTTTTTCACCACGCAAAAGAACATAACGTTGACCCACAATTGTTGGTCAATATGGCAGCCATTCAATACCACAGAGGCCCTGATGATTTTGGGTATGCCAACCCCGATGGGTTAGGATTGGGAATGAGTCATGCACGTTTATCAATTATTGATCTTAACAAAGAAAGAGGGCGACAGCCTCATGTAGGCGATGATCAAAATTATTTTCTAGTACATAATGGCGAGTTTTATGACTTTCAAAAAATCAGAGCCAATTTAACCAGTCAGGGAGCTGACTTTAAAAGTAAAAGTGATTCGGAAATTATTCTGCATTTATATCCAAGGTATGGCATAGAAAAAACCATTGAACAATTACGGGGCGAATTTGCTTTCGCACTTTATGATAAAAATGATGATTGTCTATATTTAGTCCGAGACCGTTTTGGTGTTAAGCCACTTTATTGGACAGAAACACCTGATGGCATTGTATTTGGTTCTGAATTAAAAGTTCTTTTTGCTCATCCCAAAGTTAAACGAGAATTAACAGCTCAAGGAACTTATCATCAACTAATTCAAGTTATGGTTCCTGGTACAACCGCATTTAAGGATATTCATCAAGTTAGTCCTGGTCACTTTATAAAAATAAAACGACGTAATGGACGTCTGACCGTAAAAGAGCAAAAATACTGGGATATTGATTTTCCTGTTGCTGGAGAATATATCGATCATAAAGATGAAAGCTATTACATTGAAGGGGTCCGAGAACAATTACTTGAAGCAGTACACCATCGTTTACAAGCCGATGTTCCTGTTGGTTGCTATCTTTCTGGCGGCATAGATTCTTGTTCAATCTTAGGACTTTCTGCTGCAGTTCGACAAGATCCAGTTAAAGCATTTACTATTGGTTTTGATAGTGAGGACTATGATGAAACACCTATTGCAACAGAAATGGCGCAAAAAACAGGTGCAGAACAAACAATACTCAAACTTTCGGCAGAACAACTTTACGAGAATTTTTCTCGCACCATATGGCATACCGAAAGAACCATTTACAATACACTCGCAGTAGCCAAACTATTAATGAGCGAGACAGTTCGTAACAATCAATATAAAGTGGTTTTAACGGGAGAAGGTTCAGATGAACTTTTCGCTGGTTACCCTGCATTTCGTCAAGATATGTTTTTATATGGCCTTGATGATTTACCATCAACACTCAAATCAGAATGGCAAAAAAGTCTTAACGATAGCAATCAATTATTTAAAGGAGCAATGCTTCCTCGAGAATCATTTTCATCAGCAGCAATGAACGAAATAGTTGGTTTTACGCCTACTTGTTTACAAAACTGGTTACATTGCCACGAGTTTGGAATGCAATTATTAAATGTCGATAAGCGCCAAGCGCTTAATCAATATGATGCAGGTAGAGCCATTGCAGAAACGTTTGACCAAAGCCAGTTAGAAGGTCGACATCCACTTGATAAAGCGCAATATGTATGGATTAAAACCATGTTAGAAGGTCAAATATTAACTTGGGGAGGAGACAGAGTTGATATGGCTAACTCGATGGAAGCTCGTCCTGCATTTCTCGATCATCACCTTGCAAAATTTGCAACAGAAGTACCGCCACAAATGAGAATAAAAGGGGCCACTGAAAAATATGTGCTTCGAGAAGCGATGAAAGGGCTATTACCAGAATCTCTTTACAAAAGACAGAAATTTGCATTTATGGCACCACCAGCACACACAGATGAAAATAAATGGCGCTCAATGCTCAATTTAATGAGTGAATATGCTAGCAAAGAAAAAGTTCAAGCCGCCGGTGTACTTGATTATGATGCGATTGAATCACTCATAAAAAGTCATGATGATCCAAATATGGATCGAGAAGTTAAAGTTCAGTTAGACGGAGTACTCAATCATGTACTTGGTGTTCAGTTGCTTCATAATCACTTTATCGAAACTGATATTCCAGCCATTGCTTACGAAAGAGCCAAACAATTAGGGTGGTCTGTCAATAAAACCTAAATATTTTTTTCTGTTTTTTATAATACGGAAAAATAAAATTTAATTTTTCAGAGATAGAAAAACGATATGTTAAAAGTCAATATAGAAAGAATTGAATCAGATTTATATGCACTTTCCAAATTTGGATTTAATACCAATGATAAAGGTATATATCGGCAAGGTTTAACTGAAATTGACATGCAAGCACGCCGCTGGCTAATGGATAAATATAACGAAGCTGGAATGGATGTACACATGGATGGTGCAGGCAATGTATGCGGTCGTTATGGCTCATCAACTGAGCCGGCCATTACGATTGCCTCCCATTTGGATTCTGTTCCTGCCGGTGGAATGTTTGATGGAACACTCGGTGTTATTAGCGGCCTTGAAATTGTTCGTACTTTAGCAGAAAACCAAATTGAACCTAAATATCCAATTGAAGTTATTGCCACCAGTGAAGAAGAAGGGCGATTTGGTGGAATGTTAGGAGCACAAGCATTATCAGGCCAATTGACTTTAGAATGGTTAGAATCAGCACAAGATCCAAATGGTGAGCGATTGGTTGATGCTTTAAAAAAAGTTGGGCTAGAACCTCAAGAAGCATTACATGCTAGGCGGGATCCCAAAACGATTAAAGCTTTTCTTGAGTTGCATATTGAACAAGGGCCCGTTTTAGAAGCTCAAAATAAAGAAGTAGGAATTGTTACTGGCATTTCTGGTGTTTTCAAATGGTTGGTCAAATTAATTGGTAAAGCTGATCACGCTGGTACAGCACCAATGGACATGCGCAGTGATGCATTTATGGGGGTGGCTGATTTTGCCCATGAAATCTCTCGAATTATTGACGAAGAAGGGAGTGACTCGTCCCGCTTAACGATTGGCCGTGTTGAACTGAAACCTGGCTACGCACATACAATACCAGGCGAAGCTTACTTCACATTGGTTGGGCGTGATTTAGATCCTCATGTGATGGAACAACTGGCTACTAGTTGTCGAAAAGTTCTCTCTGCAATTGCGCGCAAACATAATTTAATGTTTGAATATGAGCAAATGAGCTGGTTAGAGCCCAAAAAATTCAATAACCAAATTATTAACTTGGTTGAATCAATCGCAAAAAAAGAAAAACTCGACTACTTAATTATGCCAAGTGGCGCAGGTCATGATTGTCAGTTCTTTACTGACTTAGTACCAACAGGTCTTATTTTTATTCCCAGTGTGGGTGGAATTAGTCACGCTCCAGATGAATGGTCTCATTGGGATGATGTTGAAACAGGTAGCAATTTGTTATTGAAAACGGTGTTAGAGTTGGAGAATGTTGAAAGTTAACTTAGGTTCCATCTAGAATTATCTGTAGAACCTTCCTCAAAAATTAGCTCATTTGTTAGTTGTATTATTATAATTCTTATTTAACATAATATGCATTATGCGCATCTAGACCCCTTGGAAGAGACTGGACGACAGTTTCAGTGGACGACCAACTAATTCATTGAAAATCCTCCAACTAACCCCCTTAAATTCCAACTAAACTCCAAATTTCGTCGTCCAGTTTGATTAACATACTCAATCAAGCTAAAGCTAACTTTAATTATTGGTCTTCTCTTTAGTAGGCTTTTTCTTGACAGTATTTTTAGATAGCCGACCTCGTTTTTTAAGTTGTTTGATTTCTTCAGTGAATTTTAGGTTCGCTTTCTTGGTATTATCGAGTTGAATTTTAAGCGACTCATTATCTCTGATTAACTGATCATTTATAGATTCAAGCTTTGTGCCTTTCAATTCTACTTTTTTAAGTTGCTCTTTATTGACTCTAAGCTCGGTATCAACACTAATTTTCTCTTTTTCAAGTGACCTTAACTTTGAATTTTCCATGGTAAGCTCATCTAGCTTTTTATTGAGTTGTTTAGTATTTTGTTTCGCCTCGTCATAGAGATTAAGCCATTTAGCTTCGTTGTTTTCTACGCGTACTAATTCGTTTGAATGCTTGATGTTAATTTCTTTAATTGCATTCTCATGCTGCATTATCAGTTGTTCGTTAGCTTTTTTAAATTCATCGAGGCTCCTTAAAAGTTCTTTATTTTTACTAATTAATGACTCAATTTGAGCATTATTTTTCGTGTTTATACGAATGAACTGTTGTTCTTTCTCATTAAGCGTCTGATCTAGCTGAGCCTGAGCACCTTCGAGGTATTCATTGTTTTCGAGAGCTTTAGCCAAGTTTTCTTGTAGTGATTCTATTTTAGCTTCAAGTGTTTGGACTTCCTTTTTTTGAATGACGTCTTTCTCTTTGGCTAGAGATTGTTCTTGCTCAAAACGTTTCTCTGCGGCTTCATTTGCTTTGACCCAGAGTTGTTCAAACATCGGTACTAACTCTTCTGGAAAACTATCAGGCAAAGTACGAATTGCTTTTCCTTTCTGTTCTTCACGAAACTTCGCAAGGTGTTGTTGCCAGGTTGAATTGCTGCCTGAACCATAGGATTCTCGAGCACGTTGTATGCTCAGCGATTCTCCCTGGATGAGAATGGTAGTGAAAACTTGTTTAGCTTCTTCATAACTAACACCGTGACGAGCCATAATTGATCCTTTGAACACCTTTTATAGATTGATTCACTGAGTTTATCATTAAATAACATATTACGTAATACGTATAAAATAGCATTAAATAATAATAAAATTCATGATTATTATACTAATCTTGAATTAAATGAAAATTCGTTTATACTGACGTAAAGAGTCTAATTACTAAAGCAAAATCAATAAGATGAGCGAAATTTCCATTACACATCCACTGCCCTTAGAACTTCTTAAACTCGGTTCTGAACTTGATGGGACTCATGGCTCCAATCCTAATGCCGGTAATGGGCTGTTAATTGATGCGCAGAATGATCTAGAAGCGATCAATAGTTGGCTCGACGAATTCAAAGACACGCCTCAAACGTATCGTAATTACCGGAAAGAAATTGAGAGGCTCTTACTGTGGAGCTTGTTGGTCTTGAATAAACCGTTTTCGAGTTTAAATCGAGATGATTTACGAGTGTACGAGGAGTTTCTAGCCTCCCCCGTTCCCACTAAACAATGGTGTGGTCCACGAAGACCAAGGCATTCTGATGAGTGGCGACCATTTTTAGGGCCTCTGAGCGAATCCAGTCGACACCAAGCGTTAGTGGTGATTGGTGCTGCATTTGGCTACTTATCCGATGCAGGCTATTTATTAGGTAATCCGGTTAAATTGTTGCGACGGAAACGAGCAAAGTCTTCGAATAAAAACACAGTCGAACGATTCCTGGAACAAGAGCTATGGCTTTATGTTTGGAACTTTATCGAAGATCTTCCCGAAAAGTCTCTACGTGAACGTGAACATAAAGCCCGTATTCGATTTTTATTCCATTTGCTTTATCTGCTTGGGCCGCGAGTGAGTGAAGTCGCTAACTTGCAAATGAGTGATTTTCGAGAAAGCCGTGGTAAGTGGTGGTGCTATATTCTTGGTAAAGGGAACAAACGCGATAAAGTACCCGTCAATGAATCCATGCTCTCCGCATTAATTGACTATCGGCAATTTTTAGATCTTTCGGGTTTACCAGCATCTGATGAAAATACGCCCGTACTACGCAGTTTGAAGGGTAGCCAAAGTATTTCTTCTAATATGATTTATCGAATCGTTAAAAAGATATTCAATCAAACTGCTGATTCACTTGAGACTGAAAAGCCTGACTACGCATTTAAATTAAGAAAGGCTTCTACACATTGGATGCGCCACACCGCTATGACGCATCTTGCTGATCGCGGAATTGATTTACACCATATCCGCCAAACGGCACGTCATAATGATATCAACACTACTTCTCGCTATTTGCACGCTGATGAAGAACATTGGCATTTTGCTCTCGCGCAACATCAAATTGAAAAGAAGTAAAGGTACGTATTCGTGACCAAAGCACATATCGTCATTATGATAACCTTACTTCTCTAAAAGCCTCACTAAGCTGAAGCGCTGCACTTCTTCTATCCCCCATATCAACCAGCGTATCTAATATCTTCAGAAACTTCTGAGCCAATTTTTGATTCATAGGAGTATCACGATGGGAAAAGTGCTGAACCAACTCAGCAATTCTCGCCGGAATAAATGTTCCATGCCATCCCTTTAGATTTTCGTGTCCATCACTAAGAACACAAAGTATCTGGTCAGCAAATAGTTCTACAGGATAATTACCTTTCGCTCTCTCACACAGAGTGAGAAAATGTCGTATTATCGAAGCAGCCCAGCCTGCGTTGCGAACAAACTTATCCACTATTGGCAAAATATGTTCTATCTCAGACCAATCGCCATTCACATATCGAGCAGCCAAATCTGCCTGCTCTACAGAGACAAACATCATGAGCTCAACTAGTTTTGGTAGATCAAAGCCGGTTAACTCTCCAATGCGATAAGCATTCCGTCGAAATGATGAAGATTTCAAAAGCCTTTCGAGAATCAGGTCGAGTACCTCAATAACATCATCAGGCATTTTTTTGGCATCATAAACATAGGCACAAACGTAGGCGTTAGCAAAAGATGAAAGAATTCCCCAGCAATTTTCGCCCTCCAGATTCAGCATTGGTTCTAAGAATTTCGACTTAAAATCGCTAAGTGAAAGAAGTCCAGAGACTATACCAAGCCCGCTCCCCAAAGAGCACGTCCATTCAAGATAGTCAGTTGCTGACTGCCTGCGCCTTCCTGGCTTTATCCAATGAGGAGCATTCTTCTGATTTGTCCACTCTAAAACCCCTTCAAGAAACCTCAGAAATTCTTCTTTTGCTTCGCTGTTTAAAATTTCTTCAAAAGGTATACGCTCAAGCAATTTCGCAGCTTTCTGTGAGGCCCAAAACTCTTCTGGCTCTACCCAATATTCATTTTCATCGATGACATCATAACTTTTATATTGGCTATGACTTCTCCGTTGATATCTTTCATCATCGGGTTCAATCTTGACCCAAGCTTCGGGTGGCATAGGAAGAGCCTTCCAACCAGTGCCTTGATTATAATAATCAAGTGCTATATCAATAGCTGGCCGTGGATTATATTCCGAATTACTCGGTCCCATTCGACCACGACCGGGTAACTTACAGAGAGAAAAAGCTAGCATCAGAGAAGCCCAAGTAAATTTAGAATCGTAATTCCATAGATTGCAGGCTTCATCAAGAGCGGCCAGCGAAACCACCTCTAAGGGATGAGCAATCAAATTGAATAGATCACTAACCAAACCATCTTTGGCAGTGCCATCTCGTAAATCTGCTCCCCACCCCCTAGCAATAAAAATACCTTGATGCCATGGAATGACGGAGTTTGGTGGCCACAACGTATCAGGCTTTTCTTTTAGCTGAACAGCTCGAGCTAGGACATCCCGTGCCCACGACAAATCATCAGGAGAACAATCATTCTTAAGATTAAGAGCAAGAGCCGCAGTAGCTGAAACGGCACCTCTTCGCATCCCTAACGACCCTCCCACTTCTTGCTCAGGCGCATTAAAGAACAAATTTGCAGAGTCTGCGTCCTTGGCAATCTTGATTGCATCCGCTACCGAAAATGTTTCACTCAGAGATTGTTCTTCAAAGTATTTCGACGCCCATGCCCAAAGATTAGATATTTTAAGATATTCGTTTGCCTCTGAAACTATTGCAACATTCTCTGGGCTTTTAGCAGATGGACTTTCGTGCACTACCATCATCTTATCCGGATCATCTTCAACGTCATAAACCTGATAATTCTTGACATCAACTAGCTCCGCCAATTCGTCGGCCTTATTACTCAGCAACTGAGCAATATGTTGATCACCTTCATGCTCTTGATATTGAAACGGGAGATTGCTTTTAAAGTTTAATATTACTTTCTTTAAGCGCTCGCTAAGCGGATCGTTAGAAACAATACTTCTTTGCACCAACCATGGCAGGTCTAGATTCCGTACCTGTCTTGCATTTGCTTTTTTTATAGCTTCAACATGTACAAAATCACCTTTACTTCTAAAACCCATCAAGTTAGCCGATGATTGAAGCTCTTGTACTCTTCGATTCATATCTGCTGTTAGTAGACGCTGAGAACTCACTAAGGGAAAAGTCACTTCGCTCGCAGCTCCAGAATGAATAGCCAACGTTGAGGCAACGCCCAATGCACCAATACACTCATTACCTTCAACTACCTGGCGTATCAATTCGTCCGCTGATTTTCCTTCTTCCAGTTCTGAAAAACACCACTCTTCAAGCGCCATGAATCCAGCGGCGATCACATTAGGTGCCCACATACCACGGAACCATAGATATTCGCGATCAGATCCCCAAAACATTTGTTCTCCCCAGGGAAACGACAACTCAAGCGGTAATGGTGTGCCCGTCTTGTCGTAAGAATGCTTATGCATTTGTCTCCATGCAGACATTGCATGATTACAAAGCTCCTTCAATAATTTCAAAGCGTTTTCAGGGGAATGTTGAAAGAGTGACTGAAAAGGTTCATGCAGAGGTGATGGTGGATTAAAACTCTTGTAATCATCCCGAATACATAACCTGTCCCAATCATGGTGAGAAAAACCAGTAGATAAGAACGGAGTGGAAAAGTCAAGGAAACGCCGTTCTTCATCAGTGCGTTCTGATTCAGGTTTCGCTAAAACAGTTTTACGCCATTTAACTTGTTCATCATGCTCCTTATGTTCTCTTTCAACCTGCTCATCTGGCAGCTCTTGACAGAGATAGTTTAATGATAGCTCAACTACCGATTCGGGTATTGACTGAGAAACTACAGGAGAAAAGCCAATGATTTCACTAAACTCACCATTTCGAGAATACTTTGCGTTCATATAACGCTGAAGATATTCCTGAGAATGAGCTGGTTCCACCCTAACCGATCTTAACAACAGCCTGATGAGGGATTTCCGGAAGTCACTTACATTTGGAACTTCACTCCAATAAGCTGACTTTTCGCTTGGCCTTTCAGAAAATTCGATTTCATCTAATTCTTTAAGCCACTTTGCACACTGTTTCAGTATAGCTTTTGAAGCTGGATTCTCTAGATCTGCTAAGGCGTTCTGCCAAACTTCAAAAATCGCTACAATTTCCGGATACAATCTATGAGGAATTTTTGAAATACGTTTAAGTATAAAGGCGATTAAACGACGCCACGACGAAAAGTCCGAAGGCCACCCCAGCAAATCAGCGAACCTCTGCCTTTCACTCAAAGGAAGTGAACCGAGGGGTACATTCATATTAGGCGAAGTTTTTTCCGCTTGAAACCAAACCAACACTTTCCTTAACAACAGAAAATCATTCGTAAATACTTCGACCTCAAATTGCTCTTCACTAGATTCAAATATCGAACTACCTAATGGCCCGACTAGCCAAGCCCTCTGCCATTGTGACCTGAGAGACGAGTCTATGGTCAACGCCAGAGACGACGACCAGTTTTCTCCGTTGGCATACTCCCACTGTGAAACAAGTTCTACAACCCTCGCAACAGCTGGCGGCTCGCCACATGCTTTTATTTCTTCTAACCACCGACCACCTTTATCTGCAAGCACATAAAAAAAGGCCCACTCAAAAAATATATCGTGTGAAAAGTTTATCGATAAACCCAGGCGAGTATCCTGGAGAACACCGTCAGACTTAAGGCTATCAATATGCTGTATCGCTGCTAGATCGCTCAACCTAATAGGCTCGCTTAAGCTTCGAGCTCGTCTACTTGCTAAATCCAAAAGCAATTGCTGTCGCTCAAGAGCATTTTGCCCCTGCTCGTTGTAACCACCAAGCCTCCACCAATGCTCGATTAAATCAACTTCTGACTGTGGAACGAATGTTTGATTGTTTGGATCTGCCTGATAACTTTGATTCAATACCTTTGCAAAGAAAGGCCGTCTAACAATACTTTTAACTTCTGAAGAACCAAATAAGAGCGACCTGAGGTGAGGTTTTTCTTTAGCCAGCTCCTCAGCCTCATCATCACTTAGTTGATTAACATTAACCGTTTCTATGACAAGATCATCAAGATATTCACCGAGCCAGCTCCTCAAAACCTCAATTTCACTATCCCTAAGTGAGACAACAATATGCCACTGGTCTAGCAAAGCAGATTTTTTAATGGTTCTTATTAAATCAAGGATGATACCTTGCCGCTCTTTGTCAACACGATCGATGGCATCAATGAAAAGAACAGAAGTACCCGAGACGCCAATTTCAAAAAGTAGAGCCTCTAGTGAAGAACTGGTAAGCCCATTATGATTTGCAAAACTAAGCCAACTGGTCCCTTCTAATTGCTCTGCCTTTAAAAATAGCGTCGCCCCTTGAGCTATTGCTCGCTGAACTGACCGCCTCATCAATACTGACTTTCCGCTACCTGGCAAGCCTGTAACCTGAATAACTCTTGCCCTTTGCAGCTTAGCGTCTAACTGACTGATGAGTTCATCGCGGCTGAGTCTAGTCCCCCCGACATCATCAGGAATTAAATTGGCATAACTTTTTGCTAGCTCTATTAATTTCTCTAGATCTTGACGTAATGAATCTGCACCTCGCAGCTTAACAATGATTGACAGCTCTCTTGCTAGCCTAGCGCGATCAAACTGACCTGCTTTACCAGCGGATGCGCGAGCCAATTGAACCATCTTGGACCAAACCAGCGGTGCTTTAGAAGATTCATCTTCTGCAAGTGAATTTTTTATTAAGTTTATAGCTTCAGGTGAGTCCTTAGCCCCTTCATGAAGAAAATCAAACTGGATGAGTACGAAGTGGGCAAGGAACTGATGGATTTCTTCAGGGGTGCATGCACTTCCTTTTGCTTTCTCAAGCAGGTTAACAATGCATTCTTTCACTGCCCTCAGTTCTGCACTGGCATTTCCTTCTTCTGTATAGCGCGTTTCAAAATGACTTGTTTCTTGGCTTTCTCGTGCTAATTCACAAAGAGTATTTATTACTCGTGCCTTTGCGGCACTGACCGTCCCTGTAGCAACACCATATCGATCTGTATTCAACCGAAAATCGGTCTTCTTTAAAGTTGCCCAACTATCACGAATGATATTCTTAAAATCAGAATTGGTGTCTGCGTCACTAATTGTCAGAGACCGTTTAACTTGGAGGCTCAACCTTGCTTTGTTAGCATTGTTACCTACGTTAGCAAAATCAACGACCACATCATCGAGCGGCTCTCCGAAATCTCGTTGTTGTACCGATACCCCCACAACAACTCGATCTTTGACGCCTGGAGCATATGCTTCTGCTAATAATGCTGAAAGATAATATGCAGCAGCATCCCCTTCATAAGTAAAGCCATCGCCTCCGGCTAGCTCTGGTGATTGAGTCATATCTTTAAAATTACCTTCTAATCAATAAAATATATCTCTTAGTCCATGATGAGATATCAACAACACTAATTTAATGAAAGTCGAATCATGATACACCGTGCAAATTAATTTCTTTACTTACATCAATAATCTTTGTGTTTATATTAAGGAATTCATATGCCGCCTGAGCCTTGATACAAAAATCTTTATCGCCAGACAGTAGGACATCGCATAACGAAGCATTTCCCGCATGAGTCATATCACAGCTTGAAGCACGTACTCGTCTAAGTTTTTTCATACCCTTGTCTCGATAATAACCGAAAAAGTTAAGTGCATGATATATAGCATTGCACTTGTCGATATTATTGCGAGGGCTTAAAGCGCCCTCATATATTGGGCCTAAACCAAACATTTTTTCAAAAGTTACTTCACCGGGAAGTTTATCTGAAACTGCTTCCCAAACCTTTTCAACTACTCTAGGAGGCTTAATATTATTTAACTCTTTTGGTCCTATACCAATTCCATCTTCCCAAGTTGTGTAGTTGTTTTTTGAAGTTTCAATGTCAAAGATGTAACCCATATTTTGAAATCTAGATTTAATCTCGTCTTTTAGATCGGAGAAATGAGACTTAATTATATCAAAGCGCACATGATCTACTTCATCCCTTATACCCTCAAGAGCTTCGTCAAGCTCATAGAATATATCCTGAATGCCCTGCTGAGTTATTTCAGAGTAAGACTTATCACTTGCTCCACCGTATAGTTTTTGAATTATTTCATCAAAACCAAAATTTGAATCTGTCGTTTCAGATCGCGCGTTATCCAGATCTAAATAGAAGTCCAGAGGGTCTCCATCTCGAAACTCATATTTTCCAGTTGGTCTTCCATGTAAATCATGCTCAACAAACAAATACATAGCATTTAAATCTTTTAGTATTGCAAGTAACCTACCCTCAAACCCAACTGACTTTCTGATTTCAACTAAGTTTTCACTTGAATAAACATATACGATTTCTTCATCTCTGAAATGGTCAGACAGGTTTGAAACTCTGCTCTTTAGTATCGAATCTAAGATATTGTGATCGAGATAGACCGCAGTTTTTTTCACTAATTTAGCTTCCTTACAGATTTCCTAATTTCAGATTCAGTCAATTCTGGCTTTTGTTTTTAATGTTGAAGAGGATTTTTGACTGGATCACCAAAACATAGCTTAAATTGATACCGCCCTCAACTAATTCCACCGTCATCGATTACTTCTAGAGAGAATAGAGGAAAATAGAGGAACTCTCAATAACTCAATGAATTGGCTTAAAAGTTACTAGATTTGAGCTTATTTGTTGACCTCCCATAGCCAAATAGGCATTACAGTGCTCTTCAACAATATCTTTTAAGTACATGTGATCTAGCTTTCTGTCTTGAATATCGAACCTCACTCGTTCGTGAAGTATTTTTAAGTCGTTTGTACGCTTTGAGATTAGAACGTAGTAATGTGCTGCTTCCACAATGTGAGTCGATAAGCAAAACTCAAATATCGCATCTGAATTTAAGGCTTTGAGCTCGGAGGGTTTGAACCTGTAATCCTCCATAAGAGCTTGTAAAATTCGATAGGCAAACATCACATCCGCCGGAAAATGAGTCCTTGCCGACACTGGATCTAAGATTTTTCTCCAGTTTCTAAACTTTTCATTACTTAATCCAAGTAGCTCCTTAACCACATGTGGTTTGTAACCTCTTGAATTAACTGAAAATAAATCCATAGCGCACTCAGCTTTGGGAAGAATGAAAATTTGTTATCGATAACAAACTTTCATGTTATTTATAGCACACTTTGACATTATAGGTTATATATTAACCAGTTGAGAGGTGGCAACAATAATGGAAAATGTCCATAAACTAAGTTCATTGAATATATGCGATGTTTCTGCAAAGACTGATAACCTGATTCCTACACAACAGTTATCAGCTCGTAAATTGTTGCGGAAAGCTGATTGTTATCAACAAAAGTTCATCAAGTTCCCGCATATTGGAATATTTCACTCATACGCTGAGCTACTTCATGCCGCCCTTTTAGAGTCCGATAATGAAGTTAAATCCTTCGTCCCCCAACCATTCCTGTTTCGAATAGGTAAGCGCCGTTACCCACCAGATTGTTATTACGTTAAAAATGGTGAACGATTTATCATCGAGCTTAAACCTGGCGGAGAGCTTCCTGACGATACAAGAATTCCGAAGGAAAAATTTTGCGCACTAGAAAACATCACTTTCAAAGTAATCTCTAACGAATCAATTCTCGATAGAGAACAGCTTGCATTAAACTGGCTAAAGATTATTCGAACTTTAAATTCTGCTATTGATATCGATTCCCATGATCAAGAACTTCAAATAATGGACACGCTATTTGAGGTTAATGAATGTGAGCTAGAAGATATTGTTTGTAAGGGGGATCGTTTGGGGCAAAGCACAGTCGAAGTCGGCTTATTCAGACTCGCTCACAAAGGATTCATTAAGCTTGAATTGGAAAAGGTGCGCTTAGGTTATTCTACAGTGGTGAGACTATGCAGCTAAGCTGGAGACAAAGACTAGAAAAATCAGAAGAGTATCGAGATTTCAACAATTGGCCTTATATTGACCCTCAAATTCTATCGAAGAATAAAAGTCGTAACTATGCCCGAAACCGTGAAATAATAGCTTCTGTTTTAAACGGAAAGTCTCTAACAGTGGTAGCTAAAAAATATCAGGTATCAGAGCCATTAATCAATTATCTACTTAACCGAGCGCTCGGAGGTAACGAATACGAACCTCCTGAGTTAACAACAGCCTTGATTCCTGGAGCACTGAGAAAAGCATCTCTACGTAATACACCATTAAGTCGGTGCGACAAAACGAGAGGATGCCGAGGATCATTTAATTTACTCTTAAAGACTGTTCCAGGGCTCGAAGAGCAGTTAGATAAAATGTTAATAGCTGACTTAAGCCATAAGTCTTACTCGCAGAACATTACACCTCAAGTGTTTCATAAAGAATTTTTAAAATACTGCGCGATCATAATTGGCCTCATGCTCAATACCCTTTTGATCAAGTTCAACTTGCATATGAGTCATGCAGAAAATATTTTCATAAAAGAATTGCCGAGCTTAAAATTAAAGCGAAATCGCCAAAGCGAACAATAGTTTCTAAAATAACTAATAAACTCCCCTTCGATGAAATACAAATCGACGCTCAGATACTAGACGTTAATTGCAGTATTCATATCGATGTGGATGGTGTTCTTCAACCACTAAGGATTTCTCGACTAAGTCTTTATCTAGTTAAGGATGTATCGACAGATTGTAATCTCTCTTATCAGCTATGCTTCACTCAACACCCCAATCAACAAGACGTAACTGACGCCCTAATTGGTATCTACAAGGAATGGAAACCAAAGAATTTAAAAACACCAGGACTTAAATACGCTGACGGGGCTTGCTTACCGTCCAGTCTTGGAGAAAACTTCAGAGCCCTGAACATCAACATGGTGCGCATGGACAATGCGCTATGTCATCTAGCACACAGCATACGCGAGTTAGTTTGTAACAAACTAAATGCGACTTTGAATTTTGGACTACCTAAACAGCCAAAAGGAAGGAATTACATTGAATATGGCATCGCGGTACTAAGCAAGGAGATGCACCGGTTCGAATCGACAACTGGATCAGGACCTCACTCACCAATTAAAGAAAGAAATGCGAGAAGAGACAAAATTCCGATCCTTACCCTTGATGCTCTAGAGGAAGTGATAAGTGTGCTTATTACCGGCCACAACATAAAACCACAAAATCGATTGGGTGGCTTAAGCCCAATACAATATTTGACTCAGTGTTACATTGTTCACTACTTAAATCATGGGTTTAGTCTACTTGATGATTTATCAGGTACTCATTATAGACAAGAAGTTGTGAGTGTAAAATGGATTAAGTCAGAGAACCGTCGACCACACATAAACTTTCTTTACTTACGTTATACCGGAGACTGCTTAACAGCTAATGAGTATCTAAGAAAGAAAGTAGTCATTGAATTCGATGAATCTGATATCCGTAAATTAAGAGTTTTAAGTACTGATGGAAAAAGGCTTGGGACTGTTGTTGCTCCTCGGACATGGCAGCAGTATCGCCATGGCATTCGAACACGACTAGCTATCATAAAGCTTACAAGAAGAAAAAGAATGCTCGGGCGCGACTTACTATCTGGTTACTTTAATTATTTACTTAATAAGAAACACTTACCAAAAGTAGCCACGGAACTGATACGAGTATCAAGGGAATATGGAGGTGTAACAGTAAATATTGATAAAGAAAAACCTGCATCAAATGATGTTCTGCGAGTTAAAAGTTCAGAAGCCAATTCAAAAAGATTACGAACAAAAATTCCAGCATGGAACCCCGAACTTCAATATATGCCTGCTAACCGGAGGTGAAATGTCAAAGTTAGATCCAGAAATAATTTTTAATCCGAGCGAGCTTTTTATCCATACGCCGATGCTAGATAAGCTAGAAAAACAGCTTCATCATTGGCTCAGAACAGGCTTAACTGGTGGACTGGTTTTGGGCAAATACAGAACTGGTAAAACAAGAGCTATCGAGTATATTTCTAATAGGCTAGAAAATCGTAAAGGAGAAAAAATACCAACCAATAGAATCACAATTTCGCAAAAAGACGTTAGTACAGTTGCCAGTATCTTTAGAAACCTGTGTTTCGCATTAGACATACCGATTAAACATCGAACTAATGCGGACGATATGGCAAATTATTTGACTCACTATTTTGGAGAACAAGCTATACAAAATAGCACCAAGCAAGTCGTACTAATAGTCGATGAAATGCAAAGGCTGAAAGTTAACCAAATTAATGCATTTGCAGAGCTTTATGACAACCTGTCAATAGCAAAACTCAATATGAGCGTTTTCTTTGTCGGTAATTTGGGATCTTCTCAACCTCTTTTAGAAACTATCAGCCAAGATCAATATGAGTTAATACGTGGACGTTTTTTCACACATGTTTTCGACTTTAGTGGCATTAGTAGAAGAACTGATGTGTAGCATTGTCTTAAAGAGTTCGATAAAATGTTTACTAAATACTATCTTTCAAGCGATTATGAAAAGGGCTGGCGTCTAGTAAGTCTTGCTAAAACTATTTGGAGTATTTTTGAGAGTGATTATAAGCGTCCACTAAAACTAGAATCCTGGGCTATGCAGTATTTTATTGCCGCGATTAGGATTCTTTTGGTTGATTATTTACCAAAATTCGATATATCCGACCCAGAGGCTGTCGAAGAAATGATAACTGCAAGTATTGATGCATCAGGCTTACATTCAAATCTGGTTGTCGCAGCATAACCTTATATGAATACCGGTATACTACTTAAAATTCCTGGCGAAAGTCCATATTCTAAATTTCGTCGATATCTAATAGCCAACTCAGGAGTTATAAAGTCACGAAGCGATCTAAAAGAATCATTAATCAGACTTGAAAAATCAAGGTCCAGTTATCCGCAAACTGATAAAGGAAACGAATTTTTTGACATGTATGAAATGGCTAATAAGGTAAGCAAAATTGAGAACGTACTTTTTAGTAGCTGTGCATCTAAAAGTGACCACCGAAAAATCCTCTATGGGTACGGTCCAACACGGCACTGTCAAAAATGTACCGAAGCGTATTTTCACAGTATGCTATTTGAGTTGCCTTGGATTAAAAAATGTCCAGTTCACCATATAAGGCTAACTAATTCTTGTGAAGAATGTGGTCAACCTCTATCTAGAATCACTAAACTTTTAAACAATTTTTGTAAGAGTTGTGGTTGCACTGGAAATTTATCTAGAGCAATGAAGAAACGAGCTGAAAATGACTTTAGTATTTTTGGCTTTTCTTCACAGCTCGAAGAGATTGATCGATATAGATATCCATATGTCGAATATAGAACTAGAGACAATAGGATTGAAAACGGTTTTATAAACAATAATTCTTGGTTTTATCCTCACGTAATCTATAAAAATAATGAAAAGGAAAAGAACAAACTTGGCTACCTCTCAATTACATCTCCTGCATTGAAATCTTACGAGTATATAGCCGAGTACAATTGGCCGCTTCATGCAAACGATCTAATAAGACACCATACAGTAATTCAATGCTTTATAGAAATTACCGAAAAAATAATTAAGGCATTAAAAAAGAAAATGAAGCACAAAATTGGCGACTGTTTTAGTAAAAAGCCCTGCCATTACTGTGATTCCTTTGAACTTTGGATTCGTTATATTCCTAGAGAAGTTAAGCAAATCTTTCAGTATGTTTCACCTAGGAGTTTTAATTACGGAACCATTTCAGATCTAATTACAAATAGATTAAGTGTAGTAGCTCAGACTTGATCTGACAGTTACCCGTTTTTCCAACGGTATCTGTCAGTTTAGATTTGAGCTAAATTCTTTTCAGCCCAAATCAATTTACCATCAAGTAAAGTTTCTTTTGGCGTTCTGCCACAGCACATTTTTCCTTGATGAGTTCGGTCATTGTTATAGTATTCCATCCAAACGTCCAGATCTTTTTGCAAATCTTCCATCGATGAGTACAGCTTTTTCCTAAAGGTGATCTGGTAAAACTCATTCAATATCGTCTTGTGAAAGCGCTCGCAGATCCCGTTCGTTTGTGGTGACATCGCTTTCGTTTTGGTATGGTCAATATCATTGATCGCCAAGTAAAGCTGATAATCATGATGCTCTACGCGACCACAGTACTCAGTTCCACGGTCAGTTAAAATGCGCAACATTGGCAATTCATTTTGATTAAAGTAGGGTAATACTTTGTCATTTAATATATCTGCGGCGGTGATTGGCGTTTTGGTTGTGTAGAGCTTTGCAAAAGCAACTTTGCTGTAGGTGTCAATAAAGGTCTGCTGATAAATTCGGCCAACGCCTTTGAGGTTACCCACATAAAACGTATCCTGAGAGCCTAAGTAGCCTGGGTGAGCGGTTTCTATCTCACCACAAGCTTCGTCATCATGTTTCTTCTTTTCAAGCGCAGCAACTTGCGCATCGCTTAAAATGATACCGTCATTAGCGACCTTTTCCTCAAGTGCTTTAAGACGCTTTTTGAAGTTTTCCAGATCATGACGAAGCCAAATTGAACGAACGCCGCTGCCAGAAACAAAGACACCTTGTTTACGCAGCTCATTGCTTGTTCTATGTTGACCAAAGGCTGGTTGTTCAATGGCATAGGCAACAACGGCTTGTTCTGTCGCCTCATCAACTCTATTTTTAGGATTGGCCTTACGTCTGGTCTTTTCGATTAAGGCGTCAATTCCACCTTCTTCAACTAACTCTTGATAACGATAAAATGTATCTCGAGATACGCCCATCACTTTACAGGCTCTTGAAACATTATTGAGTTCTTCGGCTAAGTTTAATAAACCTGCCTTGTGTTTAATAATTGGATTGTTAGTATGTAGCATGAGAGTTACCTTTTGTTTTGATTTAAAGATTCGACACCTTTATCAAAACGGGTAACTCTCTTCTAGTCAAGCTGAAGTGTCAGATGAAGTCGGAACTAATACAGATTAAGTGATTCTTGGCCGTCTCTAACTCCTGTCTTTACTATCAACGTAAATTATCAAACCATTCAAAATAAATTACCCATCGAATTAACCAATAAGCTTTTTAAGATTCATTTATGGAGTGTATTTCTAACAATATTTTACTATAGACACTTATTCCAAGATAAGAATTTCGATGCCAAAAGAGGATATAAAAATGCTTTGTATACAGCTTTCAACACTTCCTATAATGTACTGTGCCCAGTTTATCTTCAATCTCTTGACCACGAGTATATATTGCAGTATCCAGAGTATCTTGACAGCACATCATTAGACTTGTCTACAATAGAAAATATTTTCAGCTTCGCAGGAGTTGATTGGAGTGAAATTGCCCACGGAAGATCATAGCACTTAGATTTACTGAGTTAGTTTTATAGGGCTCCTTCCGCCTTTTAGTCCTAATACATCAATGCCCATTCTATCTTTCTCTCGATCAACAAACTATTTCAATCGAGTACCCAGAAATTCTGAGCAAAAATACAGTTATCTCAAAGGTTGTGAATCAACTTTACTTAAAGCCAATTGCAAGCTATCTAACATAGGCTTTCTAGTGTTGTACTCACTTTTCGTTAGTCTTTATAAATTCATGTAATTCTTGTGGTGGAGCAAATCCTACTTTACCATTTATTGCTTCTTCATAAGTAATATCAGGAAATACCCTTTCTCTGAATTTAGCTATCTGTTTGGTTTCGCTAGCTAGTAATGACCTGTAGTTACAACATCCCCTTTCAATCATAATCATAGCCATATAATTTGTAGAGACGTACCCTAAATCTTCATCCAAATGTTTATAAGCATTTCGAAACTTATTATAAAAATTGAAAACGTCCTTCTCTTTTTCGTACTCGATGGCTGTAAGCTGAACGAGTCTATGTAATACAGGTTCTTTGCCTTCCTTTTCTAGCAACTTACCCAAAATTTCTTCCGCTGCCCCAGCAAGCGTTAGCGATGAAAGAAAGTCCAAATTGCTTAAGAATAAGTCGATGGCCGTATTAAGTTGTTTGGTAGCGATAGTGAGTGGCTCTAGTTTTTCCGTAACTATTGATAAATTCATAATTATTCCTTTAGATTTCTTTTTTTATCATCTATAAGCTCTAACTTATTTTACAACTAATTGCGCATTCTATAGCAATTTAAAAAAGTTCGGGGCGTAAAAATCGCCCCGACATCTCGACTTAGTTGTATTAACGCTTGATGGTTTCTACAACGGCAGTCTTCTTGCGTCGCTTCGCTACATTCACTGGAATAAACTGTCCATTGATCGCATCGCGTCCGACTTTATAGGTTTTGGATTTTGACCGTTTAGCCATCATCATTCTCCTATAAGCAGATTTCGGTCTGCACCGCAGAAGCATTATTGCTTCGCCTCATTTCAAAGCTCATCTTCTTCGGAGTCGGAACTACTCAAGTAACTAGTATTTTATAGGTGCGGAATATTATGGTCAAGTACTAACCACCTAACGGTAATTAGTCGCTTTACTGGATAACAGTTTCAATACATTAATTGGATAAGTTGCAATATTAGGAATATTCTATAGATTGCAGAAAGTTTCAATAGTTTAATTGGAAAGCTCTAAAAAATAAGTACATAAAATCAATAGGTTAAGATATTGACGATTTTATTTATTTGTTGGTCGTCCAATGTCCTGTTACAAACTACGTTTGTAAGCAGTCCCAACCGGATCCTTTGAATATGGTGTGATTTAAGATTTAAGTTCAGTTTCTAAGGAAGCTTCCCTTAGCTGTTTGATGAGGGAGATAGGACGCCGTTATCTCCTGTCAGCGCCTTACCTGATTGAAGTTGCTCTAAAGCTTTATTAAAGTCGAATTCTTGAGTCATGTGTCATTTCTGCTTTTAACAGTTTACGGAAATGACACAGATTTCTAAAAACCACCTTTTTACGCTTGACTTTAAAACAGGTACAAAACTTTATAACTCGATATTATAGGTAAATATCTAAAGCTCACTTCTGGTGTAAATCTATAAATTCTTGTACTTGCTTTTCTGCGTCTTTATTATTAATGTTGTATCTGCTTTCCACTAACTTGGTCAGCTTACTACTGGAACCATCCATTTCAGTAAATTCTGCTTGAGTAATTTTACCCCATTTAGTGCGTGCATCACTGATATTATTACGAAGTGAATTAGCACTGTTCAGATTTTGCGTAGAATTTGTTTGAGTTTTCATTATAGTCTCCATTTTTTCGTCTTTTCGCCTGATGGCAAAGTTGGACAATTAATACTTTATACTTAAAACTTGTTTATTTCAGTTCGCTAGCGAACATACCAAGTAGTTTTTTAGACTTTAAAAATTTGTAATAGCTCTCGAGCTATAACTACTCATTTACTCTCATCAATCCGTTAGGGATTTTTTATTTGGCTTTAATTATTTACCCTATTCATTTTCATTAATCGAATTAGAATAAGTTTCTTTTTTCTAATTTGGCAATATGATTTATTTCTAATGCAGTAATAATTAATAGTAAAATTGTGCAAATAATCTTTTATAACAATATCGATAACTTATTTTTAGTTCATGCAAAAAAACTAGATAAGTTGCATTGTTAAATAACCATAAAGACATTTTTAATGTCACAGAAAATCAAAATATTTATCAAAAATGAACTTTGCTTTCAGGATAACAAGAACAGGATACCTCTTCGAGTCCTTTGCGGTTAAGAATGATTATATTGCCACGGGAGTAGTGAATAAGTTTTTGCTTTTGCAGTAAACCTGCAGCCACCGTAATACTGCTTCTACGTACACCAAGCATACTCGCGAGTAACTCGTGAGTAAAATGAAATTGAGCACCTTGCACTTGATCATAAATCCTTAACAAACAATGTGCTAACCGTGGCCCTATCTTATGGAAATGAATGCAGACAATGGATTGTGAAAGTTGCACCATAGATGAATACAAGTATTGTTTAAGAGTTCGCATCAAAGCGGGACTCAAGCGTAGTTGATGTTTCAGTTGTGCTGTTGTCATACGCAATGCACTGCCCGAACCTTGCACTATTCCATCCAATGTGGCGACATTTACTCCTAATATCAACGTGACTCCAAGCATGCCTTCTCTACCTATCGAACTCATTTCTAACTGTTGATGTCTATCCAGTTTCACTATCAGGGGTATTTCTAAACAAAACCCTATATTCACTAATAGCATTTGATAATCATTTGCATTAAGAATGCGTCTAGACTTTACCTTGCGATTTAGGTTCGTAATAAACGTTAGTAATGCCAGCCCCACTAAATATGGAGTTGTGATATTTTGGCGATCTCTTGGTTTAGACGTTGAAGATCACTTAGTTCCCCATTCTCAATTAAAGACAAAGGAGTTCGACCATTGAATGGAACATTTCTATTCCCAAATTTCACAAAACCATAAATATTCGCTTCATTTGAAAATAAGCTGACTAGTGATGCATGAATGTTTAGGACGTGACTTATCCTTTCGATTTGGTCTTCTGTAAGTGGGTTCGAAGGCGCGTGGAAATTATCAGTGTGTTTAGCTATATCTTCATTGTTTAAAATCTTCTGGATTTGTGATTGGCTGCATTGCCATTTAGCCAAAATCCTAAGCGCTACTTTTAGACAGGCTGTATGATCGGTTGTCGACTCAATATCCATTAGTTTCCTTTTTTATGCACAAATTATATGCCGAGGTGGTTTGAATAACTTTATATTTCTTACCACTTAACGCGTCGTGGTAGCCCAACACAGCTTTTGGCTGCTCAGCGAGCTGCACGCACTGATTCATTCGAGTTAAAAATAGTTAAACCTACTCTGGCTGTTTGACTATATTGGGGTGAAACATCCGACAAAATAAAACTAACTCGGTGATTTTGTTGAATTATTTAGCTCACTTTATTGGTAAGCATTCGCCTAATATACTGGTGCTTTACTGACTACCGATAATTTCTATATGACTGCAATGGACAATTGCCCATTGAGTACTAAATGATTTGTTTATCTGCGCATCAAATTTAGTTAAATAACCAAAGGCAATTTCCAACATATAACCTTTATTTGTTTGTTCGTCTGGCTCCGATGCCATGAGAACACCGACAACTCCACCTACTTTTCGTCTAACCAAACTACCTGCGGTATAATTCATTCCAATCCCAATTTTGCTATTATATTTATTACTCAAAAAATTTATTACCTATGTGTACTTACTAATGTTTCTATCGTGTAATCCAGTCATATAACTTTTCTTTTTTTCCCACTTTCAGCTCTTTTCTTATTCTCAGTCTGAACATATACTGTGTCTGTTGTTGCCATACTGGCATGCCCTAAATCTTCAGAGAGATCTTTTAGTGCTCGCCCACGTTCAATTTCCATGCTGGCTCCTGTGTGTCTTAACCAATGTGTTGATGCTTCTTTTAGTTTCATGGCTTTTGTTTCACCTTCAGATTTTCTCATCTTTTTATAAGCGTGATCGAAAATTTCTTGAACGAGCCTTCTTAGGTGCCTTGAACTCATACCACCTTGGCCACGAATTTTTTCAACCAGCGTTGTATTTTCGCCACTATAAGGCAACGGAGAAAGATCTCTTACTCGTCGATATCTTTCTAGAAAAGGCATAAAATCAAACGGTACTGTTGTATCTCTTAGTTTACGTCCTTTCCCATACACTTTTAGCCACCAGTTTTCATCGTCATCCTGCCAAAAATGGCCCATGACTGGTTCCCAGTTTTCACGCTCGGAAAGCTCGGATATTCTTAGAAATAATGTTTTTAAAGCAGCGATGACAAATAAATTTCGCTCATAAATTGGATTTTCGTCAGCCATCTTTACCGCGGTATCTAAAACGTATTGCCATTGTGCTTCTGTTAAACGCTTTGCTTCTTTTACTTGTGCGTCTCTAATAAAATGCCTACAGTCTTTTTTCGCTATTTGTGCAGGATTGCCGTAACACAGTTCTTCGCCCATTAAATACTTATATAACGCTATTACCGCAGTAAAAGTTGAAATTAAGGATTGCTGTGATGGTCTATATTTTTTTTTATCTATTGTTTTTGTTTGCTGACTTTTAGGTGCTTGTAATTTATAAGGGCGCCACTTGCTGTTTGATTTGAAAAAACCGTTTTCTAGTTTGAATCTATCCAAGCTAGATGTGCCTATCCATGTTACAGGTGGTTTCCAGCAAAAATCAGCGTATTCCAAAATATCTGTTTTTCTAAAATCATCGATTGACTTTTCTTTGATTAGAAATGACCATAAGAGAAATCGTTCTATTTCATTTCGAAACCGAGTATATGTATGTTCCGATTTATTGCGACCAGTGTATTTTAGGAATGATTTTCCCCAGCTCCAATGAGTGGCCCACCAGTCAGGTTGGTCTTTAAACATTTGAGCCAGTTGCGGGTAATTGGATAACGATATGTCACACAGCTCGATGTATGTGGGATATAGAGGTGTTGGTTTGGGAATCGCCATGCAATTGATTTCATTGATTTACTTTGGCTTGATTATAATGTGTTACCCGCCCTATGTCCAATACTAAACAGTATCGGACATAGCAATAGGGTAATCAGATATACTTGACTCACGATTTACATTTAAAACAACTTTCAATTCTAGAGAGATGACTCATCTATCGTCTTCTCGTTTACTGAAAACTGAAGAATCTTACTAATACCTCTTGTCTTACAATACAGAATAGACACCCCAAATTTGGCTCGAGTGATCGCAACATACATCCTATTATAGGAAGCATGATTCAGGAAATGCTTAGCATCAATGTTATTTTCTTCGGTGGCAGGTAAATGTCCTCTATCGGCTCCAACTATAACAACAGCATCGAATTCCAAACCTCCTACGTAGTCAATACCGGAAAACAAATACTTATTGCCCTTCTCTGCTTGCTCTTGAGCACGTTTATCACCACGCTTTTTTATAAATTCGGCTGGTTTGTTTTCATGACGAGCAAACCTTTCTAACTTTGACAAAATAGAATCAGTAGAAGCAACTACAATTATTTTACTTCTCTTCGATATTGTCTGTACTGCAAGTTTATCAACAGCTTTGAATACATTTTCTATTACTAAATCATCAGTATCAAACCCGATAAGATATGGCTTCTGAGATCTTTTTTCTTCCTCAAGCGTGAAAGAATCCTCCACTCTGTCTAGAGGATTTTCCATATTAGTAAAAATCGTTGAGCCGGATGAAAGAACGGAAAATGCCAACCGAATAATATCAGGTGATGACCGAAAAATTGTTTGTAAACTAACATTCGAGCTGTTGTTATTCCCAAACACTCCATCAAGATCAGAATTCTCCAGAGATATGCTTCCTAAGGATTGTGTTCTGTCTACAGAGTAAATGATATTTGATACGTTATCTTCCTTCAGAAGGTGGTGGATGATTGACAATTCATTTAAGTTGAATAAATGTGTCTCATCAACAAACAGTATATCAAAACCTTCACTGTTCTTTCGTCTACGCCAGATGGGTGAATCAAGCTGCCCTAATGCACTTAATATCACATCGTCACTATCAAAATATCCAGATGTTTCCAGTTTTTTTTGATATTTAGAGTAAATACTATAGAGACACTCAAAGTCATTTTCGTTCTTCAAAGGAACGGCATGACCTAAACTTCCTGTCTTTTTGTATTTAGAAAGATCTTGAGCGGATCTACCTTTAATTATTTCAGCAATCTCAAACTGTAATGCTTGAACTTGAATGTCTGTACTCTTACTGCTAAAAAAATCAAATAAACTTTCCGAAATAAATTTTTCGTGAGATGTTAACGTCGACTCCTTAAAATGCGTAATTACGTCACTTATGAGCATTTGTTGATAGTTTTTAGCGTTTTGAGCATCTTTGTCTAATAACTCTGTTTCTTCAATTTTGTTTCCAAGAGATCGAATACACCACTCTTGTAATGTTACAACTTCTAATTCAACTTTGTGTTCTAGTGAATTTTTATCATACCAATGTAACTTCGGAAATATTATGTTTTCAATATACTCCTTAGACGCTTGGCTGTGAGTTAAAAAGGCAGCTTTTAGTGGAGTGTTGTTGCTGTAGGCAGAATTTAGTACATTACAACACCGAAGGGAAAGGCTAAGAGTCTTGCCTGTTCCCGCAGCTCCCTCAATACGTTCAGGCCCGTGGTTTTCTCTAAACACGAATTTCGATTGAGTATCGGTTAATAGATTTTTCCAGGTATCAAAACTTGTATTAGAGTCAATGGGTTTGAATTCAGTTTCTAACTTTTCTACATGTAAAGGTGCTTCAACATTTCGTTTTTGAGTATTCTTAGCTTTTGCTTTCTTTGATTCTTCTATAGCTTTTCTGAAATTTGTTGTTGATGGCTTTGTATCAGTTTTATTTGTGCCGTAGTAAAATGCCAGCAAATGACGGCTTTCCCTTTTTTCTTGGCGATTCCAGTCGGGCTTTATGTCAATAACGACTCGAGCACCATCACTTATACTATCTTTTTTGGGTATTAATACTATGAAATCAGAATTGGAAATAGAAAATTCTCGAGAAGAAAATGGTATATTTTCCCAATATTTAAGAGATAGCCTACAAATTTTTTGGAAAATTGATAATTTATCCGAAGAACTATTCTCCAAAAATCCACTGAACTGCTCTAGATCAATAACTATAAAGTTATCAGACTCAGGAGTATTGCCAATGATGGCAACACCATTTTTGCATTGTACAATATGAATACCATCAATAAATATTTTTGAATCAGAGTTCGACTCTAAAACTGAAGATAGTAAATCACCCTCAGCATACTCTGTACTCTGCAAACTACGTTTAGCTACTATGTTTTTAGCAGAAGAGTAATCTACGGCGATAAATTTCATTTTATATTCCCCAGACATGTACGTTATTTAGTTCATTTGCTAAATTCGGATCAGGATCTTTTACGCCAATTCTGCAAAAAAGATTTGAAAATCTTTGCATGATTAGTTCTATGTAAGGTGATCTAATATTACATAGTACGTAAGACATCTGTTCTTGCTCTAGTTGTAATGATTTGGTTACTGATGAATCGTTAAGGAAAGAGTCATGTAATAAACCTGTTTTGAGTTCTTCACAGATACTTGCCTTAATATGATGAATTTCTCTAAGAAAAACAACGTGCGGCCCAAGAACCTTATTGTTATCATTAAAGTCTTTAACCTGATCTATCAAGAAATACCCTTCTGTCTTATTTTGTGAGAGATTCTTAATTTCCTTTTCAAATGATTTGTTAGGTATTACATCTAACCCTAACTGTTCAAGCTCATTCCAGTTCATTTTAAGAAGACTTTCTATTTTGTCGATATTTTCTAGAGCCGCTAAAGCTTTATTCTTGTTTTTTTCATTCTCAATAACTGTTTTGATTGCAGTTTCAATTCCATATAGCTCCACGACTTCAGGATCTCCATCAGCGTTCAACACTAGAGACTGAATTTTGTTTAGTTCATTATTGGCTTGTTCTCTTAGTAACTTAGGAGCAACTACTGAGAAAACAAATTTTTTAAGGTTTACGACTGGTAAGTAACTAAATTTTTCGCTCTTTTTATTCGCAACATCACAGCGCGCGCTAATCACAAGTCCAAGATCATCTTTATCATTATAATCTTCGTTAACGGCATGATTAAAAATTGAACCTTGGGTAATTGAATTAATTGAGCAGCCCTCACACATATCTCTCATATATAAACTCTTTAATCCATTTGTTGTTCATTGATTAACTAAACATGACTATACATTATAATAGGCTAGTGATCATGATGTTAATAGCAAGTCCTATCTTTTTGTTTCCAATTTTTTGAGCATTGTGCTTTGAATGTTTAGTTCTGTTTCGAGCTTGGCGTTTAGTAGTTCATTGTCGTGAAGGTTTTTGGTCAGTAGTAGCTTTTCTTCATTTAATCTAGATTTTACTTCAACGAGCTCATCTCTTTCTTTTTGTAATCTGTCGGTAGAAAATTTTGACTGATTTATCTCGCTTTTTAAGGTATCCATGATTTGGTTGAATACTTTTAGTTTATCTTCGAGTTTGTGGTTTTCTTTTTGGGCTGCATGTAGCTCGGTAACTAGACGGCTATTATCTTTATTTAGCTGTGTGATATCCGTTTGTTTCACAATTAGTGTTTGATTAAGTTGACGAATTTCTGATTGTAAATGTTGTATTTGCTGGTCGTTTTGTCGTTGTTCTCGTTCGCGTTGTTCAATAACAGAATCTCGGTAATGGACCAGACCGTCTCGTGAGTGTTGATAATTTTCTTTTAAGATATCAATCTGACTACCTTTTTCTGAAATTACCGCTTCGAGTTGCTGTTTAACGCCCTGCTCTGTTTGAAATGCGACTTTCAGGTTTTCATATTGCTCTTCGGCTTTGGATAATTGCTCTTGCAATTCAGTAATTTTAGCTTTTGTTTCTTTGAGCTCAATGGATTGAGACTTCTGTTTTTCGTCTAATTGTTGATTGTTTTGTTTAAGCTCATCGAGAATATTTTGATGTGATGACTCTGACTTAGCCACGATATCACGTGCTTCCTGGTGAAGCTTTGCTGCTAGTTTGGTAATAAGATCTTTAATGCCTGTACTGAGTAAGGCTTCATCTTCAAGTTGTACACTTGCTTCGGACTCTATTTCTTTAACGTATCTAGAAATTGTTGTCTTAGAACCCGTGTTACCTAATTCAACTCTAATGGCGTCAATTGAGGGGTTAAGCCCTTTACTTATCAGTATTTGGCGGGCCTTAACAACGTCATATTTAGTAATTCCGGAGCGAGCCATTGTGCCTTCTTGGTTATTTAATACTGTATTACGTAATATGTATATACATGCTAAATCATACGATTGACCTCGTCAATTTAAATGTTTTTATATATTTGATAATAGCGGCTTATCGCATGTTAGCGCCCTATTCTGCTATAATACGACCAAATTTAGTACGAATAGCGCTTCTCTCCGGACGGTAAAATTGAGCAACTCGGCGAAAATTGATCAGTATGTCAAAGCCGCAACTCGCGACAACACCCGTCGTAGTTATCAAAGTGCAGTGGCACACTATGAAGTCACCTGGGGCGGTTTTCTGCCGGCGACCGCCAATAACATCGCTGAGTATTTGGCTAATTATGCAGAGAGCCTGGCTTTTAATACATTGAAACAAAGAACCGCAGCGCTTGCCCAATGGCACATTGACCAGGGATTTCCTGATCCCACCAAGTCGCCGTTAGTGAAAAAAGTCTTAAAAGGCATTCGAGAACTACATCCTGGTCAGGCAAAACAGGCCAAACCTTTGCAGTTAGAATCACTGTCTCAGATCGTGGCGTATCTTGAGCATGAAATTGAACAGTCACCCAGTACATTACGAAATTATCGGGACAAAGCACTCATATTATTAGGATTCTGGCGAGGATTTCGAAGTGACGAATTGTGCCGCCTGTCGGCCGAATTTATCGATGTAACACAAAACGAAGGATTGACCCTTTTTTTGCCCCGCTCTAAAGGAGACAGACAATCGAACGGCAGAATCTACCATGCCCCCGCTTTAGCACAATTATGTCCGGTGAATGCTTATCAAGATTGGATCGAAAAGGCGCAAATTCAACAAGGCCCGGTGTTCCGACGTATCAATCGGTGGGGAAGGTTGGGCAATGACGCGCTCCACCCAAACAGCATCATTCCTTTACTGCGATCACTATTTCAAAAAGCATCCATTGAATCACCCGATCACTACTCTACTCATTCACTCAGACGTGGATTTGCCTCTTGGGCATCGGCCAATCAGTGGGACTTAAAGTCCTTAATGGAATACGTCGGATGGCGTGATCCTAAGTCTGCGCTGAAGTATATTGAAATAAGCAAACACCAGGCACAATTTCATTCGACTCAGCGGCCACTTATCACTGACTAGCGACGGACAAAAACACTTAAACGTGTTATAATTCGCCCATGGTTATCACCAAATGGTGTTAGGATTGGTCAGCTATTCTCGCTCAAAAATACTGATATTTTTTGTACTATTGTCCGTCATGGTCAATAGTTCAATGAGCTTGGCTATTTCAACACTGATCTTCGATGAATCTCTTACGCTTGAGCAACAGCCACCCAAAAAACCAACGTGCCATAGTGAATATAATTTGGAGCAATCCTCGAATGAAGTACAATGTGAATCCGATGGTATCTTGTGCTTCCAATGTACCGCCTACTTCGCACTTTCGCTTGAAATTAAAGTCTCACCTAATCATCAAATGCTGAACGCTCATTTAGTCAATAAAATTCCTGTTATCTTTCCCTCGTCTCTCTACCGGCCGCCGCGAACCATTATTTCTTAATTCAATTTAATCGGTCATTGCATTTCTAATGTGATGTCTCGTCGTATTTAAGAAAATAGAAAGGTTTAAATTATGCGAATTAATTACGCTGCTGAACAGTGTAAGTCTGTGTATCAAGGATGTCATCATGCCGTCATTGGGATCAGCCCGTTTAATAGTTACTTCACTGAGGAACAAATCGCCTATATTTTTCGCTGGGCATCAAAGCAGTTTGACTCAGTACAACTCTATGTGCCCGACGAACCAACAGTTTATACCTTGCTGGCATTGGGGTATGAAGAGAAAAAAGCAGCCAAAAAAGCGCGACGTCAATGTAAATACTTGAAGAACAAAATTCATCGCGCTTTGAGTCAGTTCGATATCGACGAAAGTGAGCTTGCATCCTCGCTGATTTGTCATTCGGACCTGATCCAGAATGCAGTCTTTCAAGCAAAATACAATTGGTGTTGTGAGCGCTTTAACGTCGACCCAGTTTTTCGCGAAGGCTGCTTATCGAGTTCCAGATGGGTGCTCAGCAATCAACTTCAGAAAGGTCAAATGCCAACGGACGAGATGTTGCATATCGCCGTACAGTACTTTCTAGCAGAATTGCCAATGTTTTTATGGAGCCCTGAGATTTTGGATAAACCGTCGGCCGTGTTTTGTTATCATCAGTGTCCGAGTTTTTTAAAGAAACTTTTTAACGGGATCTGCGGAAATGATTTGGTCCATGAGAAACAAGGCTTTTTAATCATCGAGCCGAAAGCTGACTAACTGAGATGGTACAAACTAGGACAAGGAGTGTCCTAGCATTCAAGCATAAAACGATTACGCTCTTGCGCAATTGTCAGAGAGTCGTCGACACTAAAAAGCTCGATATTGCTTTGTTGAGACGACCATTGCTGGCCGCAAGTTTCATTACAAAAGAAATGAACTTTGCAACAAAATGAATCCCGTAAACTCTCTTGGTAGGCGGATGGCTCTGGGACAAAAAGCGACATCACCATAGAATTGTTTTCAAACTGAGAGCCAGCTAACTTCGATGGCTTGAGTATCAGCTTTTTATTGCATGCTGCACAAGTCGAATGAATATGCGCCGGCTCGTCGATTAAGTCCAATAAAAACAAAGTATCGAATGCGCACCAGGTATAGACCGTCGAATTGTTTGTTACTAAGGCGTGCTTTGTCGGCGACAAAGTCACGCCACGATAGGCAATGATTTCGTCATTCTGGTTTTGTTCGACATAAGCTAATGTGTCTATTAGTTTTCTCACTTGCTCTTCAGGTATATCTAGCTGTTTTACTATTTTTGCTAGTGGCACTGGATAGCCTTTGGCGAGTTCAATATAGAGGTATTTTGAGACTCGTTTTTCTAGTTCGGAGAACTTCGGCAAGATTAGATTGAGGTGTTGAATAGTTTCTTGGAGTTTCTTCATAGATCACATGTCTCGCAACGCTTTTTAGGCGGGGAAATCACATCCCAAATCGATACAACAAGCATCAAACCAATTGCGAAGTAGAACATATCGGTACTCCAATTGTCCGTCCAAAATAGATGGAAAGTTGCTAGCACCATAACGGGCCCTGCAATGGCAATGAGAGTTCTCCACCAAATCCGATGTGACCACCATGATATTAAATTACTCGCTAGAACAATCTATGCTGCCAGGGGGATTAGCGTATTGAGAAAAAAGCCTTCATATTGGGTTAAAAATCCGAGTCCGATAGAAGCGCCGAGTGCCGCCAACGCAGGAAAACAAGACGCACAACTTAGCGATGCGGCAATGAGGCTAACCGCTCCGGTTTTATCAATAAAGCGCAAAAAATTCATACTTAATACTCCTGAAGACAACTAATTTAACCTTACTATAAACTCTGTGGTTATCCCCAGAGTCAAAGAAGAAATCAAGGCAGAATGTAACTATTTGTTTAAATGTTAATCAGGAAGAAGAAGCGAGCTTCATTTATAATAATGACCGTTAAATTGACGAATAACTTTCCATAACCGGTATCGCTCATTCGGAAATTTTTGCTTGTTGTTCCAATAAGTCAGTAAATAACGAAAGATGCTTTTTTAAATTTGTTACTTTTACTTTGAGTTCGCTTGCAGTACTTTTTGTGAGTCCATTCTCTCCATCATTCAAAGCGTAAATCAGCGGCTTAATATCGATAATGAGTAGACCTGCTTTTCGGGCGGCTCGAATGAATCGAAGGCGTTCTATGCATGCTTGATCGTATAAGGCATATCCGCCTGGTGTATGGCCAACGCAACATAACAACCTTTCCTGAACATAATTTCTAACAGTATGAGTCGACACGCCCGTAACAGCGGCTAGTTCGGAAATTTTATAATGTTTTACTTTCATGGACCTCTTTTACGGCTGCCCCGATTTGCCTTGAACGAACACTTTTTTAGCGGGCAAATCATCTGAATGTTGCGTCTTTTCTTGCCATTTTCGATAACAATCTAGACCACAAAAATAAACAACATAATCCTCAGATTCTCGGCTGTAAGGAATATTTTGACAACATTCCTCACAGCTTAATTGGACCGTATTCGGTTCATTTTCCGTGAGGCTATGTTGCCGTTTATCCATCGCATTCTATCCGGCGCAGCAAGACAGCTCTTTAACATCCTTGCTAAAGGTTTGTGCGCATAGTTTGATCCCTTCAACCATCGTCAAATAAGGAAAGAGTTGACTCGCTAGAGCATCAATCGTCATTTGGTTATAAATGGCTAATACCGCCGTCTGGATCATCTCGCCCGCATTTTCTGCCAGGATTTGTGTGCCGATTAATTCTTGCGTGTCCTCATTAACGACGAGCTTAACAAACCCTTGTGTTTCATAGTTGGCCAAGGCGCGAGGGACATTTTCTAAATCTAAATGCCGACTGACGGTTTTTATTCCTTTTGCATTCGCTTCATCTTCTGTTAAACCAACAGTAGCGACTTGCGGATCGGTAAAAATAACCGCTGGCATCGCCGATAAATCGAGCGCTGCGTCTCCACCAGTCATATTAATCGCTGCGCGGGTGGCTGCCGCCGCCGCCACATAGACAAACTGCGGCATGGTGCTACAGTCTCCAGCAGCGAATATATTTTCATGGCTGGCTCTAAGGTTAGCATCGACGATAACGGCACCTTGTTTGTCAACTTCAACAGTGGTGTTATCGAGTTTCAGTTGATCGGTATTAGGATCACGACCTGCAGCAATGAGCAACTGATCACAAGTTAATTTACCGTCATTGAGTAATAACTCAAACTGCTCATTCTCAAAGGTCACTGATTGAGCTTGCGTATGGGTTAGCACAGTCATTCCTTCCGATTCGAAGGCTTGTTGCAAACTTTCACCCAACACCGGGTCTTCGCTATAAAGTAAAGTATGACGAGCCAGCAAAGTGACCTGAGTGCCGAGGCGTTGATAAGCTTGGGCAAGCTCAACGGCGACGACTGATGAACCAATTACGACTAGATGATTAGGTAATTCTTCAGCAAATAGCGCCTCAGTTGAGGTCCAGTAAGGCGCAGCCTCAATGCCTTCAATGGGCGGAATAAAGGGTTTCGAACCGGTCGCAATGAGTATTTTATCGGCGGCGAGTTCAGACTGTGAACCATCTTTCTGTGTGATGACTAGCGTATTATTATTTTTAAAAGTTGCAAAACCTTTAACTAAGGTTAGCGCAGGGTTACTGGCTAAAATGCTTTCATATTTTGCCGCTCTTAGCTCGTCGACTCGCGATTGCTGTTGCTGTGCTAACAACGTGCGGTCTATTTCAGGTTCATGATCGGCGATCCCGGGAAAGGGATTGTGTCGCTGATGTTGCGCTAAGTGTGCGGAGCGGATCATGATCTTGGACGGGACGCAGCCCACGTTCACGCAGCAACCACCGATGACATCAGATACTTCGATGATGGTCACTTTAGCACCGTGTTCGGCTGCTTTAATTGCCGCCGCGAAAGCACCGGAGCCACTGCCAATTATGGCAACGTGTAGCGGTTGATTGTCATCAGAATCTGCGCTGGCCGCCGAGCAACAATCTGTTTGGTCGTCACCGGTTACGTTGAATCCCGCTTCTTCAATCGCAGTGACTAAAAGTTCACGCGAAACCGCTTCTACCGCACTGACTTGCGCTAGTTCAGTTTCAAACGAGACTCTCGCTTGCACACCCTCAATATGGCGCAGGTTATCTTCGATGGATTTCGCGCAATGATCACAGGTCATGCCACTAACTTTAAAACGGTATGTTTTAAGACTATCTTGGTTCATAAGTGCTCCAAAAGGATTTGCAAAGACCGGTTAAATGGCAGTAGCTTTATAACCAACGTTAGTGGAGGCCTTGGCGATGTCTTCAATTTTTGCTTTAGACGGGTTATAGATCACAGTTGCCGTTTTCGTATCATAATCGACGGTGGCTTTGATCACGCCATCAACTTTTTCCATAGCTTTGCGAACCGTGATATCACACATTTTACAAGTCATGTTTTCGATTGAAAATTTGGCCGTCTTTTCAGCAACAACCGCTGTTTCTGAAGTTGGCTTAACCTCAAAGGCGACCAGGTTGCCAGTGATTGACATTGTGCTTAGTACAAGTCCCAATAGAATAATTTTTTTCATTGATGTTCTCCAAAAAAATAGTATTTAATCGATAATGATTCTAGCTAATAATAAACTCGGCGTAATAAGGAAAGGTCACCATAGCTATCAAAATAGCGGACACAACCCAAAAGATAATACGTTGATTTTTCAGTACTTCCGGATTGGCACAAACCGAGCCTTCTTCGCAATTTTGTGGAACCAAGTAGAGCTTTCTAAAAACGACTGCTAAGATAATCACAGTGATCCCTGTTAAATATGGGCTATAAGGCTCCATCGCGGTTAGATTACTCATCCAGGCACCACCAATCCCGAGGGATAAAAGCAGCAACGGTCCAATACAACAGGCTGATGCACCAATGGCGGCAAGCGCTGCCAGGATTAAAGGGCGGTTGTTAGAAGCTATTTCCGACATAAACAATGACTCATTAACTGTATGATTTAGTCAGTTTACACTCTGGGGTATGGTACAGAGTCAAGCGTTATTCATCGTTTAGAAACCCTTTCTGAGATAGTGCCTCGATAAAAGCACATTGAATTTCATTGTTTTCTTCCTGGCAGGAACAAATCAATTCATCGAGAACCGACTTAATCGTCATTAATCCTTCAATTTGACGCTGAACAAGTTCACGTTTTTCCTGTGCGAGCGCTTGAACATCTTCGCAATGCTCACTCCCCAGCAGTAGCAATTGTTGAATTTCTTTGAGTGAAAACCCCAGCTTTTGTGCTCGCTTAATGAATTTAACGCGATCAATCGTTTCTTGAGGATAGTGTCGGAAACCAGCGTCCGGCTTAGGTGGTTCAGTGATGAGTCCTTGTCGTTGATAATGGCGAATGGTTTCAATGTTGACGCCACAAGATTTTGCCAGTTTTCCAATGGTTAGAGTTGGCTTAATAGACTTCATAACAGGTGTTTAACTCCATCGTTTGAGAGCATCAGCAATTTCATAGATACTCGTAACGCAACTATCTAGTAGCTGAAAACCTTGATGGACAAATGACTGTGACTGGTCTAATTCAAGAAGTTTAATTGCATCTTCAATTTTACTACCAGGCAGGTGAGCGTCAGCATGCCGAAGTTCATACACGCCCACAAGTGGCGCCGTCATCTTTCGAACTTGTTCTCTGTCATTTTTCTCAGCTAATAAGTTTTCGAGTGACTTTAAAGAACCCCACTTAGTCTTTTTTGGTGGAGGAACAATACTTTGCATCGCATCAGCATCCAAGCTGTCAGCAGTTAACCGCGCTAAATCTTTGGCTAATGCATATAGTGTCGTTCCATCGAGCGCACGAAATCGATGGGTTTTCTTAACAAGCTCGGGAACTATCTCGTGCTCTCTTAACAGCTTAATACCAAGTTTTTCTTGGGAAATTTTGTTAACTAATTGAATTCCTTTATGCAAAAATTCCTCAGGTGCAAGAGTCTCGGCCGGTGATGCTTTGACTTGAGATGCGAGTAATTCGGCTGATACACCGGCTTCAGGAGAAATGTTGTAGCCAGCCCAGATCTGCTGTTGCCAATCGGGTAAAAGTCCAATGTCTTTTGCATAAACGTTGATATAGCCCAACTCATTAACGCCAAAATGAACGCCATCGGCATAAGAACAAGCAACAGCTCCAGTATCCTGAGTATAGAATGACAGTGAACCACCGCGGCGATGGTATAAGGCCATGATTACATCGGGTTTGAACCATAGCCAGCTACCAACACCGATCAACTTATCACTACTGACTTTTTTACCTTCGGCATCGATAATAAAAAAACTTGTGGCTTGAATTTTATCACCTCTGAGTTTTGGGCTCAGCTTACCTGGTTCAAACCACTCATTACGCCATAACTCTCCGAATATTCGATAGAGTTTTTTTCCTTTAAACCGATGCTCACTAGTGGCATGTTTAGTATTTTCTTCCGTCGGAACAGCAGAAATGTCGGGTACATCATCGTTTTCCACATCATCAGTTCTTGCGACATGAAAAACAGCGACTTTTTCGCCATATGGCTGTCCACCTTCGTGGATCGGTATAACTCGTCCTTCCCAACGATCGGATCCCGTCTCATCTTTTTCGTTTCCGTCCTTCCAAGTAATCGCCGGTTGATTCAGTGTAATAAAGTCGCGGCTATGATAACTGGTGATATAAAGCCTCATCGCGCGAGCACAGAGATAATCCTTAAGGTATTGAGCCCTCATTTCCAATAAAACGGGCCTTCCTTGCTCTTCCTTTTTTATTCTAGCGACTTCGATATAGCCGTCTTCTGGACACAACCAGACGTCGCCTTCTCGGTATAGACCAAGCGATAAAATGACGTCTTGATGCAGGTGCCAAACTTGTGAAACATCGCCGTAGGAGCATTGATCCAAAACCAAATGGATCCCTTCTAAATCATCATTGTGGTGTTGGAAAAGGTCGGCAGGAGTATAAGTATCGTGGTTTAAGCGACCTGCATGGTGATGACTGATACCGACATCCATCCAATCAAGTTTCTCTGCAGCTTTACGCTTTTCAATTGGAACAGCAAGCGTACCGCTCCCGAAATACTCCTCTTTATAGTCTTCGTATCCATATTGTACATGACTTTCGAGCTTAATATTGGCTCTTAAGGGGATCCATACTGAGCGGCTTAGGTTTCTTCGTCGAATATCTGCCATTTCAAACCAATCTTGGTTCATTGTGCTTCCATCTCCATTTTAGGTAATTTTAAATCGTATCAATAGCATACGAGATTTCTATCGAAAAACTTGCATTGTTAATCCCTAAGCGTAAACTCTGTACTATAAGTACAGGGTTTGTCAAACTGAAACATATGTTGTGTGTCTTTATCCACTTGCAACATATAGCGTTACAGTTCGAAACAAAGCGATATCGGTAAATGAACTATCATGGGAATAGTGAGAATAAATTCCGATGACCATAGAGAAGCTTAAACAAGACGATACCAATACACTTGGCGTCAGCGTCGGTAGTGTTGGGAGATTTATCAGGCTTTGGTTAGGTGTATGTGTTCTGATCTGGGTCGGCGTCGATTTTTATCCAGTGACTCACTCTCATAACTTAGATTTCTTTTTGATGATGGCTGGTTCCTTTCTGGCGCTGACTGTCAGTTTTACATTACTCCATATCTTAATCGGAAGTTACCTGGTCGGAAAAAATCCAATTTACGGTACTTTAATATTTGTCCTGCCAATGATTTACTTGTTAGTGGCTCCGGAGCTAGATCATTCACAACAATTCGGACACTGGTTTGGCTGGCCAGAGCTCAACCATCCTTTTCGGATAGGATTACTTCTATTTCTTGGCGTTTCCTTAATTGTTCAGTTTTTTGATAAATATGGTGGATGTGAGGTTGTTGCCATTCCTAATGTGTTATTTAGAAAAAACTACGGCACTTATTGTTTGCCATTGCTGGTGATCGATGCGCTTGAAAATAACAAATCAAAAGAATAATCCCTTTTTTACAAACATACCAGTAAAACTCCAAGAGCTAGAATATTATGGCGAATATCCATGAAACGGCGCTCCAATGATTTAAATTAAACTTAAAAGAGTCCTGTTCGACATCCGAAGTCGGCACTAGTATCCATTGACTTGGGCCGATACCAAGCAAAAGTTCAGCCGGTTCAAAAAACGCTTGCCGGTGGAGAGTAAAAGCAAAACATTCTAGATTAACGCATATGATTCCGAGTTTTTTTAAAGTAACTCTCTTCCATCACTTCAAGAACATGTCCCTGCTTATCAATTAAAAAATACAACGACTGGTTATTCTTTTTATTAACGCCTTTTATGATATAACCTTTGCCGGTCTCCTCGAACAACTCAAAATTATCTTTCGGTACAATACGCCAAGAATGGTGGAGTTTGCCTGCTGATGATTTATTGTCGTTAAAAGTGAGTTTATTTGCTGAAGCTTGCACCAATTCAATGGCTTCAGTTAAATTAACTTCCTTGTTATCCCGGACGTTTCTCATTGCTGAAACATAGACAGCAAACAATACAATAAGAGCAAAAGCGATTACTATTTTCATGCTTTTCTATCTAAGGGCTGATTATAACTCTCTGGTTGCCAAATAAATTTCAAGGTTAACTGTCTCGACAAGTATCGTCGTAGAATTCAAACTCGAGTGTCGTGTGTTTAAAACTGTAGGGTTTTAATGTTTCTTCGATATTTGTTCGCAAATCATATAGGGCATCAATAGTGACAGGCTCGCCCAAAACAAGATGCCCAGTTAATACATGGTGCTCACCATCAAGAGACCAAAAATGCAAGTGGTGAACACTTTCTACCAAATTAAAATCGACTAGGCGATTTCTGATCTCATTTAATACTTTTTTATCTGGCGTTGCTTGTAAAAACGTTCGAATGGTTAAAACAAGATTTTTAGCTACATTGAATAGAATAAAAAGCGTGAATGCCAATGACAATATTGGATCAAGAATTGGTGCTTCGAAAAACATTAATACAATGGATAGAATCAGCACAGCAATCCATCCAAGTACATCTTCTAACAAATGCCAATTGAGTACCCTTTCATTAAGTGTTTTTCCTCGACTAAGCTTAAACGCAGCAAACCCATTAACAAGTACTCCAAATATTGCCAAACCTAGCATGCCTTCCACAACAGGCATTTCGGGATTTTGCAATTTTGGGATAGCAATGGAGATGATCCAGATCGAACCGACAAGTAGTACAACGCCATTAATTAATGCGCCTAAAAGTGTAAAGCGTTGATAACCATAAGTATAAGTTTCATCGGCCTCTTTCGCTCCCAGTTTGTTTAAGACCCAGGCTAAACCTATGGAGATACTATCGCCTAAATCGTGGACGGCGTCCGCCATAATGGCCGTGCTATTGGTTAAGAGTCCACCGATGAATTCTATCACCGTATAACTTAAATTAAGAACGAATGCCCAACCAATACGATTTGAGCTTTCATGTTCTGCGCTTGAATGAGTATGCATTATACTGTGTCCTATTGGGAGTTTCCTAGCCGCTTAACATTTAAATTAATGATGTGGCGTATAAAATATTGATACAGAACTTTCTTAACACCGACCAAGTTGGTTCCATGTGTCGCATAAAAATCATCGGGCGAATCAAAAACACCAAAATCATCATGGATCCCTTCCTTTTGAATGTAGGTATCCGTGCCTTGCCAATCTACTGGCGGATTAGCTAAGCAGTCAGTTGAAACCCCGTAACCGCAAAATTCGCCCTTAACGCTCGCAAATTTAGTTTGGATCGCTTTTAAGTAACCCTCGTCTAAAATAAACCCTTCTAAGTTAATCCATTGGTCATTCAGATAAACTTCTACCCAACTATGAATGATATATTTTGGGGCTAGAGCAATTAGAAAACTAGGAATAGCGCCTCGTTGTAACTCTTGTTCGATAGTAAGCGGTAAAAGATTTCCACTGTCGATTGAGAATCAGTAGCCGGACATCAACATTTTGAAAGTCCAAAATAGTCGTTTCTTGTAGTGTTCTTTCATCAATACCCCCTGTTAAATTTAGTGCCTCAAAGTAAATCTACTTTGAGGCTTAACGATTTAATTAAAATTAATCTGAAAACTTTCCTTTAGAAAATGGGGAAAATAAAACAGGAAGTACATACAGGGTTAAAAATGTTGCAGTGACTAGCCCCCCTACAATGACACTCGCTAAGGGCTTTTGAATTTCTGCGCCAACGCCATTAGAAAGTAACATTGGAATTAATCCCAGCGCTGAAGTAATCGCAGTCATTAGCACCGGTCGCAGTCTTGAAACTGCACCATCAAAAACCGCATCATTGATCGTCAGCCCGTCATTAATACGCTGATTAATTTTCTCGACCATCACAACGCCATTTAATACGGCGACGCCAAACAAAGTAATAAATCCAACTGAACTTGGAACTGAGAGATATTGGCCTGAAGCCCATAGCGATAACACTCCCCCAATAACCGCGAGTGGAACGTTAACCAAGATTAATAAGGCCTGACCGACTGAGCTAAATGCGAAATACAATAGCAATGCAATTAATCCCAACGACACAGGCACGACAAGAGAAAGTCGTTTTTGAGCTCGCTGTTGATTTTCAAATTGCCCACCAATTTCAACGGAGTAGCCTGTCGGAAGTGAAACTTTTTCCGCGATAGTGTCTCGAATATCCTCAACGACACTTCCCATATCCCTTCCTTGAACATTGGCTTGAATAACCACTCGACGTTGAACATCATCACGACGAACTTGGGGAGGACCCGCTTCGATAGTTACGGTTGCGATATCTCCTAATCTTACCCAAGCACCTGAGGGTGAATGTAGTCTGAGATCTGAAATGACTTCGCGATCTTGACGAAACTGTTCATCAAGACGAACATAGATATCGTACCGCTCGTTACCGTTAATGATCTGCCCGGCGCTTGCTCCGCCCAATCCATCCTTCACCATCGTCATTACATCGGCAACCGATAATCCATACCGGGATAATGCACGTCGATTGGGTCGTACCACGAGTTGAGCTTCGCCTTCAATTTGCTCCATCGCGACATCTCTGGCACCGTTGACAGTCTTAATAGCCGTTTCGATAGCTTGGCCCTGCTCTGCCAGTATCGTTAAATCAGGCCCGAATAGCTTAATGGCTAATTGGGCTTTTACGCCCGATAACAATTCGTCAACACGAGTCGCAATGGGTTGAGAGAAGTTGAATAACAATCCCGGGTGTTGTTCAAGCTTCAACTCCATAAGCGATTGCAGTTGATGCCTATCAGAAGCGCTGATCCATTCATGGACAGGCTTTAATCCGATATAGATTTCGATATTGTTAACCGGTTCAGGATCGCCACCAATTTCCGCTCGTCCAATACGCGATAAGGCATAGTTGACTTCAGGAAATTCCAAAATCATTGATTCCAGTTTTGGAGCAACCTCTAGCGCAGTTTTTAAACTTGATGAAGGTGCCAAAGTCACACGTAAATTAATGGTACCTTCTTCGAGCTCAGGTACAAACTCCGTACCCAACCTGGGTAACATTATTGCTGCTGAAATGACGAGTACTAATGCCGAAGCGATAACAAATTTTGCGTTATTGACCGCCCATCGCAGACTTTTTCGATAGAATCGATCGATGGGTTTTAGAATAAAACTTTCACGCTGAACAATATCTCGTCTAAAAAGGTACGTCGCTAATGCGGGTACTATTAAAAGTGCAACCATTACAGCAGCTATCATCGCTAGCATTATGCTCACAGCCATAGGCTGGAAAAGCTTTGCCTCAACCCCTTCAAATGTAAACATGGGCATAAAAACGACGAGGATAATAGCTGTCGCAAAAAATATCGGGCGAGCAACTTCCCTTCCTGCTTCTTGTAGTCTAAGCGGAACTCCGGCTTTTTGTGTGCGAATGACTTGAGATGGTTGAGTATCGGATGGACTCGCTAGACGAGTTTCATCGTGCAATGAGTCTGGGTGAGTCAAATGTTTGAACATGTTTTCAACCATTACTACCGAACCATCGACTAACATTCCGATAGCCACAGCAATACCACCTAGCGACATCAGATTGGCGGATAGACCAAACCAGGACATAACCATTAACGCAATTCCGACAGAAATTGGAATTGAGATGAGTACTAATAAAGTCGCCCTGATATTCATCAAAAAGAGCGCTAGTATGACAACGATTAAGACGAATGCGAGTAATAGCGCATTGACTACAGTATCGACGGCTTGTGTGATCAAATCTGCTTGATCGTAAAATACTTCAAAGCGAACTCCCTTCGGTAAAGCTTGGTTTATACGGTCAACGCGAGCGTTAATACTATCAATTGTGGCTTTTGTATTGACCCCCATTCGCTTAAGTACAATGCCTGTTACCACCTCTCCCATTGACTCAACCTCGCCACTGCTGTCGCGTCGAGTCATTGTAACGGCGCCTTGTCGGATTTCATTTCCTAGGCTGACTTTTGCAACATCAGCAACCGTCACTGTCGTGCCGTTAACTGTTTTTAACGGAACTTGTCCGATTTCTTCAAGACCCTTTTCACCATGGGAAAGCCACCCGGTGCCTCGGATGACAAGTTGCTCCTGACCACGATTCAAATACCATCCCCCCACATTTTCGTTGTTTTGTTCTAGCGCAGACATCACATCTTGTTGTGAAAGATCAAAAGCCAATAATCGGGAAGGATCCAGGTTAACTTGGTATTGACGAACCTCTCCACCAAATGACAATACATCGGTCACACCGCCGGCAGGGATTAATAGTAACTTAACGACCCAATCGTTTAGGCTTCTTAGCGTCATAGCATCGTAACCAGAGTCGGGATCGGCAACTAAAAGATATTGAAATACTTGTCCCAATCCAGAAGTATTAGGTCCCATTTCTGGCGTACCGACACCTTCTGGTATCAGTTCTTTCGCAGTCTGTAATCTCTCAAACACCAGCTGCCGAGCAAAATAGATATCAGTGCCTTCCTTAAAAACGACTGTTACGCCTGACAATCCAGTTTTAGAAATTGAACGAACTTCTTCAACGTCCGGCAAGGCATACATAACCGCCTCAACCGGATAAGTGATCAGTTGTTCGACTTCTTCAGCCGCTAGTCCAGGCGCTTCAGTATTAACCGACACTTGTACATTAGTGACATCAGGAAACGCATCAAGATTTAATTTTGGGATAATAAAATAAGCAGAAACGATTAACGTGAGCAATGCGATCACAACCAACAGACGGTTCGCAACTGCCCAATCTACAATTCGATTAAACATATGAAATCCTTTGTTTTAGTGGTTGTGCGGATCAAAGCCGCCCTTAGCAATTTGGGAAGCAACGAAAAAGGCACCTTCTGTTACAACTCGGGTTCCTGGCTCAATGCCAATAATTTCGCGCAAAACTCCTAAGGAACGTCCCAATGTCACTTCATGCGGTTTGAATTGACCTTTTGTTTCTTCGACAAATACAACCCAATCGCCATCACTACCCCGCATTAGTGCTGTCTCAGGAACTGCGATAACCGCGTTTTCGGTTTTAAAATTAAAGAACACGCTCGCAAATAATCCGGGATGTAATCGATGTGCCTTATTCTTAAGAACCAGTCTGACTATTCTGGTCCGAGTTTCGGGATCGATCGTATGCGCTTCTTGAGAAACCTTTGCTTTATAAGTGTTTGAGCCGATTTGAATATTGGCAATCATCCCTCGAGGTAAAGATAAGTTGGAGTTTGCAGGAAGCCTTGCCTCTACCCATAGTTCACTTTCATCGGCAAGGACCATTAGCGCTTCACCAGCTTCCATGCGTTGACCTTGGTGGAATTTATCGGTTAACACGGCTCCATTAACAACGGCGTTGAGCGTGTATTCACCCAATGTACTTGAAGATTTTTGCAGGCTTTCGATGGCTGATGATGAAAGTCCATAGGCGAGCAGTCGACTATTCGCCGCTTGACGCTCAGTTTGGGCTGCAATATAACGCTTGTCTCCAACGGCTTTTCTTCCGAGCTTCTGCACACGTTGCCACTCACTATTAGTGATTTGAAATCGAGCCTGAGCTTCTGAGACGACTTCGCTGAATAGTGTTACAAGCGGCTGACCGGTAGTAACGTGATCACCTAATGATGCATGACGCCTCAGAACGACAGAGTCTACACGCGGCGAAACCAAATAACTGGTATAGCCATTAGCCTTGATTTCACCTGGTGCATAAACTTGGTAATCCATCGGTTCAGGTAAAAGTTTCGCAACCTTAATGCCTGCAAGCGATATTTGTTTAGGCGAGAGTTTCGCTTCGCTTTCCTCACTTTCGTGGTTGCTGTGGCCATGTTCGTCTTCTTTGCCGTGACCATGTTCTGTCTTGTTGGTTTGATGGTCATGACTGTCTTCTTGGCTGAATACGGCAGCTCTGTTACCGCTCCCAATCAAAACCGTTAACAACATTAATTTAATAATTTGATTCATGATAAATCTTCCAAAATAGGTAATTATTTAAGCTGCTTTAGCGCAGTATTAATTTGTCCTGTTTGTAGGAGCCAGTCGGTGTACGCCATGCGATATTGCGTTTGTAATTCAATACCCGCAAGCAATCCTTCGGCTCTTTGCTGTAGCGAAATCAAGTACTCAGGCGTACTGACATCACCACTTAGCCATTGTTTTTCCAGCAGTTTTGCGCTGCTTTCTACTCGGCCCTTCATCAGTGTTTGCCAACGCTGATAGTGCTGTTGATATTCAATCAATGCAGCTTGAGCGCCTTCGACGGCATATTGCTGCTTACGTCGGACTGCCAGGTACTGTGATTCGGCCGCCAATGCTTGTTGGTCTGCCGCCCTAGTTTCTGCACTAAAATTATTTCGAACATTCAATGGTATCGAAAAAGACAATGCAACCACGTCATCGTCACCACTTTTACCAGCATTAATACCGAAGGATGGCTCAGCTTTAGCTTCCTGGCGAATGAGTTTTGCTTCTTGACGAAGGGTTTCCCATTTAGCACGCGAAGCTACAATGTTCGGATGGTCTTCAATCGTTTCACTTTGTTCGTTAGCTGAACTCACCTGCCAGAATGTCTTTGGAATCTGCGCCCACTCGGAAGACCAATCAGGTAATAGTTCTCGAAGTTGTGCTTCAGCTCGCTTAAATTGAACTAGGGCCTTCGCAGTTTCATTAAGCTTTTGCGAGAGCTCTAGATAAGTGAGTTCCGCGTCCAGCTGACCAAGATCGCCCGCTTGTTGGCGTTCTTTAATCGCTTTGAGCAAAGTCTCTAGATGTTGCTCTTGTTCACTGGCTAATCGGGCTTGTTGATTGGCAGAATGCCACTCGATCAATGCGCTAATGGTTTCTGCGGTTTTTTGCTGTCGGATTAGTTCAAAGGTATTACGTGTCGCTTGTCTACTATGAGTCGCTTGCTGCTTGCGAATACCGGCTTTATCCCACCAATCAATCGTCTGATTGATGCCGATCCGGTAATTTTTACTCTCGCCTTCACGTTCAAATTCCGTTTCGAGCTCTGGATTGTAGAGCGGTTGATCTTGGCTGTCGGCCCTGGATAAGGCGGAGTTCATTTGCTCTTTAGCCGCGATTACTTCTGGGTGTTGGTCAATTTGGTTTTGTAACCAATCACCCCATATATTGTCTGCAGGTGCAGCACAAAGGCTCGTTGAGAACACGAGCAGGCAAACACTTCCTAACGGAAAGCGTTTAAATAAACATCTAAACATTTAGATATCCTCTAATATAAAAATACTAATTAATCCAAGATTGGATAGTTTGAATAAATTTAATTAAGAGGCTAAACGATCGGGGGACGAAATGCTGGATTCAAAATAATTGAAGGTAAATTTAAAAGGTAGTCGAATGTCTTTTTCTGGTGAAAGACAAGCAAGAAATTACTATGAAATGCCGATACATATAGATTCGATGCGCCATGACAATGGCAGCAGTGGTGACAATCATAGGGCGAATTATCAACACTTTTAACCTTTGTTTTAGAGTCAGAAATTTTATCGATTGTTTCTTTCTCATGGTCGTGTTCGAAAGACAAATGTTCTTGACCTGATTGGTGGAGTTGATGGCCATCAATAACAGCGCCAACTGATTGCAAAGCAATCAGTACGGTTACAAATATTAACATCCAGCGTTTAATCATTAATCTCACTATTTTATGCTCATGTACAACAACACGAGCCAGGAACTATCTTCATTTATCTATCAGGACTATTTTTCGCAGGTATATAAGTCCACCATACCTATTTTAGCATGAGTGCGCTTAGAATAAATCCTGAAGTTGCTATAGAGTCAAGTGATTTTTCATATTTTCAAGTTAGCCAGATCATACAAGTGTATTTTGCCAAATTAAGCTAACCTATTTACAGAATTGTGAAAAACCGGAGTTTTAATCATGAAGAATCAATCGAAGTTAACTATCGGTCTTGTCATTGCGTGCGTTATTGTTATCGCAACGATTGTCCACACGTTCGTCGGCGACATCTCATTTTTTCACGGTATCGTTATGCACTCACTGTTTTTTCTTGGTGGGCTTGCCTTACTTGGATACTCGATCGAGAAATGGAACAAGAACAAACAGTAAGAGTCGTTGTGCAAATTCACTATATATCTTGCAAACAGCATTTAGTGTTCGACAAAAACCTCGATATTACCTTTGCTATCGAAGCTTAAAACGTCGTAAGACTCGACCGAGTCACCTCTCTCCATGCCAGGGGTCCCAATTGGCATGCCCGGTACGGCTATCCCGATGACATCAGGTTGAAAGAGTAGAAGACGAGTAATGTCTCGGTGAGTGATATGACCTTCCACGACATACCCGCCAATAACTGCCGTATGACAAGCTGAAATCTCTGGCGGTATACCTAGCCTGGCCTTTTCAGAGAGTAATTTTCGATTAGACACGACAGTGACGTTGTAATTAAATTTGCGAAGATAATTTATCCATTTATCACAACAACTACATTCGGGATTCTTATAAACAGTAATATCGCGAGGGAGCAGATCTTGAGCAGTCACAAAAGACTGCATAAAAATAAGAAAGATGGCAATAAAGTTTTTCATAAAGATTCCTCGTAAAACTAAATCTCAACGCTAGGCAGTAGTTCCAAGTGCTTTAACGTATTTGATCATGAATTGCTAAGCCTCATTTTAAGTAAATATCTCATTTAAAAACTAGAACTCGTGCACTGTTTTACCATTTATTTGTCGTTTTAAACGACTCGACTCCCAATCGATATCTGTCAGGAGAATTTAAACAAAATGTTGAACGAACGATTGACTGAGAAACTTGACGCATTCATCGCAATTATATGCACAATGACGTTACTCAAGTGACAACTAAAGATTCTAGTTGTTCTTTGACCTGATTCAAATAGCGTTTATTTCCAAGTGCGATTTCGTGCTTGGCAACCGTTTTTGCTAACAAACCCATCGTCTTAGATATCGGTAAATCAAACGAAATGACTTCATGAAACGCAATGCGACAACTGTGGCTGTTATTATCGATCGTGACACTCCCTTCAATTTCTAAATTGCTTGACTCACTAACCCAGCTAATATGCTTTTCCCCATCACCAGTATAACTTAGCGTATATTTTGGTTGAAAGACGATACCAAGATCTCTTTTTTCTTTTAATGTCCAACTTGCTTTATTCTGAGAAAGCAACTCAAACTCTACGACATCAACAACACATTGGTTTATTCGCTCTGGCGAAGTAAAAAACTCGTATATATCTTTTTGATTCGCTCTTATCGTGACAGTCAATTGACTGGCTACTTTTATTTCAGTCATTGTATTATTCCTTTACACATTTTCATGATTAGCAATTGATTTTTTAGCATCTAGTGCCGAAGTGTTATAGTCGTCAAAATCAAAACCACTCTGATTCTTTTCGATAGAACTCTTTGCATGTCTTCTAAATAGAGTATTCGTTACAGCAGGTAATAAAATAAAGGTACTCATTCCCGTCGTTAACATTGTTAATGTGATTAATAAGCCAAAGTTTTGGATCGGTGAAAAGCCAGATAACGCAAATACTGAAAAGCCTAATATGTTTGAAAAAATATCAAACGAAATTGCCTTGCCGGTGACTTGAATTGTACGATGATTACTCTCATTGATGTCAAAAGTTCTCTCAAAATGTTTCTTAAATTGACTCAGGTAGTGAACTGCAAAGTCAACACCTATACCAACGATCATTGCTGTAATAATTGCAGTGCCGACCTCGAGTCGGATCCCGATAAATCCCATCAACCCAAAAGTCACTGTAGTCGAAAAGACCAGAGGCAACACAGACAAGATGCCATATTTAAAGGAACGGAAAACAAACATGCAAAACAGCAGCACAATACTGACGGAAATAAAAATATTGAGGATCTCGCCAGAAACAATGTATTTCATTTGCGCTAACCACAACATTAGCATGCCACCGAACTCAAATGTTGCCTTATCTTTAAATTCCTGGTTCAGAAACTCATTGAGCTGATTATAAAGCATCAAATGATCTTCTTGTTCCGATGTAGTCACGCGGATATTGATTTTCGCGTGTTGGTAATCGTAATCGACTAAATCATTAAAATCGGCCGGTGATGATGATATTGAGTAGAGAAGCAAGTATTGGGCGACATGTTCCTGAGTATTGGGAATATGCGACTTTGTATCATGGTCAATATCGACCACTTGATCAATACGACGGATCACATCAACAAATGAGTAAGTTTGTCCAATTTCGTCAAAAGATTCGGCAAACTTTTGAAACGCCCATATTTTTTGAAGAAATTCTGGCTTTTTCAGATCATCAGGATTCTCAGCCTTAATCATGACATTAAAGAATCGCGCACCGCCATAGTCATCATTAAATTGCTCGATGCTACCTCGGATTTCGTGGCTTTTAGGAAAGTATTCAATAAAATCTGCGCCCGGTCTTATTTTTGTGATCCCATAGATTGATGTCATAATAATCAATAGTGCGACTACAATGACTATTTGATTATTCTTTAATGAGAACTCAGTAATACGGTTTAATACATTAGAGATAATTTGATGTGTGTTCTTAGGATGAGTTGGAGTATGTTTCGATCGAGTCAGTGTTAAAAGTACCGGTAATAACGTCATAGAAAGCAAGGTTGTAACGCTAATTCCAATCGCTGCAATAATGCCAAACTCTTTAATCGAAGTAACCTTAAATACAGCGAGCGTTCCGGCACCCAATGCTGATGTAAATCCCGTGATTAATACAGCTCTTCCTACTTTTTCAAATGCAAGTACTAGATTATCTGTTGCAGAATTTTTTAAGTTTGTAACATGGTTGTACGCATGAAGCACATGGATCCCATAAGAGCTGGCAATTACCGCTAACAGAATTGGGATCGATGTCGAAACAACCGTCAGTGGAAGTTTAGCAAACCCCATGATACCAACGGTCCAAAGAATACTTACAATTATTAATGAAAAGGGAACTAATACACCTTTCAAGCTTTTAAAGGAATAGTAAAAGCCAAATAACTGTAGAATCAAAGCCAATGGCACGAGAAAAATTGCATCACTTTGAATGCCTGCGTCTATCGCTTCGGAAATCACGGGATCGCCCACAATAGAATATTCATTTTCGTCAAAATATTTATCGACAATTTTGCGTACACCATAAAAGACTGTCGCTTGGTCAAATCCCTTAGCTATTTTGGCAGCAATAACCGTCGACTGGTGATCATGAGAGACTGCCCTCCCATAAATCAAAGGATTATCTTCAATATCGGATCGAAGTTGAAGCAGCGCCGAATCACTTAAAGGCAATTGTTCAACCAACTTCTTAACATCAAGCCCAAAATCGGAAGATTGAATATTTTGGATATTGGTGATGCTTTTAACTTCAGACTGGATGATAGATTGAACACTTTTTATTTCTTGAGTAATGTATCTAATCTTTTGTAGTGTTTCGTTTTTATAGAGATGCTTGGTTTTAATGCTCACTAAGATTTGATCTTTCTCGCCAAACACTTGAGACAGTTTTTCATTGGTCACCACAATCGGATCGTCTTTCGGTAATTCTGCATCATCGTTATTTCGAATGGTGATTTGTGTCGCACCTATGGCAGCAAGTACGCTCCCGATCAACACGAGGGAAAGTACTACAAATCGAAACTTGCAGATTAATTTGGCGTATTGAATCATCTAAAAGTAAGCCTCTAATTTAAATTGAAGTCTGTTATTGTTTTGATACTGTCCGAAAAATGAATGTTGCGGTCCGCCCATGATAAAGATGTTAGTCGCAAGTTTAATCGCTTCAGTCATTTTAAATTCATGGGACAATTTAATTAGATAGTCTTCATCAGAAAAATCATAAAGCGATTCGAACAAAAGCTCAGAGTCACTAGATAACTCTATGTCAGCTTTTAGAAAAAGAGTTTTATCAAATAGGTGCCTTAAATCGTTACTTTCATAATCAATATCAGTTTTAGCCTCTTGCTGGCTCCACTCCACTGCGAAAAACAAGTCTTTATCAAATAAAAGATTATTAAACGAGCGATCAAAACCGATCACCAAATGAATATAGGGATCATCTTTATCTTCCCTCAAACCACTAGAGTCTTCGGTATAAAAATAAGCCGCCTCTACTCTAGCCATCCATTTCCCTACCGGTAAAGCAAGATCGCCGCCCAGCATTTCAAACTTGGTAAAACTACCATTAATTTGAATTTCTGCTTGTTCAGGACTTATTGATAAAATTTCTTCGGTAAAGACCGGTAAGCTATCAATTCCCTTATGATAGATAAGTGAGTAGTCAAACTGATTACTATAATTTGAATATCGAAATAAAAACTGGTTATTGTCTGTTTTCGATTCAAAGCTGTCGTCATAATGCGTTCGATAGCTGGAGGGGAGATTTACATTTGAACCAGGTGTTTTGATTGAGTCAGGCAGGTCAAAAAACCACCGAGTGCCGATAGACGGCAACCGACTCGCTTTAAACTCTGGAATATAAATAAACTGATAAGTTTCAGATTGTATGTAGTATTTAAAGCTGAGTGACAACAGACCAAATTCTTCGTTTGTCGTATCGATAATGTCTCGATAATCTTTGGGCGTAGCAATACTCGTTGGATTAATAAATGTTCCCTTTCCCCACTGAAATATTTGCTTTCCGATCTTTATGTCATAGTTATCCGACTCGTATTTCAGCCATGCTTCTTGCAACCTGTTTTCGGCTTGCTGGTCTCCGGTAAGATATCTCCTTGATTTACTTTTTGATACGAATAAAACATCACTATATCTTGCTTCAAAGTCTAAGTGTAAATTAACTTCGGAACCGTCGAAACGTTCATTATCTAGCTCTACTTCGTAGATCTGTGTATCACTTTGAAGCGTACCTTCAATTAACACCTCTAATTCATCAGTATCTGCTTTGAGACAAGACTGATAACTCATTAATACAATGAATACCGGTAGAATGATTGGTTTAGCGACCACGTTCAAGATTTCTCACTGTTAGAGTTTTATCAGAAACCGGCTCATTAATTAGAAAGTCTTCGAAAAGCATCGTAGTAACACTTCCGGTTTTTAGGTTTTTCATTTCCATTTTGTGCGAACGAGCTAGATCGGTATTGCCAATCTTCTTAATATCACTAGCCGTAAATTCCTTAATAAGCCCATTGTTCTTATCGTAATATTTTGCTTGAGTCAGGATATAGTGTGTTTGTTCAATCCATAATTCGCGAGAACTGTAACCACTTTCCACCAGCTCCTGTTCATTTGTTGGCTTAGCCCTAACAACAAAACACTGCATTTCACCACACGGCGACTCTTTGATGAACTCGTATCGATATTTATCAAGCGACTCGTTGCTTAAATCTTCGTAACTAAATTCGGTCCCCATAAAATTATCCGACTTTTCAGAACTCGTAATACGCCTTGACCTTCTTAGGGCTGGTAAATATAACCAGCGGTCGTCTTCCTTCAATTCATATTCATAGGTGAGCAACCCAGTCCCCCGAATGTCCTTCGGGTAAGTAAACCGTATTAATGTGTATTCATCTTTGCTTTTGACTGTCTTTTTAATCCAGTCAAGTTCACGTTTTTGGGTCTTTCCAGCATCATTGATGAGCAACATTTTAAGATGCACTTGTTCGGTGTTGGCCCTTTTTTGTTGGTCATTTTTAAGCATGATCTCTCTGCCTCTTTGTTCATTAGCTGAAGCGAACAAAGAGGAGATCGAAAGTGCCATTACAAGCGCAAAGAATAACAATGACTTCATTAGGATCTCCTTTGTGTTGAATTGAATTTAAGCTGTTTCTAGTTCGATATTCTCAGCACTATCTTGTAATTCAATTTGTCGGGTCACGCCATTCCATAAATGATAACGTGACTCTAGCGCCATTAGAGAAGCATTTTGGACTTCATTCCATTTATCTTGGTCAGTGCCGCACATTGTTGCGATTATTTTCTCAGCTAATGGCCCATGTGAATCGCCGTCAACTTCAATGTGGCGCTCCATATAGGCAATCAGCTTATCTAATTTAGTATCTGGATCCTTGTTCATGTGTCTTAAGATTCCGGTGAACATATCTGGAATTAAGTTTTCTCTACCGACCGTGAAAGACGCGGCAATTTCATGGGCTTTTCCGTAAGTAATCGTGTGCATCGTTTGCTCCACAAAAAGCCGAGTCTCTGTAGGTATTTCGAGTTGACCTAGTGCCGTCTTATAGTCTTTACCTTGCCCTAATAGCGAAATGAATTGCGTGATTTGAGTTTTATCAGCGCCGACTTCATCCATGGCTTCCAAATACCATTCAAAATGGCTTTGCCCCATCACAACGCAATCACTTTCCTCTCCTAGAACAATTTCATTGATCATTTGTCTTATCATCGGATCGCCCTTAGGTACCCAAGGAACTTGTACACAGGTAAAGGATTGTTGTAGTGTTTTAAGAAGCGACATAAAATCCCATACGGCAAACACATGCGATTCCATAAACACTCTAATATGCTCCAGTGTTTTTAACTCGGAATAGAGTTTATGTTGCGTTAAAGATGAGTGGGCTTTTTCTATCTCAGGTATTTTTAACATTTTATTTGACCTCATTGGTAGCCTAAGAAATTATTAAGGGTTGACCTTTCATATAGTTAACTAAATTTTTTGTCATGCGATATCGAGAAGGCGGATGGAATGCCAAGGCTCTTACTGCGGAATATAAATAAGAAATTTCTGGATTTTGAATATATTGCATACCGCCTAGTAGCTCGACAGCGCGAGCGCTAGCTCGTTCAGTTGCACGTTGAATTGCATAGCGAATGTGCAAAGACCGACTTAACAATGATTCATTTTTTTCTTGATTTTCGATCGCTACCGCTAACCCTTCTAATGCACTAGTCGCGGTTTCTGTTTCATAGAGTACTTCAGCAACATCTTCATCTTGATAATGATCTAACAATAAAACTCGTTTCACCAAGCCACTTAAAATACCAACATAGCTCGCACATAAAAGTAATTCGAACCAAATAAAGCCTCGAGTTTGAACATCGTCTAGTTCTCCAAGATTTCCTGCATATGAAACCAATTGCTCGTGAATGTGAACTTTGTCTAGAATGATCTCTTCACTTTCGGAAGCTTTGAATAAATCTGAGCCCCAAAACTCTTTGCGTTTAATACCATCAACATCAGAAGCAACTAGTACAACACCTATTTTCTTTTCATTGTTTGCATCGGGCAATATCGCGCTAAAGGTTAAGAGATCCATTGAATGGGATAAGCTACATGGTTTCTTAGAGCCGCTAACATAATAACCACCATTTTCCGAAGGGGTTAGCTCTAAAAATGGTTCTAGAATATTACTACCAGCCCGACCCTCGGCGAACGCTGATGCGACTAATAAGTTTTCCTTTGCAATGGCTTCTAGGATCATCCATTCCATACCATTAACATTTTTGGCCATTTCTACTAAAGTTGCGACTGAGAAATGATGCATATTAGAAGCTATCGCTAATGAAGGAGATATCGAACCAATCATTCGTTGAAATCTCACCAATTCAACTGCCGTTGCACCATGCCCGCCATATTGTTTGGGAATAACGAGCTTGGGTCCGTGATTTTCCTTAAATAATTTGATAACGGGTGATGCAGTGCCTTCCATTTCCAATAACGAAAGAGAATCTATCTTCTCAATAAAATTAGGCAAATATTTTTCGAGCACTGCTTGCTCTTGTCTTAAATAGTTCAATTGACTGTCCTCAATATAGCTAAGCAAGCGCCGCCGTTAAGTCGTGTTCTTTTTCACAAACATCTGATGCTGTCAGAATGTCGGTGCTAAAGAATCCTTTAACAATTGAATCGATATTTTCGAGCAATGCTTGTTCAGCGATGGGCTCTAATAGCTCTGCCAAATGAGGAATTCCGAGATCGAGTGTTGCTTCAAATACGAGCTCTGTCGTTGAATCACCATTCATCCTCCACACACCATCGAATCTTTCCAGGTCTCCAGAAAGTTGATTAAATTGGATGGTTCGTTTACTCGCATTAAATACATCACGCTCGGACCACTTTAAAATGCCATCTCGAAAGGAAACTTCCCAATCACTAACACACTCATCATTTGACGAGTATTCGACATTTACCTCGCGTACGGCTTCGCTAAATTTAGAATACGATCGGAAATCTTCCAGCTTTTGATAGACAAAATCTGGGTGTTTATTAATATGGTAGGTTGTTTTAACATTTCTCATTGTTTTCTCCCTCTATTGGGTTTTTAGTCGGCTATCGATAGCAATCAATGAAGCGGAGATTGCATCAAATAGAGTTATAAGCTCCTTTTTCTTAAGTAGTGCTGGAGGTGTTAATCGCACTGTTTTATGATTATTCAGTGAATGCGACGTAATTACTTTGTGATTAAGTAATTCAAAGATAAATTCTCCAGCAAAATGCTCTTCGACAAATTCAATCCCTATTAAAAGCCCCTGACATCGAATGTCTTTGATAAAGCTGTAACGCTTTGTAGTTCGTTGATCGAGAAAATAATTTCTAATTTTCAACCCAACCACTCTGGCTCGTTCGGGTATATCGTCTCTTTTCAGAATATTAATGGTCGAGTTAACAATATCCGCAGCTAATGGATTGCCGGCAAATGTCGACGTATGAAGCAGCGGATTGCTGTTGAAGTGACTATAAACGTCTGATGTTGCTATCATCGCGCTTACTGGAAACACGCCGCCACTTAATGCCTTTCCACAAAGTAGGATATCAGGAGAAACATTCTCACTACTGATCCCCCACCATTGGCCAAGTCGGCCAAGTCCTGTTGAAATCTCATCTATAACTAACAAGGCGTTGTATTTTTTACACAACTCCTCAACCGCTTTCAGATATCCCTCAGGCGGTACAATCACGCCAGCTTCAGATTGAATGGGTTCTAAAATCACGCAACACTTCCCAGCAGACTCCTTCAATGAGTCCTCCAAAGATGCTGTGCTACCGTATTGAGCAAAAGAGACGTTCGGCAGTAATGGCAGAAAAGGAGTTCGATAAGTTTCATTGTGAGTAACGCTTAGCGCGCCGAGTGTTTTGCCGTGAAACCCGCCTTCCATGGCAATAAATGCTTTCGCGCCATTTAATTTCGCTAGTTTTAATGCCGCCTCGACAGCCTCTGCACCAGAATTAGCAAACCAAACGTAATCTAAGTTATCCGGGGCAATCGAAATAATGGCTTTGGCAGCTTTTGAAACGACGCTATTAATTAATACGCGGCTGCTCAGTGGATTTCTATCGAGCCTATTTTTTGCGGTGGCTATAATTTCTGGATGTCGGTGTCCGAGTAAAAACACACAGTACCCGCCACAATCTAAATAAGCGGTTCCCTTACTATCATAAAGATAACAGCCCGCTCCTTCCTGCTCTAACTGTATTCCCATCATACTCATTAGACGTGCCATACCGCTGTTCACAAATTGTTTATGACGTTGCAGCGCAGCTTCGACTTTTATGTTTGATATATTTTCCATCAGATCGATTGCCTATCCTATGCGTGTTTCTCTCTGTAGCGTGTACTTGAACTCCAGAACTCAAGGTTATTCCACAGTATTTCGTTAACCTCAGGTAAGTTTGGTAGTTTTAAGTCCTCGCGATACGATTCATAATTGCTTGGGAATGGCTTAAATAAATTAAAATAACAAGCATAATTGATCAGCATTTCCATACGCTTTCGCATATATCCCGGAAAACTAGGTAGAAATACTGGTTTAATTAATCGCTCAACCATATCGGGAGATACCATTCTTGGCATTGCTTTGAGGCAGTTGCATAGTTGCGAGAATTCCTCCAAAACCTTAATGATTGAACTCGCATTGGGGGCACTGGATCCGTAAGTTACCCATAATTCTTTGGTTTTGGTTTGATGTTTTAAAAGTGACGTAATGACATTAACCAGAATATCTTGCGGGATCATATCAACGTATGATTCGGGCGACACCGGAATGACAGGTGCAAAGCGATTGAGAATTGCGCCTAGAATAATGTGCATTCCTTGAAATGCAGCGATTTGACCGCTGGTGGAGTCACCAACCACAATAGAAGGTCGTACGATTTTATAATCAATACCACTTTCGCGCACTATTGACTCAGCTTCTCTCTTAGAATCACAATAAGCAGAATATTCAGAGACACTTGCTGGCAATTCTGTTCGGTGAACAAAGGCGGTACTGACATAGATGAGTTTCGCATTGGATTTTACAGCTAGTTCAACTATATTTTTGGTTCCATTGACATTGGTCGCCATGATCGCATCACGTGGCGAATCGAAATTTGTTATAGCCGCAGAGTGTATAATTTGCTCTGTTTCAGTTGTCAATTTTCGGTACATTTCTGTAGGAATGCCAAGTTGTTTTTCACGTACATTACCTTTGACGGACTCGACTCTTTCATCTTCAACTTCGCGCTTATTGACCAAGCAGGTTACCGAATACTTTTCTTCTAATAATTGAGGCAATAACGCTTGACCAACAACGCCTGACGCACCTGTCAGCAAAACTGATTGGGGAACTTTTGTTGCTACGCTCATTATAAAATCTCTCCCGTCAACTTAATCGTATTGTGGTTCGTCTAAAGCTATTTTTAATTCGCCGGTTTTGGATAACATGTTAATCCGAAGCTGAATAAACCAATCAACTAATTTTGGCATGTGTCTTGCGAACCAAAGCGATTGCGATGATAAGAAAGTCGTTCCAACATCTCGATAATTTTTACGACAGGCTTTTACTATCCCTTTTGATGCGCTTTGGATTGACTCCTCCATGCTAAATATTTTCATTCCAAATAATTTAATCGTCACTAAAGACTCTACCGAAAGACCTTGGCGTACTGCATCTTTGTGGATTGGTGTGTTAATAAAACCAGGATATACAGTGGTCACTTGGATTTGATTTCCATATTGCATACGGAGACAATCGGAATAGGCAGCTAAAGCTCTTTTACTAGCACTATACGATGGAATTAATGGTGCATTAACCATTGCAAATAGTGAGGAGACATTGATTACCTTGCCGTTACTTTTTAACAGTTCCGGTAATGCAGCTGCAACGACATGCCATGCACCAAATAGATTCGTTTTTAACGATGCTATTGAAGCTGTAGTCGGCATAATTCCAGCATCTTGAAGCTCAAGAGTTCCGGCATTATTGATGACGATATCAAGCCCACCTAAATTCTTTACCGCTTCATTCACGGCCTGGCCAGCTGATTCCGGGTCGCTTAAGTCAGCAACAATAATTTGCGCGTCACCTGCTTGATTGATATCGATCCCTTGAACGCGTGCGCCCTGCTCTGTCAAAATTTGTTTTACTTCCTTTCCTAAACCGCCAGCTGCACCGGTTAGTAAGACTTTTTTTCCATCCAATTTCATTTTGTTCTCCTCATTGCATATTTTTACTGCGCATAAATTCGTCTCGACCTATTAGCGCTGTTTTAAAGTATTTGTGGTATCTAAACCAAGGGATCTTGGGCCAAAGATGATGTACTAAATGATAGTTTTGATTTAAAGTCAGAAATTGCCACAGAATACCGGGATAATTTCGCGTATGTTCAAATGTGCTTTGCGAGTCGTGCGGAAAATGAACTAACCATGCCACGGTAAACTCAACCAAAATGCCACCGATAACCAAAGGAATAATCCACACGATAAGTAAGTCATAGAACATACCTTGCTTGATGGAATACGCGACAACGGTAACCTGTAAAAGGACAGTGAATATATGTACGGCCAGCAGCATTCCTTGGCCTGCCCATAGTTTCTGTTTCACCATAAACCAATTGTCATGGGTTAATCGGACCAGGATCCAAAGCGGCAACGCCCAGCGAGGTTTTTTACCGATCACATAATCAGGATCTTTTTCTGGATGATTCGTATATAGATGGTGTTGAGGATGAATTAATTTCAATAGTGGAAAGGTAATCCCTTCGTGAGCAGCACCAATGTATCCTAATGCAAAATTAATAGACTTGTTTTTATGTGCTATTTCGTGAATTGCTTCATGAGTGACTGTGTAAATAGCATATAAACACAAAGAATTAATAATAATCACTGTAACCGGGCTCAGTTCTCCAATTACAAACAGATAAATACTGTAGTAGAACAATCCAATGACACTAAAAAAAAGTAAAACCGTCGGATTGGTCAAAAAACCGTTTGGCGCGCGAAGTTCACTGCGCTCTAACTTTCTCCAGTTTTGACTCATTTTAATTTTCCCTACTAATTCAATAAGCATTAAATTTACTAACTAAAACCATTTGGATTTCTATTCTTAAAGTAGTCATCGCTACTCTCTTTACTATTTATTTAGGACGAGCGAAGTCGTGGCAAAACCGCCCTCTTTAAAATTCAAGTAAATCGAAATGCGTAACTTGCTAGATGTGTTTTGAAACCCTAAATACGAAATATCATTTCATTAATACATACCAATCTAATTCCATTTTTCAAACCTAAAAAACATTTCCTTTCCCTGGCTGCTAAGATTTAATTAAAGCTCTTTTTTAATTTTTAGTATAAAAGCAAACTAACTCCGAGTAGTAAGATGCCATATTTGTAATATTGTCGAACATTTATCATTGTTACTAAACAGTCTATTCTTTACCTTAAGAACATTCTTGAATGAATCGGCTATCTTGATGACAATTAAATTACATTTCGCAAAATAATGAGTTCAACCTTGCATCTCGATTTAGTAATACCGAGGGAGGGATCCCAAACATTGTGCGAAAAGTTCTCGAAAAGTGCGCTGAATCGGAAAAGCCAGACGAGTGTGCAGCGTCAGTTAAATTTACACCTGTTAATGAGAGTTCCAAAACGCTACGTAGTCGCATCCATAAAATGTATCGACGAATAGGTAGTCCCATTTGTTCTTTAAAAAGATGTTGCATGCGGCTTTCTGAAAGATTAACTTTGCGGGCAAGATCTTGACCTCGAAAATTCGTTGAAGGAGACTCGTGCAAAACACTAAGTAATCGACTGATCCTTTGATCTAAATGGCGGTTTTCTTGAAAATACCCGCTAAACAAATGCAGAATATCGTGCTTGATTTTATTGGCGCCGATGCAGTTTAATTTTAAAGAAAGTGTTTGGCTAACATTCTGCTTAAACTCTTGAGGAATAATCGTATTAAGCAGAATGGGTTGTTTAGTATGCAAATCGGTGCCGTCCGAATGAAAGTCTAGAATTGTTCGATAGCAACTCGATTTTTTCTCTAGGTATAAGAGACAAACAGGGCCATCGTTGCAACGAATATTATGAGAAATATCTGAACCGATAATTGCCGCAGGAACTGTTTTCCATTCGTCGACTTCAGGCCATTTTATTTGAAGGCTTCCTTCTAATGCAATACAACATTGAACGGCGTGATGAGAATGCATGTGTGTCTCAAAACTTGTGCCAACGTATATTGCACTATCTCTCCAAATAGCAAATAAGTTTTCACCTTGTGTATTCATTGAAAGCTTTCCCGAAAATTAATTAATTTAATTTTGAATAAAAATACTTGTTCTTAGCTAATGAGAAACTACTTGTTTTTATCTCTAAAATGAAATAATATATCACTGCGAGATAAAGCATATGTAAACTTTAACTAGTACAAAAGAAATTGAAGTAATAAGTCTATTCATGTAAAAAATAAAGCCTGGCTTATAAACTACCGAGAGGCACCCATAGCCTCTTCACTAAGAAAGAAAAGACTAACTCTTCCGTATAAATTCCAGCATTGTTAATGCTATTTGTAGTGGCTGAAAGAAGTTAACCAATCCTATCTAGCCACTCACTAAATTTACTTAGGCTTTTCGATTGCTATTACTTGTTCGACGGGACTGACATAAATCCACCCCGATGTATTCACGCCAACATAGCCGTTTTTCTGTATTAAGCGAGTGACCTCTTCAACCTTCTCATCGTCACAAAAGAGCGTAATTTGCACTTCTGAAATTACGACACGCGCATCGGCAGAATAGGCAAGCTCTGATTCACTGATTGGTTTTAAAGTCCCTTTCACATCGAACAAAGCTACGTTCTTAAATCCAGCATCTTGCAACACATCTAAAACCTCTGTTGAACGACAATGGTGAATAAAGGCCTTAATTTGTTTCATTGTTTTCTCCTAAACATGATTGAATGTTTGCACTAAAATAAGTCTGAAAAAGTTCAGCAAAACAATCGTTAAATTAATTTGCTGAACAGATAATTATTTCAATACCCTCCTCACAAAGTTTGCTTATTCTTCGAGCTAGCCGCCATTCGATAGAGCCCAGGCAAAACTGCTAATGTGAGCAATGTTGAAGAGATAATGCCGCCGATAACTACTGTCGCTAATGGTCTTTGCACTTCGGCTCCAGTTCCAGTATTTAGCGCCATCGGTAAAAATCCAAGCGCCGCAACGAGCGCGACCATTAGTATTGGCCTGAGTCGTAGTAACGCGCCTTCTCTGATAGAAAGCTCAATTGATTTTCCACTAAGCAAACCACTTCGAAACGCTGAAACCATCATGACACCGGTAAGTACTGATACACCACAGAGCGTAATAAAACCAACGCCTGCAGTGATCGATAACGGAATGTCACGGATCCAGAGCGCAATAACTCCACCGGTCAGCGCGAGAGGAACGCCACTAAAAACTAACGCCGCATCTTTGGCAGATCCAAACGTCATCATTAGCAGTGCAAAAATCATCACTAGGGTGATAGGCACAAGTAAACTTAGTCGAGCCGATGCTGACTGTAACTGTTCAAACGTCCCTCCGTAATCCAACCAATACCCTGGCGGGAGCGAGAGACGATTTTGAAGTTGCTCTTGGACTTCTGTGACGAAACCGCCTAAATCTCGGCCGCGAACATTAACGCTGACTACCAGCCGTCGTTTTCCGTTTTCTCGCGAAATTTGGTTTGGTCCTGGTACGAGCTTTAAGGTCGCTACTTCTCTTAAAGGAACATAGCTGTCATTCGGTAACGGGATGGGGAGTCGGCCAAGTGCATTAATGTCATTTCTTTGAGATTCAACCAAACGCACAACGATCGCATAACGCCTGTCACCTTCAAAGACTAGTCCGGCTTCTTCTCCACCTGTTGCCGTAGCGATAATTTTTTGGACGTCATTGATGTTCAAACCATATCGATGTAATACTTTGCGATCAGTTTCTACTGATAAAATTGGTAGCCCGGAAACTTGTTCAACTTTTATATCTTCCGCGCCTGTGACTCCGGCAATGATTGAAGCTATTTCGTTTCCAGACTTGAGCAATTGCTCTAAATTATCGCCATAAACTTTGATGCCAAGATCAGAGCGGACACCAGAAATCAATTCATTAACTCGCATTTGGATCGGTTGGCTAATCTCGTAGGCATTTCCGGGTACCAGTTTCAGTTTATCTTGAATTTCTTTTAATAGTTGTGGCTTAGTTTTTTCAGGATCTGGCCACTGACTTCGCTCGGCAAGCATGACATAGCCATCAGAAATATTAGGCCCCATTGGATCTGCCGCAACCTCTGCAGTGCCTACTCGTGAAAAATAATTTTCTATTTCGGGCAACTCGGTAACGGCCTTTTCAATCTTAAATTGCATATCCAAAGATTGCGTTAAGCTTGTTCCAGGGATCCGAAGCGCTTGTACTGCAATATCGCCTTCGTCAAGATTCGGAATAAATTCTGTTCCCATACGAGTCGCCAAAAAGCCTGTTGCAATAACAAATAATGCTGCGATCACCAAAACACTAATCCGAAATCTCAACGCCCACTCAAGAAAAGGCGCATAAAGTGATTTCGCGTTTCTAACGATAAAGTTATCTTTCTCTTTAATATGTCCTCTAAGAAGTAAAGCGACCGCTGCAGGAACAAATGTGAGTGAAAGGATCAGCGCAGAAACTAGCGCCATAATGACTGCCATCGCCATCGGCGTAAACATCTTACCTTCAACACCTGTTAATGCTAAGATCGGTATATTCACCAAAATAACAACCAACACACTAATGAGGCTCGGTGTAAAAACTTCGCGTGTCGCTGTGAAAACGGTTTGGATCCTGTCATTGAGTGGAAGTATCTTTCCTAGATGATGCTGTCGCTCAGCGAGTCTCAATATACAGTTCTCAACAATGATTACCGCCCCATCGACTATCAAACCGAAATCTAATGCACCTAAGCTCATCAAATTGGCGCTGACTTTTGTTTCAACCATTCCAGTGATTAACATTAACATTGACAGTGGGATCACTAATGCAGTTAATAATGCTGCGCGAACATTGCCTAACATCACTAACAATACAACTACTACAAGCAATGCCCCTTCCATCAGGTTAGTTTGAACAGTTGAAATTGTTTTATCGACAAGAACAGTTCGGTTATAGACAGGCTCCGCAGTTACACCATCTGGCAATGTTTCATTGATACTTTCCAATTTATTTGAAACGCCTTCGGAAATCGTACGACTGTTGCCACCTAGTAACATCACTGCTGTACCTAAAACGGTTTCTTGGCCGTTTAACGTGGCCGCACCAGTTCTTAGCTCTTGCCCAAAATTGACGGAAGCAACATCTTTTATCAAAATTGGTACACCATTGTTACGAGCGACTATTATTTCCTTAATCGCGTCGATCCCGTCGACCTGACCTGGAGCTCGAATTAGGTATTGCTCACCGTTCTTCTCAATATATCCCGCTCCAACATTCGCGTTATTTTTTTCTAAAGCTTCAATGAGATCTTCAAACGATACTTGGTAAGAAAGGAGTCGTGCTGGGTCGGGCGTAATGTGAAACTGCTTTTCGAATCCACCAATGGTATTAATTTCCGTCACACCGGGCACTTGCCGCAATTGTGGACGAATAACCCAATCTTGTAGTGTGCGTAATGCAGTTGCGTCGTACGGCATTCCATTCGGTTGTCGAGCATCATTGTGAGCGCGAACCGCGTAATGAAATATTTCACCTAATCCTGTCGCTACGGGTCCCATAATAGGCTCAATGCCAACCGGCATTTCGCTTTTTGCTTGTTGGAGTCTTTCGTTTATTAGATTGCGCGCGAAATATATATCGGTTCCTTTTTCAAATACAACCGTGACTTGTGAAAGCGCATATCGAGAAATAGAGCGAGTGCTTTCCACTTTTGGCAACCCGGTTATCGCTAACTCAACTAAATAGGTAATTCGTTGCTCGACTTCAAGGGGAGAATAGCCTGGAGCTTCCGTGTTGATTTGAACTTGTACGTTTGTAATATCCGGTACAGCATCAATCGGTAATTTTTGGTAATTCCAAATACCCGCTGCTGATACCACTAAAACTAGAAATATAATCACCCATCGTCGAGCAATCGAGAATTGGATAAGACTGTCGATCATCGTGATATACCTTCGAATGTTGGTATGAAATAACTAAGTGAAATAAATCGACAAGCCATGATAAATTGACTCTTAAGTTGATTAGGATTGTTAATCATCATCTTCGATATCTCCTTTACCTAATTCGGATTTAAGTACAAAACTATTTTTGCTTACATAAGTCTCACCAGTATCTAGTCCACTAAGGACTTCTGATAATTCACTGTCGCTGCGCCCCAACTTAATATTTCTCGGTTCGAATAACGGACCTTCTTTAACAAAAACCACCGGAAGTTCATTAATAATTTGAATAGCTTCATTTTCAACCGTCAATGAAGCGACAGATTCGGAGAGTATGACTTCTGAATCGACGAAATGTCCGGGTTTCCATTTTCCGTCAGAATTGTCGACCAAAACTCGCGTCGTAATAGATTGGTTCGATGGGTCACCAAAAGGTGCGATAAAAATAATTGGTCCTTCGGTAAAACTTTCCGCGTCGGCACTTTTGATTCGAACACGCTGGTCGAGATGAATTTTTGAAAGGTCTTTGGGAAAGATGGATAAATCAACCCAAACCGTAGAAAAGTTTTCAACCTTAAGTAATAGATCGTCAGAAGTTTGCTCTCCAATATTGGCGTCACGGAAAGTGATGACACCGTCAAGCTCAGAATTAATCGGATAAATTTTAAGACTATCGTTGGCTTCAATCGAAATAAGTAATTCACCCTTTTTTACTGTGTCACCAAGTTTTTTCGAAACTTGACGTATCACTCCTTCAAAGCGTGCGACTATCTCTTGCTCATGATTGGTATTGGTAACGACCAATCCATAGGCAGGCAATGAATCACGTATTTTTGCTGCCTGAGCCTGAGAAAGTTCGATTCCCGAAAATTTAATTTGTTCTTCAGAAAGCGCTATTTTACCGTCTTCACGAATATCATCATTGTCTTCGTCATCATCAGCCAAGGCGGAATTTGCGAAAAGCACGACGACTAAACAACAATAAATAAAATAGTGAAACGGTAGGTTAATATTGTTTAACTTCATTTTTTTTGTCCTGAATTTTGGATCACGTTAGCGTGTTGCGAGGCAGACAGCGGCTCTGCTGTTAGTTGTTCAATTTCTGCGCCATATCGTAAGGCTGCTGATGCCGCTTCTATCAGCATTCTTTTCGCACCGAGCAATTCGTGCCGCGCTGAAACAGTTTCGAGGTAGCTATATCGACCAGTTTGATAAGCGCTCAATGTCTCCAGCATTGCTTGTTTGAGTGCCGGAATAATCGAATTCTGCAATTGTCTAGCGGTAACAATCGCCTGCTTTCTATTATGGAAAGCCCGGTATAATTGCTGATGCATATTCAATATTGCAATTTCTCTTTGAACGTAAGTTTCGTTTTGCTTTGCGATGGTGGAGTTGACAGCATGCTTATTTCTTGACGAAGAAAACAGAGGCATACTAAAACCGGCGACTAAGGCGGAATCATTCGTTTCTTGCAGCTGTCGGAAACCGATCGACCAGCTAATATCTGCATTGGATTCAGTTCTTGCTAATCGTAGTTCAGCTTGATTAAGTCGTTCTTTAGCCGCATAAACTTGGATGGCTGGATTTCTCTCAACCTTAGCAAAGAGAACATCAAAATCTATATCGGCACCAAAGCGAAATAAATCACCTTCAATTAAAGAGTGTGAGAATTTGGTTTCACCCCAAAGCGCCGCAAGCGCTATCTTTTGGTTATTTAATTGTTGGCTTTCAGATAAAAAGGCGAGTTGTGCCTGGGCACTTGATGCCTCAGCTCTTTTAACTTCAGCCTCAGGTGTTGCACCAGCTTTCGCTCTTTTTCTAACAATGTTCAAAGCTCCTTCTGCCAATACTGCCGCTTCCTTTGCAAGTAACAAGCGTTCGTTGGTAGCAAGCAAGTTAATATAATGACGGGTTACTGTTGCCATTAGTTCGAGCGATTCTGCTTCTCTCTCAGCACTAAGTAGAGACCGCTGAGTCGTGACAACATTCACTCGCGATTGTCGCTTATCACCCATTTCAATTACGGACGATAATGAAACAGTTAATTCCATACTCTCAAAGCTTGATAAATCTCCAGTACCGGCAAATTCCTCAGCTTCAACTTCGAGCTCATAGGCAGGTGTCAGATCTGCTACTTGAGATTGTGCCGCGAGAGAATCCTCACGAAACCTGAAAACTTTTAGTGATGGGTTATGTTCGATAGCGCGCTTGATAGCAGTATTAAGCGTCAGTGGTGTGTCTGCTGCGACTACAACGGTCGAAACCGATGAGTAAGCAACAAAACTAAGTACCACATACTTGATACACGAAAGCGACTTCTTAATCACGCAGTTATTCCGCGCAACATTAAAGTTTAACATTCAATTATTCCTGGTTTTGTATAAAAATGCTTTCAACTACGACGCGCGAATTAGCGGTCATAATGATGATTAGTAAAGAAAACTTTGACTAAAGGGTTGGAGGACGATATAGAGAAGAAATGGGGGAACTAGACAGAAAATAACTATAGATGGGGCTTGTTTGGTGAAATAGCTTTGCGAATGAAATGGTCAGGCCATTGGTGATAAATAAATGGCAATAACAATCCTGTTGACATTCAAATAGTGCTTCAGGATCTTCGGTTAAATCTGAATTTATTTTGATGCTTTGCTTTTCAACCGAGATTGAATAGGTATCTAGTGATTCATTATAAGAATATGCTTGCTCGGTTTTATCCAACAACTCGACTTCTACCGACTCGCTTAATGACTGTAGCGCGATAAAAGCAATAAGCAAATAGGAAAAGCAACGGTGAAACAACATGCAGTTAACACCCCTCCTTTGCATTATGTAATTCCCAACGCTTTAACACCAACTCGCGTCTCCTACATGGTGGTGTAATCTCTCATCTATATTAGCTTTCAAGATTCGGTAACCAACATTGCCATAAAGCGTCTGACGTCCACTATTCATATTAAACGATGGACTACCTTTAATTCCTTGTTTTTTGGCTATTTGGTAATCACTCATTAAAGACGCCATTGCCGAACCATCACCGATGCAATTATCTATTTTCTCGATGTCTAAAGCACACGCTTCTACAATTTCATAGAGTACGCTAAACTGGCTTATGTCTTTCGCATCAATGAAAAATGCATTGCGAATTTTAAAGGCTAATTCAGCACAATTAGTGCCTTCGACAACTATCTCTGCAGCTTTTAATACCAAGTGAGCATTAGCAGAGGTCATTGGGCGTACATCATTCCATATTTTGGTGCTGACCGGTGCGTTTTTATAAGGCGCTGCAGATTCACGAATATGTTGAGCAAAACCTCGATAACCGCCTCGCTCTCGCCACTGAGTTTGAATTTTATTCTTCGTATCCCCAAAAACATCGATATAGTGGTATTGCAACTCAATCTTTGAATCAAAATCATTGGTAAGCTCATCTATTCTTCGTTGAGTTATCCATGCCCAAACGCATAGAATGTCACTAAAATATTCAACGACCAGAGGATTGCTCATTTTAACGTCCGATATCTATTATGTCGTAAACTTTACGCATTAACTTACTCATGATTATTATCACCTAGGATCTTATTTGTAAGATCCGTCGCGCGCCCATTAATACAATCAACCCAATAATAAGACCAATGATTAGGTCGGGGTAACGAGAGCCGGTCCACGCAACTAAAGCACCGGCTGCGATTACACCGAGGTTCGCAATGACATCATTCGCAGAAAAAATCCAACTGGCTTTCATGTGAGCACCGGAATCTTTTTTCTTGGCGATCAAAAACAAACAAGCGGTATTTGCAATTAATGCGACTGATCCAAAAATCATCATTAATTCAGAAACGGGTTCGCTTCCATAAATGAATCGTCGAACAACTTCACTGAGAGCGCCTAGCGCAAGAATAACTTGTAACCATCCTGACAAATGCGCCGCCCGAAGCTTCATTCGGATGCTACGACCGACAGCATATAGTGCCAGACCATAGACCGCCGCATCGGCAAACATGTCCAGCGAATCAGCAATTAGTCCAGTTGATTGTGCGTACCAACCAATTGACAACTCTGTAAAAAACATCACTGCATTAATCGCCAGCAACCACTTAAGCGTTATTGACTCTTGCGATTGGGCATGTTGGTCAGTTGCGTGTGCATTATTGATCTCTTTACTACAGCTCGATTTCGTTGATTCTAATTTTGCGCCAAAACCCAGCGCTTCTAACTTTGTTTTGACTTCATCAAGATTATCACTATGAAAAACTTTAACTTCTCGTTCAGGTATATCGAATAAAAGACCAACACTTGGCTCTATTCCTTCAAGCGCCAATCGGATCATTCGCTCTTCAGAAGGACAGTCCATTTTAGGGACCTTGAAAATACTGGTAAAAGGTCGATTGAATTGGCTCAAGTCGTTTGTCTGAACAATCGATTCGCTCGGACTATTATTTTGACAATCGCCACTGCATGTATCAGTCATACTAAGCTCTTGAATACTCGTTTACGACAGTATAAACTCTATAGCTACTATAGAGTCAATAGTTAAGGTTATTTAATATGAAAATTGGCGAACTCGCTAGTCGATCTGGCTGTTCTGTCCAGACAATTCGTTATTATGAGAAAAAATCGTTGCTACCCGCTCCAAGTCGCAGCGAAGGTAATTTTCGTTTGTATGATCGGTCCATCTTTGACCAGTTAATGTTCATCAAACGATGTCGAAGTCTGGATCTCACGTTAGAGGAGATCCGAGAACTTATTGATTTTAAGGCATCACCGGAAATGCTTTGTGATAATATCAATGCTATTGTTGAAGAACATTTAAGCCATGTAGAAGCACGCATTCATGAACTTAAATGCCTACAGAAACAACTTTTAAGCTTACGACAAACTTGTTCAGAGCACCGAAAAGTTGAACAGTGCGGTATCTTACAAGAGCTATCACAGCGTAACTAAACCGTTAAATTCTTAAGTTCTCCAATATTTAAGCCGTTGCTTTTTTTAGCCGAATAATGCGGATGACCAAAGTCATCGAGAGAATCAAAATTAAAGACTGAGCAAGTATCCCTTCCCAAGTAGAATGTATTCCTAACCACTCAAAAGTAATATCGATCGGTAAAGGTGAGTGCATGATAAATGCCGCTTCTTGAAGAGCTGCTACAGCTTTGCCCATCAGAACAAATGAAAGCGCGAGCATCAAATAGGTGGTAAATGAGAAAAATTGACCAAGTGGCATCTTTACAGAAAAACGGACCATTACCCATGCAATTCCTAACAATAATGCCGCACCAAAGAGGAACCCTCCGCCAATTGACACGTATTGTTCCGGGTGCGATTGTGCGAGTAAGGACTGATAGAAAAGTACCGTTTCAAAAACTTCTCGATAAACCGCGATAAACGTCAAGCTGGCGATTCCCCACAATGTCCCTTGCGATAAATGATGTTTTACATGTTGGTTAATATAGGCCTGCCATTGCTCGGCCTGGGTTTTACTGTGCATCCAAAAACCAACATAGAAAAGAACGATTGCAGCTAGTAAAGCAGCAAATCCTTCCATTATTTCACGGTTAGCTCCACTGATGTTTACCACGTACTGTGCGAGCCACCAAGTTGCACCGCCTGCAAGTAAAGCTGTCAGCCAACCCAAATGAACGAAACGGATTGCATCGTTACGATCCGTACGAATTAACACTGTCAATAGTGCGAGAACGACTAATAGAGCTTCTAGCCCTTCCCTTATCAAAATAACCAAACTTGCAGAAAATAATGTTGAATTCGATAACGCATCCGCAGAAAGTAAGCGCTCTGCCTGGTCGAGCTTATTCAATGTATTTTGTAACTTTGTCGAGAATGCGAGCGAGTTTTTACTATCGGTCACTGCTTGTCGTAATTTCAACATGTCGGCCTCGATAGCCCGACGAAGATCGGTATCGCGCGCGTCCAATGTATTTTCTATCATTTCAAAACCATCTAGATAGGCAGCAATGGTGAGTGATTTCGCTAGTTCCAGTTCGTTGTTTTGATGTGCGATTAGCGCCTCGTTTAAACGCTGCCTAGCAATGTCGATCGGTGAGTTAGAATTATCAAAAAAGACTTGGGGGTTTGAGCGTAACCATCCGATATGTTTAACACGCTTGTTCGGAAATTGACTTGCCAGATTATTGGGTGTCTGACTAACAAAACTTTTGAGCGAAAGTTCTTGGTGTGAAACTTTTTCCTGCTCTTCACTTTTAAATGCTAAACCGCCAACAAAAAATGTAAGAGACCAGCGTTGTTGCTCGTTGAGCTGCCCAAAAGAAGACATTGCGGTGCCTTCTATTCCTTGAGAAATAGCATCATACATACCCATCAAAGAACGATTCACCGCTCTCTCATGATCCGTAAAATCGGTGGGGACAGGCGCAAACTGAGTGGCAACGATGCCATCACCCTGCCCTGTCAGGCCGTGACAGGAGGCACACTGTCGTTGAAATAGGTGTGTAGTCTCTGCTGGCGATAGTAATTGACTTGGCAAAGATAATTCAGGCGATAGTTTCAATAATATCGTTATCAGTTGGGTCGTGAGCTGCCTAACCTCCTGGGTTGGCCGCTTGGCATTTATTGCTTTTTCAAGTGAATTGGCTAGTTGGTTAAAATTTGAAGTTTCTTCATTCAATAATTGCTGATTTTGATTAAGAAGCAAGTTGCTAAACTGTTGCATTTCTAGAAATTCATCAGCATTGATGATTTCACCATTTGCTACCGCTTCTGGGTAATCAACGCCTATGTATTCTACCAATTGCAGTAATTGGCGTGATCCAAACTCATTCTCATCACTCTTTACATTTGAAATTAAGAGAAACAATAAATATAACAACCATTTTAGTGGCGATTTTAGAAGTATTTTATCAATGAACATTGTGAAATTCGTATGGTTTAGACTAGTGCTAACTCGATTAATGATAATTATTTGCATTCTAATCCCTATAGTCGGTATAGAGTCAAATAAAGCTTTAAGGAAATTTTTTGTACACAAAGAAGAAGCACTCAGGATCATAAACTCTCCCCCTGAAGTTAGAAGTATCGTAGTTAAAGCAGAGTCAGGACAACCAATACATATGGATTTTAAAATAAGTTGGGCATGGAAAGTTCCACAGCATTATTTCTAACAGTGGATAATTGGCGAATTTTCATCTCACATGATAATTACAAACAATTGGTTTATTTAGGGATTTTAAGGCTTGGTTACTTAAGGGAGAAGTTCTCGAATGTCACAATCGAGTATTTCTGCCAAAGAGTAGGCTTTCTCTAAGGTAATGTTCACTTCTCCTCGCTCTATGCGACCGGCATAACTGCGATCCATGTTTGCTAAAAGAGCTAGTTTGTCTTGGGATATTCCTAGGGACTTTCTTCGGGCTCTTATATTTTTACCAAACTTGAATGCAATATCTTTCATTTCTTGTCCTTACTTAAAGACAAGAACTATCTAAAGTTGCGGCTTATAAAGCCACGGACTATAATCCGTATTTTCGGTATATAGTAACTAGAATTCGTATAAAATGATTATTAAGAAAATTTCAGTACATATCCATATGGATTTTAAGTAATGTCGGACGTTCGGATCACAATTGACAAGTATTTGTACGAGGTTTTAAAAGAACGCGCACAGCAGTCATTTACCGTGGTACAGATGCGAGATAGCTATTTGACAAAACTACCCACAGCGATTTCTCCAGATGATGCACGTAAAGCTATCTATCGTCAGTTATTGAGACTTGTTAAAGCAGGCGTTTTGACGAAACATCCAAAAAGTAATCCTCAGCAGTCGACTTACCGAGTAGTGAACAACTTTGTTCGAATGGATTTTAAGTTCACGATACCTTCTCACCAACGTGTTTATAATGATAAAAACACAACAAAAACAAAAAGAAGATCACCGCCCAGCCGGTTTGAGGAACAATTGAGACAATATCAAGTTGATCTACTCTCAAGTATTGCAGAGTCAGAAGAATACAAACGGCTTTATACAGTAAATCCTGAATTAAAAGCGTTGTTAGAAGCTCAATATCACCAGGCTCGAGATAAAAGTTCAAAACTGCTAGGGCAAATTAAAGCTATTAAAACAGTTATTTCTCACCTCTCAAAATAATAATTAGAAAATATGAAATTACGACACTGGCAGTCTGAGTGTGCATCACAAGCTCTGGATCACTATCATACAATAAACCAACATTTCTTTTGCTTAGCCACTCCAGGTGCAGGCAAATCGATTATGGCAGCCGAGGTCGCTGAGCGTTTATTAAAAAACGATGAAATCGATTTTATACTGTGTTTTTCACCATCAAAAACCGTGAGTCAATCGCTTCAATCCACATTCAGTAGTTATTTGGATAGGCAGTTCGACGGCTTGATGGGATCGGTGGGTCGTTCATTAACCTATCAAAATATGGCATTTCTAGATAACGCTTTTTGGCAACTACTATCGAGTCATCGTGTATTTGTCATATTTGATGAAGTTCACCACTGTGCAGGCCATACGCTAGACGACGCAAACTCATGGGGAGCAGAAATACTTTCCAAAATTCGTGACTTCGCTGCTTTTACTTTATCGCTATCTGGAACGCCCTGGCGTTCAAATCAAACACCTATCGTTTTAGGGCGTTATATCGAGCCTGATTTCACCCTGGAATGTGACTACGTATACGGCGTTAGACAAGCCATTGTGGACAATGTTTGTCGTCAACCAACACTAGTGCTCATGGACAACAGTGAGATACAGATAACAGACTCTAACGCTCAGACATCAGTGTACCGGAGCTTACAAGCTGTTATCGACGAAACCGAGTGCAATTATCAATCTATCTTGCATAATCAGTCTGCGTTGGATCAGATTTTAACTCGTGCAAATCAAACGCTGAACCGAATACGTCGAACGAATCACAATGCGGCCGGATTAATAGTCGCTTCTTCGATTGCCCATGCGGAATTAATTCAACAGCAGATGTCTATGTTAGGTGAACCTGCCGTGTTGGTGACATATCAGAATCCTGACGCTGCTCAAATCATAGAAGCTTTTAAAGTTAACCGTTTCAAGTGGATAATTAGCATTGGCATGATTAGTGAGGGCACTGACATTCCACGCCTTCAAGTGTGTTGCCACTTAAGCAAAGTTAAAACTGAACTCTATTTCCGGCAAGTACTCGGCCGAATCTTACGTCGAAGTGAATGCAAAAACCAAGAGGCATGGCTGTATACTTTTGCGGAGTCGAATTTAGTTGAGTTTGCCCATCGCTTAGAACAAGAGATCCCTGAGCCGAACATCATTTTAAAAGAACAATTGCAGCTCTCCCTAGAAAGTGAACATTTTGAGCAACCTACGCAAGGTCAACTACTCACCTCCTCCCTAGACTTGCCTAACTCCCCTCAAGATATAGAACTGACAGATACAGGTTTAGAAACGACGCTGGAACTCGCCTCTTTCCAATTTCAGACTGAACCACAATTAGATTTTACTGGCGATTTTAGAGAAAGAGTTGTTGAAGCCTATAATTCACCTTTTTAAAGCTTACGTGTTTACCTGTCTTAGATAACACCGCCAAATCGTGGCACCCCAATCATACAATAAAACAAAAAATGATGAGTAAAAGTGTATGCGTAACTTGGACGTTGATAAGTTACTTGTTTGGTTAATTGTATGAAAATAATGATAGATACTGACAACGGACTTTAAGAAGAAACAATTTTGGTATATTGTATGGCTAATCAAAAAGAACCAAACAAACTTAACAAATTACATTAACAAAACACTATATCTTGTTGTTTATGAATGAGTTATCGGGATTTTCTTGAATTGATTTTTGGATTGTACAATCCAAAATTTGCAAATCGGATAGTGGGATGAAGAAAACACAAACGCCGACTTTAGATTCTTATGAGGCCATTTTACAGGCGTATGAATTCTTCAATCAAGCGCTATTTTCAGGTCAACTACCTAAGGTCATCATTACTTATCACCGTCAACGCCGAGTGATGGGATATGCTTCAATCGCTCGCTGGGTTAACGCTAAGCGAGAGTTTGTCGACGAATTGGCGGTCAATCCAGAGTACTTCGCTCAATACCCATTAATCGAAATCTGCCAGACCTTATGTCACGAAATGGTTCACATTTGGCAAGCACATTTTGGCAAGCCTGGACGGCGCGGATATCATAATACTGAATGGGCCAGAAAAATGAAAAGTATCGGCCTGATGCCCTCTTCTACCAGCAAGCCTGGCGGAAATGAAACGGGCGAAAATATGATGGACTACATATTCATTGATGGTCTATTTCTTAAAGCGTGTCAAAAATTGATTAAAAAAGAATTCAAGATTCCCTGGGTAGATCGTTATCCAACTTATAGACAAGAAGTACCAATATTAGCTTTCTCATCCAAAAACGAGCCAATCGAACTAGATAAATATTGTAAGCCAAAGAAGCAGCTAGTAGCAGCAGAGTTAGTCCATCGTTCAGACAAAGAATTAGTAAGCTTTAGTTTTAATGACGCAATATCTGCCGACGAGATTGGCAGTGACATTCAGAGTGACATTGAACAGAATTCAGAATTTCAATCTACTTTTACAACGAAACCAGCTCAAAAGTCAGGCCGCATAAAATATTGTTGTAAATCCTGTCAAATATTGGTGTGGGGTAAGCGGAATTTAAGGATAAGTTGTCTCGATTGTAATTTGCCACTACAGGAAGTAACATGAACAAAAAATAACCAACAACTCCAAAGGAAGGAAAGATTATGGCCCGAAAACCGTTTCTTAGTCAGCAATCACATGACACCCCACCGAAATTTAATTCCCCTCAACGCCAACGCTACCTATACATTGACGCATCATTTGAAGAACAAGTACTGTCAAAAGTAAGGGGGACAACCAATAAAGTTTTTTGCGCATTAGCCTATTCTTATTTTAAAGTCACCTATCAGTTTTTTGATAAAGCTGAAGCAAGGGATTTAAAATATTTAGCTCGCCGATTCGATTTTCAGAAGACACTAGATTGGCAGGAATACCACCGCGACACGCGAAACAACCATAGAGCACTTATTCTTGAATTTCTAGGTTTCAAACCCTTTAACACTTCTGATTCAATCGCGAAAGCTACCTTAATCGTAAATCGATATGCCAGAGTCAAAAAGAATTTTAGGGATTGCTTTTGTCACCTTGCATCGGAACTCAGACGAGAAAAAATCGAAATACCATCATACAATTTGTTAAAATCGCTCATTGATAAATGTTACAAAAATCATAAGGAGAAACTTTTATCAATCGTAGAAAGAGAGCTTACATCCTACGACAAGGCCATTCTTGATCAACTTTTTGACAATAAGCTTCCTGATGATTCACAGGCGATTCGATATCGTTTAACTTTATTAAAAAAATTCTCTCAATCGCTCAAGCCAAATAAAATCGCTAAAAATATTGCCGCATTTGATGTACTTTATGACTTATTTTTAATCTCGGCACCAATTGTTGAAAAACTCGATCTGAATGGTGAAGGTATTCGGCACTATGCGACATCCGTCAACAAGAAACAGATTTTTCAGATACAACGAAAGAAAGATCCTAATCGCCACTTACACTTGATCACCTTTGTCGTTCACCAGTTCTATCGACTGCACGATATTTTGGTGGATACTCTCAATGCTTCAGTGACTTCGGCGTATAACGTTGCCGAACGACAAGCCAAAGAACACTACTACAAAATAAGAAACGAACAGTCGAAAAAAACTAAAACATTACTTGAGCAATCAGGCGATATGTTTTCTGCGATTGAAAAAGCTAAAAATGTATTGGCGGATGAAAGTTTGGACGACGCAATTAAAGTTGCCAGAGCATTAAAACTCTTAACTCCAAAGAGTCTGGATAGCGAACAAGTCAAGAACTCGATGGAAGATGTTAAAAGTGATTTGGATCGCTTAAGTGGCGAAGCACTTTTGTACTACTACTTGGAAGATGGTTCACTAAAATTGCAGCGCAGATGTAACGACATCGTCAAACGACTTAAGTTTAGCGAGCAGTCGGTTAATAAACCACTGCTGTCGGCTATTGATAGATTCAAGAAATATCAAGGAAAAGTTGATCATCGCTACCCTATCCGTTTTTTATCAAAAGAAGAAAGAAAATATGTCGATACAAATGATGAGTTTAAATCAAAACTTTATAAGGTCGCATTGTTTAAACATATTAGCGACTCTCTAAAAGGTGACTCACTATTTCTCGAGCATTCTTACCGGTATCGCTGTCTCGATGAATATCTAATTTCACTTAATATATGGGAGAAAAATAAACACGCATTATTAGAACAAGCAGGAATGCTCAAATACCTTGATTTTAAAGCGCTCACTAAAGAGTTAGGGTTAGAACTCCATCAACAATACCAAGAAACCAATGAGCATATATTAGAAAACTTGAACGAATATGTAAAAACCAAAGGATTTGGCGAATATCGACTAACATCTCAAAGAAACACTTATCAGGAAGAGTCACTTTTAGAGTCTGTTGATATTGAATTATTTCCAAAAAATTCTTATGTAACTATTTCCGAGGTGCTAAATACGGTACATCAAGCAACGGGATTTTTAGACGAGTTTCAGCATCATAACGATGAATACTTAAAAGACAGACCCGATGACAATGTTTTTATTGCTGCTACCGTAGGCTTAGGCTTACATTTTAGTCCTGAACAATTCACTAAACTGTCTCGTTCAGTAAACAACTCTGCGTTAGTAACGACCATCAATAACTACATGTCGGTTGAAAACTCACGATTAGCAAGCGATAAAATCCTTGAGTATGTAGAATCCATGCCACTTGCCGGAATTTACGTTGGTGATTTTGGCCTACAAACATCAAGTGACGGTCAGAAATGGACGGTTTCAAAGGATTCCTTTAATTCTAACTATTCATTTAAATACGGTGGTAAAGATCCGGTACTGGCAGCCTATAACTTTATCGATACACGACATCTTTTTTATCACTCTAATGTAATTAGCGGTGCTGAGCGAGAAGCCCACTATATGATTGATGGTGTAATGAAAAATGATGTTATTAAATCCGATATGCATTCGACGGACACACATGGCTATACAGAAATGGTTTTTGGAATCTCTCATCTATTAGACATTTCTTTCGCGCCTCGAATTAAGAATATTCACAAGCAACAGATTTATTCTTTAAAAGGGAAAAAAGCATACACTTCGAAGAATTACCCTATCCTACCGAGGAAGCAAATTCGGTTGGACCGTATCGAGCCTTATTGGGACGACATTCTTAGACTGTGTGCTTCGATCAAATTGGGTGAGGCAACAGCATCTCAAATTTTTAAACGACTAAACTCCTACTCTATTAACAACAATCCGCTTTATAGCGCGATTAAAGAGTTCGGCCGCATTCCTAAGTCTCATTACATATTACGTTATATAGATGATCCTGAGTTACGAAGCGCAGTACACAAACAACTTAACAAGGGGGAAAGTGGAAATAAATTGGACCGAGCACTTGCAATAGGACGCTCAGAATATGCACAAGTTGAAAAAGAAGATCAGGAAGCTGTAGAAAGTTGTAAAAGGGTCATTAAAAACGCGATTGTTTGTTGGAACTATATGTACCTAACACAGAAAGTAATGAATGCTGGGTCAAAAGCCGAAAAAGAAGCATTAATCAACAAAATAAAATTATCTTCACCAGTTACTTGGGAACATATATTGCTTCATGGAGTATTTGATTTTTCCGAGAGTAAATTGCGCGACTCCAGATCATTCGATTTTAAAAAAATGCATGACCCTAAGATTTTAAAAACATAGGTACTTTGAGCACAGTTCTAATGTTAAAGGAAGGATAGCGCACAAAGTAAAAGAAAAATAATTAGACTGGTTACACTTTTTTGTTTTATACCGCGAAAACCGTAATATTTTCAAGAAACAAAATTAGTGTAACCTTTTGATTTATAATGATAATATTGACTCGCCATTCGAGAATATCCGTTTTTGTTTAGAAATACCCTATCAGCGAAATAAAACCACTAAGAGGGAAATAAACATGTTTAATAGGTTGAGTTGATTTACACAAGACAGTACCAAAATCCAGAGCGACTGGCTCACAATGCTTTATAATCCGCTTGTGCTCCTTGCGTGGTAAGCTTTCGAGCAAGCTGTTACCTTGTAAAAGCTTTGTAATTTCCATTGGATTGTCCTTTAGTTCTAAGCACGTCAGTTGTGACACATTAATACGCTAGTATGATCATTGCCCACAAGACTGTCTGTTCGCTATAGCGCATACTTTTCGTCGTGATTAGCTACGGTGGCCTAACACAATGCACTCATACCAATGGTACCAGAGAGTTTCTACCTAATAGGTTTGTGTTTAGTTTTTTAGTCCGTACGGTATCGTACATACAGCACTGGGCTCTTTTGTGTTACTCTATTTCCAATTTCGATACAGCCCTCTCTTATGCTCTTTTATTTATTAACTAGTTAAACAGTCTTTCCTATCAAGGAGGTAGACATGCTTAATATACCTAATCCACAACAGAATTACCTTTTGAATGCATTACCTGTGGCCGTTCAACAGCGTCTATTCCCTCACCTGAAACTGGTGCCCTTTCCACTTGGCAAAGTATTGTATGAATCTGGAGACAAGTTAAGTAATGTTTATTTTCCGATTGATTCCATCGTATCCTTGCTTTATGTATTGGAAAATGGTGCTTCAGCAGAAATTTCTGTCGTTGGCAATGAGGGCTTAATTGGTGTTGCCTTGTTTATGGGAGGCGAAAGTACCCCAAGTAGGGCTATAGTTCAGAGCGCCGGTAATGCTTATCAATTAGCAGGACATAGAATCATTGATGAGTTCAATCGTCACGGTGAGATGCTACAACTTATGTTGCGCTACACTCAATCGTTGATTACGCAAATGGCACAGACAGCTGTGTGTAATCGGCACCATTCCATCGATCAACAATTATGTCGATGGTTGTTGTTATCGCTTGATCGCCTCACAGACAACCAATTAACCATGACTCAGGAGTTAATTGCGAATATGCTCGGCGTACGTCGTGAAGGCGTAACTGAGGCCGCAGGGAAACTACAAAAGCACGGAGTGATCAAATACTATCGCGGACATATTACAGTACTGGATCGACCTAAACTCGAAAAACTATGTTGTGAATGTTACGCCGTAGTCAAGAAAGAAACCGATCGTCTGTTGCCTTGGCACCCTTCGAATAAAGAAAATAAACTAGCTGGCTAATTAAAGTGAACTACTGACTCCCTCAAAACGCTTTTTGAATATCCTAGAGATATTCGAAAAGCAATTAAGAAGCACAAATTATTTCCGCATGACGATTCTGTTAAAAGGTCGTTTACTTTTATTAGCGATACAAGATATTTCTAAAAAGTGAACAATGCCAATGAGAAATTGAAAATCGGCCTCAAATCGATTTATGATTCAATTTGAAGACCGCTTAAAAGGTTATGTTTAACCTAGGGCAGTTACATAGAATTTGTTACGGGGTCGTTTTTTTGGATTTATTTTAGGGGCTATTTCTCCCCCTCTTTAATCTTATCAACAAAAACAATTTCTACCCGTCGATTTTGTTGGCGTCCAATTGCTGTATTATTGTCAGCAATTGGTATACTTGCCCCCATACCTGCAGTATCAAGGCGATTTGAATTAACACTTTGGTTAACCAGATAATCTTTTACAGCCTCTGCTCGTTTTTGTGATAGCAAGATATTCGATTGGCTGAAACCGACATTGTCTGTATGACCTTCAATGAGAATAGCCCATTCCCTGCTATCTTTTAAGAATCTAGCCAATTTACTGAGGTAACCAGACACATTGTCGCGGAGTTTAGCCTTACCCGTAGCGAACTGTAAATCTCCCAAAGTCATTACCATACCACGCTCAGTGGGGTTGGCATTGAGATCTGCAATCTGGCGTTGTAAATCTGCCATTTTTTGTTCCGCCTCAGCAGCTTTTGCTTTAGCTGTTTCAACTTCAAAAGAACGAGATTCAAGGCGCACATTATGACGACGTTTGCTCAGTTCAATTCGTTGATCTTCTAACAAACGACTTTGAGCACGCGCCTCAGCAATTTGTATTTTACGTTCAGCAATCAGTATTAAATGCTCGCTCAAAGATTGATCTTTTTGTGGCTCTTCGGCTTTCTTAACAGCAGCTTCAGCATCTTTAATTGCAACTGCTGCTCGACTGGCAAGCTGAGGATCTGACTGCAACTGAATCAGTTGGTCACGCAGCAGCTTTGAACCTTGCGGACGAGTGGAAGTATTGCTACACGAGGCTAACATCGCTGTAACCATGATGCAGGCAAATCTTTTTTTAATGGAGAAGAAGCGATTGTTCATTAATTTATTCCTCTATTACGTTGCATTTCCTGCTGCATGATTGCTATACCTTTTTCAATTTCGTTATTAATTTCCCGAGCTTTAGTAACAGCCGACCTGGCAACAGCCAAATCTGCTTCTACCCGAGACTGTTCAGCAAGTTGTCCCGCAATAATCATTTTATTCTGGCGTATAGCGGAGCGAGCTTCTACTAGTTTGTCACGTGCAGCCCTCAGCTCCGGTGAAGAATAATTAGCTACTCGGGCTTGCTCAGCTTGGCGGATCGCTTGTTCAGCTGATTGAATTTTTTGGTTGGGTGGTTTTAAAGATTGGCAAGATGGAAGTGTCAATGTCACAATTAACACCATGCCTACACTTGCACCAAGAGAATGTTGAAGTGATCGCTGTTTCATGATGATATTCCTCGTTATAATATCAGCCTTGCTAAGATGGCATAAGCCGCTATTGATTATTATGAAATTTAGATTAGATTAAATTTTATTTACCAAACATTTTAAACTTGGCTGAATGATAAGCATCACTAATTGAGTTCCAGGTATGTTCAAACCCCTGCTTAACATCTTTCCAGGTGTTATCATCAGTTTTCCGTAACTCTTTAAGCTTTTCAGCTCCCTCATTGCACTTGCTTTTGAACATCTCGATTTGTTTTTGATATTCCTTTTTCAATTCTGCTGACGCTGTCCGCTTTTTGGCTTCCAGCACCTCAATCTCTTTATTCCATTGAACAAGTTCTATTTTTACTTTTTCAACATATTTTTTGTGCTCACTCATTTGAATTCTCCAATCAACAGAGGTATTTGTTAGACAGCTGGTCTTCAAGTACTAAACCAACTGCCCATTAGCTTGCAATTTGTGGTCAAAAAATTTCAGTTTTAAGGCTGTTCAGCATAAGGTAGTATGTGTTTCAGTTTATCAGCGTCAACCTGCCTGACACCGTTTACTTGTTCGGCCAGTTCTACAACAAGCTTCCGTTCAACATCACTACCCAACTGACCACTCAAGGTTACATTTCCATTGAGAGTACTTACTGAAATATTATTGCTATTAACATTGCCTGAATACAAAAAAGTCGATTTTACTTTGGTTGTAATCCAACTATCAGCAAGTTGTTGGCCGACACCGTCCTTTGAATGTGTTGCTTCATCCAGTTTCGAGATTTTCTTGTCCTTAATTTTCAATTGATTATCCAAAGCTCTCACATCATGAGTACTTGTCGCCAGACGTCCAGCCATTTCTTTTGCCATTAAGTTATTGGCAGTACCTTTTAGGGTTACTTTACCTGCGGTAGTTTCTACATCGCTATTTAAATCATCAGCGTGCTTGCTCCACATCAGCTTTGATTTAACCGCGGCAGTAATAGTTGCATCATCAACACTCTCAGCAAAACTTCGCTCTTTGCTTTTCACAGACACAACATAGTTCTTATCAATCTTAATTTTATTGTCCACCTTCTTAATCCCCTTAACACTCAGAGCAATTTGACTGGCAAGCTCTTTGTTAACAACCGCGTCAACCTTTCCTGTCAATGTTGCTTTACCGTTTTTTACCTCTACATTAATATCATGAACACGTAAAAATCGGCTTAGTGCATAAGTTGTTAAAATTTGAGTTTTATGACGCACATCAGCAACTGTATCAGGTGCAGTATCCGCGTTAGTAGTATTGATTAATGACAACAGCGTCAGGATAATGGTGTAGGTAAAAAAGGTAATGCATTTCGAGTTGTTCATATTATCTCCAAAGAGAAAACTCTCTTCATTCATAACTATCAGTTGTAAGAACAACAATCATATTTTACTCGGAAAGATTCGTCTGTACGTTAGCGTACCAAATGAGAGCAATGTTATTCCGCTATCGGCTATAAAATTGCCCAAATAGTTCAAGAGCAATTCAGATTATCCACTCTATTCTTTTTGTATGTTCTATGCTAAGCGTGAAACGTTGCTCATAACGAACGGCAAAGCCAATGAACTGATATTGTTCAGGAATACTAATTTGATAAAGCTTCTTCCTCTAATATTGCAGAAGTTTTAATTTGTAGCTCGTTATTTAACGAATGCTTGAGGGCTTGGACTATAATTAAACTTCTTAGCTACATCTAGATAGAGCTCACTTGGAATACCTTTACATTGAAAACAATCTTAAACATTCTAGACAAACGTTCGCCCAGGTTTATTTGGCGATTGGTTTTGGTGATGGTATTCTCAATCAGCGCTTTTTCAATGGTGTTAGGTAAAGTTGTTTTTGTAGAATTTTTTTATATTTTCCCTATTGTTCTTGCTAGTTGGTATGGTTCCAGGAAATCTGGAATGATCTTAGCTGTGGTATCAACGGTTTTTTTGCTTTTAATTAATACCCTTCATACTGAGTTTGAAGCTATTACTTTATTAAATTACGGTCTCCCCTGCCTGATCAACTTTTTTGTTTTGGCAATACTGATTACAAATTTCCGTAACGTTCATCGCATAGAATCGATAGCTGCCGATTTTGATAATCTAACAGGCATTAATAATTCAAGAGGTTTTTATATCGAACTGGCTAATGAATTAGTGCGTTCATCCAGATACGCGCACATCTTCTCACTTGCTTATTTAGATATTGATAATTTTAAATTCGTCAATGATTCTCGTGGCCATGCCGCTGGTGATGAGTTGCTGATTGGAGTAGCTAATTGTTTGAAAAAATCTTTAAGAACAACAGACACAGTTGCAAGGTTAGGCGGCGATGAGTTTGCCTGCTTATTGCCAGAAACAAGACAAGAAGAAGCCAAAGCTGCTTTTGCAAAAGCAAGTAATCTATTGGAAAAATATATGATTCACGGAAAATGGCCGGTTAGCTTTAGTGTTGGTATGGTAACATTCGAGACGATGCCTTCCGATATTAAAGAAGCTATGAAAATAGCGGATGAACTTATGTATTCGGTAAAAAACTCAGATAAGAATAATATTTCATATAAAATTTGGCATGGAAAAGTCTAATTAACCTCAGTTCTGGATAAGAAATTCAAAATAATTAATAGAATCATTTTTATTTTCAATGACTTTAAGCCCAATTAAATTGAATGGCCGTTTCCACTTGAGCTCAGGTTAATTAATTCATTGTAATTGAGTAATTTGTCTATTCAAATGTTCATCCAGCAATTGATTAAACTCTGCAACACTGTATAAGCCTAAAGTCTCCGCAGCTGTAGCTAAAGATATGCTTTTTTCAGCTGCCTGTTTGACGATTTTGCTAGCGACATCATAGCCCAGCTGAGGGGCTAATAATGTTATTACCGACAAATTGTTACGCATATTGGCATCGATTTGAGTTTGATTAAGTGCTAATCGCTGAATAGCGTTTTTTGAAAAAGAGGTTATCGCATCACTCAATAACTCAATACTTTCTAAAACGTTGTGAATAATTACGGGACGGTAGGTATTCAGTTGCAAAAGCCCATTCGAAGCGGCAAGAGATGTTGTTAGATCATTACCAATAACTTGTAAACATACCATGCTTAATGCCTCGCATTGGGTGGGGTTTACTTTACCCGGCATAATGGAGCTGCCCGGCTCATTGGCAGGCAGATGCCACTCGTTCAAGCCACATCGTGGTCCGCTACCCAGCAGTCGAAAATCATTGGCTATTTTAAATAGGGTTGCGGCCAGCTGTTTAAGCGCACCACTCAATTTCAGTAATGTTTCCTCGCCGGAAACAGCAGCGTATAAATTAGGGTGTTGAGCAAAAGGTAATTGATATTCTTCTGCTAACAGCTCAATAGCTTGTTGACCAAATAACTCTGGCGCATTCGCACCTGAACCTACCGCCGTCCCCCCCAGTGCTAGCTGGTACACCAAGTCCATACTCTCTTGAATTGCCTGTTTTGCTGCATTTATCTGACTGCCATGAGCCGACAAAAGGGCTCCGGCGTTGATAGGCAGCGCATCCATCAAGTGAGTTCGTCCTACCGTATAAACGCTTTCAAACTCCTTTTGTTTTTGGCGTATCTCATGCTCGATTAACTTGAGCGAAGGCAGCAAAAATTCTGTAACCTGTTTGGCAACGACGATATGCATGGCCGTAGGAAACACATCGTTGGATGACTGCGACATATTGATGTGATCATTGGGATGCAAAAAAACACTACTTGCTGAATTATCCTCTTGTTCGCTCTGACAGATAAAACTGTTAGCCAGTGATGCAACAACTTCATTAACATTCATATTAGTTTGTGTGCCCGAACCCGTTTGCCATATTCGCAATGGAAATTGATCGGCGTGCTTTCCTTTCAGCACTTCATCACAGGCGTAAACAATAGCTTCGAGCTGCTCTTCACTTATTAGCTCTAGTCTATAATTAACTTGCGCACAGGCGCGCTTGATTGAAACCAGGGCATCAATAAATACCGTTTCAAAAACATGTTTTCCAATAGCAAAATATTTAAGTGATAGCCGAGTTTGTTTGCCCCATAGAGCGTCTTTTGTTACACCTGTTTCAGCACGCTCTTCGGCAGTTATGTGTTGCTGAGTTTTAGAGAATTCATTCATCGTAACTTTCCTGATCGGTTTAATTATGACACCACTAGCTTAAATCGGCGTTTTTATAAATTGCCGTGCAACGTAGGGTAAAACACCTCCTGCGAGAAAGTAATCCAATTCGCGATTATTATCGATTCTGAGAATAACCGGAATGGTTTGGGTTGTAGCATTAGGTTGGCCGGACGATGAGTGTGTTCTCGCTCTTGTTATTGTCAGCGTCAGTTTTTGGTTGAATAGTTGCTGCTTATTATTAATAGCATCTGTCGACCATTCGGTGGTAATGGGTTCAATAGTTATGGACTCATCGCCAAGCAACTGCAAGTCACTTACTGTTTTTTCTGGCAACAGTTGCAATGGCATAACCCCCATCCCGATCAAATTACTGCGATGAATGCGCTCAAAACTTTCTGCAATGACGGCCTTAACATTTAGCAACAAGCATCCTTTTGCGGCCCAATCACGACTCGAGCCTGTACCGTATTCTTTCCCTGCAAAAATCACCAAAGGTATATTCTCCTCGCTGTAATATTGGCTAGCCGCGAAAATTGTCAACGGCTCAGGCGGTGCAATGTGACTGAGGCCAGTAGTTTTATTCTTCTTCGAAACTCGGGTGAACCCGCCTTCTATTGGCTTAACTATTGCGTTTTTCAACCGCTTGTTCGCAAAGGTTCCACGCACCATCACCTCATGGTTGCCACGACGCGCGCCATAGCTGTTAAATTGCTCAGGCTTCACTTGGCGTTCAAGTAGATATTTGCCAGCCGGGCTATCTGCGCTTATTTGCCCTGCGGGAGAAATATGATCGGTTGTAATGGAGTCGCCCAGTATCGCCAATATTTTTGCGCCAATAATAGGTTCAGGCTCTTCATTGTGTTGAAAGAAAGGTGGCATGCGAATATAAGTTGACTCGACATTCCAGGGGAAACACACGCTGTTTTCAACACTTAAGGCATCCCAATATTCATCGCCTTTCAGGATATCTTGATATGACTGTGCGTAAAGCGTTTGATTAACCTGCAACATTACTTGTGTCAATTGTGTACTGTCGGGCCAGATATCACGTAAAAAAACGGGGTTGCCTGCTTTATCTATCCCTAAAGGTTCATTGTCAAAGTCAATTCGCGTGTGCCCGACCAGAGCAAAGGCAACCACCAGTGGCGGCGAAGCCAGCCAGTTGAGTCGAACCGATGGGTGAACTCTTCCTTCAAAATTTCGATTTCCTGAAAGCACTGAGCTGACTTGCAGCTTATCGCGCTCAATCACCGATTCAAGACCTTCATTTAAAGGGCCTGAATTGCCAATACAGGTTGTACAACCAAAGCCGATGCGTTGAAACCCCAGCTGATCAAGGTCACTTTGCAAGCCGGAGCTATCCAGATAGCTGGCAACGACTTGCGAGCCTGGTGCAAGAGAGGTTTTAACATGTGGCTTGACCGATAGGCCTTTTTCGACAGCGGCCCTGGCAAGCAAGCCTGCAAGTAACATCACTCCAGGATTGGATGTATTGGTACATGAAGTTATAGCTGCGATCACAAGGTCGCCGTCCATTAACTTTGGCTGCTGATGATTGGAGTCAATCGGTAAAGTATGTCCAGCCAATTCGATTTCTTCCAGCGTTTTTCGTTTGATCGCAGCAAGTGGTAACCGGTCCTGTGGACGTTTGGGTCCAGCAACGCAAGGCACAATTTCATTTAAATTAATGCTTAAGCTTTCACTATACTGGGGCGATTCGGTCTGATGTTCGGTGTTGTAAAACAGGCCCTGCGCAACCGCATAATCATGTACTCGCTTAGTTAATGAGGCTGAACGATTGGTTAAGGTTAAATACTCAATAACTTTTGCGTCAATTGGAAACAACGCACAAGTCGCGCCATATTCTGGTGCCATATTAGCGATGGTAGCACGATCAGCAACGCTGAGTTTGATAACACCGGAACCATTAAACTCGACATATTTACCTACCACGCCGTAGTTTCTCAAAATTTCGGTAATGCTTAGCACCAAGTCTGTCGCGGTAACGCCTGGCGCTAACTCTCCGACTAGCTTGACGCCGACAACATTAGGTGCGTTTAAACTGAGCGGCTGTCCTAACATCACCGCCTCGGCCTCGATGCCGCCTACTCCCCAGCCAAGCACACCAAGTCCGTTGACCATTGTGGTATGACTGTCAGTACCTACCAAGGTATCAGGATAGAGCACGCCCTCTTTTTCACGCACCACTTGGGCAAAATACTCGAGATTGACCTGATGGCAAATCCCTTTGCCGGGTGGAACAACGGTTAGATTATTAAAGGAATTCTGGGCCCATTTTAAAAATTGATAACGCTCTTGATTACGTTCCATTTCGCGTTGACGATTGTGTAGTAAGGCTTCGGAATGGCCAGCTTGATCGGCGATCACAGAGTGATCGACAACTAAATCAACAGGACACATTGGATTAATATTTTCAGCGTCACCGCCGCCAGCGAACACGGCATCGCGCATTGCTGCCAGATCGGCAATAGCGGGTACACCGGTATAATCCTGCATGAGCACTCGACTGGGATAAAATTGAAATTCAAAATCACCACCATCACCTGTTTTGCTTAATGATTTGATTAGTGCCTGCAAAGATCCCATATTTTCCCTGTCTACATTACTTTCAAAGTTCCGCATGACATTTTCTAAAAACAGTTTGGTAACAAACGGCTGTTCACTCAGTACGAAGTTAAAATCCTGGGCTAGTTTCTTTAAAGACCAATAGCTCTTTTCAAAACCATTTTCATCTAATCTCGTTAAGTAGCGTTCACGCCATTGCTTTTTCGTCGTAGGAGTCATACCAATGCCTCTAAGATTTCGGGACGTGCTGTTGCTGTGCATAACAGGAAGCGTTGTTCACATCCACATTGTTTGTAGAATTAGAAAAATACCATAACAACGCAAAACCGAGCAACGCAGAGAATACTGATGCTGAGAGAATCCCTAGTTTAACAGCATTAATTTCAGCAGGATTAAAAGCCAGGTTGGCAATAAATAAAGCCATAGTGAAGCCAATACCAGCTAACATGCCACCACCAAGAATCATTCGCCAATTTAAACTGGATGGCAGTACGGCGACTCGCAGTTGAACAGCAGCCCAACTGAATAAGAAGACTCCCAAAGGTTTGCCAACCACGAATCCAAAAATTACGGCCATTGTTAGTGGCGTAATAAAATTTGTTCCGGTAAGTGGAATACCTGCATTAGCAAAAGCGAACAGAGGCATTACAACAAAACCAACCCAAGGATGAAGCACTATTTCAAGGCGCTCAACTGGCGAAAGCGTTTCACGAGCCGCTGCCTCAGCCGTTTTTAATGCCTTGCGTTCAGGCGTATCACCACTCCAATGATCGCCAGGAGGATAAGCGACTATGCAATTGACAATAGTATGCAATCGTTCATCAGTTACCCATTTTCTGGTTGGGGTCATTAATCCTAGAATAACGCCGGTAACCGTTGGATGGATCCCTGAAGCATCAATCGCTAGCCATATAAGGCTTCCCACCATAAAAAACAAAGTCATACTACGGATGCCAAGAAAGGACATCATTTTAACCACAATGAAACCAAGTAACGCCAGTCCAACAGCGAGCCAATTAATATCACTGCCATACCCAATAGCGACGACGATGATGGCACCGATATCATCAACTACAGCCAATGATAGCATGAACACTCTTAGGCTCTTTGGAATACGCTGACCGAGTAGTGCAAGGCAACCAATCACAAAGGCGGTGTCGGTTGCCATAACCGTTCCCCAACCTCGCTGACCAGATTCACCATATTGAAAAAATAAATATACCAGTGCTGGCACTAACATTCCACCTATGGCAGCTGAAATTGATAGCATCGCAAGCCGAGGATTACGCAATTCTCCGAGCACTAGCTCTCGTTTGAGTTCCAATGCAATCAAAAAGAAAAACAAGGTCATTATTGCATCATTGATCCATCCATGTAATGAGCGCTCAAACACTATATCTCCTAAATTTATTCCAAGGGAGATATGCCAAAAGCTGGCAAAGGTTTCACTCAGTGGTGAATTTGCCAAGGATAAAGCCAATAGGGTGAATAACAGCAAAACAACGCCTGCCGCCGCTTCAACCTTAACAAATCGATTAATGGGTTGGACTATCCAGTCAATATGCTCTTTAGGTAATTGTGTTGAATGACCTCGCTTACTACTTGCAGGTTCAATCATCAGCTTCACTTTGTTTTGATTGAACGTTGTTATCAACCGCTAATAGGTCCAAGTTTTCATCCTCTAGCTCGCGATCAAGTTTGGCAAAATTGATTGCATCCTGAAGCTTGTCATACCGATAAGTTTTATACTTGTAGATGCATTTTTGTTCACAAGTAATGCCATACTTTTTGAGCATTGATGTATCATTGGCTTTCATTTTCGTTATCCCTAAAAATTTGGAGTAATCCAGTATCAACGGTTCAAGATTGATGTCTATTTAACTGATTCATTTAACTGATTTAAGGCTCTGTAATTAAAATATCCTTAGCGGATTCAATGCCATTTAGAAACTTAAATAAATCACTATCGGTCGATAAAACCAGGGTTGTATTTTTAGCAATAATTGTCGAGTAAGACTGCATTGTTCGAGTAAACTCATAGAGATTGACAGATTGCGAGCTTTGATTGTAGGCAAGCGCATAAATTTCTGTTGCCTTTGCATCTGCAAGTCCACGAATTTCTTCAACTTGTTGGTAAGCTTCTGACTGAATTTTATTCAGCTCTCTCACTCGATCACCACGAATTCGTGCAGCTTCGCCATTACCTTCAGATAAAAAACGTTCTGCAATCTGCCGACGTTCACTAATCATGCGCTCATAAATTTTAGGTCTGACACTCGCGTTATAGTTGATCCGTTTAAAACGAATATCCAGTAGTTCAATACCAAACACTTTGACTTTATCCGCTGCCGCGGTAAATATTTCTTGCTCCACCAGTTTTCGTCCTTTATGAATAGGTACTAGCAATCCAACATTTAAATCAGAATCATTATTTTCTAATACCTCAGTTTGTAATGGTTCTCGATTTTTTGTGGTACGAATGATTTCGATAAGTTCATGTTTTGCCACAGCATTACGCGTTTCACTGCCCAGAATATCATCAAGCCTGGATTGGGCACTACGTTCATCTTTTAGCCGTAAAAAATACTGCAGTGGATCGGTAATTCGCCAACGAGCAAATAAATCAACGGAAATATAGAGTTTGTCTTTGGTCGGCATATCCGAAGGATCACCATCCCATTCCAATACACGCTTATCAATAGCATTAACAGCCTGAATAAATGGCATTTTGATATTAAGGCCGGCTTCGATAACTGATTCGCCCACGGGTTTACCGAATTGAGTAATAATGACTTGCTCTACTTCACTAACTGTATAAAGTGCACTTTTTAAACTAAGCACGACCAGCACTATTAGCCCGATGAATATCGAATTTTTTAACGTTTTCATTGTTTTTCTCCTGTCTTACCATCAAGGTTAAGCAGGGGCAAAACATTACCGGTTCGTTCATCAATGATGATTTTCGATTGAATGTTCGGTAAAACGGCCTGCATCGTTTCTATGTAGATTCGGCGTTGGGTTACCTCTGGGGCTTTAATGTATTCTGAGTACAGGGCATTGAATCTGGCGGCATCACCTTCGGCTTCATTTATTCGTTTTATGCGATAACCATCTGCCTCGCGAATACGCTGATCTTTTTCACCTTGTGCAAGAGGGATGACTTTGTTGTAATCTCTGCGCGCCTCATTAATCAGCTTTTCTTTTTCCTGTTGCGCCTGATTGACTTCATTAAATGACTCTTGAACCGGTTTCGGAGGATTGATATTTTTCAACTGAACCTGATCAATACTGATCCCCATTGTGTACTTAGTCGAGAGTTCCTGCATTTTCGTAAGCGCCTCAGATTCAATGTTCTGGCGACCAACTGTTATCACTTCATCAACAGTGCGATCACCTACGACTTCGCGCATAACGGATTCAGAGACATATCTCAGTGTTTCACTAGGCTCTCTTACCTCGAACAAAAACTTAACCGGATCTGAAATTCGGTACTGCACCACCCATTCAACTAGTGCAGCATTTAAATCACCGGTCACCATTTGCGTTTCACGGCTGTGATCATAAGTTCTAGGCATTTGATAGGGATCAGTTGCGCCGGGTGTCGCAAAGCCAAATTCTTGTTTGAGTTGCCTTTTGACCGGCACGATAGTTGCTGAATCAATACCCAGAGGAAATTTAAAATGTAGACCAGATGGGACGTCATGGGTGTATTTACCAAACCTCTGAACCACCGCAACCGAATCGCTTGGAACCGTATACAATGCAGTCCATATGAGTGTGCCGAGAAAAATGACAGTTAAGAGGGACAAAAATCCTGACGGGCTTCCCCCCGGAAGAAATCGTTTAAAACGCTCAGTATTTTGTTTAATGAATTGTTCGAGCTCGGGGGGAGAGTTGTTTCCTCCTCCCCACGGATCACCTTGTGGGTTATTATCTTGGGACACGGAATCTACCTCCCTTTTTAGGCAAAAGACACTTTCGCCATCTAATCTAATATGGGGGCAGAAGTTAGAAATACAAGCTGTTTATATCATTTAGCAAACAGTATTATCGGTACCTAAATCGATTAACAGTAATCGGTTCAATTAGATTGTAGTTTTCATAGTAACTTTCAATCTCGTAATAAACAAATAACTCTTCTTCCAATGTGCCAAACGTGATGCGATATGTTAAAAAACAATACAAAATATGAAATAACAATATATGTCGCGAAAAACAAAATGTTTTTAAGCTGAATATAGTCATGAATCAATGATACTAAACATAAATGAGAACACACACATTTAAGCGGTAATATAAATCTTAACCTATTAAAACTTATTAGTGTTTTTTATAACAGGAATCTAAACAAGATAGTTTCAATAGGTTATTTCTTAAATTGTGTGACTCATAGGCATCCTTTTACTACACTTTCCTCAATTTCTAATACATAGTTTATATGAAATTGAGTCTCCTGATTGGTGTAGACAAATCAGTATTAGCAATTTGTATTAATAGCCACCCCTGAGTTCTCGCGTTTTGGTTCTGTTGTGAGGCTTTATCAATAAGTGAATCAACCTTTTCTTCTATATCGCCAATTTTTCTCTTCAATTTCTTCATCAAGCATACGGCCTAAATCTTGAGAAGCTTACTGTAATATTTCTGAATAAGACTTATCGCTTGCTCCGCCATAAAACTTTTGAATAATTTTATCCAAACCAAAAATTAAATCTGTAGTTTCAGATAGTACATTATCTAAATCAAAATAGAAGTCCAGAGGCTACTATCTTGAAACTCAAATTTACCAGTTGCTCTTCCAAACTTATCATTCTCAATAAACAAATACTTGGCATTGAGCTTTTTTAGGATTGCAAGTAACTTCCCCTCATATTCGACCGATTCTCTGATTTCAACCAGGTTTTCATTTGAACAAATAGACAATGTCTTCATCTAGGAAATAGTCTAATAAGTTTGAAATTCTATTTTTTAGTAATGAGTCTAGAATATTGTGATCGAGATAGACCGTATTTTTTCACTATTAATGTAATCTTTTTGCTTTTATTCACTTTGTTTTTTAAGTTTTGTATTAATTATTTTAATTTGAATACTAACTCCCAAAATCACTTAGTTTGTTCCTTAGAGCGACGTGCTTCAAAATACTCGATAGCTTCTTTATCTTTTTGAATATATTTTTCTAAGCTAATACCTTCAGGTGATATTGGAAGGTTTGCTGCATTCACAACTTTCGCGAATTCATGGATATCAAGCTTAGTTTTAAAATCGCTGCTCCTATAACCTTTACATTGCAAACATACCTCAACATAGGACAAAGGTGCATTTTTTTCGTCAAAAAACACTAGTAGATGTCTTGGAATATAGCAAAGTGCTTGGGCGTATTTACGAGTTTTAGGCTCTTTAAATACCTGCTTCCAATTAGAATGTTTTACGACGGTGCCTTTGTGTTCTTTGACAATGGTGGATATCTCCCTTCCGCCTAGTGAAATCCCCATAAAATGCTTTGGCATTTTTAAATCTGGATAATAGTACATTTTTGCATGAGAATAATTTTGCGGAGGGATTTCTGAGTCCTTAAACGGAAAGTCAGACTTTGCTTCTTTGTCTATCTTACAAAAACCAATACCAGCATAAATTCTACCAAGCTGGTTTCTCTCGGCAGTCATAGCAGATATCGACAAAGTCGTTTCTCCGTCTTGAACGGACTTATCTTGAGCAATGTGGTTGTATCTTATAACTAGCTTTCCAAATACTGAATTAGCTAGTAACCACATGGCATCATCATCATCAATATCATAAAAACCTAATATTTCTAGCTTTGGGTTGTATGGCATTTGACCCTCGCCCTCCCAAACTGGGGACATGTAAACCTCGCTCTTACTTGCTCTTTCTATTCTGAATTTAACTTTAGGCGTAGAACTCTCAACATTCGTGCCATCTAGCTCGTTCAAAGACTCTAATTCACAGATTAAATTATGGTCAGAAATCTTTGACTTTAATTCATAATCTAAAGCGTTTTTCTCTCTTGCAGTAACAGGAGATAGAAGTGTATAAAGAATAACAAAAACTATGATTTTTCTCATAATTGCTCCATAAAATTTTCTTTGTTTAATAGTCCATAGATACAGCTTCCCTCGACACAAACAGCTGCTGAAGATTCATCGCTTAGTCCTTTTACGGGAACCTCTATAAATTGTTCGTCTAACAAACAAGCTTTTATATTGATAGCTTGTTTGTACCAAGTTTTAATTCAACCACTTACGAATTTATGAATTTATCACAAGTTTATTGGCCACTCAGGATATGCTTTAAAGTAACCGAGCTTTCACATGGATTCAATTTAATTTTGAATTTTTCTTAGTAAACCCTCGTTGACTTTTTTAGCATCTCAGATTTGTGACCATTGGCGAACCAGATTATGGTATATTCCAGTGAGCTGCACTAGCTCCGGCGCATCATCGAGTTTGCTCGTCAGGGATTGAATTGAATTGTCTAAATCGAAAAGTAAACGGCGTTTTTCATCGCTACCAACCATACTCTGGAGCCATTCGAGCTCACTGTTACTTACAGTTACGCTCTTAAAAGTTTCACTTTACTTTCGTTCGTCTCCTGCATAATATATGCATATACACATATACATATATTATTATAAACGGATCAAAATGTTTTTGTTGATCCAAGATAAACAAAAAAACGATTTAGCTATGTTTGAGCCGACACAGTTTTATAAGTGCCTTTCGGACGATACCCGATTAAAGATCTTACTTCTTATTCTGAAGGAGCGTGAGCTATGCGTGTGTGAACTGACCACCGCTCTCGATGAGATCCAGCCGAAAATTTCACGGCATCTTGCCTATCTGAAAAACTCTGAGATCCTTGAAGATGATCGTCATGGACAATGGGTGTATTACCGATTAAACGTAACGCTTCCTGCCTGGGCGATATCGATCTTGGAAACGACGGAAGCCAATCATTCACAAGCCATTGAAAAACCTTTGAGTCGACTAACCGACATGGGTGATCGACCGACTCGAAAAGCTTTTTTGTGTAAAGGCTAATGAAGATGGGCGTATTTGAACGTTATTTGTCGTTGTGGATTTCATTAGCAATTCTCTTGGGGCTGACTCTGGGTAACTTTTTCCCCGATACTTTTCAGCAGATCGCGGCAGTTGAATATGCGCACGTGAACCTGGTCGTTGCCTTGCTAATCTGGGCCATGATTTATCCCATGATGATACAGGTGGACTTTGCGTCGATGAAACAAGCGAGTCGACAACCGAAAGGACTGATGTTAACGCTCGTCATCAATTGGTTAATCAAACCCTTCACTATGGCGCTTTTGGGTTGGCTGTTCTTTGAACTGGTGTTTGCATCCTGGGTAGATCCAATGACAGCAAAGGAATACATCGCGGGTATGATTTTGCTGGGCGTTGCCCCCTGCACGGCTATGGTTTTTGTGTGGAGTCAACTCACCAATGGCAATCCCAGTTACACCTTACTGCAAGTGTCAGTAAACGATGTGATTATGATCTTTGCATTTGCGCCAATTGCGGGATTGTTATTGGGGATCAGCGGAATTTCTGTTCCTTGGGAAACGTTAGTTTTGTCGACTGTGCTTTATGTTGTATTTCCGTTAATTGCGGGAGTGCTCACGCGTCGCTGGTTGCTAAGTTCATCGAGCCCCCATCGAATGACGCGTTTTTTAATATATTGTAAACCTTGGTCGATAGTTGGGCTTTTATCCACGGTCGTGTTGTTGTTTGGCTTTCAGTCTGAAGTTATCTTAACTCAGCCATTAGCAATGGCCATGATCGCCATACCCTTGTTAATTCAAACTTACGGCATTTTTTTCATTACGTTCTGGTTTGCCAAAAAACTTCAGCTTTCCTATGACGTTGCAGCACCAGCTTGTTTGATAAGCACGTCTAATTTTTTTGAGTTGGCGGTTGCTGTAGCCATTTCCTTATTTGGCTTACATTCCGGCGCAGCGTTAGCGACCGTGGTCGGTGTTTTGGTTGAAGTCCCAGTCATGCTCTCGCTGGTGGCTTTTACAAACCGTTCTAAAAATTCTTTTACTATTATTCATTCCGAGACTTAATCATGCATCCTTATGATATCTTACATTTAGAAACGGGCGCACTCATTTTTACGCCCTGTCCGGGTACCAAAAATACCATTGCCATTCATTGCAAAGGCGGCAGTGGTCGCACCGGACTCATGGCGGCATTGATTATGCGGATGATGGATATGCCGCTGGCTGATGTGAAAGCAAAAGTGAAACAGCTTCGGCCAAAAGCACTTTCAATCCCCCTACACCTCCATTTTTTAGATACATTTTTATTAATGAGTGGGGATATGCCAACCGAACCGCAGAGTTGCTACAGATGGTGATTGAGCAAGGAGTCTAGATCACATGAGCATGCTGCAAGGGTTATCCACCGAAATCCGGCAATATATGATCATAACGGGCAACTATTGGGCATTTACCTTGACCGATGGTGCGTTACGTATGTTAGTCGTATTGCATTTTCATCAGCTTGGTTACAGTCCCTTGCAGATCGCCATGTTATTTTTATTTTATGAAATTTTTGGCGTGATAACCAATTTAGTCGGTGGTTGGCTTGGCGCTCATCTCGGTTTGAATAAAACCATGAACGTGGGATTGGTCATGCAAGTGGTAGCGCTTGGATTGTTGCTAGTGCCATCAAGCTGGCTTACCGTGCCCTGGGTTATGGCGGCACAAGCGCTCTCCGGGATCGCCAAAGATCTAAATAAAATGAGCGCTAAAAGTGCCATCAAATTACTGGTACCGAAAGATGCGCATGACAAACTCTATCGGTGGGTCGCACTGCTCACGGGATCGAAAAATACACTCAAAGGTATTGGTTTTTTCATGGGCGGCTTGCTGCTTTCCTTGTTAGGTTTTAAGGGCGCGATGTTGTTCATGGCCATCATGCTATTGCTGGTTTGGATCTTGAGTGTAATTAAACTGAAACAGAACTTTGGCAAAAGTAAAAATAAACCAAAGTTTTCGGAATTATTTTCTAAAAGCAAAGCTATTAACTATTTATCGGCGTCACGTTTATTTTTATTTGGTGCACGGGATGTTTGGTTTGTAGTGGCATTACCAGTTTTTCTATCTAGTAAATTAGACTGGTCTCATTCTTATGTAGGTGGTTTTTTAGCATTATGGATCATTGGTTATGGCGGCGTTCAAGCCCTCACTCCTAAGCTGACGCATCGAGACAAAACACAAACGCCTGGTGGTCGAACCGCTTTTATTTGGGCAATGTCTTTGGCCTTTATTCCTGCCCTCATCGGTCTCAGTTTTTATCAGTCATTTGATATTGAGTTTGCCCTAATATTTGGTTTACTAATTTTCGGTGTGCTCTTCGCTATCAACTCATCACTGCACAGCTTTTTGATTGTAAATCTGGCAACAGAAGATGGCGTTTCACTCGATATCGGTTTCTATTACATGGCGAATGCTATGGGACGCCTGCTCGGCACCGTATTATCGGGCTGGATATATCAAGCCTATGGGCTCGAATGGTGTTTGTTTGTGTCTTCGGGATTCCTATTGCTCGCAGCAGGATTGTCTTTATTGATCCCTGCTCAACCGAACACGGCATTATCAAAATAATATTATGGCGAGTTTGCATTCTATTGTAATAGTCTAACATCACATCACCAGACCCAAATTTCGAAGGTTGTCTTTTTGATAACAATCACATTCAAAAATATCATTCAATGGTTGTGATAGATAATGTAAGTAGCTGACTGGATATTCCATTAAAAAGCTAGTTTAGCCCCACCCACTCATATTTTTAACCTATCACGTAGTCGCTCTGCATTTTCACGGCTAACAACTAAATGATTACCATCAGAAAAATGAATTTTTAAACGCCCACTATCCCAGATTTCAATATCAAAATCAGCGTCAAGATTAACAAGCGAACTTCGATGAACTCGCATAAACCGCTTAGGGTCGAGCCTAGATTCCAGCTGCGTTAAACTTTCATTTGTCCAAAACCTTTCCCCATCGGCGCTATAGATATTAATAAGCCTATGTTCCGAGCGAATGAAGTTTATATCTTCGATTTTTAGCAACTTGATGCGTTTAGCTTGACGTACAGCAATTTGTTGTATGTAATTTTTTTGTGGTAGGTTGTCAAGAACTGAATTTATTTTCTCATTCCAATTAAGCTTTAAATGCTTAGAGACTTTATCTAGAGCCTGTTTTAAACGAGACTCGCTAATCGGTTTTAAAATATAGTCTACCGCAGAGACTTCAAAAGCTTTAACTGCATATTCGTCATAAGCCGTGGTAAAAATGACTGCGGTGTTTGAACCGTCCTTTAACCTTAATACATCAAAACCACTCATTCCTGGCATTTGGATATCCAGTAATAAGACTTCTGGTTGAAAACGGGTAATTTTGTCTATTGCTTCTTGCCCGTTTCCTGCTTGGCCAATCACATCAAAACGATTATCAAGATCGACATAGCGTTGCAACTTTTCTCTAGCAGCCGCTTCATCATCAACAATAAGTACACTAATTTTTTCTTTCATTTTAAATGAATCTAAGTTGAAACCAAAGGTACTTGAAACATTGCAATAGCCCCACGTTCAGAAGCATTTAATAAAGTAAATTGACCGTCTGCACCATATAAAATTTTTAATCGGTTTTCAATATTTTGAAGTGCCATACCTAACCCTTTGGAAGAGTGGTTGAGTAATCCAGGTCCGTCGTCAATTACTTTAATTTTAAGCAAGTTACTGGCTTTAAACGCCACAATTTTAATGTTCACTGGTTCAATCTGATTGTCAACAGCATGTTTTATCGCATTTTCAACCAGTGGCTGGATCGAGAAAGAAGGAATACTCTCAACTAAACATTGTTCATCAATATCCATTTCGTATTGAAATTGTTCGCCGTAGCGGATTTTTTCTATACTGAGATACTTTTCTACCAAATCAAGTTCTTGTGCAAGTGAAACTTCATCTTTATCAGATATCTGCAATACACCTCGCATGAGTTCAGCAAGTAGTTCAATCGTGTGTTCAGCCTTTTTCGGATCGGTTGTCACAAAATTATGTATAGAATTTAATATATTAAATAAAAAGTGTGGCCTGATTTGGGAACGCATAGCGATCAATTCAGCTTTGGCTGCCAATCCAGCTAGCGCTTCTGTTTTTAATTTTTGTTGGTGTTCATACTCTAGCGTTTGCAATACTTTAATATGACCTTGTAAATATAAGGCAGCAGTCCGAACCCAGTTTAAAGCTTCTGAAAACCACGGCATCCAACGTCTAAGATAGCCCAGATGGACTTCAATTTTAGGTTCACTTTTAAGCTTTAAGGTATGAACGGCATGTGGCATTGGTCGATTAATAGAAACTTGAGTAGAAAACAAATGCGAAAGATAACTTTCTACTTTTTTGATTGATTGATCAATTTCTGTTGACTGAGTTAATATCGCCGGTAATTCGGAGTGAATAAGTGACAAGCTGGTAATTGGTGGATGCCATAATGAATTTAACTTTCGGTCAAACCAACTAAAAAGTAGACCAAAAGTGATTACAAAAGCGAAGAGAAGCAGCATTTGAGAATTAATATCAAGTTGTCTTAAATTCATCCAGAATATTAACTGACTCAATACAAAAACAATAGTAATGACCATTAAAATTCGAAGAAACTGTCGCAGAATGACGTCCATAAATTGAGTACGAAAGCGATACCAACAAAAACAAAGTGATAGCGCAACCGTTGATGTAATTGAAATAATTCCTCCGGCTCTTCCGTAGTCGATAAGATAAACTGAAAGTATCAATAATAGGACGATAGCCATTACATAACGGAATGCAGGTTTGATAAATTGGCGACCTTTTTCAACCGGACGTAACCCAGAAACAAGCATGGCGACCCAGACAATACCAAAAGCAGCCATATAAGCAAGCGCATATCGATTTCCAAATTGATAATCTCTTTGATCAAGTGGCAAAGCGGTCTTCATTGACATTAGAATAGTAATGATCGAAATAATGAAACAAACAATAAAAAGCTTCTTTGCATCACGACTGATAATAGAAAGCATAGAAGCCATTGGGTTATGTTTTTTAGGCATGACAGTTAACTCACCTAAAAATAACGTAGAAAGAATACAAGGCATGATAGAAAGCATCCAATACCCCAGTATGGAGCTGTACTTTAAAACTTCACTTATTTCAAACCCGAGTGCGAGATAGAAAGTAGCACTAATAAAATGAAAGGAGAAACTGAGTACCATTAAGTACCAAAACAGATGGACGAAAAAATTATCTCGCCTTTGAGGAAAAAATCGCCAGGACAACAAGAAGTGTAAATAAGCCACTGCTGCGTGGATAGAGAACAGAATAAAGCAGCTCATGTAGTAGCATCTACCTTACTAGCCTTTGCTTTTCTCGGTAGAAAAAACATTATTTTCTTTAGTGAAAATCGCATATCGGATCGATTAATTCGTTCGTTAATATCATCAATTATTACAACGCAGATTGGCAAAAATATCAATAGCAATAATGAGGCGGCTAAAAGTCCGCTCAATATAGTAACAGCCATTGAACCTGCAATCCCAGCACTACCCGATAAACTAACTGGCAACAGTCCAAATATCGTCGTTATTGTTGTCAACATTATAGGACGAAATCTCAGCTTAACAGCTTCAACTGCGCAATTTCTACTGATCTCTAGATTAGTCAATTGAGCATTCTGTTGCATTGCGGGATTATTTGAACCGATTGGTATGTTTTGAGACACTCGTTTGTTTTTCTGCTTAAGTTGGTTGTAACAACTAATCCAGACTAAAGAGTCATTAACAACAATTCCTATTAATCCAATAATCCCTACAAGGCCAAATAGACTTAAACTTCTCCCCATTAAGGTCATACCCCATATTACGCCAATATAGGCTAAAGGAATTGTTAACAACACAACTAATGGTTGTGTATAAGAACGAAATAGCATCGATAAAATAAAATAACACAAACCTAGTGCTAACAATGCAGATTGAAACATTGATGTCAGTGATTTTTGTGTACTACTAAACTCTCCAAGTTGTTCGAATGAAACGCCTTCCGGCAAGAGAGAGTCAGTAACAGATTTTTCTATTTCTCGATGTGTCTTAAATACAGATAGAATAGATTGATCGATATCTGCAGTAATTGAAATATAGCGCTGCCCATTAAATCGCTTAACTACATCTGGCGCAAGTTGCTCACTAAAGTGACCAAGTTGACTGAGTGCTATCACTTGTCCATCTTGTAAAGTAATATGACTAATACCACTAGATTGCCAATCTTGCGCTCGCTTAGCCATTGCGTAAATATCGACAACTTCATCTCCCCTATCGAGTTTGGCAATTTTCTTACCTGTAACCGACATATGCAATAGCTGACCAATTTCTTTAGGTTGAAGATCATAATAGGCAGCCATTTCTTTATTAACATTAAATACACTTTCTGGAATGCCATCTTCAAGCGGATTAGAAATATTTTTAATTGACGGTATAGCAGCCAGTTTGCTCGCGACATTCTCGTATGCTTTTGCAAGTAATTTATCATCGTTTCCATAAAGAAAGATTTTTACTGGTGCTGAAATTGGCGGTTTATTTTTAGCCAATACGAGATTAAGTTTTTCTAGGCCAGGAATATTTTCTAAAATTCGTTTAACATTTAATGATACTTCATTAGCAATGTTAAAATCGTAAGCACTCTTTTTAAGAAGAAGTTCTATGGTAGCTAAATGAGAACGATTAAGTTGATTATAATTATAATCACTCCAACCATTAAGAATAATAACATCTTTAATCTGCGGAATGGACTCTAGTGCTTTGCGTTTATGTGTCATAAGTTGACGAGTCAAAGGTAAATCCGTTGTCTTTGGAAAAGTTAAATGTACACGTATTGAACGAACCTCATCGTCATCAAATAACTTAAAGTCCATAGTGAAATAAGCCAGTGTACTGGTGATTAATAACAAAGCAAAAAAACTGGCAATGACTCGCCCAGGAAATTTCAGTAATCGACTGACCAGATGAGCCATTTTTGAAGCTAGTCGGTTTATATTTCGGTTAAAATAGTTGTGTTTAATTTTTTCCTGCTGCTCGGATAACGATTTGCTTTTGTTACGACGTTGATAAATATGTACAGGTAAAATAATAAAGCATTCTACTAAAGAAGCAATTAGTGCCAGAATGGCGACTTTAGGAATTTGCGAAATAAAATCCCCCATTCCTCCGGTCATTAATAACAATGGCAGAAACGCCGCAATCGTTGTGCCTGTTGAAGAAAAAACCGCTGGCATGACTTCAACTAACCCTTGCCTGATTGCTTGCGCTCTTGAAATGCCCTGTTCGAGTTTGCTACAGATATTTTCCAGTACGACAATTGAATCATCTACTATCATTCCACAGACAAGAACAAGACCAAATAAAGTAAAAGTATTTAAGCCAATGCCTAGGACATCCATAACAATAAAAGTTACAACAAATGAAAAAGGAATACCAATTGCTGCATAAAACGCATTATGGATACCGAAAAAGCACCAGAGTATTAATACAACTAATGACATACCGAGAATTATCGACTGTGCTAGTTCTCCGAGTACTCGGCTAACAATAAAGCTTCTATCCTGAACAACTATCAAACGCATTGACTGTTGTTGACGTTCAAACTTAGCATTAACCTGTTTGATAACTTGATTAGTCGCTTCTGAAAGCATTGATATATTACTACCCTGACGTCGAAAGATATTGATGTACCAGGCTTTGTCTCCTTTATAATTAATACTTAGCTTTTCAGGAGAAAGTACTTCTGAAATTTCAGCCACCTGACCTAACGCTAAAGTGCCATTATCAATTTTGATTGGAATAGCAGACAACTGTTCAATATTCTTTGGGGCAGAACTTACTCTGATTCGATTTAACGACAATAGTGTCTCAACTCTGCCAGCAGATTGATCAGTTATTGCTTTTTCTACAATACTAACGACTTGATCAATTCGCACTCCTAGCTGCAAAAGCTTTAGCTGATCAAATTGTATTTCAACTCTTTTTTCACGGTCACCCAATGTTTCAATATGTTCGATATGTTTAATATTTTTGAGAACTTGCTTGATCTCATACCAGGCATTATGTCTCTCAAGATCGGCCCCCCCTTTTAAAACCAAGGTCATCGCAGGAAAAATTCTATTGACAGGACGACTAACGTAAGGACCTTCCAGATCCGGAGGTAGATCGACAACTTGACTTATCAACTGGCTTATTTCAGTCGCAAGCTCGTCAACATCGTGGTGACCATCAACAAACTTTACGGCCAATAAAAGTTGTGATTCTCTTGAGTCACTTTTTACTTCATCAACACCTGGAATATCTTTTATTGCAGCATGTAGTAATCGAGCGACTTTTAAATCCATTTCTTCTGGTGATGCACCAGGTAGAATTGCACTGACACGCAAACCGGTTCCTGGAGGTTCGGGTAATTCAGCAGTTCCTAAATTTGTAAGCGCAAGCCCCCCTAAAAGAAACAGAACAATAAAGAGCAGATTGATCGCTCTTCGCTGTTTAAATAGCTGCATCATTAAAGTATTTCCTCAATTGAGTTACTCTTGTCGGAAATTTTACCGACAGATACATTTTCAACTGATATTTTTTGAGTTGAAGACTTTTGAAACGATGATTTCCCAAGTGGTATTGTTGATATCTTTTCTCCAGGCTTAACCTTCTCGTTACCCATGACGATAACTTTTAGTCCAACAGATAAATCTTCAAGTCCTACTCTCGCTACTCGACCTTCATGTACGGTTAAGACGTATTGACCATTATCATCCTCAGAGATTGCATGCGAAGGCACCGATAACCGATTTTCTATAAGCTTTAATACCAATACTTGTCCACTGAAGATATCTTCTAATTCAAAGTTTTTCGCATTGAGCCTGTTCGACAAATTAAACTCAACGGTTATCATTCCGTTCTTAATATTTGTTTTTGGTGAGATGCTTGCTATGCTCAAAACAGCATAATTAAAATTTTCAAATACAAGATGGGCTGTGGACGATTTTAATCGTCTAACTTCTTCTGGTGTAAAGCTTGCTGTAATTCTTAAATGACTTCTATTAAGTAATTCAACAACTTTTTCACCCAGCATCAATTGTTTTCCTACTACTGGCGAATCTGTAACCAAAACCCCATCGAAAGGCGCAATTATTTGGTGTTTCTGCAAACTATACTTTGCGAGTTTCGCTTTAGCCTGGTAAGCCAATAATTCGCTATTTGCCTGTTTTAGTTCTAAGTTGGCTCTATCGTATTCAGCCTTCGAAGCAAGCTTTTTTTGGTAGGTTTTCTCTACTCTAGAAAAACTAAGCAGTTTCTGTTTTACTCTAATTTTTGCCATATCGACTTCAGCTAAACTCAAGTCATACCGAGCATTCGCTTCGCGATCATCTAATTGAGCAATTACACTACCTGCTTTTACTTGACTTCCCATTTCCAATCTTTTTGAAACAATAACGCCAGGAATTTGCGAGGAGATAATCTGAGATTGCGGAGTGTAAGTAGTACCCAGTATATCTCTAATTAATACCGCCTTTTCTAATACAGTAACAACCGCTACTTTTTTCTGTTGTTCTATCGCTTGATGGTCTTTTGCCAAGCCATTTTTTGAAAAAGTAAAAAATGTTAACAGGCTTAAAATTTTTAGACAATTCATCTTCAACCTAAAGTTTTTCATTGAGATATTCCTCATCAGAATAATTCACAAGCGATGTGATTCTAACCAAGAGTAATATTGCTTGTAGTATATTTAACAGCTTAATGACATTTCACTTCACTTGGGATTAAAATAGGACCAATCGCATAATACTGATACCAACAGCATCCAATTCATACAAAATAAACTAATTAGATAATAGCCAGTAGGTAGTTACCAGTAGTTAATTACCAGTACTTTACTTGGCTTTTGAGTCAGTATTAGTCAATTGTTAGCAGCATCTAATACACCATAAGAACAAAGATTAATTAATCATGTTTACCAATTACAGATATAGCTATACATCAACCTTGTGGACATAACTTGCCGTCAAACTTCAAAAAGCATTTCGTATGATTTAATCTATTCGTACTAAATCATACGACACCAGTTACCCAATGACCTCTATGTTGATTCACTATTCAGTGTCTTTAAGTTCTCCGAACTCAACCCATAAACCTTCACCTGTTTGCTTTACTTTTTTATAGATATGATTAGCCGCAGCCACATCTTCTAAACCAATTCCCAATGATTTAAACAATGTAATTTCACTATCAGATTCTCTTCCAGATAAGTTATTAATAAGAATTTCTCCAATTTCTCCAACAATATGATCATCAGACAATGCCCCTTCTTCCTTAGGAATGAGAAAATCACCTGCTTCATTAAGTGTTGACTCTATGCGATCAACATAAAGCCTAGACTTAACAACTGCATTAGTATCAAGCTCTCGCATAAATGGTACACTTGCTCCAGCCCCATTGATGTGTACACCTTTTTCCAACCATTCGCCTTTTAAAATTGGTTCTGCAGCCCAGGTGGTTGTACAGATAATATCAGCCCCTTTTACAGCTTCTTCTGCACTAGAAAAAGATTCGATCTCCATTTGATGACGCTGTGACTCATTTAAGGCAAATTTCTTAGCATTTTCTGGGTTTCGACTCCAGACATTAACCTTAGTAATATCACGAATGAGTAGAATCGCTTCAAGATGCTTTTTTGCTTGTACTCCGGAACCAAGAATCGTCAAAGTTTTAGCGTCTTTTTTTGCCAGTAGTTTAGTTGCCACAGCACTTGCAGCCGCTGTTCGAATTGCAGTAATTTCGCTGGCATCCATAATGGCCAAAGGACAACCTTTATCCGTTTCGAAAAGCATAACCATACCTTGATGGGCATCATATTGTGTGCCGATATTTCCAGGCATAACACTAAAGGCTTTTAGTCCCATCACATTGTTGTCACCCATAAATGCCGGCATCATTCCTAAAATACCTTTTTGCTCTGGTAACCACATTGCTCTTCGCAGTGGATTAATCGCGTTATTTTTATGCAGCATTTCCAATGCATTTTCCATTGCGTCAATACATTCACGCATTGGCAACCATTCTCTAACTTCATGTTGATTAACGATAAGTACTTTCATTGTTATTTCCTCAATTTTATATTTTGTTTTAATATACTGGTCGCAAACTTTTATAAGTTTGGTAGCGTTAAATCACTTACTGATTAAGTCCATAAAGATTAATCAGGAATTTCACCTTTGATTATTTTAGTCAGTTTTGAAGAGTCAATATTGCCACCAGAAATGACACATACAATCTTTCCACCGCCGGCTTTTCCCGATAATGCAGCGGCTACAGATGCTGCTCCTGCCCCTTCCGCAACTATACGGTTGCACTCAATTAAAACTCGTAATGCAAAAGCAATTTCTTCCAGTGAACTAACAATCGATGTATCGATCATTTGACTCGCAAGTTCCCACATTTCCGGTAATAAACAAGGAGTTCCCATACTGTCTACAAAACTCGGGTTAAATCCAACATCTACTGGCTCACCAGCGGCTAAAGCAGCCGAGAAAGGTGCAGCACTAGCCGTTTCACAGGCATAAACATTCACCGCTGAATTAAGAGATTTAAAGGCTGAAGCAATACCACAACTTAACCCCCCCAAACCATAGGGTGTAATGACCGTATCAACATCGGGTAAATCTTCAAAAATCTCCAGTCCAATTGTACCGTTACCAGCCATAACTGCTGGATCACTTACCGGGTGCACAAATAAACCTTCAAGTCCTTCATGTTGATGAGTGCTTATAATATTAAACCAATCAGCAAATGGTACTTTCAATATTTCGCAGCCTAATTGTCTGATTCGCTCCAACTTGGTATCCTGAGCAAAGTCAGGCACCACTACAGTACTTTTTAATCCTAACTCTCTTGCATACCAACCAACCGCTTGTGCCATATTTCCTGCACTTGCTGTCCACACGCCTTTGTTTAGAATCTCTTTGTCAGCTGATAAAATTTTGTTACCGGCACCTCTAATTTTAAAAGAATTAATGGGTTGTAAATTTTCCAGCTTTAAATAAATATCAGCTGGTGACTCCTGATAATTCAGTTTTATCAGTGGTGTTCTTACAACAGCATCTGATGTTCTCTCATAGGCTGCCTTTATTTCATCTAATGGAATAATGTCATGTGAAATCATATTTTTTCTCGCTTTATTTTGCTTAAATCAAAACTTTACACACTTTAGTTTTAATGTTTGAAATGGCTAGTTTCCCTCTAAGTATTGATTAACAATTTGCGCTAAACCTTCTACATATTGACGAGAAATTAAAGTAAAATGATTGCCTTCAGTTATCGTCGTTTTCACCTCGTTGCATAACGGTTTCCACCCAAGATGCTCATCAATTTGATTGTTCAGTCGAGCTCGAATTAAACCAATATTTCCATGGTAAGGTGTAGCTTGATAACGTGATAAAATCTGCCTGTTTTTTTGAATTATTTTATATCTCAGGCGCATTTCTTCCCAGGTAAAATCCTGTGGCAACAAAGACTGCTGTTGCGCAATATGAAGTAAATTCAATAAAAGCGACTCTATCGACTGAGCTTCCATCTGTTGTAAATTTTTATTTTCTAGCTCTGACAAATCAATTCCTAACTCACCAACCATAGCATCGAGTACGTCCTTTGAAGTAATTTCAAGATTGACTTCATCACTGTCGAATGTAAGCAACGGAGAAATACTGTCTATCATTAGTAATGAAGTAACTTGACCGCCGCGTCTTTCTAGTTGTTGTGCAATTTCATAAGCAACAACGCCTCCCATTGACCACCCACCTAACGCAATCTTAGGGTAGACTTCTTCAATATCTTTTGATTCTAATTGACCATTCTTTTGTTGGATATTTTCAATCAAATCAAGATAAAATGTAGCCATTTCTTCGAGAGAACTGCTTTTATTGCTCGTTGACTGTAATCCATAAATAGCTCCTGGATAGTGAAGCAAGTTAGCCAGTTGAGCATAGCAATGAGCATACCCACCCACTGGATGGGCAAGAAATAATGGCGTTTCATTAACATCACCTTGTTTTAAAAGTAAAACATCTCCGACTAATTCTCTTTTTAATATCTCCGAACTGTCAGTTCTGCTGATTTCTAAATATTGTACTATTTCTCTAATTGACTGACGTTCGAAAATATCAACTACGTGAAGCTGACAGCCAAATTTTTGATTAATTTTATTTGCTAAAACACCAGTTAGTAGCGATTGTCCACCTAAATCAAAGAAGCTTGCATTCACACTAATTTGATCGGCATCTAAACTAAGAACACTTGCCCAGATTTCAACCAATATTTTTTCTTCTAAAGTTTCTGCAGCTATGAATTTTTTTGTGCTAATAAACTCAGGTTTAGGCAATGCCTTTATATCTAGTTTCCCGTTGCTATTAACGGGAACTGTATCAATTTCTGTAAAGGTTGTTGGGATCATATAGTCAGGAATTAAACTTGCTAGAGTTAAGCGCAGTTCATCTCTATTTAACTCACATCCCTTTTCAAGTATGATATAAGCAGCAAGAAACTTCCTTCCTTCATGCTCATTTGCGACAACAATTGCCTGAGCTATAGATTGTACATTAATTAAGACATTTTCAACTTCACCCAACTCAATTCTAAAACCTCGAATCTTAACTTGAGAATCATTTCTTCCTAAATACTCTAGATTACCATCAGGTAACCACCGCACGAGATCACCTGTTCGATAAAGTCTTTCTTGCCAAAGGCTTGATTTATCTCTGACAAAGGGATTAACGACAAATTTTTCAGCCGTTAACTCCGGGCGATTGAGGTAACCTCTTGCCAAGCCAACACCACCAATATACAACTCTCCAATTGCACCTATAGGCAAGGGCTTCATGTTTTCATTCAATACATAAAGTGTCGTATTGTCGATCGCTTTACCAATTGGAATACTACTTCGGATAGTTTTATCGCAATCATAGTAGGTAACATCAATCGAAGCTTCTGTTGGACCATAAAGATTAGAAAGTGATACTTTGTCATGAGCAACTTGGTTGAATTCCTCCCAGTGAGTCAGTGTTAAAGCTTCACCACTGCAAAATATTTTCGAGACACACTTAGGTATTTTTATTTTTTTCTGAATCAGAAAATAACAGAATGCGCTTAGCATTGATGGTACAAAGTGCAATGTAGTTACCTGTTCAGATTCAATCGCATTAACCAGTTTTTGAGGATCTTTATGAATTTCTGGTTGAGCCATAACAATGGTCGCGCCGACTTGATTAGCCCACAAAAGTTCCCAAACAGATACATCAAAAGTATAAGCAGTCTTCTGCAAAACTCTATCGTTTTTCCTTAATGGGTATCTGGATTGCATCCAATGAATTCTATTAACCGCACCAATATGCGGAACCATGACACCTTTAGGTTTACCAGTGGTACCTGATGTATAAATAACATAAGCGATTGCCTCAACATCTATCTTGATATTATGGTTGTGAACACTTCCCTTATGGCTATTATCAACTTTATCGGCTTCAATTAGCTTAGCCTGTTCACAAATACTCGGTAATTTTTCTTGCATATTTTCGAGCAAACAACTTTGCGTAATAACAATCGACGCTTGCACGTCATCAATAATAAAATTAATTCTTTCTGCGGGAAATTCTGGAGAAACAGGAACATAAGCATAACCCGCTTTTAACACAGCTAAAATACTGACCACCATTTCAAGGCTTCGCTCCATATAGAGCATAACATATTGAGTATTTGAGTCAGGACAGGATGAATCTTGCTGTATTCCTTCAAGAGTCCCTAAATTGAGTATCTCACTTGTTAACAGATTGACTTTTTCATTTAATTGCTCATAACTTAAAGAGCTATTTTCGAAAGTTAATGCTAAGTCATTGGGCGTTGCAATAACTTGCTCTTCAAATAAATCAACTAACGTTTTCTCACTTGGAAAAGACATTTTCGTATCATTCCAATCTTCTAAAATTGTTTGTCGTTCTGTCGTAGTTAGTAGTTCATAGTTAGCAATTGTTTTTTGCTTATTAACCGATATTTCCAATAACACTAATTTAAATATTGCTACAAATCTTTGAATAGTATCTAGATTAAATAGACTTTTAGCGAAGTTAAGATTACCTTTGATTTTCTTACTGGCATCATCCAAGAACAAACTAATATCATATTTTGCAGGTGAATAATATTCCTCTCTATCAACGTCAATAACCCGATAAGGAATATCGTCCTTTATCAACTCATTATCAATAAAACTCTGTAAACTAAACATAACTTGGAATACAGGATGTCGTGACATGTCACGAGAAACACCCAATTTTTCAACCATTTTTTCAAAAGGAAGCTCTTGATTAATTCGTGCTTGAGTGACTACTTGATGAATTGATGAAATCAATTCTTGGGCGTTTAACTGCAAATCAATATCAGCACGTAAAGCCAACGAATTAATAAAAAAACCTATCAGGGATTGAGTTTGTGCATGATGACGGTTGTCTGAAGGCGTGCCAACTACAATATCGCGCTGCCCAGACAAAGCTGCTAGTGTAATATAAAAACCGCTGAGTAATACCGTATATAAAGTTGTCTCTTCTGTTTTTGCCAGTTCACGTAATTTCTCGGAAAGTGTTAAATTCAGTTCAAAATAAAAATCCTTGCCACGATAGTCAAATTGCTGTGGACGCGGATGATCAAGAGGCAATTGAAGTGTCTCGAAACCGCTCAGTTGTTGCTGCCAAAAATTAACCAGTTTGTTGAGTTGTTCGCCTTGTAAATAGTCTCTCTGCCAAACGGCATAATCAGCATAGTTTATTTCTAGCAAAGGCAGTTCAGCATGACCTTCTTCTCTGAATGATCGATAAAGCAGTGTTAACTCCTTCAAAAAAATATTCATCGACCAACCATCAAATGCAATATGATGCCATAAGAGCATTACATACTCTTGAGAACCAACCATATAGTGTCTCAAGCGAATACTGACTTCTTGCGACAGATCAAATGGCCGTGATACCTCACTCTTAAAATGAGATAACATTTGTGATTTGTCGTCGAATCGTAGCGTTTCAAATCTTACTTCCTGAGTTGATATTTGCTGATAATCATTGCCTTTTTTATCCGTTTGAAAAATGGTTTTAAGAACAGGATGTCTTTCAATAACCATTCTTATTGCTTCACTTAGTTGGGCAAAACAAACATCTACTTTAAGTTCTAACAAAAGCGGAATATGATAGGCCGAGCTCCCCTTCTCAAAACGTTCAATAAACAGTAACCGCTCTTGTGCGAAAGAAAGAGGATAATACTTCGACTTTAATTTTGGGATCACAACCATTTTTTCATAAGTCAACTTAGGAATAATCTTGGCAATTGTTTTCTGTTCAAAAAGTGTATCTAAAGGAATATCTAATTCCAGCTCATTACGAATAGCGGCTGTCAACTGAATAGACAAAATCGAATTACCACCAATTCGGAAAAAATTATCATTAATTCCTACTTGCTCGACACCAATTACGTTTTGCCAGATTTGACAAAGCGATGTTTCGAGCGCCGTGGTTGGCGCAACATATTCATCACCACTTTGAAATTCAGGTTTCGGTAATGAGCTTTTATCCACTTTACCATTATGAGTTAGTGGAATAGTGTCGACAACACTATAGGTTGACGGCAACATGTAGTCTGGAAGTTTATTAGAAAGTCTTTCTGTTAGATTACTACGTTCGATCTCATAGTCTGGTTTAAGTACGAGATATGCCGCCAAATATTGATTACCGTTGTGTTTGCAATCAACAACGACCGATTGCTTTACCTCTTCTAAATCATTAATCGCATTTTCAATTTCACCGAGTTCAACTCGAAAACCCCGAATTTTAACTTGGTTATCTTTGCGCCCCAAAAACTCCAGTTGACCATTCGATAGTAGTCGCCCCAAATCTCCGGTTTTATAATAACGTTGCGTTGGTGCTCCTTCTATCTTAGCATCTATGAATACTTGAGCAGTCTTTTCTTCGTCGTTGAGATAACCTAGGGTTACACCATCACCGCCAATTAATATCTCACCACTTTGATTTGGCGGACATAAGCAAAGTTGCTCATCAACAATGTAGATTTGGGTATTCTTAATCGGTTTTCCCATCACTACCATTTCTCGCAAACCATCAGTACTTGCATCAATAGAATGACAACTTGACAGTACGGTAGTTTCGGTTGGTCCGTAACAATTGATGATCGTATTTTCGTCACCGAAAACAGACTTCCATTGATTAACCTGGGTTTGTAGAACCGCTTCGCCACCAAGAATGACTTTCTTAACTGTACTTAACTTTTCTTTGTTTTGGCAGGCCACTTCAACCAGTTGGTAAAAATAGCTGGGAGTCATGGAGATAGCAGTCATTTTATACTTGGCAACTGTATCTATGAACATTTGCGGTGAATATCGTTTTTCAGCCGGTAGAATCCTAACCTGGCCCCCGACTGATAATATTGGAAAAATTTCACCAACCGACACGTCAAAACACAATGGAGCAAATTGGAGCATGCTATCGTCAGATGTCAAATCAAAAATTTCTGTCAGCAGTGACATATTGTAGATATTTTGTTGGGTAACTTGGACCCCTTTAGGTTGCCCCGTTGAACCAGATGTAAATATAATATAGGCCACATCGTCGGCTTGATTAATAATTTCACACGGTGACGTTGAGTAGACAGCAATTGTATTATTATCAAGGCAGCGAGTCATCGATTGCTTGATATTTTGGTAAGAAGCGTCAATTTGATCAACACAAACAATTGTTTTAAAAGGCTTACTGGCTAGTGTTGCTACTTGATTCACTAGTCTACTTTGAGTGATGACAATATTGAAGTCACATTGAACTAATATCGATTGAATACGCTCGTCAGGATAAGTCGGATCAATAGCAACATAAGCAGCGCCAGATTTAAGAATCCCTAAAATTGCAGGAATAAACTCAATTCGTCGTTCTAGAAAGACACCAATAAGTTGCTTTCTTTTCGCACCGTATTCTCGTAATAGATGTGCGATTTGATTCGAATACTCGTATAACCTTTGATGTGTATAGGACTGCTCTTCATAAGCAACAGCAATTGCATTTGATGAACGCAAGTTGGCTTGATTTATTTTTTCAATCAAGGTTGCTGGTTTAGTGTAATCTTTTGCTGTATCGTTTAATCGTTGGTAAGCACTCCAAGTCTCCTCTCGAATAGATAGTGGATACCTATCCATCGCTTCTATCGACTGTTGAGGATTGGTAACAATATTTTGCAAAACATGGTGATAAATTGTAGCAAAGCGCTCAATACTGCTCACATCAAACAGGCTCTGAGCAAAATTAATTCCACCGCTTATTTTTGGACGGGCGTCATTTAGAAATACGCCCAAATCAAATTTTGCAGGACTATAACGACTATCACTATTTGATGGTTTATAAGTTGAAAACGGTAGTTCTTCTTCGTCCTCCGTCAATTCACCAAAACTTTGTAGGCCAAACATTACCTGATAGACCGGGTGTCTTGATTTATCACGCTCCACACCAAGTAAATCCACAACCTTTTCGAACGGTAATTCTTGATGAATGATCGCACTTTTTACAATTTGGTTAACTTGCTCAATAAATGAATTAATTGTTTGACTAGACTGTAGATCAACATTAGCTCTTAAAGCTAATGAGTTTACAAAGAACCCCACTAGTGACTGAGTTTGTGCATGATGCCGATTATCTGACGGAGTACCAACTACAATATCCTGTTGTCCTGTTAAGGTCGCTAGTGTAATGTAAAAGCCACTGAGTAATATAGTGTATAAAGTCGTTTCTTTGGCTTTTGCTAATTCTCGCAATTTCTCAGAGAGTACTAGACTTAACTCAAAATGAAAGTCCTTACCAAGATAATCAAATTGTGCCGGACGCGGATAATCGGTGGGCAATTGAAGCGTCTCAAAACCAGACAATTGCTGCTGCCAATAGTTAATCAATTTGTCGAGTTGCTCGCCTTTTAAATAATCACGCTGCCAAGCCGCATAATCAGCGTAATTAATCGCTATATTTGGTAGCTCAACAGTTTTATTTTGGATAAGTGCCTGATACGCCTGAGACAATTCCTGTAAAAATATGTTCATTGACCAACCATCAAATGCAATATGGTGCCACAAGAGCAAGACATACTCATCTGAACCAACCACATAATGTCTCAAACGAATACTGACTTCTTGCATCAAATTAAAAGGTCGTGAAACTTCATTAATATATTGCGCTAACATTTGTGTGGTGTTTTTAAATTGTTGCGTTTCAAATCTGACAGCTTGAGGGCTAACCTGCTGAAAATCATTACCGTGCTTATCCGTTTTATAGATAGTTTGGAGGATTGGATGCCGCTCTATAATCATATTCAATGCATCACTCAGTTTGACAAAATTGACATCAGTCTTAAGTTTTACCAGCATAGGAATATGATAGGCCGAACTCCCTTGCTCAAAGCGTTCGATAAATAATAATCGTTCTTGTGCAAAAGAAAGTGGATATTGATTCACTTCTAACTTAGGAATCACCGTCAACGTATCATGAGTTAGTTTTGGGATGATATTAGTAATCGTTTTATATTCAAAAAGTGTATCTAAGGGAATATCTAATTCCAGTTCATTACGAATAGCGGCTATCAGCTGAATGGACAAAATTGAGTTGCCACCAATTCGGAAAAAATTATCATTAATCCCTACTCGCTCTACTCCTATTACAGATTGCCAAATTTTGCAAAGCGATATTTCAAGTGCTGTGGTTGGTGCAACATATCCATCAGTATTTTGCAATTCAGGTTCTGGCAACGCATTTTTGTCAACTTTGCCATTGTGAGTTAACGGAATAGTGTCGACAATATTATAAGCAGATGGCAACATATAATCAGGGAGTTTATTCGCAAGTTTTTTGGCTAGATAACTTCGTTCGATCTCACAACCTGATTTAAGTACAAGATACGCAGCCAAATACTGGTTGCCACTGTGGTTTCTATCAATTACAACGGCTTGTTTTATTTCTGGCAGTTCATTAATTGCATTTTCAATTTCACCGAGTTCAACTCGAAATCCCCGAATTTTAACTTGGTTATCTTTGCGCCCCAAAAACTCCAGTTGACCATTCGATAGTAGTCGTCCCAAATCTCCGGTTTTATAATAACGTTGCGTTGGTAATCCTTCTATCTTAGCATCTATGAATACTTGAGCAGTCTTTTCTTTGTCGTTAAGATAACCTAGAGTTACGCCATCACCACCAATCAAAATCTCACCACTATGGTTAGGCGGGCATAAACGAAGTTGATCATCAACAATGTAGATTTGAGTGTTCTTTATCGGTTTACCCATTACTATCATTTCACGCAAACGATTCGTTCTTGCATCAACGATGTGGTAACTTGATAATACCGTGGTTTCAGTTGGCCCATAGCAGTTAATGATCGAATTTTGATTTCCGAAAACAGACTTCCATTGATTAACCTGACTCTGTAAGACCGCTTCTCCACCAAGGTTTATATTCTTAACAGAACGTAGTTTATCTTTATTTTGAGTGGCTATTTCAACCAGTTGATAAAAGTAGCTGGGCGTCATCGAAATAACCGTTATTTCATGCTCTGCAACTGTATCAACAAACATTTGCGGCGAATATCTTTTCTCAGACGGCAGTATTCTTACCTGACCACCTATCGATAGAATCGGGAAAATTTCACCAACCGACACATCAAAACACAGAGGTGCAAATTGAAGTACTTTGTCATCAGGTGTTAGGTTAAATGTATCTGAAATTAAGGACATGTTGTAAATATTTTGCTGGGTAACCTGAACCCCTTTGGGTTGGCCTGTTGAACCAGATGTAAATATGATATAAGCTACATCGTTCGGTTTATTTATAATTTCACATGGCAAGGTTGAGCAGGCTACTATCGCATTATTATCGAGGTAATTAGTCATCGATTGCTGCTTATATTGGTATGATGTATCAACTTCATCAATACAAATCAGGTCTCTAAGTGGCTTATCTGCTAATTCTTCAATATGATTTATGAGTGTATTTTGTGTGATGACAATTTCAAAATCACATTGAAATAATATCGATTGGATACGTTCACTTGGATAAGTCGGATCAATGGGGACGTAAGCAGCACCTGATTTTAGAATTCCAAGGATTGCTGGAATAAACTCAATTCTTCGCTCAACAAAAACACCAATCAAATGATTTCTCTTTGCACCTAGCTTTCGTAATAAATGTGCGATTTGATTTGAATATTCGTATAATTTTTGATGAGTGTAGGATTGATATTCATAAGCAACAGCAATTGATTTTGGTGAGTCTAGACTAGCTTGGCTAATCTTTTCAATCAGAGTTGTTGGTTGACTATAATCAATTAAAGTATCGTTGAGCTCTTGGTAAGCAGCCCAGGTTTTTTCTCGGATAGATAATGGATATTTATCTAAAGCTTCTATCGACTGCTGAGGATTTTTAACAATGCTTTGTAGTACATGCTGATAAATAGCGGCAAAGTTAGTAATACTGCTTACCTCAAAAAGGCTTTGGGCAAAATTAATTCCACCACTAATCATTGGTTTGGAATCATCTAAAATTAGACTTAAGTCGAATTTTGCTGAATGAGCAATACCAGCAAGAAGTGACGTTGACAGTTGAAAAGGTAGGTCGAACTCTTTCCCATAGTCACGACCGAGCTCATCATCAAATTTTTGTAATAAAAACATCACTTGAAAAATGGGATGTCTTGAAGGATCACTTTCGACCTCACATAGCTTTACCAATTTTTCGAATGGAAGCTCTTCATGAATTTTAGCCTGAAGAACGACTTCATGAACTTGTCTAAGTAATTCAGTTATGGAAATAGCGCCATCAACGTCGGCACGTAGAACCAATGAGTTAACAAAGAAACCCACCAGTGATTGAGTTTGTGCATGATGCCGATTATCTGAAGGCGTACCAACCACAATATCCTGTTGTCCCGATAGTGTCGCTAAAGTAATATAAAAACCACTGAGCAATACCGTGTACAAAGTAGTCTCTTGTGTTCTTGCTAGTTCACGCAATTGTTCAGAGAGTGTTAAACTCAGTTCAAAATAAAAGTCCTGACCGCGATAATCAAACTGCGCAGGACGCGGATGATCGATTGGCAATTGAAGAGTCTCAAAACCAGTTAGTTGCCGCTGCCAATAGTTAACCAACTTACTAAGTTGTGCACCTTGCAAGTAATCACGCTGCCAAGCAGCATAATCAATATAGTTTATATCTAACGTAGGTAATTTAACGGCTTTACTTTGAACAAGTGCTCGATAAACCTGCGATAATTCTCGCAGAAATATATTCATTGACCAACCATCGAATGCGATATGATGCCACAAGAACAACACATACTCTTGTGATCTGACTCTGTAGTGACGTAAACGAATACTGGCTTCTTGTGTTAGCACAAAAGGCCGCAAGACTTCCTTTTTATATTGACTTAGCATGAGTTCGGTAGATTCAAAATTCTGTGTTTCAAATCTTACAGCTTGAGCGTTAACCTGTTGAAAATTATTACCCTCATTATCAGTATGATAGGTAGTTCGAAGGATTGAGTGGCGTTTAATAAGAATATTGAGTGCTTCATTCAGTTTAGTAAAGTCTGCATCAACCATTAGCTGTACTAACATTGGAATATGGTAAGCCGAACTGCCCTGTTCGAAGCGCTCAATAAACAATAAACTTTCTTGTGAATATGAGAGAGGGAACTTAGTGTCAGTATTTTCTTTTTCCGTAGTACTTATATCCTTCACTGTAGCGTTTCTAAATTTAGGAATGACTAACGGAATTTTCCCAGATAAATTAGGTGTAATCTTAGCAATTGTTTTTTGTTCAAATAATAACGATATAGGTAGCTCAATGTCTAACTCTGTTCTAATTTTTGAAAGCAGCTTAATTGCTAGTAAAGAGCTTCCGCCAAGTTGAAAAAAACTATCATCAATGCCAATTTTTTTTACCCCAAAAACATTTTCCCAAATGGAGCACATTGATTTTTCGATAGTATTGGTTGGCGCGACATATTTACTGCTGCTTTTTAACTTTGGTTGTGGCAATGCACGTTTATCAATTTTTCCATTGTGGGTTAATGGTATTCGATTGATATAGCTAAAGGTTGAAGGTACCATATATTCAGGCAGCTTAAGTGACAAATATCCAGCTATATCTTGGCTATTACTATCAAATCCATCATGCATGACAATATAAGCAACCAAAAAGTGGAGATCATTTTGCTTATAGTCAACAACAACTGACTGCTTAACAGCAAAGTGATTATTGATAACACTTTCCACTTCACCCAGTTCAACCCTAAACCCTCGTAGTTTAATTTGACTATCACTCCGTCCAACATACTGGATATTTCCGTCAGGCAACCAACGGACAATATCGCCTGTCTTATAAAGCCTCGTATATCCATTTTTTATATCATTTTCAGATGCAAATGGATTTTGAATAAATCTTTCTTGATTAAGATCAGGTCGATTATGATATCCCCTTGCAACCCCTAAACCAGCAATATACAACTCTCCATCAATCCCTATAGGTACAGGTTGATTTGTTTCAGATAAAATATAGAGTTTGACATTAGGAAAAGCTTTCCCAATATGTGTCTGAGTCGTTGAGTTAACCCGAGTGAAAGTCGAACCGATTGTTGCCTCAGTTGGCCCATACTCATTAAAAAGAACTTGAGTATTTTTATACAAACTATTAATACACTCAGAGGTTAGTCTCTCTCCCCCAACAAGGACTGTCCCTATTTTGTAAGAAGATAACTTTATTAAAGATGCAATACTTGGTGTTGTTTTAACAAAATCAATACGATTATCTTCAAGATGCTTAAGATAACTATCAAGTTCAGTAATATTCTTTGGATAGATATAAACACAACCGCCATCAAACAGAGGAAATAAATAAGAAGTTACTGATAGATCAAAGCAATAGTTTGTTGCAAAATCAACTCGTTTAAAAATATCGCCTAAACCATTTCGTATTCCATAGAAATGATTAATAACGCTTTTTTGCTCTATCATTACTCCTTTAGGCTTGCCAGTTGTCCCTGACGTATAAATAATATAGGCAAGATCATTAGCGCTGCAATGTGGAGTTAAATTTTCAGTTGGTGCATGTTGAATATCATTATTATTATCAACATTAATAATAATTAGCTTACTTTGTATCTCTACAACTTTCTTTTGCAGTGTTCTTTTTAAGCTATCTGAGGTTAAAATAATCTTTGATTGCGTATCGTTTAGGATATATGAAATTCTTTCTTCAGGATATTCAGGAGAAATAGGAACATACGCCCCTCCTGCTTTCAATACTGCCAGTATGCTGATTATCATCTCAATATTTCTTTCAAAATACAAAGCAATCAATGTATCGGCATGTAAACTTACCCCAACACTCTCTTTGTATTTCTCACGGATACTGTAAGCAAGCTGATTAGCTTTTTCATTGAGCTGGTAATAAGTTAACGACTCTCCTTCGAGATACACAGCAGTTTTGTCAGGTGTTTGCGAAACCTGTCTTTCAAAATACTGACAAAGCGGCATTTCCAAATCATATTGTTTATCAGTTTTATTCCAATCAAAAATAATTTTTTGGTATTCATCATCAGCTAACTGACAGCAAGCTGAAATAGCATTTTTTTCGGGCGACTTATCAATTAAATCACTCATTTCTCTTCCTTAGTCGTTCGCAACAAGTGCGAATTATTCTATTTATTCCAGCATAACTAACTATACCGCTGTGCTAGGAGCTCAGGTTGAATTTTTATTTTCAATCCGTTCAAATTATTTACAAAAACACCTCATTGTAACTCTTACTATTATTGCATTTGTTCGTGTTACCACTTGAATTTTTTCCATCCAAGAACTACCGTGGCAACACACCAAAGACTCATTACCATTATTTCTTTTGATATTTTTGAAATTTCAAACAAACTAACATCATCAAATAGAATGGCCTTCATTGCTGTATTCAGATGAGTTAATGGTATAAATTGAGTACCTAGTTGCAACCAGTCTGGAAACGCTGTGGTCGAGAAAAAAACACCACTAAAAAGAACGAATGGAATTTGTACAAAACTCACAATGCCGCTGAAAGCATTTGCTGATGGGCTAAGTACAGCAATTACCAAACCCAGGCCCAGAAAAGAAACACAACCTAATGAAATAATTAAAAACAGTAAGAAGTAGTCAACTTCTGTTGCGAGTTCAAACATTAGTACACCGACAAGATAAAGCGCAGCGGCAACTGTGTATGAAATCAATAAACGAGTCAAAAACAATCCAGTCAAAAAAGGAATAGGAGAAGCATTAATCGTTTTTATATTATTAAACAACCCTGCAAATGACTCACTAACCAAAACACCGCCAAATCCATTTAAACCTATTGTTAATAGTGTCATACCTATCAAACCAGGTAGTAATATGGAAAGATAAGAATATCCAGAACTAAACGGTAAAGTCTTTGTATGTATAAACGATTTATTACTTCTTTTAAAATTATTAATAATTTCGCTCAATGCATAACGCTGAATCTTTTCATCTATATTTTTACCTGACAGCAATTCAACTCTTGCATCAAACACAATTGAGCTTTCAATATCGCTGGAAGAATACTCATTTTGCGCATCACTTTCTACAACAGGAAGAATTTGCAGAAGATGTTTCAATTTGCTATTGGTTGTATTAGCAGCAAAGTCTTCAACTTTTCCTTTATATTGAATTAGTCCAATTAATTCATGTCCTTCTAAATAGTCTAAAAACTTTTTGGTTTTATCACTATTAACTTGATCATCATAGTACAGACTAATAGTTTTATTATTGGCCAACTCAATCGGATAACCGATCCCCATCAATAAAACAATTGGCAAAAAATAGCTAAAAAAAAGTGCTGTTTTATCATAACGAAGTTGCAGTAATCTTAATTTGAAAAATACCCATACCTTACTCATCTCTTAGTGCAACTCCTGTATTAGCAATAAAAACATCCTCTAAGTTAGGTAACCTCACATCGAACTCAATAATCTCTATATTTTTCGTGTGTGCATATTCAAATAACGAACTTAATGTTTTGACAGATTGTTGACTGTGAACAAGTATACTATCTTCATTTCGTTCGTGACTATCAACACCTACAGTATTATCAATATAGTTCTTTGGAAAATCACCATTTCGATATTTAATATAAATACTCTGTGACTTATTCAATTCGCGAATTAACCCTTTAGGTGTTCCTTGTGAAATAATTTTTCCATGATCCATAATTAACAATTCATCACATAAAAATTCTGCCTCTTCCATATAATGAGTGGTTAATATAATAGTTTTGTTTTTATCCTTCTTTATACTTTCTATAAACTCCCAGGTATAGCGTCTATTTTGCGGATCGAGTGCAGTAGTCGGCTCATCAAAAAAAATTATCTCAGGATCTTCTAACATTGCTATCGCAATAGAAAATCGTTGTTTCTGTCCACCTGACAAGTCGTTGACTTTAACATCCATTTTGTTTGTTAATGCCAATTTTTCGAGAATATCCATAACAGAAAAATTATTATTCGTTTTAGTTTTTTTATTTGCACGACGTAATGCAATGAAAAACTCTAATAGTTGTCTCACTGTTAGAAATTGAAAATAACTACTGGTCTGTAATTGTACTCCCATTTTCGGTTGGATTTGATTAAGTTGTTTGTCAACATCCATACCGAGAACATGAATTGAACCTGATGAAATCGTTCTAATCCCTTCCATCATACTCATTAAACTTGTTTTTCCGGCACCATTTGGTCCTAATATACCAAAACAAATACCTTTAGAAATTTTAAACGAGACGTCTTTTACCGCCCTGAAATCTCCATATTGTTTACTTACATCTTTAACTTCAACAGCATATTCCATAGTTACCTTCTCGGTTATATGAACCTAAAAATTATTTTTGATTTTATATTCATTATTTTTATATAATTATTCACTTTAACTTTAAAACTCAAAATTTTTTAATCGCAGAGCGAGCTCTCATTACGCAACTTTTTGCTCTGGTTTAAGCTTTAATAACACACTCTTCAAACTGCTTAAATCTTGACCAAACTGATTAAGAACATAAGTATGTTGATATTGGCCAATTTTAGAGTGTCTAATAAATGTCGAAAGGCTTCCCGAGGGACTCAGATCCAACAAAAAGTCATTTTCAGTAAAATTCTTATTTATAGTCTCAATAAAATTGACTTTATCTCTTACCGCAGCCCATAAACTTGCCCCATTAATGTCGTCAGAGTTTTCTTGTTTCTCTGTACATGTAAATACAGGTATTTTAGGTTTTGAGAATTTAATTTTTTTTGCTAAAGCGGTAAACGGTTCTTCTATCATATCAACAAGTTCGCAATGGAAAGCAATATTAACTGGTAACTTTTGACAGCTAATATTTATTACATTAAGTGCACTGATACAATTATCAACATCATCATCATGACCTGTAACAAGAAAACTATTTTCATAGTTTCTCCCAGCAATGTGTAAATTGTGAAATAAATGATTTTGTTGTGAGAAAATACCAGATTCTCCATTGACTACAAGCATAGCGCCTGAAATTTCAGTTTTATACAGAAGAAATGCCTGTTGTAGTACTAAGTCGATGGCGTCTGATAAAGAAATAGCTCCAGCGACCACTGCTGCAACATATTCACCTAAACTATGCCCAACAATAGCATCGGGGATAATATTTTTAGTCTTCATCATTTCAGCAACAGCATATTGGAAACACAGAATTACCGGGTGAGTAATTCTGACATCTTTCAATGGTTTGAAATTTTGGGGGTGAAATAATTCAGCTTTTAAAGAAATACCACTTTTTTCAAGTAAAATCTTCTCACAATGATCAATTGAAGCTCTAAACCCTGGTTCATTTTGATAAAACTGCTGTCCCATCAACCGATATTGACTACCTTGTCCTGCAAACATAAACACTTTTCTGGAATTTATATTCAATACAGGGGGTTCTTGCAAAAAATTATTAAGCTCACTTTTTTGTTCCGTTTTATCTTCGTCTTTGAATAAATAGGGGGTAGTTTTAATAGTCTTTATCATTTTGGTCAATATTGAACCGGGCCCGACTTCCTCGAATTCTGTCTCTCCTTGCTGCAATATCCATGAAATACTTTCATACCACCTAACAGAGTGATCAATCTGGTTCTTCATCAATTTTAAATAATTCTCTGAAGGATATTGTCTTGCCGAACAGTTAGAAATTACAGGTGTTTTTAAAGTAGAAAATGAAAACTGCTGAATAAACTGATAAAACTCATTGGCAACATTTTTCATGAGGCTAGAATGAAATCCGGCACTGACTTTTAATGGGATAAAGTGAGCACCGGCATTGGAAAACAGCGTTTCTGCAGCAAAAATTTGGTCACGAGCACCAGAAATAACAATCTGAGAAGCACTGTTAATATTTGCCATTTCAACACGGTCAAATTGGGAGCTTGCTAGTAGCTCAAATACTGTTTCCATGTTCAATCCAACAACAGCTGCCATTGCACCTTTCGGTGCTGAGGCCATTAGTTCGCCTCGCTTTTTTACTATCCTTAATCCTGTCTCGAAGTCAAAAGCCCCTGCAGCAAAAAGTGCGGTATATTCACCTAAACTATGACCCACTAAAAAATCAATCGATTGTTCAATTGACTCTATTTTCTCCAAATAATGCAATACCGAAACCGTATACAATGCAGGCTGAGTAAACTGAGTGAGGTTAAGCACTTTATCTGGATCATTCAGGCATAGCTCCTTAATTGAGTAACCAAGAATATCCTCAGCTTGCTCAACTATAGAAGGATATCGATTAAATAATTTTTTACCCATACCAAGGTGTTGAGATCCTTGCCCAGGAAACACAAATGCGCTTAACATTCTAATTAACTCCTTAATTGCACGTCACTATAGAATGGCTAGTGAGCAGGTTCAACAACTAATTGCTTTTCAAAAATATCGATAACATCTTTTAATGTATACACATCACGTTTATCATAATCGTGAACTTTAACGCTTAATCGTTTCTCAATTTCATACCAAATTTCTAGCATTTCTCGAGAATCAATGCCAAGCTCTCCACCTAGATAATAATCAGGTTCAACATTTTCAATACTGAACGCAGTATTTTGTACTTCATTTATTACTTCTAAAATCAACGCAAATATTTTTTCATTTGACATAGTATTTTCCTCTAAATTACACCCATTTCTTTCATAACATCTTTGATAATTTCGATCGCTTGGTCCATCTCTTTTTTCGTATGAGTGGACATTATTGAAAGCCGTAATCTTTCAAGCCCCGGAGGAACCATTGGATACTCCATAATATTGGCAAATAGGCCACGCTTGTAGAGTTTTTTATTAAGCTCTTGTGCAATACCATCTTTCAAGTAAACGGGAATAATTCCTGAAACTCCTCGTTTAATTTTTAAACCAATCTCCTCAAGCCTGTCTTGCATATAAGTTACATTCTCATGCAAAACTTGTACTCGATTAGGCTTTTCTATTTCTAGTAAATCAAGAGCAGCATTAATTGCTGCGATTGTAGGTTGAGCAAGTCCACTGGTAAAAATATACGGGTATGAGAAATTGCGTAATAGAAAAATAAGTTCCTTACTACCAGATATAAAGGCACCTTGAGCACCTAAAGATTTACTACAAGTAGACATCCTTAAATCAACTTGTCCAATCAACCCTTGATGCTCAAGTGTTCCCTTGCCCGTTTTACCAACGCTACCTAATCCATGTGCATCATCAAGAATAGTGATTATATTTCTTCTTTTACAAATTTCGACAAAGCTAGATAGATCGATCATTGCACCATCAACAGATCTCACTCCTTCAACTGTTGCAAAAATTTGTGTGTCTGGTTTACGTGCTTTTATTCGATCGATTATTGGTTCAAGTGTTGTCATATCTTCAGGATCAAAAGTGTAGAATGGAACACCAGTCATCTTGATAGCGTTGATCACACTCGCGTGACTATTTTTATCATAAATAATGACATCATTTTTGTTCATCAGGCCGCTAACCCAACATAAGTTTGCCATATAACCACCGGGCAGTAGAACAGCATCCTCATGTCCTGCTAATTTGGCGAGTCTTAATTCAAGCTTTTTATGTTCTGTCGTATATCCAGAAAAAGCTGGTGAGCCACCAGAACCAATTCCATATTTTTCAACAGCTTCACAAACTTTTTGTTTTACATAAGGATCATTCGACATACCTAGGTAACTATTTGAACCAAACACAAGTACCTCATTATATTCATCAGTGTGAAGATCCTTATACTCCATTTTACTATCTACCGGACCAACTCCTTCACGCCCACCAAGATATCCAGATTCTACCTCGTTCAAGTACCATGAATACTTACTTTTTAGTCGTTCTAAGAAAGGTAACCTTTCTAATTCAATTAAAGTTCTAGAGTCCATCTTTTTTCTCCATTAAAAAATATTTAAATAATTATGAGATAAAGTTATTTTGTCGATACCAGTCGATCGAATCCGTTAACATACTTTCAAGATTTACAGATTGGTAATTTAAAAACTTAGCTGCCTTCTTATCATCAAAGAAGTAATGTCCACCAAAAACTTTTATTCGATAAGGCTCAACTAGATAATCTTTTCCTAATAATGGATAGAATTTTTCCTTACACCACTGTTTTAAATAGAGAGCACGATAATTACTTGTAGGTTTATCAAATGACTTACCTGTCTTTTGTGCGATAATATTAAGAAGGCTGATGAAGTCTCTATCATCTCCTGCCAATATATATCGTTCACCAGAAACACCATTAGTGATAGCTTCTACATGTGCCATAGCAACATCTTCGGCAGAGCAAAAACTTCCCCCTCCCGGTGGCAGAAATGGCACTTGGTTATGATAAACAGCAAGCACTAATCGTCCCCATTGCAGGTTGTGATCGTAAGCTCCTATTATTTCAGCCGGGTTGAGAATAATAGACTTAATTCCAGCCTTGTGGGCGCGCAGAATTTCTTTCTCCGCCATTTGTTTAGTAATAGCATAAGGGCTGTTAGCTCTAAACCCAGTTAGAATAGTTTTCTCATCAGCTCGCTTATTTTTATCATTTTGAGCACCAACCGTTGAGGTTGTGCTCGTATAAACGATACTACTAACCTTATTTGCAATTGCGGCATCAACAATATTCTTTGTGCCCAACGCGTTAACCTGGTGCAATAAATTGTAGTCACGGTTAAAACAACTCGTATTGCCTGCGGTATGAATTACAGCATCCATACCATTCATAGCCCTTTTCAAGGTCTCAAGATCAGATAGTTCCCCTTTATGAATTGTCGCATTAAATCGATTAACATAAGTGGTATCTGAACTTTCTCTAATGTATAAATGTGGTTCATGACCTTTTTTAATCAAAGCATTTAAAATGTTCAGACCTAAAAAACCTGTTGAGCCAGTCAAAAATACTTTCATCGATATATTCCTATTTGTTTTCTAATGTTTTCCAAAACTTTTTTCGTTGTTCTTTTTTAGTGGTTAGCGGAACAGCTGCTGGATTTCGAGTTGGATGCTCTATCATTGAACTTAAAACGACTTCAAAGTATTGAATAATCTCTTTCGCTTTATCTTCTTCAATACGGTTTGAATCAAACTCTAATGTTAATTCCATTGATTCTGCTCGCTCTGACACTTTAATTATAAAACCTGAAGTTTGATGTTTATCTACAGCATAATCATTTAATTGCCACCAAGTTGAACTAACAGAATCATTATCTTCGTCAAATGAATATTCGAAGGTCAGTAAGCTCTCGCATAAATCTCCAAGACCAACCCATCCACTAATCGTATCAAATGGAACATGTGCATAATCAAATTTTCTATCAAGCTCTATTTGCGTATCCTTAATCCAATCCTGTACACTCTTTCGCATTACAGTATTAATGAGTACCGGAATTTGATCGTCATAGGTTCCATATACATTTTTTTCATGTTGAGATTGAATCACCCTAAATTTACCAGCAATAGAAAAAAGCGCAGATTTTGATTTGGTTAAACGGCTCAAAATTAGAGACCATGCTGTAACAAAAAGAGTTTCGAACTCAACCTCAATCTGCTGGGTAAACTTCTGCATATTACTAACAAGTTCTTTGTCTAAACTATAATTAATAAGTTTCTTGCAACTTGATGATAACTTAGATGGACGAAGTAATGCCTTTATCTCGGAGCTATCACTCAGGTACTCTTTCCAATAATTTTGTATTGCACCACTCTGTTCTCCATTAATAACTTTTTTATAGTTCTGCTCACAGAATGCTTGAGGTTGTATCGAGAATTCTTGGTTGTTTTTCAGACCATAATAAATACAGCTCAACTTTCTTAATAACTCAAAAGCCTCATTCGATTGAACGAGAAGCTTTAAACTATCCCATACCAACATGGTTTTATTTTCTTCATCTACCGCCTTAGTTACTACTGTTGATATCATATAGGGTAACTCTGCCTTTTTAGGCAAAAATCCAGTATCAAGTTTACATACTTTATTATCGTTACGAATTGTTTTTTCACTTTCAATTTCCCCAAACACTTTTTCTAAAGCATTATGCTGCTTGTCTAGAACAAGGCGAAAATATCCATTTCGATTTTTAATATAAATTGAACGAAGTATATCCACACTTTCGGCTAATTTAACCCAAGCTTTTTTCAGTAAAGAAATATCTAAGTTCTCGTTAATGGACAGTCTAACCTGTTGCCATTGTTCTTGATTACTTTTGAGGAAATATTCATATTGCTTCTTCTGTACTGGCGTCATCTCAACTACATAATCAATATTTTTTATTTTTGAAAGCATTGTTTTACTGATTTTATCAATTTGGTTTATCGATGAGTTATTCCAGTGGTTTTCAGTAACGACCAAGTTTGTACCTGAAATATCAAAAATATCTTTTCTAAACCATTTCATGGGAAATTTATCACTTTCTAAACCACTCTTACCGACGTCAGTTCTATTAGCTTTAAGCGATGGCTGATTACTTTCAGGTGTTGCTATTACATTTCCTTTTTGACTTTTTTGCTTCGAGAATTTAATTTCCGATTCATTAAATGGGTAGCCAGGTAAAGAACAACGCTTGACGCCCCTTCTTTCGTAAACATCCAAATCAAGAGTGGCACCACCAACCCAATTTTTCGCCATATTCTCAGTAGTATCTTCTTGTTCATTTCCTTTTAAAGAAGATGATTGTGCCTCTATGGTTTTAGTCGTTCCGGAAAACCATATTGAACTAAAACTCTCATATGGATTTTCTAAAAAGATAGAAGCATACTTAATAAGTTCCGGTACAGATTTAACGACAAACGCCACACGACAATTGTAGTGTCTGCGTCCACTTTGTAACGTGTAGGCTATACTTTCCAAAGTCAACTGAGATGCATTATTACAAGCAAACAATAAATCTTTCACTTGTTGTATAACTTGTTTGTTTGATTCTGCAGAAAGAACAACAATTTGTTTAATGCCATCTAGTTTTTCAGAAAAACGTGAATTATATATTTGTTCAGGACAAGACTCGACCACAAGAAATGCATTTGACCCACCCATACCAAAAGAGTTTATTCCCGCGACTTTCAGGTCCGAAGTATTAGCCCAACTTTCACCTTGTCTTGGGAAATATAATGGAGAGCTACTTTCTTCAAAAGCGCTATTCACTTTATTCAAATTAGCGCATGGAGCTATTTGATTATTTTTAATTTCTAACAACACCTTAATTAAACTACAAACTCCAGATGCGGATTCAAGATGCCCAAAATTTGCTTTTGTACCTATTGCACAAAACTGCTTTTTATCAGTAAAACGATTAACAGCATTGCTTAACGCTTTGAGTTCAATAGGATCACCTAGCTCAGTTCCAGTTCCATGACTTTCAATGAGTCCTATTGACTCTATGTTTATTTTTGATTCTTCGAGTGCTTTGACTACATTTGTTTCCATTGACTTTACACTCGGAAGGTTTACTGCTGGCCCGATACCTGAATGACCAATTGAAGAACCAGAGATAACCCCGTAAATGTTATCTCCATCCGCTATAGCCTGTTCATAATTCTTTAACAACACTGCAGCAACCGCTTCACCTGGAACTAAACCACTTGCAGAATCATCAAATGTCTTTTCTTTACCTTCACTAGATAGCAGCTTCATTTGATCAAGCATTAAGTATTTACCGTGATGCAAACTTAAATTAACCCCTCCAGCAATTGCCATTGAGCATTCATTATTGATAATTGCCTTTCTCGCTAAGTGAATTGCCGTTGTCGAAGATGAACAAGCAGTTTCAACGGTTAGGCTAGGGCCTCCAACATTTAGCATTGTAGAAACTCTGTTGGCAATTTCACTGGCAAATGAACCAGGACCAGAATAAACACCACTTTCAAAATATGACTCGGACACATGCCAGGTGAAATCATCATTCATCACACCAATGTAAACACCGACAGGATCTTTTGAAAAGCCTGCTGGGTTATAACCTGCATCTTCAACAGTTTGCCAAGCAACTTTCAACATCATTCTTAATTGAGGATCAAGGTGTGCGGCTTCGTTCTTTGACATATTAAAAAATGCTGAATCAAATAAGTAGGGATTTGGAATAAAGCCTCCCCATTTGCAACTCACTTTACCAGTTTCAGGCATATTGCTATCTGAAAAATACATTCCTGCAGACCAGCGAGACTCGGGTATTTCTTTTAAGCAATCATTACCTGTAATAATGTTTTTCCAGAAAGTTTCAATATCTGGTGACTCGGGGAAAACACCACCGATTCCAATAACCGCGACTTTTGTTTGCTTAATTATCTTGTTGCTTTCTGAAAACTGTAAATTAACTTGATCTGTTTTTTGATTTCGTGAGGCAATATTACTATTGAGCTTTGAACGACTCTTTATTTCTGCTTCTAACAAATTATTTCGGTTAGGATATTCCCGTTTGTTTGCATCAGAACCACCTGATTTGTCATCTAAACTATTCATTATGAATAGCTTAGTTTCATCAGGATGATTTTTAGCTACAAAGTTGGAAAGTTCTCTAACGGTATCATTCTCAAAAAGAGCTGTTTTGCTTAATTGCTTAAATGTTGCATTCAATTTTTCATGATACTCCATCAACATTACGGAATTGAGTCCGTAAGATTGAAATGGCGTATCAACATCAATGTCTTCAATCGTCAGGCCAATGATATTGGATAGTAATACTGCTAATGATTCTTGAATAGAAACACTAACACTATCATCCTGTAAGTTAATAGAGGATAGGAGTAGCGTATCGCAGGAGGAAGCCACTTTCCCTTGATTTTGGGTTGATATTTGAGCATGGCTATCAGGCATTAACTGACGACAAGATAAGCCTTCAATTTCACAGTATATTTCTTTTCCTTGTACAAAAACAAGGTTAAACTTGGCCACTTTGATTCCATCAACAACCTGTTTTTCTTTCAATTCACAATGACAGCTAATAAGCCTTTCTAATGGTTTAAAAAATCTAATCGTATCAATTTTGAATGGTTGCAATAGTACATCTTCATCATAAAAATCAGATATAAATGAACAGGATAAAAATGCAGATTCAAGCAAAATTGTATGGTTTAAGTCGTTATTCTCATTAGAAGTCTTATCTTTAACTAAAAGAGCTGTTACTACTTTCTTTTGTGAGTAATTTAAAGACTCTATCCCCCTAAGTGACTGACTAACCTTAAGTCCAACTCTAGTTAAATGCTGATACACAAAATCACCTTCAAGCTGAGACATGCCATCAGTTAGACAGCCCTGGTTCGGTAAGGGATTTACACTGGTTACATGATGCGATGAATCTTGTATACCAGCAAGAGTGGCAAGTCCATTTGTGTACAATATTGGTAGTTCTGGGTCGCCATTTGATATTTCAAACTTAAGTTCATCAAAGTGCGAGGCTACTTTAACAATACAACTCTCCGCTTTATCTTTAGCATTAAGTCGATCTTCAAATTGAATGTTCTTAAATCCAACAATCAGTTCATCAATCGCATCTTGAGTAGCAACCCTGGCCATTTCTATAAAAACAGCTAAAGGTAAGGTATTCTTTCCGTGAAGAACATAGTCACTCAAAAAAGTCTCTGTTGAATTAAATGTCTTACTATACTTTTGACTAAATAACGTCGATATGTTTTTATCGATTAAAGGGTGAATAACATCGTTAAACTGCGTAGACATTCTTGCGAAATTTGTCTGCTTGGTAGTACTTGTTTTACCGCTCCCTTTTTTAAACCAATAACTTTGCCCTATAAAAGGTGTGTTAGGAATCGAGATTCTTTTAGGCTTTATTCGAGGGTAGAAAATCGTTGAAAGATTCTCCCAATTAATATTGATTGATTCTGCCCAAAGCTTTGCTATACCTACGTAGTCTTCCTTTGCAAGGAAAGACTCTATTAAGTTTAATTTTTGACTTTCATCAAGAATACTTTCAAGGTTAGATATCTGATGACTTTCAGAAATATAGTACTCCTGTAAGCCATCTTTATTTAAAGCACTTTCTAATTTATCGATTAGTTCTTCTAATGTATCCGCAACGATCGCTAAACGAGAAGCATTTTGCTCTCTACCAACTTGCAGAGTAAATGCAAAGTCAATCAAGAAACGTCGTTCATTCATCTCCTCTTTTTCGAATTGTTGAGCATGCAAGAAGTTAATATTTTGTTGAACAATATTCCAAAGCTTTTCGTTCGTTTTTCCTGAAAAAACGAAAATAAAAGGGTTGTCTATAGGGTCCCAGTTTGAATTTTCACAGCAATATTCTTCAATCAATAAGTGGGCATTAGAACCACCTGCACCAAAAGTATTAAGTGCAGCTCTGCGCGGAACAGTGAAAGTTTTTCCATCTACAATTAGCTCAGGCTTTTTCCATGGTTTAATATTTCGTATAACGCTAAATGGAGTTTTCTCAAAATTGATGTTAGGGTTAAGCGTTTCAGAATGTAATGATGGAACCAGCTCTTTATTTTTAAACTGCAACAATATTTTTGTTAGTCCAGCAATACTAGAAGCGGATTCAAGGTGTCCGATGTTTGACTTAACTGAACCGATAGAACAATATTGAGTTTTAGTCTCCTGATTTGTATCCAAACTGTTATATATACGACTTAAACTATTGACTTCAATAGAATCACCTAAGGGTGTTCCAGTGCCATGTCCTTCAACGTATGAAATAGTCTGAGGATCCCAATTAGCTTCTTGTAGTGCTTGCTTTGCAACATCACTTAACGAATGGGGATTAGGTGTGGTAAACGAATTGGATTTACCTCCGTGATTAATTGAAGAAGCTTTTATCACACCATAAATATGGTCACCATCTCGCACTGCATCTTTCAGTCGTTTAAGTAATGCAACACCAACACCTTCTCCAGGAACATAACCATCTCCGCCGTCACCGTAAGAACGACATCGCCCTTCAGAAGATAAAAGCCCATGTTGTGTTAACTTGTGATATTTGTCAGCATGGAGTGTTAAGTTTACCCCTCCTGCTAATACATAATCGCACTCTCCAGAAAGTAGACTTTGTTTTGCTAAGTGTATGGCTGTTAGCGACGACGAACACATTGTGTCAAGAGCTAAACTCGGTCCTTTAAAATCAAAGTAATAAGACACTCGATTAGCTATAGAGGAAAATGATGCTCCCGGTTGCTCATAATCAGATTGATTTTGCTCTATCTCAAACAATTCATATTGGCCCCACATTACACCAACATATACACCTACTTTTTGGCCTTTCAATGCAGATCGGCAATAGCCAGCATCTTCCACACAGTGATAAGCTGTTTGTAAAAATAAACGTTCTTGTGGATCCATAACTCTCGCTTCGCGAGGAGAAATATTGAAGTGTAGAGCATCAAAATGATCGGGATCCGCGATAAACCCACCCCATTTTGAATTAACGGCTCCCCAGTCCATTGAAATATCAGAGTAATTTTCTTTATGATCCCATCTCGACAACGGAATTTCAGAAATACAATCTTTAGCTGAACGAAGGTTCTGCCAAAATTCATCTAGATTATTCGCACCGGGGTATCGTCCACTCAGACCAACAATAGCAATATCATCTGTTATTAATTTAGTTTTCTCTTTCTCTTTAGCTTTGGGTGTAAATAAAGAGTTAGTCGGCACTCTATAGCTACTCTCTAAAACCAACAATTGTTGTTCATTAAATTTAGTTTCTTCTGACTTATTTGTCTGTTCTTCCGTCGATGAGTTTTCTTCTTTAAGACTTAAACTTTTTATTGAATCAACTAATTTAAGCTTTTGCAGTATGGTCGCTCGTTGACCAAAATAAATTGATAATTGTGGCTTTTGTTTATGCCAGCATTCATTCAATATTTGCACCCCCTGGGCTTGGTCAATTGGTTGCATACCAAAATCGTCAAGATAAAGCTGCAATACACTTGAATCTTGATTCAGTCCATCAACATTCCATAAAGGCCAACCAATTGCGAGCGATAAACCACTTCGATTACCTAGGTTTCTTTGATATTCTCTTTGTCTGGCATAGCTATTTTGGAAACTATTCCCCATTGCATACGCACCAGCACCAAAATCCCCGATCTCCGCCGTTATTGAAGAGTATAAAATAAAAAAATCAAGCGGATCATTACGCGTCGCGTAATCTAGGTTTATAGTGCCGATACATTTCGCTTCCAGCGGCTTAATAAACTCATCTCGGTTAGCATTAAATAGTCCTTTATCAGCACTAACACCAGCACAATGGATAACACCTTTAATCATTCCTTTTTGTTTGCGAATATCATCAAATGCACTGACTAGATTACTGTTTTCAGTGATATCGCATGACGAATAAAAAATATTAATTTGCTCCGTAACTAATTCATCAATAAACGCTTCTACCGTTTCACCAAGCGGTGAACGTCCAAGCAACCCAATTGAAATGGATTTTTCTTGGGTTAAAGCGATATCTACTAAATAACGACAAGTCACCTTTCCTAAACCACCAACACCACCAGTAATCAAATAAACGCCATTGTCTTCCAATGGCAAGCTTGAACTATTTTGCTTTTTAACAAATGAAGAACCTGTATATTCCTCGAGGATATAAGCATAACGCTGTCCAAATTGATCATATTCCAGACTAATTAACTCTCTGTCATGCATTAATAACTCGTTTTTTATGACATTCTTAAATAACTGACTGTCCTTAATCACTGATGGATTTAAGGCGATACGAGAAAAGAAAAGTCGATTATTGATATCCGATAGTGTTCGAGCTAAACCGTCAAATGCTTCCCAATGTGGTTGCGCATTTTCGAGTGAACCTTTATGGAAAAATAAAATATCAGCCGACGATCGAGTAAATAAGCCTGTTATGGACTTCGTTAGGTGTTTTATAAATAAAACACTCTCTTTGAATACCTGATCAACGGCTTTAATATCATCTGAACCAACTTCATTAAACCACTGATGAGTTTGCTCTTCATACAAAGTAAAAACATCAGGTTTAATCCCTCGACTGAGTAACACTTTGAACAATTTAATTAAATCTTTTTCATTGTTTTTCCGGATAGTAAATTTATTCGTTTCACGATACTCACGATACACTTCATCAAAACTAACTTGGATATTTTTAAAAGACTCGACTACAATTTTTTCAGAAAACCCAAAAGATACTAGTACAGGCTCTCCATTTGAGCGATTCGACAATTCAATTGATAACGGAGATAATCGCCTAACTTCATTGATGTATACAACTTCTCGGGAAGCTCTTGCTAATTCAGTTACAGCTTTATTGCGAGTGGTTATAGCATTTTCTTTAGATTTTTTATCTTGCCTAGTTGTTGTATTTTGGAGCGTGTTGATTTCTAATGCAAAACCTAAAATTTCACTGAGCTCTTCTAAGTGATTTTCTTCAAAATAATTAACAACTTGATTTAATGAGTCACACTCAAAAAAAACTGTTTTAGAAAGCGTTTTAAGATCTTGTTCAAATACTTTATTAAGTTTAACAATGGTAATAGAGTCAACTCCCATCAACTCAAAACCTTGTTCGAGCCTAATTTGAGACAAGCCAATCCCAGTCGCTTCAGAGAACTTTTCTTTTGTATAGGTAATTATTTGTTCTTTGATTGCTTTAATTTTTTTCTTATGGGATCTTGATGTTACTTGTTTAGAAGAAATAAGAACATTTTCAACCGAAGATTTAGCAGCAATATTGACAGCATCATCAACCGACATTGAAATATTACAAGCTTTGCAAACAGCTTCTCGATGATTTTCTATAAGGTGAGTGGCTATTTGTTCAAGAGTTTCACATTCGAAAAATATGGTTTTTGAAAGTTCTTCAAAATCTTTTTCAAAGAGTTTATTAAGCTTTACTATAGTAATGGAATCAACTCCCATACTATCAAAGCTCTGCTCGGCTTTCACCTGAGGTAGAGTCAATCCAGTTGCGGCGGAGAATAAATGCTTTACGTAGTTTGTTGTTTTAGAAAGTAGAAAAGAATTGTCAGAAGCTAAAGTTAAATTAGAAGACTGACACGACAATCTGCTAGAAGAAGCGTCATGAAGAGAAATGAAATTTTCTACTGAGGCATCTTGCAACCGGGCGTCGTTACTATTACCTTTTAGCATCGCTTTGTTCTTTCGTGTAAGCGAGGTCGCTAATGCTTTAAAGCCAGAAATGACTAAACAAATATTACCAGCAAGATCATAGATTGTTATATTAGCTTCAACAAATGTCTTAAATTCATCATCACTATGAGTAATTTGAATATATGCATAGACATCTTTTGGCATCCGACATATTAAATTTATATTATTGATCGACTGTGGAATCAATAACTGTTTCCATCCTCTACGCTCAAGTATAAGTAACGTCGCTCTCAATGCACCATCTAATAAGCATGGTTCGATACTTATTTCATCATTCGACAATCTACCTTCTGATGTAGTTGAAAGTTTAACTAAAGCATTTTGGTGACTTTCATCAACATGCAGAGCAGAGGTTACCTGAAAATAATTTCCGTATTCCAACCCCAGACTTTTGAAATATTGATAGACTTTTTTCTGAGAGTAATCAACAACTGAATAACGCTCAAGAAGTGACTGTAAATGGTCATGATTTTTAGCTAATTCTTTAGCATGCTTACTAAGTGTTAATTTCCCCGATAATAAACTAGTAAATACTCCAGTTTTGCTTTCATAATTGCTCTTTTCGTTATCAAAACATTCATTACTTACTTCTGCAATTTCAAATCGATTTTCACTTGGTTCAAATCGAATCATTGTACTCAATGAATTTTCAACAATACCTGGATTAATCCACTGAAGATTACTAAGTTCAATACTTCCGATTGTCGTCTTATTCATAGAGCGGTTGACATTTAAGTAGGCTTGAATAGCCATTTCTATTAATACCGCACCAGCAATTACTCGTTGACTTCCAACCCTATGGTCTGAAATGTATGGATCGCCAGACTTAAAAAGTTTGCGAAAAGCAACATAATCAAAGTCAGAAACATTCTCATCAACCAGCGTACTAATAGCTTGCCCTTCTGTTACTATTTCTGATACGGGTTTCGAGTCTATAGGCCAATATATAGTTTTATCGAACTGATAAGTCGGAAGAGAAATTCGTTTAGCAACATTTTTATTAAAAATTCGATCACTAGTAATTGACTCACCAGAGACCCAACAAACTGCTGCTTCATCAATCGCTAATAAACTTTCCGTAGTTTTAGAAGAGTCAACATCAAGTTCTTGAGCCTTCCAACCCAAATCCATTGCTTTCTCAGCATAACCATACCAACAACCTTCAATTTTATGAATATTTTCTTCAGTCAGTTCAAACTGAGAAATGCTATTTAATTTCTCAACAAGTTGGCGTAAATTTTTCGCTTTTACAGCAACCCGATACTCAAGCGCAATTCGACCAAAAAAGAGAGTAAAAGCAATATCATCCGGAGACAGTGTATTTGAGTATTGTTCGATATAACGATATTGTTCTTGTAAATTTCTTTGTAAACTATCGATATTTTTAGCAGAGAAAACAAATAGCTTCTCACTATCTTCTTGAACATTATTATCAGTAGAATCAATTTTATTTAGAGCGTTTTCTTCAACAACTAAATAAGCATTTGCCCCTCCTGCACCGAGTGACGCAATGGCAGAACGACGTTTATGAATTGGAGATTCCCAATCAATTAAGTTTTGAGGAACATGAAGTTTTGAGTTAGCAAAATCAAGGTTAGGGTTTAATGACTGGGAATGTAATGATGGTACTATTTTTTTATGCTTCATCTGAAGCAATACCTTGATCAATGCAGCTACTCCACTAGCCCCTTCTAGATGTCCTATATTTGATTTTAAAGATCCTATAGCACAGCGACTCTCGGGCAGTGCTAATGTTTTGAATACATCATTTATTGCATTAAACTCTATAGGGTCACCAAGACCGGTTCCCGTACCATGAGCTTCGAAATAGCTAATATCATCTGGTGTTAAATTAGCCATATTTAATGCACTTTCAAAACCATTTTTTTGTGCAGTTAAACTGGGCACGGTTAGTCCGTTAGTTTTTCCGTTATGATTAACTGAACCACCTTTAATAATCCCATAAATATTATCTTTGTCATCAAGCGCTTTAGAAAGCGGCTTAAGTAAAACCGTCGCAACCCCCTCTCCAGGAACATAACCATCACCATTTTTACCAAAACTGCGACATCGTCCTGTACTTGATAACATTTGCATTTGAGTCAACAATTCATATTTGTACGGATGCATTGATAGATTAATTCCACCGGCTATAGCATATCCACACTCGCCTTTTCTTAGACTTTCACATGCTTGGTGAATCGCTAATAATGAACTTGAGCATGCTGTATCAAAAGAAATACTTGGGCCTTTAAAATCGAAGAAATAAGAAACTCTATTTGGTATTGCGGCATCCCAAGCAAAGTTAATTGTTTTATTGCCTTTCAATGATTCCTCAAGGCCGACGAGATCATAATGATTCCACATGCTACCAGCAAAAACACCGACACTCGCCCCCGCTTTATGTTCTTTTGAAAGACTAGTTGGTGTGTAACCGGCATCTTCTAAAGTTGTCCAAACACATTGTAAAAATAGACGTTCTTGAGGATCCATACTTTTTGCCTGTTCAGGCAACACATTAAATAAATGAGCATCGAATTCATTGAATCCGTCAATGAAACCTCCCCACTTACCGCTTATTTTACCGGGTTCAATAGTCTCTTTTTCATAGAACTGATTAATATCCCATCGCTCCAAAGGAATATCCTTGATACAATCTTTGCCTTTCGCTAAAACATCCCACAGTTCCTCAACAGATCCCGCTTCTGGGAAACGGCCACTAATACCGATAACAGCAATATCTTTCTCGTTGTAGCTGCTTTGTGTTCTATTATTTTCAATCAGTTGATTAAAATCTAAAAGTTTTAATATTTCATGACTAACAGAACTTATTGGTTCTTTTAAAACTATTTGATTAACAGAATCTTTATTCTTAGCCAGGTTAAAATCAGCAAGCTTGTTTTTAACAATAGCCCCATAGTTCTGTAGAAAATATTTACCTAAACTCTGAATATCTTGGTACTCAAAAAATAATGTTTTGGAAAGCTCACCAAAAACGTTCTCAAGCTCTTCATTCATTGCCATGATCATGACTGAATCAATACCATATTTTTCAAGAGCCACCTGAGATGATATCTCTTCGGTTTCAATCTTTGAGACTTTTGACAATACTGATTTCAAATATCCCTCAATAGAATTTATTTGAGAAACATCTGCTTTTTTAACTATAGAAGATTTAACAATTTCTGTTTGCTGACTAGGCCTAGGTGTGTCTGCTTTGTTAAAAACGACTATTTCACGAGTTTTAAATCCTCTGATAGTAGCTACCAGTATCTTTTCTGTCGAATATACATCTATATTATAATAGAATTCTTTTCCATTATTTTTAGTAAGCTTTGCATAGACTAAACAGTTTTGATTAAGACAATCAAACAGCTCTATTTGAGACACTTCTACTGGCACTTGTAGATTCCAGCTTTCTGTATTAAAGATATTAACTGCGAGACAAGTTCTAAATATAGTATCGAGAATTTGCGGCGATACAATACAATCCGTTCCAGATGGACTTGATTTAATTTTGCTTATTGCCGTGTTGTTAGTTGCGGCGATAGTATCTAAAAGGTCAAAACTTTTACCAAGTTGTAGGCCTACCGATGCAAATCTCTCTTCAATAACAATTTTATCAACTGCCTGATGAGATTCAAACACAGTACTTAACGCTTTGCTTTCAATGAGGCTTTCGCTTACACTGCTGACATTTAGTTCAATTTCGCCTTGAACACAAGCCAATAAAGATTCTTTGCCTTCATCCTCGACTTGCTTACCTACTTGGAATATATACCCACTATTCTTTGAAATTAATTCAATTTGGGTACTAACTACTTCTTTTTGAATACTTACTGGCCTTGCCCAAATTAACTGCTTGATTTGAGCTTCAAACTTGCCATTGTTGCCATAACATTGAGACTTATCATGACTAGAAGAATGTAAGACTGCCTGAAGTGCCATTTCAAGGAAGGCTGCACCTGGAACCGTTGGTATATTCCTTAATTGATGGTGAGCAACCAATTCATCACTTCGATAAAACTGTTTAGTAAATATTTGTCGATTAATCTGAGAAATATTTTCATCAAGTAATGAGTGTAAAGAGGATCTCAACGAACTTGCGGAAGGTATTTCTGTCCAGAATTTTTTAGTATCAAAAACATAAGTAGGCAAACTAATTCGCTTACAGTCATCTCTATTTTTATAGAGCTCACTCCACTCAATTGAAATACCACTAACCCATGCTATTGCTAGACTCTTAAAATCATGATTAACTATCCACTTTTCAACAATTTCTCGCGCATTTGACTCTTCTGAAAATAAATAGGTTAATGAATTTGGGGTTGATAAGTCATTAAAGTAATAATCAGCGCCTGAAGTGCTTCCTTCATCCTGAAAGTAATTTTCTATTTTTTCTATTAAATCATTGAGATCCTTTGCAAGGAACGCAATGCGAATATCAAAACACTCCCTACCAACCTGCAAAGTGTAAGCTATATTTTCTAAGCTAGTTCGGTAAGAATTTTCATTCTTAGCTTCTTCAAATTCAATCTCTTTTAAATAATCATGAGTTTTTTTAAGTATTGAAGTTAATGAATGATTAGTTTTAGCCGAGAAAATAATCGCTTGCGGTGTTGTTGTACCTACAGTATTTTTTTCGAAATTTTCTTCATTATACTCTTCAATGATAACGTGCGCATTACTACCTCCGGCACCAAAAGAGCTGATACCAGCAATTCTTGGTGTTTCGATAATTTTGTTATCTGCTGATTGGTGTGCAAATATAGGTCGTTCCCAATTAGAAAGTTCTTGTTGAACTTTAAAAGGCGTATTAGAGAAATCAATATTGACATTCAATTCGTTCGAGTGAAGTGATGGTACGATCTTCTTATGCTTTAATTGCAGTAACACTTTAGTTAATGCCGCAATTCCCGCTGCAGCTTCTAAATGACCGATATTCGATTTAACTGATCCAATTGCACAATGTTTATTCTGCTCTTGTTGATAAGCTTTTTTGAGTCCTATCATTTCAACCGGATCACCAAGTGGTGTACCTGTTCCGTGCGCTTCTACATAAGAGACTTCACTTGGTGAGACTCTAGCATTAGTCAAAGCTGACTTGATCAAAGACGCTTGACGAATTGGATTAGGCACAGTAAAACCAGAAGTTTTTCCTCCATGATTCAAAGAGCTTCCTCTGATCACACCATAAATATTATCTCCATCAGCAACTGCTTTAGATAAAGGTTTGAGAATAACCGCACCAACACCATCTCCAGGTACGTAGCCATCACCACCTTCACCGAAGCTACGACACCTACCATCACTCGATAAAAACTGCATTTCTGATAGTAAATTGTATTTGCTTGGGTGTAAGGTTAAATTGACTCCTCCAGCTATAGCAACCTCAATTTCATTTCGCTTAATACTTTCACAGGCTAGATGAAGAGCACTTAAAGAAGATGAACACGCAGAATCAATAGCAAGACTTGGCCCTGAAAAATTATAAAAGTAAGAAACTCTGTTTGCAATTCCCCAATAAAATGAACGTGGTGTTGTCCACTGACTGGGTTGATTACTATTAACTCCTAATAGTTGATAGTCTCCCCACATTACCCCAACAAAAACACCAACAGGATTTTCTTTATCTGATTTATTATAGCCAGCCTTAGTTAGATTTTGAGCAGTATAACCAGCATCCTGAATCGCTGATGTGGCACACTGTAAAAAAAGTCGCTCCTGTGGATCAATAACTTCTGCTTCTTTAGGGGTGATATTAAAATAGGCCGCATCAAATTGATCGACATTGTTTATAAACCCTCCCCATTTACTATAACTTTTACCTTGTTCAGGGCTTCCTTCTTTGTAAAACTTTGACCAATCCCAAAGATTTTCAGGGATTTCTCGGATGCTATCTCTACCGTTTTTCAGGTTGTCCCAGTATTGGGATATATTATCGGCCTCAGGATACTGACCAGCAACACCAATTATGGCAATGCTTTCATCATTATATTCACGCTTAACAAGTGCGACTTGTGGAAGTAAATCGCTCTGCTCTGAACGGATTAAATTATCAAATCTTAACTTCTTAGTAGCAGAAAGTTTTAGCAACTTATTATTTGATTCACTTTTAAAATTCTTTTCTGCCAATGGATAATTTAAAGTTTCATCGGTAACTACAGCTTCTGGAGTAACTTTCTGTACTAACGAATTTGTTGGATAATTAGTAGTAGAAAAATGTGCTTTATGGTTTTGACTGAAATATTCTGCAAGCTCTTCTATTGTCTGATATTCGAAAAATAATGTTTTAGGTAAATTATTGAACTTTTTTTCCATCAAGTTAATCAAATCGATCATTACAATCGAATCAAACCCATAGCGTTCAAATGAGCTATTAACTTCAATTTTTTGTTTTGGAATTTTTAACTCATTTGCAAAAACTTCAACCAAATAATTTATTGCATTATTTTTCAAGTTTGAATCTGCCAGCTCTTCTACCTCACTAACATCATCTTCTTGTTTATCTTCAGGATTAAGAATACTTTTTATTTTTTCCTGCTCACCTTCTAATACAGCTAACTGCTCAATATTATGATTGAGTGCAAATTGAAGTGCATTTAGTCCATTCTCGTCTGCAAGCGGTGTAAGACCAAAAGTACGCTTTAGGACTGCTTCCTCTTTCTCGTTCAAATGCATTCCGCCATTTTTCCAGTAAGGCCAGTTAATGGATACTGATTTACCGAAACGACTTCCTTCCTTTACCATTTTATTACGATAGACGACCATGTTATCTAGGTAGGCGTTAGCATATCCATAGTCTATTTGCCCATAATTACCCAATATTGCTGTAACCGAAGAAAAAACACAAAAGAAATCTAATTGTCTATCCTTAGTGGCTAAATCTAAATTATTGGCTCCAATCACTTTAGGCGCGATTACGGCTTCAAACGAAGATTTTTCTTTCTTTAAAATAAAGGCATCTTTTATTATACCTGCGGAGTGAATAATTCCGTTCAACTCACCTGATTTTTTACAGATCTGTTTTACAAGTTGATTAACTGAAGCGTAATCTGATACATCACAGCTAAGATATGCAACGCTTCCTTTGCCATCGCCACAAGCAGTATTAATTTGGTTTAACAAGGACTGTCTATTTTCATCAAGCTTTGATCTTCCCATTAAATAAACACTTGCTTGAAACTGATTTACCAAAAATTTAGTAATCAGTAAACCTATCCCCCCCAAACCACCAGTAATAAGATAAGTACCACAATTTCTAAAAGAAACACCTGTAGTTTCATTATTTGTAGCCTTCAAATTTTGGAACTTACTGATGTACCTTTTATTGTCCTCGTATTTGATATTGAACACATCTTGTTGAGTCGCTATTTCATATTCCGAAATTTGGATTAGCTCCTCTATCGAGTACACACTGCTTTCCAAGGATATCACTCGACCAACAAAGTTCGGTTTTTCAACCTTCATCGTTTTGAACAAACCAGTCGCAGCCAAATTGTAACTACTTGATGCTAATAGCTGAGTATTTTCAAAAACAAACCAATCAAGTTTTTGGGTTTTGAGTAGAATCGTTTTAGCAAGTAAAAATAGGCTGACACCACTAACATTAGAGAGTTCTAAACTGGAAGAATTCGCGCTTGATATTTTTTCAATCTCATTTGCCGAATTCGTATTGGTTATAGATGTTGCGTAAATAATAAGCTGTGGTAATTGTTTTCTTTCTTCTAAACGTTCTATTAAACTAATATAATCAGATTCATCATCATATCGAATGGTAAAGTTATTCCCCTTCTCACTAAAAGCTTTACCTTTCTGTACTTGAATAATGGTTTTCTTTCCAGATAGTTTCAAATTGTATGGGTTGCTCCCAATAAAGCATAATACAAATTCTCTTTCGCTAATGTTCTCACTGAGTTTATGTTCTAGCCAAACCGGCTGGTAATAGCTTGAATTAATTACCTGAACTTCATTTGATTTTATTGGATATTCAACACCATCATTTACCTTTTCATCATGTTTTTTAGATTCAGATTTCATCGCTTTTAGAATAAAACCAGAAACAATTACAAGCGGTAATCCACTTCGATTATAAATTATTAAATTGTATTGTTTATTGACTCGATCAACCACCTCACATACGACAGTGACTTTCTTTTCCAGGGGGTTTACCAGACATACTTCAGAAAAATGAAAAGGTAATATTTTTATATCTTGACCTTCCAAATATTGAGTATGCATCATCGCAGTTTGAACAAGACCATCCATAAGTGAAGGATGGAGCACAAACTGCTCAAAAGATTCAGTGAGATTAGATGGAATTTCTAAATCAGCAACAGCTTGCCTTTCATTAAACAATATTTCTTTAATAACCTGAAAACTTTGCTTTTGAATAATTCCAGTTTTGACAAATTTATCGTAGACATCCTTTATTGACCACGACTCTGTCATTTCTTGTTTTATGGCTGAAATTTCTATTGAGTTCGCTTGATTCGAAGTAGAATCTAGGTTGTACCAATCAATTTTTCCTCTTGAAAAAACAAGATCCATATTGGTATCTTTTATGGTGTAATGAAGCTCTTCGTTTTCTACATTAAGAAAAACTTCAACCTCCTTCTCTTCTTCTACTTCAATTACGTTGTAAAACCAAACATCCTTAATAATAGTAATTTTATCTTGAGTCGCTTCAGCTGCACATTTTCTGGCGATTTCTAAATGACAAACCCCCGGAATTACATGTATTTCATTAACTAAATGATCTTTTAATACAAATTCAGAAATATTAAATTTTTTCTTAAACTTTTGTTCATATAAAGTTGATATATTCTTATCTATTAATGGATGAAGGGCTTGTGTATTTTCTACTTTATTTGAGTTTTGTAGCGTTCTTTTTACTAATGGATAACCTTCGGTAATCCACGATCTTTCTTGACTAAATGGGTAAGTCGGCAATGGTATTCGACGATATGGTACATCATCCTTAACAGATTTAATCTCGAAGTATGAACTTTCTTCTAGATTTTCCAGACACCAGAGTTCACACCATTTAGTCACGCTCAGCTGGCTAAGTTTTGATTTTTTTACCGTTCGGTTATATGCAGTTTTACTGTCCCCCTTCGGTAAACTAATATAGATGTTTTTTGCATTCTTTCCTTTACCTTGAAGAAAAATTTTGAGACTTTTCTTTAGTTCGGTAGGTGACTTTACACTTAATGCAAGTCGAAATTTGTAGGACTTTCTCCCTACCAACAGACTATAAGCCATATCCCCAAGATCTATAACATCAGAGCCTTGCTCCAAGAACAACAACAGCGAACTTGCAATCTCTACCAGTTGGGTGCTACTTTCAGCTGAAAGTGTAATAGCGTGTTGCCGTTTATTTTTAATTTTCGCCTGTTTTTTTGCATCTTCGATGAAGTTTTCTACCAACAAATGAGCATTCGATCCACCAGCGCCAAAGGAGCTAATACCAGCAATAAGCTTGTTATTAGTAGTCTTCCATTCTTGATTTTCTTTGATCAGATAAAATGGCGTTTCAGAAAGAGATAATTTTTTATTTTCCTTTTTCGAATGTAAACTTGCAGGTAGCAGTTTATTCTTCATACTAAGAAGAACTTTTATCAATCCAGTGACACCGGCAGCAGCTTCTAAATGTCCAATATTTGATTTAATAGAACCTATTCCACAATAAGCCTTTTGCTCTGTACTTTTGGAAAAAGCATTTGTTAAACCAGTAATTTCGATTGGATCGCCTAAATCAGTACCTGTTCCATGACACTCAACATAACTAATATCCGCCGGATTCACGCCTGCTTTATCGATTGCATGAGCTATCAATTGAGTATGCGCGACTGGATTTGGCACAGTATAACCTGTAACTTTACCACCGTGATTTGAAGAAGCAGCTTTAACCACGCCGTATATGTGATCACCATCCTCAATAGCATTTAATAATGGCTTAAGCAAAACAGCAGCTACACCTTCTCCTGGTACATAACCATCCCCACCCTCGCCAAAACTTCGGCATTTTCCTTCTGAAGAAAGGAAATGATTTTGACTTAAAAACAGGTATTTATCTGGATGAAGGTTTAGATTTACACCTCCCGCGATAGCCATTTCACACTGGCCTGTTTGTAACGCATTACAAGCATCATTAATTGCTACAAGTGAACTAGAGCATGCTGAATCTATCGCTACGCTTGGCCCTTTAAGATTTAGAAAGTAAGACAGCCGATTAGGAATACTCCAGTAAAGCGAACCCGCTCCTTTGTATGTATCTTCCTTAATACTAGCTTCATGCGCGATAATAGAAAATTCATTCCAAGTAACGCCAACATATACTCCAATATTATCTGTTGGGCGGTTTTCAGGATTTCCATATCCTGCATTTTCCATCAGAGACCAACCACACTGTAGGAATAGTTTTTGTTGCGGATCCATCAGTTCAGCTTCTCGATGAGGTATCTGGAAAAATATCGGATCAAAATACTCAATACCTTCTATAAAACCACCCCACTTGCTATATAAAGCATTTTTATTAGTCTTATCTGTTGAGTATAGTGATTCTGCACTCCATCGCTTCTCCGGCACAACGGTAACAGAATCTTTGTTTTTCAGTAAATTACTCCACAGTTCTTCAGGATTTTTTGCTTGTGGAAATTTTCCGGCGATCCCAATAATTGCCACTTCACCAATGTTTGCTTGCGTATTTAATTTGCTTATCAACTTGTCCGCTACAGGTAAATTGTCGCTGCAAATTTCATCAAAACTTTCCTGATTATCTTTTTGTGTGGACAGAATATCACTAGTTGATTGCTTTTCAGCAGAAGCGGTTTCACTAGCAATTTGTTGCAATATGCCAGCATTATTCTTTGGTTTCTTTTTAACAAGGAAGTCAGCTAACTTATTAATTGACGGCTGCTCAAATAATAGTGTACTAGAAAGCCCATCATAGTTTTCATTAAGAGAGCTCAAAATTTCTTCACTAACTAATGAAGATACGCCTATAGAAAAAAGTGATGCATTTCGTTCTATTTCTTTCTCACATAGATTGAGCTTTTCTGAAATCAGGTTCGAAATATAGTGAGCGATATGATTCCTACTAATCGACATGAATAGTTTCCCTAAAAAATATTAACTAATAAATAGAAGGCCACGTCTCTGTGACTTTCAAAAATATAAAAACTAAACTGCTATTATTTATCTTTTATTGCAGCGTCATAAAGTCAGTCAAAAAATAAACCAAACACTTAACAGGTTAAACCACCATCAACAACCAAAGATTGTCCTGTGATAAATCGCGAACTATCACTCAGTAAAAATAGAACGCTACCAGTTACATCTGAAACCTCTCCCAACCTTCCCAGCGGAGTTCTTCTTATTATTTGATTTTTTCTAGCATCAGACATTCCATGAGTCATATCAGTCGCAAGAAAACCAGGGGAAATAGCATTCACTCTGATATTCCTTGTCCCCAATTCTCTTGCCAATCCACGCGAAAAACCATCTAATGCAGACTTTGTTGCACCGTAAACCGAGACACCTTTAAAACCTCTTGTACCTAAAATGGAACTAATATTAATTATGCTACCTGACTGTTCTCTTAACATGACACGAGATACATCGCGAGTAATTGCAATTACAGCTTTAAGATTTAACTCGATTGCACTATCTATTTCATCATTGGTTGTCATTGGTAAAAGAGCATCCAAAGTTGCTCCAGCATTATTTACTAAACCATCTATTCGTTCATACTTTTGATAGACTGAATTGACAAATTTTTTAAGTGCTGCGCTGTCAGTTGCATCCACTTGCTGCCAGTAAAAATTATCAGGACAAGCTAACTCCATTTCTTTAATAAAGTCAGTTTTAGAACGGCTAAAAGTTGCTACTGTGTTACCACTTTCCAACAACGCAATACACAGGGCTTTACCTAATCCCCGACTTCCACCACTCACAATTACTATTTTATTTTTCATTAAAATCATACTTAACATCCATTATTAATTTGTTACGCCGCTAGTGTTTCTTGATTTTTTTAATCGCTCACTCATAAAGCTTTGGTCCGAAATAGAAACCAGTTTAGGTACTTTAAATGGTTCCATACGACCAAGACAAAAAGAATTCAAACGACTAACCAATTCTTGCTTACTTTCATCTTTCTTAAGTCGGATATCTGCACACACAATATTTCCCATAACAGGATTTTTCTTACCATAAACTAAAACTTCTTCTACATTAGACATTTCCAGCAATACACTTTCGATTTCATTCGGAAATACTTTCTCACCACCAACATTGATAATTTCGCTATCGCGCCCTAAAATTCGATAATAGTTTCCTTCAACTTGAACTCTATCTCCTGTGATATAGTACCCGTCTTTCGTAAATGGCGATGGAGCATTTAAATATCCCAACATATTGGCTGGTGTTTTAATCTGCAAAATACCATCAACAACTCTAGTTGTTACACCATGCCCGCCTATTTCTAACCAATCAGAGTCAGAGTCTTTTGAACGCGTAGAGAATATACCTAACTCAGTAAGACCATAAGTCTGCTTTAACCTTACCTTAGGAAAATTTTGATTAACTGCTTTTAATGTCGACATTGGCATGGGTTCAGTGCCATAGGTAATGAGTTTTAGAGAAGACAAATCAAACCTTTCAACATTACCAGAAAGCAACAACATATTAAGAAATGTTGGTGTTGTTGGTAAAAGTTCAACTCGATACTTTTGAATAGTATTGCAGACCTCTGATGGTGTTCGCCCTTTTATAGAAATGGCTGTTCCACCACTAAATATAATATTAAAAAGAGTATTCAACCCGCCAATGTGATCTAACTTTAAAAACACAATACTTCGCATGCATTTATTATCCGAAACCGATGCTTTTTTGAACCGCTCAAGCAGCGTACTAGCCTTTAATACCGCTCCTTTACTTTCTCCGCTTGTTCCTGATGTAAAAAGAATAAGACCCGCTTCTTCCTGACTACGCAAGGATTCAATTATAGGATGGGATTCCTTTACATTACATTCTCTAATCGTAACGTCACCATTCTCACTCAATTCGATTGACCACTTAATACTTGCTAAACTATAAAATTTATCATGCTTATGTTTGGTCTCATTAGTAAGTGGAACTATAATATTTTCATTGGCTAGAAGCGCGAGAATGAATGCTGCTGTATCTGCACTAAAGTCTCCAATTAACGCGACCACATCGCCTGCGACAATCCCATTTGATATTAGTTTGGTTTTGCAAGTATTTAGTTTTGAAGCTAACTCTTCATAACTACACGTTTCGCCTTCAGATATAAAGACTGCACGCTTTCCAAAATAAGAAATCCGTTCATTCATCCAGTTCATTATTAATGACCTATTCCTTTCGCTTAACAGGCAACAGAGAGCTGTTCTTCATAGACTCTATATAAGTCTCCAACAGTTCTCACATTCATAATTGAAACTCCAGAAGAAAAAGGATCAACACCTATTTCCATTTCCAAAACGGCCACAAGTTCAGCAACATCTAAGGAAACAAATCCTAAATCAGCGACAACTTCTAGTTCAGGATTTAACTCTTTAGCCGAATAGTTGTTCCTTTCCTGAATACTCTTAAGGACTAGGTTTATCTTTTCTTTTACGTTATTCATCTTAATATTCCTTTAATTTAATCAAAAATCAACTGATAAACTGACTAACAAAACTTTACTAATTAGTACTTTTTTAGAAAGCGTTGTAAATCTGTAATATTTTCTTGTTCACTTACAGGGATTGCAAAGATTTTTTTTGCTCGTGACATAACAATTAAATTCCCCGAGCTTTTATGATAAATTTCAATATTATTAGTTAAATAAGCAGCGGGGATATAGTTTAGTCCCTTTTCAATATCATCCTGTTCTATAAGCTCTATTTCAGCGCTATAGTTAATTGAAAGTTCCTCTCCAGCATAACAATTACCATAATAGTAAATATCACGTTCAACAATATTCAGTTGTTTTAATAAAGCTGACGATAGCCCTTCACTTTTACTACGTTCAAGAAACTGATATTCAACAACATCCATAATCTCAGAAAATTTTGCAAAAATAATTGCATGTCCATCTGCTGCATCTCTGCATGGTTCGAGCTTATAATTAATGGGTTCAGCTGTTTGAAACTGCGAACCTAACTCAAAATCATCAAAACCATTATTTCGTACTTTTCTGGAAAGGAGCAAACCCACAGGAGACCGTGATGCTCTTTCTAACTTAGCAATTTTTTGAGGATCTGGATTAGCAACTTCTCTTTTTGCGGTACCACTATTGAGTTGTTCCGCAACGATCAAATTATTTCCTTCCATCGTAGGAAAATTTTCAGAACCCCAGGCTTCCACATCTTGCGGAACATCTTCTTTATTGGAAATAATGTAATTTGATGTCAAAAGTGTTTCACCAAACCGCTTAATATCCACACCGACAGTGTAGGTTTTCCATAGTTTAAAGTTTGATAATAAATTTGATAAAGGAACTCTAAGACGAGTCATAAAGTATGCAGGATATAAAGTTGTTCCATCACTTGATTCTATATGACTAGGATCTATCGTTAGACCTTGAACAAGATTATACGAGTGAGCATTTCCAAATAAAACCATGAGAGCATACTCATTGAGATCTCCAAGACCAACATGACTCATAGTTAAATCAACATTAGCAACTAGCATCTAGTGCATTTCCTTAAAAATATGTATCCCAAAAATATTAAAAGGATTGCTAAAACCAACACTCCATTTAATAAACTCGTCCAGAGATTTAAAACCCTGACAATTCCGTTGTGATTTTTTCCATTCTTATCAGTATTATTTTTTTATGACATTTATTATTGTTATTTTAATTTGTATCAAAAACAAAAAAGCTAATTGTTATATATTTCATTATTCAGTCATCAATAAGAAATTATTACTTTAAATACAAATTAATTTTTTATAAAAATCTCAACGCAGTATTTTTTTATCACATTAAATCTCAATACTGTATTGATTTTTAAAATATTCTCATTCACAAATAATACATTACCTTATAGCTATCTCGTTTACAACAAATATGTTGTTGGTTTTTATTTATCACATCAAGAAAAGTGATTTTATTTTTTTGAGATACTTAGCAAAAAAAAACAACACCCACCAAAATGCAAAAAACATATTCTCATTAAAACCACCATTACTCTTATTTAAAATGTTTTTACGAAGCATTAATTATGAGAAGCACAAACCTAACAATACAATTAAAATTTTATTTAAAATTCATGGCTATTAGCGACAATAAAATACCCCTTAATTATTTATGGTTGAATCAAGAGTTAATTAGTAGTTTAATAACCATTACTCTGTCGACAATTCTTACTTTCGGCCACCCCATATTATTGGACACAGTAGTCAGACAACAATAACTTAACGACAAGATCAGTAAGATAAAACTTAGTCACGCCTTAATAACTTTTTGCAAACCATATTAATCACGCCCCATATAAATTTAGAAGTTGAAAAAAATATACTTTTAAAAAGTACCAGAAACCGTTCACGTCAATCTACATACTCAAAACTCAAACTTAGATAAACTTAAAACCCTATTGAACTTGTAATATATTGAAAGAGATAATAAAAACCTTTACCTCCCTATTAAGCAAAGATATTCTAAATGTGTCCTAGAACATTATTTCTGAAAAAGAAAATCTCTAATTCAGGAGTATCAAATACTGTTAGTAAAATTGCGTAGACTTCTTTAACGTTATCTATGAACAAAGAAATTCGTCAAAGATTAACCTGGATTAAGTTCTACTAAAAGAACAAATAAGCTATTCTTTAGCTACCATTCATAAAGTTTTAACTAGGAATAAAGTAAAACCACTGAAAAAGCTCAGGAGAAAAGCTGAATTCATTCGTTATGAACGACCTACGCCTGGCGACAGGATTCAAATGGATACTTGTAAAATTTCCTCTGGAATATATCTGTGCATTTCCGTTGATGACTGCACCAGATATAAAGTTTTAAGGCTCTATAAGCGTCGCATAGCTAAAAATATTTTAAGCTTTAGATTGTGTCATCGAAGAAATGTCTTTTCCTATTCAGCGGATACAAACTGATCTTGATTTGTAATTCTTTGCTAAGAAAGTTCAAGCACGACTCATGGAAAACGGCATAAAGTTCAGGTCCATAAACCCGGCTCGCCACACCTAAACGGTAAAGTAGAAAGTTCTCAAAAAACTGACAAAACAGAGTTTTACCCGACTGCGAACATCTACTGTGAGGAAATTAAAGGTCTACTTGCCAACAAGTCGGCGAACACTTCGAACTTTCAGTGCGTTCACCTTTCGCTAGGTCAAATAATTAGAGTCTTCAGCTACTAAAAATAGACCAGCAGTGAAAATTTATATGGAAGCTTTAACCAATATGCCGGTTCTTAGGATAATTCTGATAGAAACAAACATCGTTTACTAACCAAATAAGTTAGTACGTTAAATAATAACTTTTCAGCATAAGTACTCAACATAAAGTTCACGGCTCAACTAAATCTGGAACAACCTGACATTGAAGTCTTGCTTCAAGTTTAATTTTATCTTTATGGCTCAATTCATCATCGTTTTTATCAGATACCAAAAATACATTATCAACCATTTCACCAATGGTACTAATTTTTGCTGAATGTATTTTAATATTTAAATCATGAAAACATTGACAAATTCTTTCCATAAAACTTGGGTTATCAAGTGCAGTAATACTAATTAAAGTTCGATGTTTTTTTCTTGTACTTAAATATTCAATATCAATTTTATTTTCAAAGGTATGCAAATACTTAGGAATTGGCAATGTTGGTTCCATTTTTTTATGTATTAAAACATCTAAAAGCCGCTGTTCTATTTCTTGTCTTCTGATAGCTGAACAAATCAGCTCGTGATTAAAATCTAATACTTTGATAATTTCTAAAACAAAGCCATCTCTAGTTTTTGTAATTTGAGCATCTTTAACCTCAACCTTTAACGTTGACAAAGTACTAAAAAGCGCTGAAAAAATACCATCTCTATCGGGCATATAGGCAAATATGCATGTACACCCATCAATAGCTTCTTCACTAAGAGAAATAAAACTTTGATACTTCGCATTAGTTAATAACTTCTGAGTAAAATAGATGATTTCTTCTGTTTGAAAGTTGCTAAAAAAAGGTATAGTAAACTGTTTCCATAATTGCAAAACAGACTCCGTTGACAAATCCATTTCTGCCAATTCGAAAAGCGCTTCTCTTTTCCTTTCTTTCACTTTCTCTCGAACAGTAAAAACATTTTCAACCCCTTCTCTTAAAGCCATCTTAGTTGATAGATAAAGTTTTTCCATTAAACTGGCCTTCCAGCTAGTCCATAAGTTGTCATTTGTTGCATTAATATCGGCAACAGTTAAACAATAAAGAGCATCTAGCTTAGATTGAGTACCGACAAGCTTGGCAAAGTTTCGAATAACTTCTGGATCATGAATATCTTGTCGTTGTGAAGTAATTGACATCAGCAAATGATTTTCAACTAGCCATGTAATCAAATTTGTATCAGTTTGCTTAACATTATGAAACAAGCAAAATTGTTGCGCATCCACCATCCCAAGCTCGCTATGATCACCACCTCGACCTTTAGCTATATCATGAAATAAAGCGGCTATTAATAGTGCAGAGCGTTGTTTTATTTTAGAGAATAAAGGTTGTAACTCAGAATGCTTTTCAGAATTTTTATTCGAGGTTAATTCAATAACGTTTGAAATCGTCTGAAAAGTATGTTCGTCAACTGTATAAGCATGAAACATATCAAACTGCATTTGGCCAACAACCTCACGCCACTGTGGCAAGTAAGCCGATAAGATCCCATGATGATGCATAAGAGCAAGTGCATTTTTTAACTGACCAGAACCATTTAAAATATTAATAAATTCACTTCTACACTCTTCAAAGTCTTGTAAATCCCCCAACAAACGTCTTCTGGCTTGTCTCATCAACCGGATGGTTTCTGGTGATATTTCTTTTATTTCATGTTGTGTAGAATGAGCGATAATTCTGAACATAACGAGTATTTCTTTACGATATACAAACACATCTTCTGAACGCACATTCAGCATGCCATTTTGCAACTCAAAATTTTGATTAATCGTTTCTATTTTGATCGCTCCAGAAGAACAAACATCATGTTTTAAAAATGACAATACCATTTGATTGATTTCTCTAATCCGTTTAGATGCACGAAACAACTGTCTCATCATTTTTTCAATCGCAAAGTTATTCGAGTCTCCAAACCCTAGTAACGAAGCAATTTCAGCTTGGTATTCTAACAACATTCTGTTTTCATCTCTTCCTGTTACTTTATGTAAAGCCCAGCGTACACGCCATATAAAATTTTGTGCTTCAATTAACTCGGCATATTCATCAGCATGAAGATGTCCTTTTTGTCGTAATAACTTTAAGTTTGAACTAGCTAAAGATTTCTTTGAAACCCAAAATAGAGTTTGTATGTCTCTCAAACCACCAGGTCCATCTTTTAAATTAGGCTCGAGCTTAAATGACTGGTTATTTTGTTTTTTGTGGCGTTTTTTTTGCTCATCCAATTTAGCATTAAAAAAGCGTTCTCTTGTCCATAACCGATTACTATAAATAGCTTGCTTTACTTGCATTTCATGATTTGAGTTGCCACAAATATAACGAATATCAAGTAAGTTAGTTGCAGCAGTAATATCTTTTTTACATTCTTGTTCGTTTTCTATCAAAGAACGTACTGAGTGACCAAGCTTTAACCCTAAATCCCACACTTTTGTAATAAATACTTGTAAGTTATCTTCATCATTTTTTGTTAGTGTTCCGTCATATAATATGCAAATATCAATATCTGAATGAGGATGAAGTGTCTTTCTGCCATATCCGCCAACAGCATTAAGTGATAGAGATTTCTCTGGGCAATTTGATAGTTCCCATAATTCAATTAAAACACCATCAATAAATGATGCTCTATTCTCTAATAATGATTCAATTGGAGTTGTTCTAAAATTCAGCTCGAGTTGCTCATTAAAAACATTAATTTGTTGGCGAATGACCTGTATTGCTTTAGGGTTGCTATCCAAAAAAGAGCCTCTATTTTTTAATTTATACTGTATTAAAATAACACTATGATTATCACATAGTAAACATAAGATTGAAACACCAACAAAATACATTTAGACTGGCTTGAGTGCAACAACAACATTTCACATAAGGCTTATGAGGTTTATCAATTATTTAATGATTATTTTTATTGTTAACTAGGTAATAAAGAGAAAGTTACACGTAAGTCGCTTAATTCATTAACGTATAGTCATTTTTATGCAGTCTACTTAACCTTTATCTTTCAATAGTTCAAGGAGCATTGTTGGATGTACTGGCTTTGACAAATAAAACCCTTGTACATTTTGCACCCCTAAGCTTTGACAAAAATCAATGCATGATTTTGATTCAGCGCCTTCAATGGTAATCTTGATATTTAAAGAACATAACATTTTAACTAAAGCATGTATTAATTTTTTGGTTTGACTCTTTTCAAAGTTAACCGTTAGAGATTTATCTATTTTTACCCTATCGATTGGAAATTTTTGTAAGTACGAGACCGAAGAGTAGCCTGTTCCAAAATCATCAAGCGCAATAGAGCACCCAAGACGGTTTAAATCGTGAACAACCTCACATTGGTTAACCGTTGAATACTCACTAAGTAATGCTGTCTCGGTCATTTCCAGCTCGATATCTTCAGCATTAACATTAAACTCTTGAAGACAGCCGTTAATAAACTCAACTAGCCCTAAATCAGAAAGTTGAGCAAATGAAATATTGACTGCCATTTTTAGATTTTGATAACCTTCACTCTTAAGAAAAGATAACTGACTAATCGCTTCTTTTAATGCCCACCGTCCTACTTCAATAATAATATTTGACTGCTCTGCAATTGGAATAAATTCATCTGGATAAAGTATCGTTTGATTTTTACTCCATCGAATCAAAGCTTCAAATCCACAAATTAGGTTTGTATTTATATTATAAATAGGTTGATATTCAAGATGAAATTCCTGATTAGCTAATGCCAACTTTAAGTCTTGTTCAACTTTAAAATTTTTTACAAATTTAACTTGCATACTCTCTTCAAAAAAACAGATTTGGCTTTTACCAATTTTTTTAGCTCGATACAATGCGATATCAGCATATTTAATAAGCTCTTCTGAACTGTTGTTACCATAAGGATAGAAGGATATACCAATACTACATGAACTTTGTATACTGTTATTCTCCACTATAAAGGGTTTAATGAAAGTTCCTTGAATTCTTTGAGCAATCATACTAGCATCGTCAAACCTTTCTATATTAGATAACATTAAAGCAAACTCATCGCCTCCTAAACGAGCAAACAACTCATAACCTCGCAAGCTCCCCTGAACCCGCCGAACTATTTGTTTTAGCAATTCATCACCGACGAGATGACCATATGTATCATTAATAAATTTAAAATTATCAATATCAAACAATACTAAGGCAATCATTTTTTTTCTTGGCAAACCAGTTATTGCAATTTGCCTAGCCTTATCAAAAGAGAGTCTATTCAACAAACCTGTTAAAGCGTCATATTCAGATAAGTTTTTTGCATATTGATAACTTTCTACTAATCTTTTCTCAAGCTCAAAGCGTACTTTTGCATGAACGATACTTCTCCACAATTGAGATGCCGTTATCTTCGATTTAACTAAAAAATCCTGCGCCCCAGCATTGAGGCAATCAATGGCAAGCTTTTCCTGCTCAAACTCACTAAGCATCACTATTGCTGTTGCATTGGGTAGTGGATCATTTTTTAATTCTATGAGTAATTCAATGCCATCTTTTTCTGGCATTAAATAGTCTAATAAAACCAAATCAAATTGCTTACATCTAAGCATCGAAAGACCTTTATCAACAGAGTTTGTTTCTTCAAAACTACAAGCAATATTAGCTTTGAAGAGTGTTCTCTTTACCACCTCTCTATCAATTTCATTATCATCAATAATTAATATATTCATATTAATACTATTTATGAGCAAGGCAGCTCAACTATACTCCAATATCTATCTAACATAGTGACGACTTCTAAAAATGAATTTCCGGATTCTTTTTTCACAATATAACCAGCAACATTCTGCTCATAAGCCCGTATTTTATCGTTATCTGCGGATGATGTTGTTAAAATAAACACTACTGTTCCTCTCAATTTTTTATCTTTCCTAATCTCTTGCAGGCATTCAATACCATCTAGCCTTGGCATATTTATATCCATCAAAACCACTCTTGGCGATGGTACATCATCATTTCGCAATTTTTCTAATGCTTCTATTCCATCTCTTGCAACATAAATATTATTAGAGACTTTTGCTTGTTTAAAAGTTCGCTTAACATCCATTACATCAACTTCATTATCTTCAACAAGTAAAATATTAACTGTATTTTTTTCCATAATACCTTTACGCCTTATTTACAAGTTTTAAAACTCTCTATCTATTCTCTCTTGTTTTTTCTTTTATATTTTCTTTACTTCAAAACGAAACTCTGTTCCTCTATAGCCATCTTCAGAGATAACATTAACTTCACCGCCTTGACTTTCAACAATACGTTTTATCAAAGCCAATCCCATACCACTACCCTCAACTTCATCTTGAGGTTTGAGTTTCTTAAACATACCAAATATTCTTTCATGATAGTTACTAGGTATACCTGGACCATCATCAGCTATTGAAAAAATATAACTATCTTTTTTTTCTGAACAAGTAACAGTCAGATTAACTTGTTTTTTATCATGATGTTTTATTGCATTATTAATTAAATTCCTTAACACCAATTCAAATTCTGTTTTCTGTGTTTTAAATACAGGCAAAACATTTAAAACATCAAGCTTAATTTCAACTTGTTCATTTTGATAAAGAGAAACAATATCCAATATTAACTTTTGAGTATCAACTAAAATAGAGTCTTCTTTTTTTCGTCCTGCCAGAGAGTATTCTAACAAGTCATCTAACAAAGAATTCAACTGCTCTACTCTTTTCTTTAGATGCCCCATATATTTTTGCGTGCTTTCAGTAATAACACCAGCTAAATCTTCTTCTATCCAACAAGATAAACTTTGTATATTACGCAATGGTGTTTTTAAATCATGACTGGCAATATATGCAAATTCTTCTAAATCTTTATTTGACTTAGCTAAAGCTTCTCTTTCATTTTCTAATTCTTGCGTTCTTTCTTTCACTCTATATTCAAGTTGGTCTCTAGCTTTTAAAAGTTCTGACTCAACCCTTTTTCTTTCACTTATATCTCTAGCAATGGTCGACACCCCAATCACGTTCCCACATGAATCTATAATTGGTGACAGAGTTAGAGAAACACTAATCACAGCGCCATTACTACAGTATCGTTCTGTTTCATAATGTTCTACCTTTTCATTTTTTAAAACCTGTTTCATCAACATATCTATTTCATCTCTTTGTGCCTTAGGTACAAGAAAAGAAATGTGTTGACCGATCGCTTCACTGGCATTATAACCATAAAGCTTTTCAGCGCCTTTATTCCAACTAGATATAGTTCCATCAAGATCTTTGCTAAAAATAGCATCATCGGCAGAATCGACAATTGACGCCAGGTGAAACTTAAGTTTTTCTGCTTCTTCGCGAGCCTTTACTGCTTCTTTTAATTCTAGATAAGCTTTCGTTACTTTTTCTTTTTCTGCATTAAAATCTTCCAATATATTCAGCGTTGCTTTTTGTGTTTCTTCTAACCTTTCTTTTTCAACATTAAAATCTTCCAGTATATTTAAAGTTGCTTTTTGCGACTCCTCCATATGCGCTTTTTCATCATCAAAATCCTCTAGCATATTCATTACAGCACTTTGGGTTTTCTGTAAATGATTTTTTTCTTCATTGAGATCCTCTAAAATATTGAAAGATGCTCTTTGAAATTCTTTTAAAGATTTTTTTTCTGCGTCAAAGTCTTCCAATATATTTAAAGTTGCACTTTGCATTTGCTCTAACTCCCGCAGTTTAATATCAACAACGGGGTTGCTTAGTTTTGAATGACTAATAGTTGGCATTTTTACTCAGTTCTTATGACGTTTCTGCGTAGCTCTTCAATTTCTTTTTTTAATTCAATCATCTTGAGCTCACGTCCAACAGTCAGTTTTCTAAACCTTTCTAACTCTGCCAGCCTTTCTAATTCTTTCTGTCGTTGTTCAGCCACTTCGGCTTCGGCTTGGCGTTGAGCAGTCACATCTCTTGCCGCTGCAAAAACCCCTAATACATTACCACCAACATCTTTATAGATAGATGCGTTATATAAAACATCGATCAACCTTCCATCTTTATTTCTTATTGTCAGGGGGTAATCAGTAACAAACCCTTTTTCAAAAACCTTTTGATATCCAGCTTGAGCTTGTTGAGGTTCAGTAAAATAATTAGAAAAATCAGTGCCAATTAAATGCTCTCGAGCGAGGCCTGTAACTTTAATCGTTGCTTGATTAACATCGGTAATTTTACCTTCAGGACTTATTGTGACTAAAGGATCAAGACTTGCTTCAATTAAACTTCGTGCATATTGCGAAGCCTGTTTTTGTTCGGTAACATCACGTGCAGCAGCAAAAACACCTAACACATTCCCTTTATCATCATTGTAAACAGACGCATTATAAAGTACATCTGTTAGTTGTTTATTTTTATGACGAATGGTTAATGGATAATCAATGACAGAACCTTCTTCAAACACTTTTTGATAGCCTTCTCTCGCTTTTTGAGGTTCGGTAAAATAATTAGAAAAATCTGTTCCTATAAGTTCTTCGCGAGCAAGCCCTGTGACTTTTATCGTTGCCTGATTAACATCGGTAATTTTACCTTCGGGACTTATTGTGACTAAAGGATCAAGACTTGCTTCAATTAAACTTCGTGCATACTGCGAGGCCTGTTTTTGTTCGGTAACATCACGTGCAGCAGCAAAAACACCTAGTACGTTACCATTTTCATCTTTATAGACCGATGCATTATATAGTACGTCAGTCAATTGTTTATTTTTATGGCGAATGGTTAGTGGGTAATCAATAACAGAACCTTCATCAAATACTTTTTGATAACCTTCTCGTGCTTTTTGAGGTTCGGTAAAGTAATTAGAAAAGTCTGTTCCTATAAGTTCTTCGCGCGCTATACCTGTAACCTTAATCGTAGCTTGATTAACATCAGTTATTTTACCTTCAGGACTTATGGTAACCAAAGGATCAAGGCTCGCTTCAATTAAACTTCGAGCATAATCAGAAGCTTGTTGTGTGTTGGTCAGCTCTGTTTCGGTCTCGGTTTTTATCATGGTATTTACCTTATAAAATTTACATATCCTTATAAAACAATAATGTAGCTAACATTATTATGTTTTGCGATTATTTTATATATACCTATCAAAAATGACTTGTATGATTTATTGAGCAGCATTGTATAAAAGTAGTCGTTACTTTATTAAATGCCAATCTAAGACTTTATTTCTACACTGGACTTGGTCTGCTAGTTAAAATTATAGCTCAAAAAATATAATTAAGAGAAAACTTAATCTGAAGTACAATTTACTAAGATAAACTCAAAAATAAGAGAATAGCAAACTCAATACTGAGTTATTGGTATTGAAAAGCCTCAATTGACTATTATAGAAATCGTCTTTAGGAACAGTTTTTATCTTCTTGAGAGACCATTACTTTAATTGGGGATGAGTTTTCGCCTGCATATAAACTCACATGTGGAAATGGAATTTCAATTCCGTTTGCATCTAGTATAGCCTTAACTTTCTCGGTTAAGCCACTGCGAAATTTAACAAACTCGTCTGATTTTGCCCAAACGGCTAAACGCAAATTAATGCCAGAATCTCCAAAACCTTCTAAAACAACCATAGGTTCTGGATCGACCAAGCAATTAAGCTCATTTCGAACCAAATCTAATACTAGATTTTTAACGACAACAATATCTTCCTTGTAAGCAATTGAAAAGTTTAAGTCATACCTCCTAATTGCAAATTTTGATAAGTTGGTCATTTCAGATTTGATAATGGTTTCATTAGGTAGCCTTACATAAGTATTATCTGGTGTACGTAATTTAATCGATAACCAATCAATACTAATAACCTCTCCCATTGTATTACCTACTTTTATCATATCACCGACAGCAATTGTGCCCTCACCCAACATAAATAAGCCACTAATCACGTTAGACATAGAAGTTTGAGAAGCAAAACCAACCGCCACAGAAAAAATTCCTGCTGCGCCCAGTAGTACACCTAACTTCACTCCTAATTGACTAAGTGCCATAATAATAAACAGGGTTATTATTGTATAAAATATTAAGCGGCGCATAATTAATGAGTTCTTAATTGTAAACTTAGACTCTAAATAACTAATTCCTTTATGCGATAAAACTTTTGCAATCGCAGCGCCGCAAAGAATTAATAAAGCAGCAATAAAATAATTGATCCAAGCCATTACAATTCCCCTAAGAAAATAGCCTATCTAATGTTTTACTAATTAACCCTGAAGCGTCTTTTTCTCTTGGTTCGCTAATTAAAGATGCATTAGCTACATGTGAAGGTAAATTCTTTGCTGTACTTACTAATGGAGCTTTTTTATCTCTCTCACACAAAACTTTTAATTCAGATGTCCATAATTCACCACTGTCTGTTAGATAAGTAGTTAAATAAGCAGTAGGAATAGCTATTTTTTCTAATTTTAAGCTTTCCTTTCCATTATTGATAATTTGGACAGGTGTTATAATTCGACTCATTCGCTTAGGCAATAATTGAAAGTTTGTTCGTCCGCTAAATTGACTGGCATAACACAGCTCACCAATATGAGGTCTTGGACCAAACCAGGTGTCAGACAGCTTAAAACTCGGAATTTCTAACAATGGTTGACTCACTTCCCCTATTTTTATAGCCAACCAAACGGGCGTACTTAAGTAAATAGTGACACTTTCTTGAGCAGGAAGATAGAATGGTGTGTGTGGTTTTGCCACTATACTTCGATTAGCTAGCTGTGGTTGAAAAGATATCTTACTAAGGTTAGCCAGATTGCCATCACAATTTGATTGTTTATTGATAATAGCATCTTGAATGGGATTAGCATGAATAATTCTTGTAAGTTGGCTATATTCGGGAACAGGAGTTTCATGGCTTGAAAACTCAATTTTTTGTTCTATTTCATCTTCTTTTTCTGTTGAATACAAGTAACGAAACTGCCAATCACCTTCTTGATGACTAATATAGGTTGTAAGTGAGCCAAAAGTGAGCTTATAGTGTTCACCTGAGGGTATCGAAAAAACTTGTTTCCATAAGTCATAATGAGTAATTTTTGTCATTTATGATAGATTCAGTCAGCACACAAAAAATTTTAGTAAGTATAATATGAAAACATTATTTTTCGAAAGCCTCTTTTGTTATCTTTATGCTAAACTCAGTGTTTTAATACTTATTACTAGACTTAGAGTTCATAGGATTAGTAATACACACGTTTAGTTACATACGAAATTGACCAAACGCTCTCAACAACTGAAAGTAGAAGTAGTAAATAGAACTCTGGAAGTTGAATAGCTACTAGATAAAAAAGTGAAGAGTTTGCTAAAGTGTCTCATGAATTCAGAACGCTATTTAACTTAATTCACATGATTTTATTCAAAAACAAAGACTCATCTTTATTATTAACTACGCTTATTGTTCTTTTTTTCCTCATTGATATTAAGGTGTGGAAATGCAGTAACCATTTCTGTCAATAAATTTTCAATGACAGCAATTGCTTGAGAGTCTTGTTTTTTAAAACCAGACAGAAGTACTCCAAGCTTTTCTTTACTATCTTTTAATACGTTAACGATATGGCTGACTTGCTTTTTCTGATATGCAATTTCCAATTGTATGCAGTACATACGATTATTAAATCCATTCATTAATAAAGAAAGAAGCTCTCGATAATGCATCACTTTATCTTTATCAAATGGCATTCTTCTAACTAATAGACTTGCAAACTCAAAATTAAATAAACAGAGATGATTAAAGTGGGGCACTTGCTCTGTCGATATTTCTTGTTCCATTAACTCAATTTCTATAGGACTTACAACTCCTGTTGTGCTCATATTGATAGTATCTGCGCCATTTCCTCTTACTTGGATAGCAGCACTTACTCCAAAAGCTTCACAACTATCCAATAAATGTTTAGCCAAAGTATAATAATCTCGACACTGGTTTAGTTGTTCAAAAAAATAATTAATCTGGCTAATTTCACTTCCACTAACTGCTGTTTTTTCCAATGTTTGTGCAACACTAGCCTCGACCGACTTTATTCGTTTAAGATTAGCTTCTAGCTTTTTAGCCAAAATATCAATCTGAAAAGGTTTTGTTATAAAGTCATCGGCACCAGAATCAAAACCAGCTATTTTTTCTTCCAAGCTATCTAAACGACTTAAAAAAATGATGAGTGTATGACGAAAAGCAGGCTGGCTTCTTAATTTTTGACACAATTCAAAACCATCCATTGCAGGCATTTTTATATCTAATAAGAAAACATCAGGAGTTAACTCTTTAACAATTTCTAAACACTTGCTACCACTATTACAAGTTGTTATATCATATTGCTCTATAAGTAGCTCTTGAATCAGTCTCAAATTAAAATGGTCAATAATTTTAACTTTTCACTGCTCATAAGCCTTTTCTATTCAAAATAGTAATATGACATATATTATAGGCTAATAATTCAAAAAAATATGAAAAATGCTCTATGGGAGAATATGACATTCAACCGACAATTATGGTGGTAATACCTTGAGTATTAAATGAAAATTGCCCAGAAAAGCAACTTCCTTGCAAGAGTTGATCAGTTAAGTTTTCTGTAAGTACCAGCTTAAATTTTTGCTTCTCGACAGATAGCTCAATAATTTGAGCAGCCATAAAGTCGAAATAATGACCAACTTGAGGATATAATGCCTTAAACAGGCTCTCTTTTGCTGAAAAAACTAAGGTAAAGGCCCGAACATAGTCCATAGTAGATCTTTTTAATAATCCAACCTCTTCTTGTCTAAGAATAGACTTTTGAATTTGTTCTACTGTTTGCTCCATAAGCCAGTTTTCTGCATCAATGCCAACAATAGCATAGTCTGTTTGGTATGCAACGGCACTTACTGCAACTGATTTAGTGTGTGAAATAGAACCAACGACAGAAGAAGGCCAAACAGGGCTTCGATGTTCTCCAGTAGGGATCTCTTTTTCCCAAAGACCAATCTCTGCTAATGCGGAGATCGCGGTATAACGTCCGGCAAGGTATTCTGCTTTACGCTTTGTAACAGCATTAGGAAAAAAACTCGGATGAGAGATCCCTAATTCTTCGTATAAAGAATCTTGATAATAGTCAACAAAATAGTCACATGAAATAATAACCAGGTTATTTAATGCACTAAATTCAGGCTTCTTAATATCACCTAAAAAGTTTTTGGCTTGTGCGCTTACGATACATTTCATGAGGTTTTAGGAATAAAAAAGATGTTTTATTATTAATATTTATTATGCTCCAGCATAGCACTTGTTGAATTTTATTTATATATATTGTGATAATATTTTAGAAAGAAAAAATCCTTAAAATAATTTTTTTTCGCTTGTATAATTTTTCTTCAACTTGTAATAACACCGTAATAATAGGGTAAAAATCGTATATACAATATTTATAAACAAACTTATCCACAACTTCTGTTGAAATCTTTTTTTAATCTTACACTTGTCCAAGCAATAAAAATGTTGTAAGAATATGCCTATAAAACAGCTTTTTTTACAGTAAAATAGATAGCCATAAACTAACAATTTCATCAAGAAAAAATTTACTCTGGCTTTTAGCATAATCAAAAGTCAGTATGAGTTAAGTAAAAATTATTATGCCTTTTCTCTCTCTAATATTAAAATTTTTTAAGGCTAAAATTTTATAGGGTTAAGAAGCATCTTGTCTTATTTTTAAAACAAACAATCAATGAAGCTTAAGTTGACTTCAACTCAATGCTCACTTTAAGTAAAGGTGTGTCTACTTATGAGTTTAGTTAAAAGATAGGTGGCCGAGTAAAATTTGAGCTGCTAACTCGGCCAGTAGAAAAGCAGTTAAAGTTTAGACGATTGAAATAAAGTCTTTATCTTCCAACGCTAAACGCTTATCGCCAACAACCTGAGAACTCTCTATTGTTTCTATAATTGTTAAGAAAGCCTCTCGTTTAGCTTTAGCTAATGGTAAATAAGGTAGTCGTATTACTGGTAAACTAGCTCCAGTTAAAGCAAGTGCGGTATTTAATGGTGCAGGATTCGGCTCATCAAATAGCCATTGATAGAGCGGATTTAAATCTTGATTTCTCGTGCTGTCAGGGTTATCCATTAACTCTCTCATAATACCTGGAACAAGGTTAGATGTAACAGAGATCACACCATGGCTATTATACTGGTGACGTCCATCAAAACATTCATCGTCATTCCCTGACCAGCAAGCAATGCCTTCTTGTTCATATTGTCGGATCCTTTCATTACCCGCACACTCCTTTACACCAACAAAGTTTTCATGAGACGCTAATTTGCGTATGATTTCTGCAGGAATATCTTGGCCTGTACGCCCAGGCACATTATAGATAAACGCAGGCCCCAAATCCAAAGAATGCTTTATATGTTGATAAACTCCCTCTTCTGTTGTTTTTCCATAATATGGATTAATCAGCAAAGAAGCATGCATACCTGATGCAAAACCATATTTTGTTGCTTTTATGGCTTCTCGAGTGTTGTTGCTACCCGTATTACCAACAACCACTAAATCGTCACCATAATGATTAACCGTATGAGATATCAGCATTAAATGCTCTTCCCAATCTAGCAAATGCCCTTCTCCAGTCGTTCCACCAACAATAACCCCATCGACCCCAAACTTTATTTGTTGCTTAATTAAAAAGTCATAGCGCTCTATATCAATCTGACCTGATGCCGTAAATGGCGTTTTAATTGCTGTAAATAAGCTTTTTTTCTGAATATCTGATACTAGCATTGGCATTTGTACTTAGTTGAAGTTGAAATCAGTATCGATTGTATGATTTGCTAATCATGACAACCAAATAACTTTAGGGTATTAAAAAATAGTGCGCCGCATTATCGCAATTTGACACCAATAAAAAAAGGGCATATAGCCCTTTTAGCATTAGAAAATTGAATAAACTAAGAGCCTTTATTCAGATCCGCTAGTTTTTGATGCTGTTTCAATGAAATAAGATCAACAAGTATGTTAGCTGTTTCATGTAACTTACTGTCTTCAGCTTCAACCAACTCAGTATCTTCATCAATTTCTAGCACCGGTTTTTTACCTAAAGCAGCTCGTCTTTGGTTTTCACGCTCCAATTGCTTTTGCTTATCTTGCTTATGTTTATCTTTACGCTCAGCTAAATTAAGACTGATCGATTTCTGCTCTCTTCTCTTATTTATCTCTGCAATATCAGCGATAATATATTGAAACTCTCGGTCTTTCTTGATTCTCTCATGATGGCTCTTTGTTAAAGGAGCAATATACTCATTAAAATCACCTGTTCGCTTATATTCAGCAGCAGGAATAACATCCCACTTTAACGCAGAATTATAACTTTTCTCACCAAAATCTTTTCTTGAATAAGGATCTGGATAAGCTATATCAGGAATAACCCCTTTCATTTGGGTGCTTTCTCCAGTGATTCTATAAAACTTATTGATAGTTAACTTTAATGCACCAAAAGCATTACCTTCTGAGCGGAACTGTTGGTTTAGATCTAAAACACGTTGAACCGTCCCCTTACCAAAAGTTTGTTCCCCAACAATTAAACCTCGGCCATAATCTTGAATAGCACCAGCAAAAATTTCTGATGCTGAAGCACTCGAACCATTAACTAAAACGGCTAGTGGTCCATCCCACGCCGTACCTGAATCAGTATCAGAGAGTAGATCAATATGCCCTCGACCGCTTCTATCTTGTACTACGGGTCCTTGATCAATAAATAAACCTGTTAAAGCGACTGCTTCATCTAAAGCTCCACCACCATTAGAACGTAAATCAATTATTAGTGCATCCAACCCACCTTCCTGCTTCATTGTATCAATGAGGTTTCGAATATCTCTGGTTGTACTTTTATAGTCTTTCTTACCTTCATATTTAGCTCTAAAATCAACATAAAACTTGGGCAAGTCGATAACCCCTACTCGCTGGATCTTTCCATTTGATTTAACTTCAATTATTTCAGATTTTGCAGCCTGCTCTTCTAACTTAACCTTTTCTCTGACAATTGAAATGATCTTGGTTTTTCCTGCAACGCTGCTATTAGCAGGCTCTATCTGCAACCTAACTATACTTCCTGCATCACCTCGTATCAGATCAACAACATCATCTAAGCGCCAGCCAACCACATCAACTAATGGTTCTTTCCCTTGGCCTACAGCAATAATTTTGTCATCAACCGATAGTTCACCAGACTTGTCAGCAGGACCAGCTTCAACAATACGATTTATTTTTGTGTAGACATCATCAGACTGAAGAACTGCGCCAATACCTTCTAGTGAAAGCTTCATATCAATGTTAAAGTTTTCAGCAGTTCTTGGTGAAAAATAGGAAGTATGCGGATCAACCGTTCTTGCATATGCATTCATGAAGTAACTAAAAACATCTTCACTGTTGATTTGAGCAACTCTTCTCATTGCTGCTTTGTAGCGTTTCTCCAATATTTCAACCGCTTCTTTCCAGCTCTTGTCAGCTAAAATTAAATTTAATGCGTCACTTTTCACTCTTTTGCGCCAAAACTCATCTAACTCTTCAGATGTCACCGCCCAGTTGACTTCTTCTCTGTCAAAAAGAAATGATTCCTTTTTAGTAAAGTCCATTTCCTTTTTAAGTAATGAAAGTGCATATTGGTTACGTTCAGACCATCGTTTTTGGAACACACTATAGATATGATATGAAGGTTTTAACCATCCGGTCAAAATTGAGTTGTCCATGTTATAGCGATACTGTTGAAAACTCTTTATATCTTCAGCCAGAAAATAAGCCTTATTACCATCTAATAATTCAATATATTCATCTAATATTTTAACCGATTCCTCATTACCAAGTTGTGGTTTTGCGTAATGGTAATCAGTAATAAATTTAGCAATATAGCGACTTGCTTGATGGTGTACAGGGCTCGGTGACAAATCGAGCATCTGCGGCTCATGGAGTGAAGCGACATCAACACTCTTTTCATTGGTAGCATTATTAGTATTGGCTATTAAACTAAGTGATGCTGAAATTGAAATTGCTATAAAACTAGTTTTGATTATAGATTTAATTGATGGCATTTAATACTCATTCCTAAAACAGGTTATTGACATCGAAAGCTTCAATATCTGATTTTGACCGATTACAGTCGTTATTGTTCCTTACTAGATAAATAAATAACCTTAAACTCAACAAAACTCAAGCAAAACCATGAAAATAGCAGCCCGCTTTGTAAAAATATGTGTAATGGTTCGATTTATAACCGATATAAAAAGGTGTTAGCCAGACTTTCCTAAGTCTGGCTATAACAAAAATATTTAATAAAAAGCTTGAATACCCGTTTGAGCACGCCCTAAGATTAATGCATGAATATCATGAGTGCCTTCATAAGTGTTAACGGCTTCCAAATTTAACATATGTCTTATTACATGGAATTCATCACTGATTCCATTACCACCGTGCATATCACGTGCTGTACGAGCAATTTCAAGCGCTTTTCCACATGAATTCCTTTTAATTAATGAAATCATTTCTGGTTTAAATGCTTTAGCATCAATTAATTGACCAACTCTTAATGCACCTTGCAGTGCTAGTGTTATTTCAGTTTGCATGTCAGCAAGTTTTTTCTGATATAACTGAGTTGCAGCTAGTGGGCGACCAAATTGTTTACGATCTAAGCCATAATCTCTTGCTGAGTGCCAACAAAATTCAGCAGCTCCCATTGCTCCCCACGCAATTCCATATCTTGCCATATTTAAGCAACCAAAAGGACCGCCTAAGCCACGTATATCTGGAAACATATTTTCCTCAGGCACAAAGACTTCATCCATGACGATTTCGCCCGTTATTGAAGCTCTTAGTGAAAACTTTCCTTCAATTTTTGGTGCAGATAAGCCTTTCATACCTTTTTCTAGCACAAAGCCGCAAATTTTGTCTTCATCGTTTTTGGCCCAAACAACAAAAACATCAGCCACTGGAGAGTTGGTAATCCACATTTTTGTTCCTGAAATAGAATAGCCACCTTCCACTTTTTTAGCTCTTGTTTTCATACTGGCAGGATCTGAGCCGCTATCAGGTTCTGTTAAGCCAAAACAGCCAATCCACTCACCAGTAGCTAATTTAGGCAAATATTTTTCTTTCTGTGCTTCTGTTCCATAAGCATTGATAGGATGCATTACTAGGCTTGATTGAACGCTTAAAGCGGAGCGATAACCACTATCTACTCTTTCCACTTCTCTAGCGACTAAACCATATGCAACATAGCTAACACCTGCACACCCATACCCATTGATAGTAGATCCCAATAAGCCAAGCTCTCCCATTTCACGCATGATATCAGTATCAAAGTGTTCATTCCGGTTTGCATCTTGTACTCTTGGAAGTAGTTTTTCTTGCGCATAGCTTCGAGCCATGTCACGAATCATTCGCTCATCTTCACTGAGTTGCTGATCAATTAGAAATAAGTCATCCCAAATATCCAAAGTCATAATTATTGCCGTCGCATTAAGAGTTAATTAGAAAAACAAGCGGTTAGTCTAGCCAAATTTGAACGAAGAAACCAGTGCGCAATTTTATTACTACGGATGTATAATTGACCAATATCAATAATATTTACCATAAACTCAACCATTAAAAGTTAATCGGTAAGTTTTTAATAAAAACTCAGGCCCTTATACAACACATGTCACTAAAACAAAGAATAGAAAACTGGTTGAATTATGAAACTGAACCATCAACTTTTCCAATCTGTGATTTTGAAAAGTTAAGCTATGGCATAAGACCTGGAGATGTAGTTCTGGTCGAAGGTAGAAGCAGAGTATCAGATGTGATAAGAATTGTAACCCAAAGTCGTTGGACTCACTCAGCACTTTATATTGGCCGATTACATGACATTCAAAATGCTGAATTTAGACAAAAATTACAATCCCACTACCCAGCAACACCGGATCAACAATTATTGATTGAGGGTATTTTAGGAAAAGGAATGATAGTGACACCTCTTACCGACTATTTAAAAGATAATTTACGCATTTGTCGCCCTTCTACATTATCTGCACCCGATGCCCAAAATGTCATTAATTATGCCGTGAGTAAACTTGGTGTTGGTTATAACATCAGGCAATTATTTGACTTAGCTCGTTTTATTTTTCCTTGGAAAATATTACCAAGAAAATGGCGTTCAACACTTTTTACACGTAAACCCGATGAAGTCACAAAAACGGTATGCTCATCATTAATTGCAGAAGCTTTTTATTCTGTAAAATATCCCATTTTGCCTTTATTTAGACGACATGGAAAAGATGGCATTGAGTTAGTACCACGAAACACAAGATTGTATACACCTGCCGATTTTGATTACTCTCCCTATTTCGATGTTAAAAAGTTTCCTTTTATGGGCACCTCAAGTAATAGTCCATATCGTGACTTGCCATGGAATAAAGATGGTGTTGTAGGTCATGGTGAAAAAGATTTCGATGTCTATTAGGTGCTTCCTTGTAGCTATTATATGGGGTAATAAAAAATAGCTTGTTACTTGCGTATATTTATAAAATATATCACTGTAATTATTTTTAGCTGAAAGCATTCTAAAAATAATGATTAAAAAACTGGAAATTTTCAGTATTTAAACTAAATTTATAAGTAGATAAAGCAATTACTGAGTTTATATTGCTTCTGAATACAGCCAGTAGTACTTCTGTTAATCGTCTACTTCCCCTACCCCAGGCAATCTGAAAAGAACCTGGGATTTTTTTATCCGAAAATTTACCGTAATCCCGTATTAAAAAAGATTAATGCCTCCTTGCTTTAACCTTTTTTAACTTGTACGGACATAACATCACAATTAACTTCATCTAAAATTTTCTCTGCAGTACTTCCAACCAGTCCTGAATGATAGGCTGTACCGACAACCAATAAATCAATCGCTAACTCGTCAACTAATTCAGGTAATAACCTTTCTGGATAACCCTCAACTAAATGCAAGTTTTCCGAGTCTAAATCAAATGGAGTAACCACATCATTAAATTCTTGTTCTTGAGTGGACTTTAATTGCGCCATATATTCAGAGTAATTATCTTCTCCCATCGTAAAATCTGTAGGGCCAATACCAACCCCCATACCTAAACCAATATCATTCCACACTTGATACTCAATTGGAGCATAACAGTGAGCCACATGACAATTAGCAGATAAATCTTTGCTTAGCTTAACAGCTGAATCAACAACTAAAGGAGCAAGAGCTTCTGGTTTATTATGTGTCTGGTTTGGATCGATAGCTGCAAGTAGTTGTTTATAACTATCTGAGGTATTTTCTTTAGTTAAAATTAATGGTATTGGGCAAGATTTCAGTAGCTGCCAATCATTGGGGGTAAAAAAGACTTTGTTAATTGTTTTATGTTGATGCGTCGCCTTAATAACTAAATCAGCATTGATCTGTTTAGCCCTTTCTATAATGGCCTCATAGTGAGGTTTATGCCAAACTACTTCGCTAGACACTTTAACACCTGATTTTTTTACTATTTTTTCAAATTGCTGAACTTGCTTTTTCTGAGAGTTAAGATACCCCGTTTTTGCTGCACTCATTTCACCCGGTGAGAAAAATAAGCTGGTGACCAAGCCTGGATTATATACAACCAATAATAATTCAATATCGGCTTTATAAACATTAGCAAGGTATATAGATTTTTGTAGAAGGTTTTGGTTATCTGAAGCGGGATCCAGAGCCACTAAAATAGAGTTTATGGATTGCATATTGAATACCTCATTTATCTCATGTTGTAATTGAGTTGTACGATAATCAAAACCAATGATTAACTTCTGTATACTTACAGTTTACCCAAGCCTGATCAAAAATTCATTGACTTGAAACAATCATCTTTTATTTAATCAAATAAACTATAAAGCTAATTCTTTATAATTGGAACAGTCGATTAAAATTCTGCGTTGTTTGAAGGCAAAACTCAGTAAAATCTTGCTCTCTTATTTGAGCCACGAAACGTGCAACATCAACCACATGACGAGGAGAATTGGGTTTTCCCCTATGCGGCACAGGTGTCAAATAGGGGCTATCAGTTTCAACTAATATTCTATCGGACGGAATTTTTTTTGCGACTTGTTGTAGCTCTTTTGCATTTTTAAATGTAACAATTCCAGAAAATGAAACATAAAAACCAAGCTCCATTGCTGCTTCAGCCATTTCGATTGATTCGGTAAAACAATGCAATACCCCGCCCACCTTCGCAGCCCCTTCTTGGTTTAATATATCAAGGGTATCTTGACGAGCATCTCTTGTATGTATAATTAGTGGTAAACCGGATTCAACCGCGGCTTGTACATGTGTTCTAAATAAACCTTGTTGGTCTACTTTACTTTCTTTAGCATAGTAATAATCGAGTCCAGTTTCCCCAATGGCAACGACTTTTGGATGCTTAGCCTCATCGCATAAATAAGCTAAATCAATCGACTGGCCTTCAGTGTACAAGGGGTGAATACCTACTGATGCATAAACATCATCATGTTTTTCAGATATTTTTCTAACTTCAGCTTGGTTATCGACATTAATGGCTACACAGAGAAATCGTTTAACACCATTTGTTCGTGCTGAATCTAACGCAAGATCAAGAGAACCTTCAAATTGTGATAAGTCCAAACGATCAAGATGACAATGAGAATCTACGAGCATAGTTATATAGCTTTAAAACATGGTTTATTTGTGGAAGCTTATTGTATCTAAGTTAAAGAAAGATTAGGAGGCAAGACTTACATTGTATGAGTTATTCGCTCAGATTCTAATGTTCCGGCCAAATGAGTTTCTATTTTTCCCCTAGTAACGCCTTTGTCCTGTTCACTAAACTGAACCCCAATGCCTCTCGCTTTGTTTCCCTGGGCTCCCTTGGGAGTAATCCAGATTATTTTTCCAGCAACAGGTAAGCGATCTTTTTCATCCATTAATGTCAACAGCATAAACACTTCATCGCCAATACTACATTGCTTGTTAGTAGGAATAAAGAGTCCCCCATTTTTTACAAAAGGCATATAAGCCGCGTATAAAGCACCTTTGTCTTTGATGGTCAATTGCATGATGCCATGTTTTGGAGAGCCTGGAGCAGCCATGAATATTATTAAACCTCTATAAATTGTTTTGTTAGCTTGATATCTTGAGTCTTATCTCAGCTAGTGAAAAAATAAAACTAGAATTAACTTTAACCAGCTTTAACTTTACATGCTAAGCTTTTGAATAATGAACTATTTTTCGCCCAATTTCAAACCATTGTATTAGTATAGCTTCAAATTGAAGCTTTGCTTGTAAATTACTACCAGCATGCTGTGCACGATTATACTCCAATACCTTTGCATATAAATTAAACAAAATTTTAGGTGGCAAAGCAGCATATTGATGTTTTTCTTGGCTAGTAGCACATATAACTTCGGCTTGATAAAAATAATTAGCGATGACGTTAGCCAAATCTTCATCATCTAACTCGGCCCGAGCAAAAAACTCACTTGGAGATAGCTGGTTCAGTAATATTTTATCAAGCATTTTAAATGTTTGTTGTTCAGTAAACTCCCCATTATTTTCTAAATAACTTTTTGCTGCAAGTGGTGCAGAATAACATGATTTAAGAGCTTGTTTAATTTCGGCTATTGTTTTGCCTGTATTTGTCACTAACCACTCAACCATCGTGCTTTCTACTAATTCAGGTACAACAATCTGGCATCGGCTTCTAATGGTGGCTGGTACTTTTTGAGCATTGTCTGCTAATAAGATAAGTAAAGTATTGCTTTTAGGTTCTTCGAGGGTTTTCAATAATGCATTAAATGCCCCTCGGGTCATGGCTGTAACAGAGCGAATAACAGCAACCCTCCAACCACCTAATTGCGGTGTATCTACAAGTTTATCGGTCAATGTTCTGATTTGTTCAATACCAATGGATTTTTTTTGCTTACCTTTATTATCCACCAAACGCTCAATGAAATAAAAATCCGGATGTGTTTTTGAGTTTATTAATAAGCAAGATTTGCATTGATCACAATAATCACTGAGCCCATCATATTGTTCACATAACAAACGTTTAGTAATGGTAAGCGCATATTCGCTCTTACCTGACATTTGCGGCGATACAATCAAAAGACCATGTGGCAGACGCTTATTTTCAAAGGCTTGTTGTAGTTTATCTGTTGATTTCTCAAACCAGGGATAATGACTTTGGCTCATGGGTAATATTTTTCTTTCATTCACTATTGTTAGAGAAACATGTTTCTTGCAAAAGCGAGCGTAAAGCCCGCTGCACACTGCTAATATCGGGAGCTGCATCTATCAGATGTATTCGATTGGGCTCTTGCTTGGCTCTCTGCAGGTAAGCATTTCGAACATTTTCATAAAAAGCCATTTTTTCCGTTTCAAACCGATCAGGTTTGCCTCTTAAACGAGTTCTAGCCATTCCCTCTTCCACAGACATATCTAACAATATAGTCAAATCAGGCTTAAAATTGCCTAAAGTCCATTGTTCTAGTTGCTCAATACGTGCATAGTCCATTCCTCTCCCACCTCCCTGATAGGCATAACTAGCATCAACAAAACGATCACACAACACCCAACTACCCGATGCTAACGTTGGTTGTATAACCTGCTTAACATGCTGACTTCTTGCGGCAAACATCAATAATAACTCAGTATCAGGTTCCACTTGCTCTTTGCGATTTGCCAATAACGTCGCTCTTAAATCTTCAGCTAAAGGCGTGCCTCCAGGCTCTCTAGTGACAAGGACTTTGTGCCCTTTACTTTCTATGAAATCCTTAACAAAGTTTAAGCTAGTCGTCTTGCCAACCCCTTCACTTCCTTCTAACGAAATGAATTTGCCTTGTGTGATAGTCATTCAGCGGTTTATTCCTTGTTTCTATAATCTGCCAAGTTTACGACAAGCAGTCTATAGCTGTCGAGCCTGGTCTGAAAATAGCATAAAGTTTCGAACAGTCAACAAGCCATTTGGACGAAGTTTATTCAATTGAGATTCGATAGATGGAGGCTAGAAGTCCACTTCTCGTCTCCATAAAAAACCAATATTAATTAAGTTGAGTCGATTTAGTTGAAGAAAGTATTGCTTTTAGCTCGGCTAAATCAGAAAAATCGGACGTTCGGTATGACACTTTTCCATTATCGACAATTAAGAGAGTCGGGATATTTTTTACTTTATATTTAAAAAAGCTCTCATTTGAAGTATCAATTGTAAAGTCATGGGCAACAGAATGCTTTTTCAAGTAATCTTTTAAGTCTTTCTCACCAGTCCACAATCGCGATGCAACGCCCATCCAATTATATTTTGGGTATAATCTGTATATATTATTGATGGCCTTTTGTGCCTGCGTACATTGTTTAGACATTTTAGGACGACTGTCTTCTAGATACCAGTCACACCATGTTGCTGTAAAGAAAAGTATGGCTCTCTCTCTTTTTTCTATTTCAACGAGTAATTGATTCGTATCAGCAGGTTTTATAGCCACTGAAGATAGATTAGAAGCAGGTTTTTCTGCCAACAGGCCAATTTTGTTGTCCAGTTCAGCATTGGCTTCGTGCCCCTTATGCACTAGCTTTCCTTCTTGGGTAATAATCAGATGATAAGGCGTGCCAATTAAATCAAACGACTGAGCAAGTTCACTCGAAGAGTCCATCGCTACAGGCATTGATAATTCAAATTTTTTCTGAACAGCTTTTACACTTTCTAAATCATCATTCATATCAATATTAACAGCAATAACGTGAAATTTATCGCCATACTTTACTTGCGTGTGTTGTAAATGCGGCATCTCTTTCATACAAGGTTTACACCAAGTCGCCCAAAACTTTAAATAGACGGGCTTTTCCTTGAGTAAATCTTTAATATTGATTGTCTCACCGGATAAAAGTTTTATTGGTTTTTTGAGTATATCTTCACTCAAACTCTTTGCTTGAACAAGGTTGCAGCTAAAAATAGTAACGACCGTGAAAAATAAAATCTTTAATTTATTCATTATATGCCCTTAAGTTGAAATCATATTAATTTATTCAACTTTATTTAAATAAAAAATCGCGCCATAAAAAACACTTTGACTACGCTAAATCATATCATCGAGATGAAGCCCTTGCATAAACTTTTTTTGTAAAGGTTCTAAGGTTTCATTAATTTCTCTAACTCCAAAATCTGTACCAACAACAGTTCTTAAAGGCCTTTTACCATTACTTTCAATTAAGTTTGATATAGCTTCTGCAACGCCATTAGGATCACTCGCATCGTTTTTCTCTTGAAAGTTTTTAAATGTATTTAAAATATTTTCTGACAATTCAATATGGTCTTGATAATCCGTTAAAACACTCGTATTACCTTTAGGTTTTGGCGTAGTATCAATTAATTTAGTGCGATGTGGTCCAGGCTCGACAATAATAGAATCTATACCAAACTTTTTAAGTTCATAATGATAAGTTTCAGCTAATGCTTCAAAAGCAAACTTCGACGCACAATAAGAGCCAAAAAAAGGAAAAACGACACGCCCAGCAAGTGAGCTAATATGAATCAAAAGACCTTGTTTGCGTTCACGCATATGAGGCAATACCGCTTGAGTTGTTCTTGCCATTGAAAACACATTGATATCGAATAATTCTTTTAATTCTTCCACATCATAAGCCTCTGTAATACCAACATTCATAATACCAACATTATTAATTAGAACATCTATATGAGAAGCCTTTAATATCTGTTGAACGGCAGCATCAACAGACTCTTGTTCAGTAACATTCATATCAATAATATCTAGTTGTAATTGATGGTTGTGCTTTAGCGTCAATAGTTCATCTACAGCACTGGCATTTGAACCCTTTGTATTTCTCATTGCAGCAAACACGTGATGTCCTTGCTGTGCTAAAAAAATCGCAGTTGCCTTTCCTAAACCACTGTTGGCCCCAGTAATTAGAATATTTTTGGGTTGTATTGTTGCTTTACTCATACTTAATCTCCATACCATAATTTATCAAAAATTCTCGAGTGTAGACTTTGACAACATAAATAAATCTGTTCTGCCAGATAATATCAAAGCATTCAAATGACTTTTTTGTTCAAAACTTTTAACAGACATTCTTGCCAAACCGGTTTTCCCTGAAATGTACTCGGAAAGAACCGATGATGAATTCCCCATTATTACATCAACCCAATCAACACCAGCAGCTTTAAATGCAAGCATTATTTTAACAACGTCTTCTGGATCGAGCGCTAAATCTTGTTGCCAACAAGCAGCCGAAATATTTAATGACAAAGGCTTATCAATAGGCCAAACCTTACGTATGGCTTTTAATAATGCAAGCGGAAAACGCATACGATTTTCTAAACATCCACCATATTGATCAGTTCTTAAATTATATTGAGGAGATAACAACCTAGATAACCAGCAATCGCTTTTAAAATATAATTCAAGTAAATCAAACTGACAATAAATGACTCTGGCAACAGCATTCATATAATCATTGATAATTTTATCCATATCAGACTCGTTTAAGTGATTATATGAATCAGAGTCATTAACTAGACATATTTTAGGGTGAGCTAATTGAGCACCTACTCTTGTTAAGCTGTCTTTTTGAATTAGCTGAACAATTTTAGCTAATTCTTTCTCAATAATGTTAGTTCTAACAGTGACAAGCTCTCCATTATCAGGATCCAACCACATCTGTTCAGTTAATACTGCCCCTGCTTTTTTAAGCGTTTCTATATCAATAGGAGAAGCCAAAGAAGTTCTGACAACAATACGGTTTTTAAGTACTTGTTGCCCCATTCCAAAAGGAACAAATATTGGTTGAGGAACTAAACTTTCTTTGGCTACTAGACTTTTATTTAAATCGTTTGGATATTTTTCATTTAGACTGGCAAACCAACTTTCAACTTTACTTATCCACTGACTATCTCGTAGTCGTAATTGTTCATGACCTAACCGTTGCGAACGAGTGAGCAATGAATAAGCAAACTGCAAAGGTGATAAATCTGTATGACTCTGAATATTTTCAAACCATAACGTTGAATTAAACGCGGCTTGTTGGATTTTTTTCACTTCTTTCTTTCTACTGTTTTGGTATTCCTCAAGAGCACAAGTAAGGTCTGTATTTGCATCTAAACAACTGGCTAATTCCATTGCATCCTCTATCGCAAGACGAGTCCCTGAACCAATCGAAAAATGAGCAGTATGTGCCGCATCACCTAACAAAACAATATTTTTATAATACCATTTTTCATTTTTTACTACAGGAAAGTTAATCCATGCATTTTCAGCTAAGTGCTTAGCATTATTAATTAATTCATTTCCACCAAGATGGCTTTTAAAAATTAACTCACACTGTTTAATTGACTGAGCACAGCTCATTTGATCAAACTTCAATCCCAGCCAAGTTTCAGGCTCGCATTCAATGATTACTGTCGACAATGAGTCGTCAAACTGGTAACAATGTCCCCACAACCAACCATGAGCTGTTTTTTCGAAAATAAACGTAAAGGCATCGTTAAACTTTTGATACGTTCCTAGCCAGATAAATTTATTTTTTCTAAACTCAACTTGAGTTCCAAAGTTTTCTTGATATAGTTCACGTAGTTTACTATTTCTACCATCTGCGGCTAATATTAAATCAGCATCATTTAACTCTTTTGAATTATTAGGTTCGATCGGCTGACTAAACTTAAACTCCACACCTAATTGTTTTGCACGTTGAGTTAAAATTTGGAGCAATTTCAATCGGCTAATACCACTAAAACCATGACCACCTGAAGTAACAACTTCTGATTTATATACTACCGATATATTATCCCAATGAGCAAATGAGTCTCTAATCGCATCTGCGCTTAATTGATCATGACAAGACAACTTGTTCATAACATCGTCAGATAACACAACCCCCCAGCCAAAAGTACTATCTGACTTATTTCGTTCAAAAATAGTAATTTGATGTGAGGGATCTTTTAACTTAATAGAAATGGCAAAGTATAAACTGGCAGGACCACCTCCTACGCATACAATTTTCATTTTCATCCCTTATTGATAATAAAACTAATGCAACTAATTTTGCTTAACTACTCTGTGTATCATAAGCCAAAGTTTTAATATTAACTAAATGACGCCATGTAATTCCTTCCGTAGATATATTGCCTCCCCATGTACCACACCCCGCCATAAATGTGCGACCAAGATCGGTAGTGTCACCCAGCATTCCATGAGTGGCTGGGGTATTAACAAGTAATCGACCAACAGGTATTTCCAATGCAAAATTTTCTATTTCTTCTTTATTTTGACTATGTATAACGGCGGTATGTCCAGCACCATCATCTAGCAACATCATTTTTGCAGTTTCAATTGCTTGCTCTTGCTCAACCGATAACAAAGTCAAAACAGGAGCCATTTTCTCTCGGCTATAATAAGAAATGTTATTTAAATTGACAGGCATAAGTAATACCTTAATCGGCCAATCTCTAGTAATACTTGTTTGCTCTGCTAATACCTCTCCGCTAACACCAATATAATCTCGCTTTAACCTTTTAGTTTCAGGATCAAACAAAATTTCTGCAACACGTATTGCTTCATCTTTATTTAGTACAGCACCACCTGATTTTTCTATATATGATATAAACTTTTCATAAATTCGATTGCTGACAATCAAGTTACTTTCAGAACCGCATACGATACCATTATCATAGCTTTTCCCTTTGATAATATCTTGAGAAGCTTTTGCCAAATTTGCACTTTCGGAAACGATAACGGGAACATTACCTGGCCCTACGCCATAAGCTGGAGTTCCAGAGCGATAAGCTGACTGGACTAAACTACTTCCGCCTGTTGCTAAAATTAAATTAACATTTTTATGCGTCATAAATAACGCTGAACGCTCACGAGATACAGGTACAGGAACACATTGAATAAGATGTATTGGCGCGTTATGCTTTTTAAGTACCGATTGAATAATATCAATACACTCTACACCAAGTTTTGTAACAGCTCTTGGATAACTTACAATAAGAGAATTGCGTGTTTTAATTGATAATAACGTTTTAAAAAGAGAGTTAGGCACGGGATTTGTCATTGGGATGATCCCAAATATTACCCCAACTGGACTCGCATATTCTATAGAGTGCTCTGTTAACGGTTTTAATCTTCCTATAGCTTTTACCCCTTTCAACTCATTAGCAATAATATCTGAAACTAAACTCAACTTATGATCTTTATCTACAATATTGCCGATACCAGTTTCTTCCACTTCTCTCTCAGCAAAATACGATCTATTTTTATTAAAGCTTTCTGCAATACTTTCAATCAATTCATCTATCTTTTCATCACTCCAACTCTCTATTTCTTTTTGTGCGCTTACAGATTTTTCGATAATTTTTTGAACAACAATTTCATCATTATTATTTTTATCCAGAGTATTCATAGAACTAATCATAGATAGACTCATTTTCTTATAACCTTGGTTGAATATAATAAGTTTTTAACCCTTTATGCTATGTCTTTAGCTGGTATATGGGCAGTACGAAGTTTTCGCTTTAGTTTTTTCCCTGTTACACCGACACTTTGATTAGCTGACTGTTCCATAACACTGGATATTTTAGGCCAACCTCTTTCTGCAAATAGCTTATTTATTTTTTCTTTCAAAATATTTTCATTAAAAGCACTACCTCTAGCCATTTCAATTAAAGCGACAACCTCTGTGCTATTGGAATTTTTCCCACCAACAATACTCACCTCAAATATTTCCGGCATTCTACTTAAGATAAATTCTTCACTTTGACAACTATACAAAACCCCATCAACTGTATTGATATAATCAGTAACTCTATCAACATGAAAGAAAATACCTTGTTCATTTTTATAAACCAGATCACCGGTTAACCAGTAGCCTGACAATGTATTTTTTTCAGTCAGATAGCTGTTATTCCAATAACCTTTAGTAACAGATTTTGACATAACACCTAAGTAACCAACTTCATTGACGGGTAACTCTTCACCATCATCATTTAAAACTACCGCCTCTATCCAGTCAAAAGGAACACCAATATATCGATCATAGTTATTACTATAAACAGTATGAATATTTCTAAAAATGGCAAAAGCAAACTCAGATGAACCTAAATTATCAATAAAACACGAACCTTTTATTCTTTCTCCATTTCGTACATGATGACCTTGAGAAATTAACTGTCGTATGTGTGCCTCATGATTAGCATCACCAGTACTTAACCAGTATTTAATCGATGACATATCAAATTTATTTAAGTTTTCTCGGCATAGATCAACAAAAATTTTAGGAAACGAAGCGATAAAATCAGGCTGATACTTTTCAATGGTATCTAACACACTCAGTGAGTCTTTTTGTGTTTGAATTCGAACACTTGCTCCTCTTAATAACGAAGACATCAAAATAGATAATGCAGCACCATGAGAATGAGGCAAAATTGAAAGTACTCTATTAACAGGTAACTTTTTAACTTCTTGTTTAATACCGTAGCATAATGCTTCATGCGTAAATTGAACTGCTTTGGGTATGCCCGTTGTCCCTGACGTATGTGCTATTAATACAACATCATTAGAACCATGCCTATAAATGGGGGGAGGCTCAACGTTATTATTAATTACACTGGCTTTTTCTATATCAATCATATTAATTGGAAATTTTTCTGCTTCAAATAAGCTTTTAACAGATAATATTCTCATATATGTTGATACTAAAAATTTAGCTTCTACTTTTATAGCAAATTTAATAAATATATCTACATTCAATAAGCTGTTAACAAAAACTGGAATGGCACCAATTTTTGTTAAAGCAACATACTGAAAAAAATAGTGAATATTATCATCAAAAAACAATACTACAGGATCTTTAGGTTTAACCCCCATATTATAAAAATTTGCAGCATATATATTCGAAATATCAATAATATCTTGAAGAGAAAAATCTAATTTATCTTTATATTTATTTTTATCTAATGGCTGATCAACTCTAACTAATGCTTTATGTCTTTGATCATCATCCATATACTCATGTATTTTTCTAATAAAGTTACCGGCACCAACACTAGCATCAGCCAAAAAGTCATCAACTAAATCCGAGTGATTACTTTGCATTCTTCTCTCCTTTTAAAATTAAGCTCGACAATCAAACGCAACTTAACAGTTCTTTTCTTAAAATTTTACCATTATCATTTCTAGGCATATCATCTAACACTTCAATTCTGTCTGGTAGGCAAAAGCTATCAAAAGTAGACTTGAGTTCAACAATAATTTTTTCACACAAATCTTTTTCATTATTAACATTAACAGTAGAAATAAATAAGACAACATTTGAATCTAATGTATCGGCGTCAACTTTAATTAAAGCTGCATCAACAACCGAGCTAAAATGACTCATAACAAATGATTCAATATCAACAGGAGATACCCAACGACCATTAACCTTGAACACGTCATCTTCTCGCCCTTCAAATGTATAATAACCATCAGCATCTTTTCGAAATATATCACCTGTTCGAAACCATCCTTCTTGATACTTTTCTTGAGTTTTTTCGATATTTTTATAGTATCCCAATGATTGACTAGGCCCTTTTATCATTAGCACTCCACTTTCCGAACCATCTTCACTACTGTATTTAACATCAGCTAATTTTGCTTCATAACCAGGTAAGCAATTAACTTTTGAATGAGAATAAGTAGAGGTGAGATAAATATGCCCCATTTCAGTAGTACCTACGCCATCTAAAATGGTTAATTTGTAACGCTGTTTCCAAGCATTGTACAAACCACTAGGCAGATGCGAACCGGCCGAAATCAATCTACAGTTTTTTGAAAACAACGTTTCAACATCATGTTTGTAATTTAAAAGTTCACCGTATATTTTAGGAACAGCAAAGAAAATACTTGGCTTATACTTTTTAATATTCTCATAAATAATATCTGCAGTGGGCCATTGAGAATCAAGTACAGCGGTAACATTATAATATATTGGAAAGAAAAAACTATTACCTAAACCATATCCAAAAAACACTTTAGCAATGCTATACACGACATCATCATTTGAAATTTCTAGTATTTTCTTGCCATATATTTTTGCATGTTCCAACATACCCATACCTGTATGCATAACAGCTTTTGGCTTACCAGTTGTTCCCGAAGTGTATTGCATAAAAGCAACATCAAACTCACTTAAGTATGTATACTCTGTTAATCTTTCACCCGACTTTATTTCAGTCAATGAAATAAAGTCATGTTTACCAATATCGTTATAATCATCTTCAACTATTAATAATAACTGTGAAACATCAATTATTTTTGAATTTGTAATTAATGATAAATTGTCATATTCACCAATAATTGTTTTTGCTTCACTATCTTGTATGTAATGTGATATTGATGATTCTTTAGATTTTGGATTTAATGCAACAGGAATTGAACCAATTTGAAGACATGCTAAAAAAGCCGCAATAAAAGAAGGCGTGTCGTTCATTAATAGTAAAACTCTATCTCTACTTTTAACATTATAGGATAGCAAGGCATTTGCTATCTTTTCTGATTCCCCTTTAAGCTCCTCAAAAGTTAAAGATAAATCACGATATAAATAGGCAGATTTATCCCATGTTTTTATTCGACCATATAATTTTTCTGCTAAATTAAAATTATATTCAGTGTTTTTAGAATGTTTTTTTTCCACTTTTAAATCCCATTTAATGATATGTATGAAAAATCCTAAAACATTTTGTCAATTCTTACTTCAAGATTATTGCTACAACAACCACAGTAACTATAATGGTATAGCTTCTATTACCGACAAAGTTGTTCGAGTATGAGTAACTGAGTTAATTTTGAAACCAGATAGTTCTAAAATTTCTTTGAATTCATTTTCTGTTCTTTCTTTACCTTCTAACAGTGCCATCATTAGGAGATCGGTTATTTTTCCAGGATGAGGTTTATTAGCAGGAGGTAGTACAACATCAATAATTAATAGACGACCACTTTTGGACATTGCTTTTTTAATATTCTTAATTATTTTAATACAATCATCATCATTCCAGTCGTGTAATATATGTTGAAGAATATAAGTATCACCACCAGAAGGAACAGAGTCAAAAAAGTTAATGCTTTCAAATTGGCAACGGCTTTCTACTCCCGTTTTTGTAATATAGCTATGGTTTTCAACTACATCAGGACGATCACATAACACTCCAGTTAAGTGAGCATTCTGCCGTAATACTTCTGACAAAAAAGCGCCTTTACCCCCACCTATATCGATCACTTTTTTGCTTGTTGAAAAATTAATACTTTTGACTATTTTAGGGTTCATCATACAAGCATAATTTGCCATACCATTTTCAAACCTTCGACTAACCTCAGGATTGTCTCTATGATAAGTAAAATAATCAGTACCTATTATATCCTTAAAAGCTGAATTACCAGTTTTTACGGTATACTCCAAGTTCCCAAAAGCTTGCCACCAATCAATATCTGTCATGCGAACAGTATTACAAACAGAATCAGGAGAATTTACTCTTAACAAATCGGACATTTTCGATTGAGAAAATGTTCCATCTGTATTCTCAAAAAATATTCCTTTTGAAGAGAGAGCTCGAAGTAAACGATATAATGATTCTTGGTGTGTATTAGTTTGTTTGGCTAACTGTTCAACCGTTTTATTTCCTTCGTGCAACATATCTGCAATACCCAACTCTGCCGCGACGTGAAGCGCTCTTGAATATTGATAACCAGCCCAAATTTTTAACAAATTATTTTGATTTTTTTCCTTTTCTAACAGAACTGCATCATCAGCAGGAAACTCTTCAACTGTTTCGTTTTGAGATAATGTCATAGTTTTACCCTTATAATTTATTGAGTTATTCAACTAATAAAGAAAGTTGCTTTTCCCAGTTATCAGATGCAGTAAACCTTTCCGTTCTCTCACTCAAAAAAGATTTTTTTGCGCTAAAAAAGCTAGCGAGATCAGAATAATAACTTTCGCATATTGTCTGTTTAAATGTATCACTACTAATAATTTGGTTAGCAAATTTTCCAATCAGGCTTTTGCTAGATAAAATCTCATAGTCTGTTATTTGCTCTATCAATCGAATCACAAAGAAAAACGGAGCAGAAGCAAAAGTTAAAAGCCCTGCATTTTCTTTTTCATCACTTAAAATATCGACAATATTACTTTCAAAATCATTAATTGAACATCTAATCAAATCGGCTTTTTCGCTAAACAGACCTTCCGACTCTTGAGAAAACAAACCACCTAGTTGTGACTGCAATGATTCAACAGACTTAAGTTTAATACGATAAATTGCTTTTTCATAAGAGTCATCAGGCATGAAGCGATTGTTAGAAACATCATTTAAATATTCAAGGATAACACTCGATTCGAACAGTACTTTCTGATCTTTAATTTCATTATCTTTCTCTACAACAACCAAGACAGGAACCTTGCCAGCAGGAGAAACATCAACAAACCAATCAGGCTTTTCTTTATATGGATTGATATACCGAAGTTTATAATCAACACCAAGCTGCTGCATACAGAAAGCAACCTTTTGCACATAAGGACAAATACTAAAACTCACTAACAAATATTCTTTTTCCTTAACCGCACTATTTTCCATACATTAATTCCTTAATAAAAGTTATATAATTTGAGATATCATTAGAGACAAAAAAGTAAACATTATTATTTTAAAAACTAATTTTTCATCTATGCAAACCTAATATATTTTCATGACATATCAATTACATCTTTAAAATTTTTAGCGATAGTATTTCACTTCAATAGAAATTTCAAGAGATATGCTAACCCCTATTTTTATTGCGGTTTAATATATCCAAAAACAAAATATAACGCATCGTTAAAATAATATAAAACAAATAAAACAATTTAAAAACAAGGTGAAACATTAACTAAAAAAAATAGTTAATAGATAGATGAAGCAGTATTTAAAATAAAATATTAAGAAGAATATAATTGGTGGCGATATTTTTTTGATTTCATTGAATTTAAATAGGTTATTTTGTTTAAACTAATTATCAAAAAATTACTGATTGTTTGATGGCAAAATATATAACTCAGTCAACTCTATAGAATGCCGGGTTTCAGTTAGATTATTATAATTACTACCTGTCATAACAATAACCATATTGATTTCAGGAAAAACAAAAATATATTGACCACCATTACCTGCACCATAGTAACCTAGAACTGTGGCGTCGCCCACTTTGAATACTTTAACCCACCAATAAAAACCATAACCTAGCAAGTTTGATTTTTGATTAAAAAAGTATTGAGGAGTCGTTGAGCTTTCGATCCATTTTCTAGAAACAATTTGTAGGCCATTATATTTTCCCTGCTGCAAGTAAAGCAGGCCAAATTTGAGCATGTCGCGGCTAGTAGCTTTTCCATCTAAAAAAACATTTCTACTTAACCCTAAAGGTTTCACTAAATACTGTTCAGCAAAGTCAGAAATATTTTGTCCACTTCTGTAATTAATAATGGCTGCAACCACTTGAGGTGAAGCATCATTATATTGAAACTGACTTCCAGGTTTGAATTGCATTGGCAAACTCATAAGCCAACGAATTGGCTTTTCTTTTGTCTGCATTTCAAAGCCGCAATGGGTTTGGTAGTTTTTTATATTACCACACTGTAATCCAGAGCTCATTGTTAAAAAATTTTTTAGTTTTATGTTTTTTTTATTTTTATCTAGCTCTAAATCTAAATATTCTCTCAACGGTAAAAGATGTGTAATGTTTTGTTCAACACTAGTTAAAATACCTTTTTCTAGTGCAATACCAACTAACGCAGAAAGAAAACTCTTACCTAAGGAAGCCATATGATGTGGCTTATTTATAGCTCCATCATTAAAATAGCTTTCATAAATTAACTTACCATTCTTTGCTATAAGTAAACTATCTATTCCTTTATAACGATTTATCAGGTTTTCTATCATTCTATTATTTAAATTTTTACGATTTGAGATATGCCTTGTTAGTTTTTTGAGCTGCTTAGAGCGATACCGACACTTAGCGGTGTTGCAACTTGAATATTATCGGTTAGAGATTTTGGTGTTTTATGAGTTTGGGTTAGGCACGCAGAAAGGATAAAAAACAATATAATTAAAACCAGCCAACGAAATACCATATTCAACCTTTTTCAAATAACTCATTATCTACAATTTTAATTTGTAATATAAACTGTTTTTAATCAAGTTAATTGATGTTGAATTTATATCTTAACGATTTAATTGGTAACGTCTAACGGCTTCATTATGCTCCTTAAGAGTACGGCTAAAGTAATGGCCTCCATCACCTGTAGCAACAAAATATAGCGCCTCCCCTATTTCTGGATGTAATGCAGCATTAATTGACTCTCGTCCTGGCATTGCAATAGGAGTTGGAGGTAGTCCTTTGATAATATAAGTATTATATGGTGTTTTAGTTTTTAAATTTTTATAAGTAATATCCCCATTGAAACTTGGTCCAATACCATAAATAACGGTCGGATCGGTTTGCAATCTCATTCGCTTTTGTAAACGACGGACAAATACTCCTGCTATTTTTTTTCGCTCTGAAGGTAAACCTGTTTCTTTTTCAATGATTGACGCCATAATTAAAGCTTCATATGGCGTTTTATAAGGCAAGTTAAGGCTTCTATTCTGCCATTCCTCAGCTAACACTTGTTGCATTTTTTTTGTTGCACGTTTCAAGAGGCTCAAAGAACTTGAGTTTTTATCATAATAGTAAGTATCTGGATAAAACCACCCTTCTATATTGTCGGTTGGTATTTCTAATTTTTGATTTAACCACTGAGTTTGAATATCAAAGTTAGTTTTAAGATTCTTTTCTTGTGCTAACTGTGACATTAATTCATGACTATTAACACCCTCTACAATAGTAAATGCATATTGAATAACTTTTCCTTGTGAAAGAATTTTTAAAACAGATAAAGGCGTATCACTTTTGCTGATCAAATATTCGCCTGCCTTTATATTTTGATATTCAGGATTTAGCCAGCAAAACAACTTTAAATAAAACTGATTTTCTATTAACCCCTGTTTTTTCCACCGATATGTAAGTTGATTAACCGTTGCACCTTTTTCTACCAGCATTATTGCTTTATTGTTGCTATAACCTAGAGGGGTGTTTAAAAATTGCTCATAAGCAAACCAATGCCAAAAAACGGCTACAATGGTAACAAGTACAAACATACCAGTTAATAGACGTAAACTTAAAAGCTTTGGAAAAGGCATTAGTTTTCTTAGCGAGTGAAATTAAGCTCTGATTGTAAAGCGCAGCTTAATTTAGTGGCAAGTGTTTTATCATTAATTTTTGATACAGGCCAAATACCAACTAGGCTATTAGTAATAAATGCAGACTGACAATTTAATAAATCATTTTTTGAAATGGAAGTTTGTAAACAGGTTATTTCCCTATCTTTCATTAATGCTAATAGCCGCTTTTTGGTAATGCCTTCTATACCTGCTTGTTTCAACTCAGGTGTTTTCCAAACATCGTCATGAAAAATAAATAAATTTGTCCGACTACCACAAATTACCTGCTCACCATCACACAACAAGGCCTCTTGATCACTTTTTATACATTCACTGGCAGCTAAAACATTATCCAACCGATTAAGATGCTTTAAACCTGCAAGATAGCTATTTTTTGAAATAGGTATTTCTGAAATAATGAGTTCACAAAATAAGCTAGGTTTATCCATCCAGGGTGAAACTAATATAGTCACTTTTGCTTCATGCTCAGCAGCAATAGCATACCCTCGGGAAGCCTGAGTTCTTTCAACCGAAATTCGAATCACCGCTCTTTTTAAGTTCTTAGTGACTTTATATAATGACTTTTCAATTTCATTAATATCAAAATGATTAAATTTCAACTTATTAGCAGTGTTTTTTAATCGCTTAAAATGTTCTTCTTGGTGTCTAAGCTTACCTGAATCAATAAGCCCTGTAGTAAAAAAACCATCGCCAAATAATCCCCCTCTTTCTACAGTTATCGCAGAATTGTCGTTAGATATTTGATTGATGGTTTGAATATTCATTTAATAGACTCAAGAATACTTTGAAAATAACAAGGAACCATTTGTACCGCCAAAACCAAATGAGTTACACAAAGCATGTTTAATTTCTGACTCTTGTGGGTTGTGAGCAACATAATTAAGGTCGCACTCATCGTCTGGATTATCAAGGTTTATTGTTGGCGGAGCAACTTGATCTTTTAAAGCTAATATTGTAAATATAGATTCAACACTACCTGCCGCACCTAACAAATGACCTGTCATAGACTTTGTTGAACTCACCATAACATTATAAGCATCATCACCAAAAACAGATTTTACAGCTCGAGTTTCAGCAATGTCTCCAACTGGTGTAGAAGTTCCATGCGCATTGATATATTGAATATCAGAAGGATTGAGCTTAGCATCTTTGAGCGCGTTTTCCATAGCTAGGGCTGCACCTGCACCATTTTCAGGTGGAGAAGTCATATGATAGGCATCACCACTCATACCAAAACCAACTAGCTCAGCATAAATTGTTGCGCCACGCTCAGTCGCACTATCTAAAGATTCTATAACAATAACGCCAGCCCCATCACCCAATACAAAACCATCACGATCTTTATCCCAAGGTCGACTAGCCGTTTGTGGCGAATCATTTCTTGTAGACAGTGCTTTTGCGGAAGAAAAGCCAGCAACAACTAAGGGAGTTGTTGCCATTTCAGTACCACCTGCCACCATAATATCGGCATCGCCATAAGCTATCATACGAGCAGCATGACCAATATTATGAACACCACTGGTGCATGCGGTAGTAATTGAAATATTGGGGCCTTTCATCCCATACATAATTGAAAGCTGGCCAGCAACCATATTGATGATTGAGCCAGGTATAGTAAATGGAGAAACTCGTCTTGGGCCTTTATTGAGAAGCTGCTTATGATTGTTTTCTATTGTTTGAACGCCACCTAACCCAGCAGACACACAAACACCAATTCTATGTGCATTAGCATCCGTTACTTCAATTCCAGAATCATTAATCGCTTGTACAGAAGCTGCAATACCATATTGAATAAAAGGATCAAATATACGAATATCTTTTTTGGATAGATACTCTTCTGGCTGAAAATTTTTGACACTTGCTGCAATGGTTGTTGAATGCCCTTCTATAGCAAATGAACTGATTGGCGTAATACCGCTTTTACCTGACAAAATGGCCTGCCAAGAAGATTCTACTGAATTACCTAGCGGAGACAACATTCCCAAACCTGTAACAACTACCCTTTTCTTCATTATCAGTGTATACCTTTTAGAAATACTATTTACAACTTCCTTTTAAAAACAGACATATTATTTTCCTACTTTTATAAAATAGGATATTTAACGAATTTTTACTTTAATTTAAAACAAAAAAGCTGCGATAGTGGTTAACTATCGCAGCTTTTAAAATACTTACCTAATCAGTAATCTGATTATGCGCCTTCTACATTCGCCTTAATGTAATCAACAGCAGCTTGAACTGTATTGATTTTTTCAGCTTCGTCATCAGGGATTTCAGTATCGAACTCTTCTTCAAGTAGCATGACCAACTCAACTGTATCCAGAGAGTCTGCTCCAAGATCATCAACAAATGACGCTTCTAGTGTGACAGCTTCTTCTGAAACGCCTAATTGCTCGACAACGATCTTCTTAACGCGGTCTTCTATTGTGCTCATGATATTTCTTTTCCTCTAAAAATTAAACCAGCAAACGCTGAGGCGTGTAGTTTATTGATTTTGTGTAAAGTTGCAAGTTACAACCGAATGTTTTTATGTGGTCTGACCACAAAAAACAACTCTTAAAAACCACACAATAAATTGGCGAATGCACTATTAAACACAAAAATCACTCAAAAATAAAGGGTTAAATCGATTTCTAAAACCCCCAATTTAAGTCATTTCTGCTATCCCATGTACATTCCACCGTTAACGTGGAGTGTTTCACCTGTAATATAATCTGCCCCACTTGATGCTAAAAAGTTAACCGCTGCGGCTATGTCATTAGCGCTCCCTAAACGGGCAAGTGGTATATTTTTAGCCAGTTCTTGACGTTGATTATCTTCTAATGCCTGGGTCATATCAGTGTCGATAAAACCAGGAGCAACAACATTAACAGTTATTCCTCTTGCACCAATTTCTTTTGCTAAAGACTTGCTAAAACCGATAACAGCAGCTTTTGCAGCAGCATAGTTAGCCTGTCCGGGATTACCTGTTGTTCCAACAACTGAGCCAATATTGATAATTCTCCCCCATTTAGCTTTCATCATACCGCGTAAACAAGCTTTTGATAATCTAAAAATAGAAGTTAAATTGGTTTGCAAAATATTGTCCCACTCGTCATCTTTCATTCTCATTAATAAATTATCACGAGTAATTCCAGCATTATTAACTAGTACTTCGGGGGTTTTGCCATAAGTATCTTTTAACTCTGCAATTAAGTTATCAATTGACTCAGCACTAGAAACATTGACAACAAAACCTTTGCCAGTTATTTCCTGCTCACTCAACATATTGGTAATACCATCTGCACCTGCTTGTGATGTCGCAGTTCCGGCAATAACATAACCCGATTTACCAAGGTACTCTGCTATTGCTTTTCCGATGCCACGAGATGCGCCAGTGACTAAAGCCAACCTTGCTTCGCTCATTTGAATCTCCAAACTAAAAAATAAATAATAAATAATAAATCAATAAATCAATAAACTTAATATATCACATTAAGAAAAACTCTCAACCACTTGATTAAAAGAGTCTTTTTTAGTTAATTGATGTGATTTTAATGACTTTTCAATACGTCTATTCAAACCACTTAAGACGTTACCAGGACCACACTCTATTAAATCTGTTATTTGCTTGACAGCTAAATATTGAATTGTTTCAGTCCATCTGACAGGACTATATAGCTGTCTTGCAAGAGCCTGTTTTATGTTTTCTTCATCTGTTTCTATAGATACATCAACATTATTAACTAGCGCTATTTTAGGGGTATTAATTTTAATAGTACTTAATGCTTCCTTTAAAGAATCTGCTGCCGGTTGCATCAAAGCACAGTGAGAAGGAACACTCACTGATAAAGGTAAAGCTCTTTTAGCGCCTTTTTCTTTACACAACTCCATAGCTCTTTCTACAGCGGCTAAATTACCTGCAATTACTACTTGTCCAGGGGAGTTGTAATTAACAGGCGAAACCACTTCTGTTTGTTTGGCTTCATTACAAGCTTGCTCAATTAAATCATCAGCTAAACCAATAATTGCGGCCATTTTACCTTCACCTTCAGGAACAGCTTGCTGCATAAATATCCCACGTTGTTCAACTAATTTAATGGCCTTTTCAAAATCAAGCGCTTCAGATGCAACTAATGCAGAATATTCACCTAAGCTGTGACCAGCAACATAGGCAGGCAGGATATCAGTAGTCGTTAACCAAAGACGCCATAGAGCAGTACTTGCAGCCAATAATGCAGGTTGTGTTCGATGGGTTTCATTCAGTTTATTTTCTGGTCCATCACTAATGAGCGACCACACATTGTAACCAAGCACATCAGATGCCTGCTCAAAAGTTTGTTTAACGATAGACTCTTCACTAAAAGTGCTCAACATACCAACAGATTGAGAGCCCTGCCCAGGAAAAACGAAAGCTATTTGATGATTTGACATGTTTTTACCTTTTTCTTCATTTTAACCGATTAATTGTTGTCCATTTATCGAGCGGACAAAGTAACAAAACCCATTAATTTAATTAACTCATATCTTTAGTTAATTTATCATTTGCTTGCTGTAGACGCTCTCTGATTTTATGAGGTAGCTTTTGGTAAGATTGAAGTATTGCTTCTTCAATAGCGCAATAAGTTGCATGAATATTAGCACTTCCATGACTCTTAATAACAATACCGCGTAAACCTAATAAGCAAGCACCATTGTATTTTTCTGGGTTAACTTCAGCTTTAAAAGCACCAATAACAGGTTTAGCTAATAGACCACAAAACTTTGCCCACCAATTTCTTTCAAATGCAACTTTTATTTTATGCGCCAGATAATGAGTTAAACCTTCAGATGCTTTTAATACATTATTGCCAGTAAAACCATCAGTAACTATCACCTGATATTCTCCACTAAATATCTGGTTACCCTCAACAAAACCGGCATAATCTATTGACTCTATCGAACTAATCAGCTCAGATGCTTTACGCAAGATATCTGAACCTTTATTATCCTCTTCACCAACATTTAGCAAACCAACTCTAGGTGATGGTTTATCATCAAGACATTTGGCAAGCTCATTTCCCATAATCGCAAATTGTGTTAAACGCTTTTCATCGCACTCAACATTCGCACCTAGATCCAATAAATAGACATGATCATTTTTTAATGTAGGAATAGCTGAAATAATAGCAGGCCTATCTATACCCGGCAGCATTTTCAAAACAAACCTTGAAATAGCCATTAAAGCCCCTGTATTTCCAGCACTAACACAAGCATTTGCTTGCCCATCACGCACAGCTTCTAATGCTAAACGCATGGATGATGACTTTTTGGTTTTTAGTGCAACAGCTGGTTTATCGGTCATTAAAACATCATTATCCGATGCATAAATTCTTAGTTTGTTATTAGCAGCTATTTTGTGTAGACGGAGTTGGGATTGAATTTCATCAATATTACCATAAAGTTGAAAGGCAACTTTAGGGTACTTTCGTAAAATTCTTTTAACTGACGGAATTGTAACTGAGGGGCCGAAATCGCCCCCCATACAATCAATAGCAATTATGACTTCTGCCATATGCCTAATTGACGATTATAAAGTACGATTAAAGTACTTTACGTCCTCGATAGTAACCATCTTCAGTCATGTGATGACGACGATGCAGTTCACCAGTTGTTTGGTCTTCTGATAATGAAGAAGTATTATCAACTAATGCATCGTGTGAACGTCTCATATCTCGCTTAGAACGAGTTACTTTATTTTTTTGTACAGCCATGGTATTTCTCCTAAACTTAAGTTTTTTTCAAATTTTTTAAAACTGAAAATGGATTGCTTGCTTTTTTCTCTTCAGCAATTTTAGCTTCATCAAGTTCACCAAAGCTCATTTTCTGATTAACTTCTTCAGCTGGTTTATTAGCCACCAGTGGAACTGAGAGTATCAATTCATCTTCAACAACCTGCTTAATATCTAATACACCATCTTCTACTAATACAGGTTCATATTCTTCTATTTCAGCAAACTCGCTTTCTTGCACAACTGTACAAAAAACAACTTCTTTCTCCACTCGATAAGCAATTGGCTCAAACGTCGTCTGACATTCAAGCGTTAAATCAGCTGTAATAGCTGTTTGTAATATACAACGTTCTTGTTCGTCATAATCAGCATTGATAACAATGCTGATATGCCCTTTATCTGTGTAAAGTAATCCAGATAAACGTTGAAAATCACTTACAGGCCAATTAAACCTGATTTCGCCTTGCTTGTTAGCGAGTTTTTTTGGCTGTATACAGCTATTTTGCTGGGATTCTTGCATAGGCGCGCGATTCTACCCAAAAGCTTGTTAAAACGCAAAACATATTGTCATTTATAGACTCACTAAGGGGAATTTGGGGCTAAATGAGTATTTATTAGTCGATTTTTGTCTAACTAATGATATCAATAGACTATTCTTCTTCGAGTAGATCTTCAATCAACATAATCGGTTCAATTTCTGGACCAACCAGATCTTCATCCCAATTAATACCTGCTAGCACTTCATCTTCATGCATTCCATGTAACCATGCATCAATAAACTCATCAAACGGTATTGGTGAAGGTTGATAATCTTGCCATTCATCGACACATAACTTTTGTGCGTCTTTCTCATTTGACCAAAAAGGAATGGTTTCATGTCCTTCAAAATCATTAGAAGCACACACCGCCCAGCCATCATCATTTTTGAGTCCCCAAATAATTTCGGTTGTCAGTATTTCATCAATAAAATCTTCATAATAATCCCTCAAAGAAATATCTGATTCAGATGACATATTTTTACTCTATCTTTAATAAGTGGTTTATTTGGCATCATTATAACTGATTTAAGCATAAGACATAGCGATGAAAACTTGTTTTAGCATCTATACTAACCATTCTGATGAGTCGCCTGTTACAATAATGCTATTAATTAACCTGTTGGAAATCTTTCATGCGAAGTAGTGGTCAGGCAATTGATTCAGGCACGCCAATAAACTGGCCTGTTCTTAAACAATTAATGCCTTATTTTACAGAGTTTAAAGGTAGAATTATCCTCGCACTTGGCTTTATGGTTTTAGCTAAGCTTTCAACCATTGCCTTACCATTTATTTTGAAAATGATTGTAGATGGTTTAAACCCTCCGGCTATTCCACAAACTAATCAGTTTTTAACCGATTTACCTAAAGAGCTACTCGCACCTATCTTTTTAGTGTTTGCTTACGGAACCTTTCGTTTAGCTAATGTTGTATTTGGCGAAATTAGAGATACACTTTTCAGTCGCGTTACAGAAAGAACAATTAGACGCGTCAGTTTAAGTGTATTTAAACATTTACACGCTCTTGATATAGATTTTCATCTTGATAGACGGACTGGTGGTCTTGCAAGAGACATTGAGCGAGGAACTCATGGCATTAATTTTATTATGCGCTTTATGGTGTTTAATATTATTCCAACACTTATCGAAATATCGTTAGTTATCGGTATTCTGCTAACTAATTATGGTCCTTCTTTTGGCATTATCACTGCACTTTCAATTGCTATTTATATCGCCTTTTCAGTCATTGCCACTAATTGGAGAAATAAATTTGTCAGGGCGACCAATGAAGCAGATTCTAATAGCGGCTCAAGAGCTATTGATAGTTTGTTGAATTATGAAACCGTTAAATCTTTTACTAATGAAGAGTTCGAATGCCGACGCTATGACCAAGATCTGAAAGTTTGGGAAAAAGCAAAAAATAAAAGTCGTTTAAGCTTATTTGTTTTAAATGGTGGTCAGGCGCTGATAATTAGCTGTGCTATTACAGCCCTACTCTACCTTGCCGTTAGTCAAGTAATGAGTAAAGAAATTACTGTTGGTGATTTTGTATTGATTAATGCTTTTATGATGCAGTTATTTATGCCCCTTAACTTTCTTGGCTTTATATATCGAGAAATCAAGGTTGCATTAATCAATATCGAAAAGATGTTTGGTTTATTAGCCCGGTCTCCCACAATACAAGATATAGAAAACTCAAAACATTTATCAAATGAAGCTCAGAGTATTGAGTTTAACAATGTCGATTTTTATTATCAAACAGATCGTAAAATTCTATCTAATATTAATTTTAAAGTGGCGCCAAAAGAAACAGTGGCAATTGTTGGTAGCAGTGGTGCAGGTAAATCAACATTAGTCAAACTACTCATGCGCTTTTATGATCCTAATGCAGGACATATACTCATTGGAGAACAAAAACTAACACAAGTGACACAGCAATCGTTGCGTAAAAATATTGGCATTGTTCCTCAAGATAGCATTTTATTTAATGATACAATTATGGAGAATGTGCGCTACGGAAATCCTCAAGCTTCAGATGCAGAGGTTTATCATGCGGTTGAAATGGCCCACCTTAAAGACTTTATTCAACAATTACCAGAAGGGATCAAAACTCAAGTTGGAGAGAGAGGACTTAAACTATCTGGTGGCGAAAAACAAAGGATTGCTATTGCTAGAGCTTTACTGAAAAATCCGCCAATCATGATTTTTGATGAAGCAACGTCATCATTAGATAGTCGTTCGGAGTTAGCAATTCTTGAAGCAATTAAAGAAATTTCTGCTAATTATACGAGCGTAATGATTGCCCATCGACTTTCAACTATCATTCATGCTGATAAAATCATTGTTTTAGATAAAGGAACAATTAAAGAGTCAGGAAACCATCAAACGCTTTTAGAGTTGAATGGCTTATATGCAGAACTTTGGTATGCCCAACAAAAACGAGAGAAAAACGGAAGCCAAACAGATGAAAATTGATATTATATTAGCATCAGGCTCTCAATATCGTGCCAACTTATTAAAGCAATTACAAATTCCTTTTAGATGTATTTCACCCAATATTAATGAAACACAATTTATCGATGAGCCACCCTATGAATATGTTAAACGTTTGAGCTTAGAAAAAGCGAATAATGTAGCTAAAAAAAATACAGGCAGCTGGGTTATCGGTTCAGATCAAATAGCCTTATTTCAAAATAAAGTTTTAGGTAAACCATTAACTAAAGCAAAAGCGATCAGCCAACTCTCTCAGTTTTCAGGGAATCATGTTGAATTTTTAACTGGTGTATCTTTAATACATAACACCCATAAAATTTTTTTATATGAAGAATCTAAAACTGATGTTTTTTTCAAACATCTTTCAATTAAACAAATCGATCGCTATCTAGATAAAGATATGCCTTATGATTGTGCGGGTAGCTTTAAGATTGAGTCTTGTGGTTCTTTGTTATTTGACAAAGTTGTTAGTGAAGATCCGAGTAGTCTAATTGGTTTGCCTTTGATCATAGTTACCAAACTTTTTGATAAAGCGGGCATTGACCTTTTACATGTTGATTAACGATTACTTTTATATTGATGGTTTTGTACTAATAAAATGCCAACAAATAGCAAAACACACCCTAAAATCTGATGTATCTTAAGTAACTCATCTAAAATAGGGATTGAGAGTATTGCGGTAAAAATAAGCCCCGTCGATGCTAATATACTTGCTTCGTATGCTCTTAATTGTTTAATGACTAAATTAAATATGCTTGTTGTTAAAGCAATTGAAAACATCCCATTAAAAAAAATAACTAACCAATTATTAAAGCTAATAGCAGCAATGCTCTCTGTGGATTGAAATAAACCATAACTAACTAGTGGTACACCACCAAAAACGATGGCAAAAGTTGAAATAATATTAGGTGAAAGTTGTTCTGGAAATTTCAGATGTAATAAACGCATAAATATATTGGTAAGAGCAAGAAATATAACCGCTGAACCGGCATATATAAGCCCCAGGTTAATCTGCTCTCCCGGCCAGATATAAAAATAAACTTGAATACCACACATTGCCACTAGAGCACCTAACAATTGAATTTTAGTTGGCACTTCTCGCAAAAAAATAGTACTTAACAACATAGTAACAATACCAACAAAGTTGATTATGTATGCATGAGTCGTAGCAGGTAGTATATCAAGTGATAAAATAAACAGTGTTTTCACTAAAGTAAAATTACAAATACCGATCATCAAAATGATCAGCCAAGCCTTATAATTGATATTCAAAGAAGGTAGTCTTTCTTTTTTAATGATAAATGTATAGATTAATATCGTAATTATTCCAAATAACATTTGTAGCCAAACAAAAGTAAATGAATCTACATCAACTAGCGTTTTCTTAGCTAAAACCGTCACTAAAGCCACAAGTAACATTGTCACAATGAGTTGAATAGCAGCTATTAATTTTTTAGGTTGTTTATCAATCATCAAAAATAAAAAGTCATAACTTCAACTTTTAATCTTGTAGCCAATTTTGTATTAGGTTGACATTATCAAAAATTGCTTTAGGTTTTAATTCGTTTAACTCGTGGTAGGCATTTGCTCCACTAGTCACAGCAATTGAGTCTACACCAGCATTATTAGCCATATTGATATCATGTAAACTATCACCAACGACCAAAGTTTGAGCCTTTGAACAAGCAGCTTTGTCGAGTAATTCATAAACCATTTGAGGATGAGGTTTAGACTCTGATTCATCAGCACAAATAGATAAATCAAAAAAGCCTGTTAAGTTAACTTCTTTTAAAACACGCTCCAATCCAGCTCTAGCTTTACCTGTTGCAACGGCTATTTTAACATTTTTATCTCGTAGCCAGGTTAAATGTTCAAGAGCCCCTTTAAACATCGGAGAAGGTGTTGGATCGGCTTCAACATATTGATAACGATATTCCTCTAGCAACTGCTCGCGTAGCTCACCTTTAGCCATTGGAAATAATTGATCCATGACCGCTTGCATACTTAAGCCTATAATCTTTTTTACTGCTTCATTATCCGGAACTGGCAAACCGACTTGAACAGCAGATGCTTGCATAGCAGAAACAATACGCCCTGTTGAATCCATTAAGGTGCCATCCCAATCAAAAATAATAAAAGAATATTTATTTCTTAATAAGCTCATCAGTTACTTTTCTTATTTAATTGGTTAATGATATCTTCCATTTTACTCGGTAATTCAGCTTCATACACTAAAACGTTATCATCTTCAGGCAAAGTAAAACTTAAACGTTGAGCATGTAATAAAAATGTTTTTAAACCTAATTGATTTTCATCTTGAGAATTCAAATTATATTTACTATCCCCCAATAAAGGGCATCCTGCATATTGTGCATGTACTCTAATTTGATGAGTTCTTCCTGTTACAGGCATCGCTTTAATAAGGCTATACTGACCAAATCTTTTAAGACATTTAAATCGAGTTTCGGAAGGTTTTCCATCACTTTCTACACTAACAAACCTTTCACCGGATTTAAGCTGATTTTTCTTCAAAGGAGCAGTAACTCGATTGTTATTGCTATCCCAATCACCAACAACAATCGCAAGGTATTCTTTTTTCATTGCCTTAGTACGGAGCAGCTCATGAAAGTGAGTTAGAAAGCTACGACGCTTGGCAATAAGTAAACAACCAGAAGTATCTCTATCTAATCGATGAACCAACTCTAAAAATTTTTCTTTAGGACGTAACGCACGTAACGCCTCAATAACACCAAAAGAAAGGCCACTGCCACCATGAACAGCCATACCAGAAGGTTTATTCAATATTAGATATTGATTTGTCTCATCAATAATATGTGACTCTAATTGTTTAACTCTATCAAACTTTTCAATATTTTGTTCCGTGTTTGGAGGTGCTATACGCACAGGTGGTATTCTTATGATATCACCAGCCTGTAATTTATATTCAGCTTTAACCCGTTTTTTATTAACTCTGACTTCTCCTTTGCGAAGAATTCGATAGACTCTACTTTTAGGCACACCTTTTAATTGGCCAATCAAATAGTTGTCTATTCTTTGACCATGATGATCTTCGTCTATTTCACGTAGCTGAACTTTATCAAAGTTTGTCGCAGTATTTGTCACAAGGTTTATCGTTTGAGTTTTAACTGAAGGAGATTATATCAGAAATATAAATAATTGGATGCTGACAGCCAGGGTATTTGATTAAGCAATATCTTTAAAATATTGCTTCAAATGATTATTAACCCTCTGATTTAACCAATGAGAGACACTTTGCCCTTTATTGTGAGCAGCTTGAATAATTTTAGTTTGTTTGTCCGTTGATAAACAGACTGTAAAATTACCAACAAAAGGTGTTGGATGAGAGCCAGTCAATTCTTTTTGAACAACCATATATTCATCAATACAACGGTGAAAATTGCTTTTAATCTCATCAGCGCTATATCCATCAAACTCTAATAAATCAACAGAGTTAACAACTTCTCCAACTAATTTACCAGATGTGTTTTCAAAATCTATCTGGCCTATGAAACCTTTGTAAATCAGCATATTACACCACCTTTATAGAAAGTTTTATACAAACTTTCCTTCTCATAAATATAGCAGTAGAATGGGTAAATCACATGATTATCTAAAAACGATTTTTTATTAAAAATATGACTTTAAATATCATTTAACGTTATTCATATATTTTCATATATTAGCCGCTAACTCAGCCCCTTCTCTTATCGCTTTTTTGGCATCTAACTCGGAAGCAGCATTTGCACCACCAATTAAATGCGCATTTTTACCATTTTTAACTAATTCATCATATAAACTTCTGAGTGGCGTTTGCCCAGAACAAATAATAATATTATCGACACATAAACATTGCTGTTCGTTTTTTGTGCGAATGTGCAGTCCATCATCATCAATTTTTAAATATTCAACACCTGTTAGCATTTTCACCTGTTTATTTTTTAAACTTGAACGATGTATCCATCCTGTAGTTTTACCTAAATTTTTACCTGGCTTTGTTTCTTTACGCTGCAATAAATAAACTTCTCTAGGAGATGGTTCAATTTGAGTTTTTGCTAAAAGTCCACCTCTATTGCCATAATCTAAATCAACACCCCACTCACTCGCCCAAGCTTCAGGTCGTAAACTCAATGACTTGCCTTGATGGGTAAGGTATTCGGCAACATCAAAACCAATCCCTCCAGCCCCAATAATGGCAACCTTTGCACCAACTACTTTTTTATCTTTTAATACGTCTAAATAAGTCAACACTTTTGAATGCTGAATTCCTTCTATTGGAGGAACCCTTGGCTTAATCCCTGTTGATATAATAATTTCATCAAATTGAGAATCAGCTACAAAATCAGCAGTGATTTTCCGGTTTAATACAACTTTAACATTCGTATCCTTTAGTCGCTCAGAAAAGTAACGAAGCGTTTCATAAAACTCTTCTTTTCCTGGAATTTGGTTTGCGATATTTAGTTGCCCGCCAATTTTATCAGACGCATCAAAAAGCGTGACTTTGTGCCCTCGTTCTGCCGCATAAGTTGCAAAAGATAAGCCCGCTGGTCCAGCACCAACTACAGCAATATTTTTCACTTGCTGTGTTTTTAAAAAGTTCAGTTCTAGTTCATAACAGGCCCGTGGGTTAACAAGACATGTCACCCGTTTATGTTCAAAAATATGATCCAGGCAAGCCTGATTACAAGCAATACACGTATTAATTTTTTCAGCTTGCCCTGCCTTTGCTTTATTCATGAATTCTGCGTCAGCCAAAAATGGACGCGCCATTGAAACCAGGTCACTTTTTTTATTGGCAATAATATTATTAGCAATTTCTGGCGTATTGATTCGATTAGTCGTAATTAACGGTATTGAAATATGGGGTTTTATTTTTTCTGTGACCCAAACAAAATTAGCCCTTGGGACCGAAGTGGCAATAGTCGGCACTCTAGCTTCATGCCAGCCAATACCGGTATTAATCATTGATGCCCCAGATGCTTCTATTGCCTTACCTAGAGCGATAACTTCTTCCCATGAATTTCCCTTATCCACCAAATCCAGCATCGAAAGTCGATAAATAATAATAAAGTTACTGCCAGTCGCCTTACGTACAGCTTTAACTATTTCTATGGGTAAGCGTATTCGATTTTCAAAACTCCCACCCCACTGATCCTTCCGCTTGTTTGTCTTGCTAACAATAAACTGATTAATCAAATAACCTTCTGATCCCATTATTTCAACACCATCATAACCGGCATCTTGTGCTTTTTTTGCGCAATTAACAAAATCTTTAATTGTTTTCATAATCCCATTATGTGATAGTTCGCGAGGCTTAAAGGGAGTAATAGGAGCTTTAATTGCTGAAGGAGCAACTGCAAATGGATGGTAAGCATAACGACCCGTATGAAGTATTTGCATAACAATTTTACCTCCAGCCGAATGAACGGCTTTAGTAATCTTTTTATGCTTATATACTTGCCAAAAAAAGCTGAGTTGACAGCCTAATGGAGAAACTCTTCCTACAAAGTTTGGTGCAATTCCCCCTGTGACAATTAAACCGACACCACCCTCAGCTCTTTCCTTATAATACTGAGCTAACTTATCAAAACCACCACGCATCTCTTCTAGTCCTGTATGCATTGATCCCATAATTGCACGATTGGGTAATACATGGTTATGGATAGTGATAGGTGAAAATAATGCCGGAAAATTATCACTTGAAGTGGCTTTATCCTTCATAAAACTATGGCCCTATAAAATAATGAACTAAACTTTCGAATACACCTTTATAACAGATTAGACCAGTTCATGGAATCATGAAAATGACTAAATGAAAAATATTCTAACACTTTAATTCTTATACTATTATCTTATTTTTCATACAGTTAGCCTATTTCTTGCTAATATTCTGATAATTAAAGCGATTTACACTAACAGAACAGTGCTGCATAGTTTAAAATAATAACGTTTTCTAAGTGTTTAAAACGATTGAAATTACTTGAAGGAAAAGTATGGTTAACTTATTAAAAAGTCTTTGGTACGGGTTAGATTTAACTCGTAAAATTATATTAAATGTTTTGTTTTTCTCCCTTTTACTCTTTTTGATTTCTGCTGTTTTAAGCTCAGGTGATAAGGTAAAAGTTGAAAATGGTGTTGCCTTAATTCTAAAACCGAATGGCTACATTGTTGAACAACTAACCTATAAAGATCCTCTAGAAGAAGCAATGCAGGAAGCAACAGGCAATGAAGATGCACCTGAAACGCTTTTATACGATCTCATTGATGCCATTAAAAATGCTAAGGATGACAATCGAATTACCGTTCTTGTTATTAATACCAAATATTTATGGGGTGCAGGAGTCACTAAATTACAAGACTTAGCTAAGGCAATTGATGACTTTAAACAGAGCGGAAAAAAAGTTATAGCCTATGATGATAATTACTCTCAATCACAATACTTTCTTGCTAGTCAGGCCGATGAAATTTATATGAACCCTAAGGGTGGTGTATTTTTGACTGGTTTTTCAAGAGTTGGTACCTATTTTAAATCTTTGTTGGATAATCTAGAAGTTAGTATGCATGTTTTTAAAGTAGGCACCTATAAATCCTATGTTGAACCTTTCGTAAGAGATAGTATGTCAGATCAAGCTAAAGAAGCGAATCGTGCTTGGTTAAATGACTTATGGCATGCTTTTACCAAAGATATTTCAATAAAAAGATCAATCACACAAGATGACATTTATGCTTATATTGATAGCTATAAGGAATCACTCACTGAGTATAAAGGAGATTCAGCTAAACTTGCTCTCGATAAAGGTTTGGTTGATCAATTAGCTACCCGTATTCAATTTCGCGAGAAAATGATTGAAATGGTTGGACAAGATCAAAAACACAAAAGTTACAAACAAATCACACATAGTTCTTATCTTAAAGCCATACGAGGGCCTCTACCTTACGTTAATCCTAGATCACAAAAAGTAGCAGTTATCATGGCTAAAGGAGAAATTGCTGATGGTGAGCGAAAAGAAGGTGCAATTGGTGGAGATACGTTGGCCCGTATTATCAGAAAAACTCGCCATAACGAAAAAGTAAAAGCTATCGTTCTTCGAGTAGACACTGGTGGCGGTAGTGCATTTGCTTCAGAAATTATTCGCGAAGAACTCGTTAAAGCACAAGATATGGGAATCAAGGTTGTCGTATCAATGGGCGATATGGCTGCATCTGGCGGTTACTGGATTTCAGCCACTGCCGATGAAATTTGGGCTAACCCAACAACAATCACTGGCTCTATTGGAATTTTTGGGATGTTTCCAACATTTGAAAAACCATTGAATAAATTTGGTATTCATAGAGATGGGGTTGGTACTACCAGATATTCAAACCCGGTAGATATCGGACAACCATTAAAACAAGACGTCGCAGACATCATTCAAACTGGTGTTGAAGCTGGTTACGATCAATTCCTAGAGTTAGTTGCTAAAGGCCGTGGAATGACCAAAAATGAAGTCGATAAAATCGCACAAGGCAGAGTGTGGTCAGGAAAACAAGCACATGAATTTGGTTTAGTTGATCAACTTGGGTCACTAGATCAAGCTGTGGCTTCGGCAGCTAAACTAGCTAACTTAGACAATTATGATACCTGGTTTGTTAAACGAGAATTAGACGAAAAAGAACTGTTACTAAAACAATTATTAGGTAATTCGAGTGTACAAGAAAAACTAACTAGCAAAAAACAAGTCGCTAAGTCTTCATTACAAACTCAACTGATGCAACAAGTATCAGAGAGCATTAATGAACTAACAAAATGGAATGATCCTAATCATACTTATGCCAGCTGTTTTTGTTCTGTTCAATAATCAGACTACCATTAGTCAAATAAATCAAAAAGCAGTGTTTTTAACGCTGCTTTTTTGTTTTAATGGCCACTTTAGATTATTCTTAGTTTTTATTATTTTCTTTTATTAATGCCCATGAATCATAAAAAAGTTTATGTTGCCTATACTGGTGGAACGATTGGAATGAAACCTAGTGATAAAGGTTTTATTCCCGAATCAGGTTACTTCACTGAACAAATAGCTTCATTACCAGAATTTGCATCACCCGACATGCCCCAAGTAAAAATGCATGAATATGAAAATCTGATCGATTCATCTAATATAACACCTGAAGATTGGTATTTTATTTCACAAGACATAAAATCTCGTTACGATGAGTTTGATGGTTTTGTTGTATTACATGGAACAGATACCATGGCTTATACTGCATCGGCATTATCTTTTATGCTTGAAGACTTATCAAAACCAGTTATAGTAACAGGCTCTCAGATACCTTGGTCACAAATGAGAACCGATGCAAGAGATAATTTAATTACCTCACTATTATTAGCAGGCAATTACGATATTCCTGAAGTTGGGCTTTATTTTCATAACCGTCTATACCGCGGTAATCGTACTAGAAAATTAAATGCAAGTGGATTTCACGCATTTCAATCACCAAACTTTCCTGCAATTGCAGAAGTGGGTACAAAAATAAAACTTCATGAAGAACTTCTTTTAAAAGATCCTGCGGAACGGCTTAAAATTCAAAAAATATCTCCCCCTAAAGTTATTATTTTATCTTTGTTTCCTGGCTTTCCTGCTGAACTGTTAGAGAATGTTTTATCTTCTTCAATACAAGGATTAGTTCTAATGACCTATGGTATGGGCAATGCTCCGTGTAATGATGGAAAATTATTAAAACTACTTAGCGATGCATCAGCTCAAGGCGTTATTATCGTTAATTGTACTCAGTGCTATAAAGGCAGTGTGGATATGCGCGGGTATGAAACAGGACATGGCCTACTTAATGCTGGTGTGATCAGTGGTTTTGATATGACACCGGAAGCAACACTCACTAAACTGAGTTATTTATTAAGTAGTGAATGTACTGTTGAAGAAATCAAACAAAAAATGCAAATAAGTTTGCGTGGAGAGTTAACAACTGAGATTGAGTAAAGCAATAAACTCATAGCCGAGGAACCAGGCTATGAGTTTTTGTTAAGTATACTAGTTTGACAAAGACTTAAAACAAAAACATTATCAATACTTTCACTTTAACTTAAATAATAATTATTACTCTTCAAAAACCTCATCCAAAAAGCTAAGCATTTTTTTATAAAATTTAATTTTGTTTTTGGTATTAGCAATGCCATGTGCTTCACCTTCAAAAATCATAGATTCATAAGGCTTTTTATTTTTATCCAAGGCTTCAGTCAGTTTTTCATAATGCTCAAAAGGCACGCGTTTATCTTGTTCACCGTGAGCGATAAATAACTTTGCTTTAATTTTATGAGTCAAACGAGCGGGAGAGTTTTCCGCCAAAACTTTCATATCAGTCCCCATAGACTTTTCTAACCAAGCATCTCCCCAATTAGCCTCTTGGATATCACCAGTTTCATATTTCAAAGGTAAGTCGTATACTCCCGCAAAGCCGATAGCACACTGATATAAATCAGGCTCCTTAGCAACTCCCATTAAGGCAGCATAACCGCCATAACTTCCTCCATAAATACATATTTTATTCTTATCGGCTACGCCATTCTTTATGGCCCATAAAGTGGCATCGGTTAAATCATCTTGCATTTTAAGACCATACTGCTGATAACCTGATTCTTTAAACTTTCTACCGTAAGATCCACTTCCTCTATAATTAACCTGAAGAACACTATAACCATGACTAGTTAGTAATTGAACTTCTCTATCAAACCCCCAATAATCTCTCACCCCAAATGGACCGCCATGCACCATGACTACCATTGGAGCAGTTGACTCTTGATTATTTGGATAACTAATATAGCCATTAATAAGCAAACCATCCCTCGCTTTAAACTCTATTGGACTCATCGATGAAAACTGCTTCCTATCTATTGATGCTCTAACTTTAGCAATTTGCATTAATTGATTATCCTTATACAAATAATACAGACCAGGCTCATTATCACCTGTTACAGCAATAATTCTTCTTTTATAATCTCTACTGCTTTGAATAACACGCGCATACTTGCCTTTAAAAGCTTGTTTTAGCTGTTGATGAAACTTGGCTTTTTCACTTTTTGGATCTAAAAAATTTAGCTTCGGATATTTATCATCAGTACGATAAGCATACATTCTTCCACTAAAACTTCTCCCCCAACCTGTCACCTCATTCCCATTAAGTGTAGCCAGGGTATTGATTGATCGAAACGGTTAAATTGTAATATCTCCTCTTTATTATCCCCGCTAATCATTTTGCTTAAATAAATATTGGAATCAAAAGCATTGGATAATAAAGTATAATTATCAGCATCAGGGAATTTCTGCCATTCATCCTTTTTATTTTTATACTCAAAAATATATTCATCTTCTGATGATGTCCCTGTTTGAGCAACAGGGTTTCCATCATAATCAACAGTAAAATTTGCATTACTGACCGAAGATCTTTCACGAGGATATAATTTACCTTTATAAATATTCAATTTTTGTAACTGCTTAGTACTACTCGATTTCCAATCGACTTGAGTACTCAATAAAATATGCTCATCATCATTAGGTAGAATACTTTCAATATGAAAATAATCATTAAACCGCTTGTTTTTCGCACTTTTAGTTAAATCAACTCGATATCCATAAAGAAGCCTATTCTGAGAACCATCAAAGTTAATTGCTTGTAATTTTTGAGTGAGATATTTTTGATCACGAAAAGCAACTTTTATCGCAGGCTCTATCAATAAGCGCGTATTATTTGCCCACCTGAACCTGCCCATATACTTATTTTTTCCCATTCTAAAAGAATAAGTAATTTTTTTAGCATCTAGATCTGTAATACTGACTAAGTCAGTATTTTCTTGTGGGATCACAACAGCCATATACTTTCCATCGGGTGACATAGAAAAATCTGAAACCTCAGGATCGGAAAACAATTGTTCAGGGGTTAATGGAGTGAGATTTTCTTTTCCCAGTGTTGAAAAACTGACAAGCAGTAATATAGTTAAATAAATTCCTTTCATAGTTCCTTCTCTTTATTTTTAAATAGATATTGCATTAAATAATCAAATATAAATCAATATATAAAATCATTAACATAATACTATAACTTAACTTTCAATATAATAAAAATTATTTAATGAGATGAGATAACTTAACATCAAAAAAAATAGACTTAATTCTTCTTAATATTCAAATAACAAGTTATTGAGTAGGTTTCTTAAATGATAAAATAAATTCACCGATTTTCTTATTCAGAAAGATACTGCATCCCTTCAATTTGAAACCAATAACCATTACAAAACTCATACCCACTAAAATTAATTGGTTTGACCGTATCATTATCTAACCTTGACTGATCGAGCCAATTAACCGCTTTAATCGTGTCTTCAATATTAGTAGGTACAATTTTAAAAACATTAACACCAGCTTTAAACAGAGCCTGCCATTGAGATAATAAATTTGTCACTTTGGCTGATTGTATTTGAATACCATTAATTTGCGAAAAGCTCTCTCCCTCTTGAGTTTTAACTAATATTCCCTGCTCATGATCTAAACATTTAAATGTACATTGATCTTTTGTCAAATAGTAATGACGAGCAGTAAAGCAACGTGCCGAATATGCTAAAGACATTCTGCCAAATATTTGATATTCCACTTCAAAATGACTGATTTTTTCAACGATAGATTTCAGATCTGTTTGACCTAATTCAACAGGGACACTCCAACGTATCATTCCTAGCTGAAGCATTTTTGCAAATGTTTGGTAGTTATAAACATTAATAGCACCGCCAACAACGAAAGGATTATTATTTTCAGAAGCGACATGAATTGCAGCAATATCATTAGCTTCAATTAAATAATCTTTTTGTTTTGCTATTTGACATAAATATTTTAATTCTGACTCTGCTTCAATTAACGTCATTGTAGATAATACAACTTGTTTGCCTGTACTTTGTAATAACTGCGCCATCTCTAACCAATCTTGCATTTTCATATTGCGACGCTTTGAGCAAACAGTTTCACCAAGATAAACGACATCAGCATTAGTCTTAGCTAAAGTCGAATAAAACTCATAATATTTTTGCTTTGTCCAAAAGTAAGGTACTGTACCAATTGAAATTTTCATTTTTTAACAGCCTGTTTATGTTATTGCCAATCTCTTTCGTAAGCACCTATTGTTGTTTGCTTTCCTTCTGCCAACTCTTGCAAACAACTGATTGGCTCAGCAGCAGAGAATGAACGACCACTTTTTACTTGATCAATAGCCCGCCTCCAATATTTTGCAACAGTTGCAACATAAGCTGGGCTACGCTGACGCCCTTCAATTTTAATCGCAGCAACTCCTGCTTGATAAAGCTCAGGTAAAATATCCATTGTATTTAAACTGGTAGGCTCTTCCATGGCATGTTGAGTTTTTCCAGCAATATCAAAACGTCCTTTACATAGAGTTGGATAACCTGCATTTTCATTTTTTTCAAACCGGTCAATTAATAAATGATTTAAACGAGACTCTAATATATCACCTTTATTTTCCCATTGAACATAAGATGCAGGAGAGCAAACTCCTTGAGTATTCGGTGATTCGCCCGTTAAATAAGAAGACAAATAACAACGCCCTTCAGCCATAATGCATAAACTACCAAAGCCAAAAACTTCTATTTCTACCGATGATTTTTTGGCTAATGTAGCAACTTGTGCTAAAGAAAGAACACGTGGTAATACCGCTCTTTTTATGGAAAAATGACGATGATAAAAGTTAAGCGCTTCAACACTTGTTGCTGAAGCTTGGACAGATAAGTGAATTGGAAAAGTTTGACTTTTATTTCTAATATAATCCATCACCCCTATATCAGCGACAATTAAAGTATCAATGCCAAGGTCAATTGCTTGATCAACTGATTCTGTCCAACGGCTCCACCGATTTTCTCTTGGATAGGTATTAATAGCACAATAAACTTTACAATTATGTTTGTGTGCATAATTGATAGCTTTAACAATTTGCTGTTTAGAAAAGTTTAACCCTGCAAAATGTCGAGCATTAGTTTCGTTTTTTAGGCCGATATAAACAGCATTTGCACCATTATCTACCGCTTTAACTAATGACGGAAAATTACCAGCAGGACAGACTAACTCCACGCTCATTTCCTAAATAAAATGATTAATGGACAGCTATTCTATGCTGTTCTTATGTTTATTGATTGACCTAAGTCAAGGGAGTACTTAAGAATAAAAATCAAGTTTATGAGTTAAGTGCCTTTTAGTAGCCAACCATTCTGATTCAATTATTGAAAATACAACCGTGTCCCTATAAGAGCCATCAGGCAATATTCTATGATTACGTAAAACACCATCTTGTTTTGCCCCCAAACGTAAAATAGCATTTCTTGATGCTTGATTAAACCAATGTGTGCAAAACACGACAGCTATAGCTTTTAATGATTCAAATGCATGTTGTAATAATAAAAGTTTACACTCCGTATTAACCCCTGTTCTCTGAACAGATTTTGAATACCATGTATAGCCAATTTCAAGTCGTCGATTAGCAGCATCGATATTGCAATAGCGAGTACTGCCAACTATTTTTCCTGATGAGTTAAGTACAACTACGTATGGAATTTGTTCACGCTTGTCCATACTCTGAAGAGCAATATTTATCGTATTATCAATAGAAGACTCATCTGGTACACCGGTATACCAAAGCTTTGATAAATTTCCATCTTTTGCTGCGGCTAATAAGTCATCTCTATCTGATAATGCTAAGGGCCTTAAGGTTACAAGTTTACCTTTAAAAATCACAGGTTCAATCTGAAAAGACATAAACTCTCCTTATATTTTTCTCACACACAATAAACTTTTGGTTAGCCTAACTAAAACTTAAATTAACGACAAAGAACTTAAAATGATGAAAATAAAAAAGCCGACAAATATGCCGGCTTTTCCAATATACTATCAGAAATTACCAACCAGTAATTTCTTTTAAAGCATCACCAATGTCAGCAAGACTTCTTACTGTTTTTACGCCTGCATCTTCAAGGGCAGCGAATTTTTCATCAGCAGTACCTTTACCACCAGAAATAATCGCGCCAGCATGTCCCATACGTTTTCCTGGAGGAGCGGTAACACCAGCAATATAAGATACAACCGGTTTAGTTACATTACTTTTAATAAAAGCCGCAGCTTCTTCCTCAGCAGTTCCGCCAATTTCACCAATCATAACAATTGCTTCGGTTTTTGGATCATTTTGAAACATTTCTAAAACATCGATGAAATTTGTTCCTGGAATAGGATCACCACCAATTCCCACACAAGTCGTTTGTCCAAAACCCGCATCGGTTGTTTGCTTAACGGCTTCATAAGTTAATGTGCCCGAACGAGAAACAATACCAACTTTACCAGGTAAATGAATATGTCCTGGCATAATACCAATTTTACATTCTCCAGGAGTTATTACACCTGGGCAGTTAGGCCCAATTAATCTCACTCCAAGCTCGTCGCATTTTACTTTTGCATCAAGCATATCGAGGGTAGGGATCCCTTCTGTAATACAAACAATTAATTTAATACCTGCATTAGCCGCTTCTAAAATAGAATCTTTACAAAATGGCGCTGGAACATAAATAACAGAAGCTTCTGCCCCTGTTTGTTCAACAGCCTCAGCAACAGTGTTAAAAACGGGTAATCCTAAATGTTCTTGCCCACCTTTACCTGGTGTTACACCACCGACCATTTTAGTACCATATTCTATGGCTTGTTCTGAATGAAAAGTACCTTGAGAACCAGTAAACCCCTGACAAATAACTTTAGTATTTTTATCAATTAATATGCTCATTTATTTGCCCTCCGCTGCAGCAACAACTTTTTTGGCTGCGTCAGCTAAGCCAGTGGCAGCAATAATATTTAATCCGCTATCAGCTAGTACTTTACGACCTAACTCAGCATTATTTCCTTCTAATCTAACAACCACAGGAACTTCTACACCAACCTCTTCTACTGCTCCAATGATACCTTCAGCAATCAAATCGCAACGGACAATTCCACCAAAAATGTTAACAAGAACAGCTTTTACATTATCGTCAGTTAAAATAATCTTAAATGCTTCAACAACACGCTCTTTAGTCGCGCCACCACCAACGTCTAAGAAATTAGCTGGAGAACCGCCATGTAAATTAACAATGTCCATAGTTCCCATTGCTAAACCAGCACCATTAACCATACATCCAATATTGCCATCTAGAGCAACATAGTTCAGATCGAAAGATGCGGCATGGGCTTCACGCTCATCTTCCTGACTAGGGTCGTGCATGTCACCTAAGCGCGAATGTCTATAAACTGCATTGCTGTCAATATTAATTTTGGCATCTAAACAATGTAAGTCACCCGCACTGGTAATAACTAACGGATTGATTTCTAACAAAGCTAAATCAAGATCATTAAATAATTTAGAAAGCTGTAAAAAGATATGGGTAAATTGTTTAATGTTTTTTCCTGTTAAGCCCATTTTAAAGGCTAGCTCTCGAGCCTGATAAGGCATAGCTCCCACTAAAGGATCAATAATTGCCTTATGGATCTTTTCAGGCGTTTCTTCTGCGACTTTTTCAATCTCAACTCCACCCTCTGTAGAAGCCATAAAAACAACTTTGCGCGTTGAGCGATCGACAACAGCACCTAAATAAAGCTCTTGCTCAATATCTGTACAGTCTTCAACCAAAATTTTTGAAACAGGCTGACCTTTTTCGTCAGTTTGATAAGTAACCAGGTTTTTGCCTAGCCACTGCTTAGCAAACTCTTTGACTTCTTCTTTGGTATCGACCAGCTTTACACCGCCAGCCTTACCACGACCACCTGCATGTACTTGTGCTTTAACAACCCATTTGTTTCCACCAATTTGGCCTGCTGCTTCAAAAGCTGCTTTAGGGGAATCAACCGCAATACCATTTGAAACAGGTAGACCGTATTCCCTAAATAGTTGCTTACCTTGATACTCATGTAAGTTCATGATTTTATTTCCACTTTTAATTAATTAAAGAGTTAAACCTGATTATTTATTAGCGCAAAATAATCCAGAAATTTTGCGCGTATTATAGTGCTTAAAACAATGCTTTACTAGTTTCTGACCTTATGATTGTCTCTTGTATGCAAAAAAAGCATATGAACATTGATAAAAAACAAAAACAGCCTTTAACCTAAGGCTAAAAGCTGTTTTATCTTAAGTCTATTGCAGATAATAGACTAATTTAAGTCATTTTGTTGGTTTGTCTATACACCTTGCTTTAGCATCATTGAACGGATATGACCAATTGCCTGTGTTGGATTGAGTCCCTTAGGGCAAACACTCACACAGTTCATAATACCGCGGCAACGAAATACGCTGTATGCGTCATCTAAATCTGCCAAGCGAGATTCTGTTTCCGTGTCTCGACTATCAATTAAAAAACGATAGGCTTGAAGCAAACCAGAAGGACCAACGAACTTATCAGGATTCCACCAAAATGAAGGACAAGCCGTGCTGCAACATGCGCACAAAATGCACTCATACAAACCATCTAACTTAGCGCGCTCTTCTGGTGACTGCAAATGCTCGCGCGCAGGAGGTTCATCATTGTTAATCAGATAAGGCCTTACCTTTTCATACTGGCGATAAAATTGGGCCATATCAACAACAAGATCACGAATAACAGGTAAGCCAGGTAATGGTCTCACAACAACCTTTTTGCCTTTTAATGATGATATTGGGGTAATACAAGCTAAGCCATTTTTACCATTAATGTTGACACCGTCAGAACCACAAACACCCTCACGGCAACTTCGGCGAAATGTTAAAGTAGAATCTTTCTCTTTCAGTGCAATCAGCGCATCAAGCAGCATCATGTCTGAGCCAGCTTCAATTTCAAGCTCATAATCCTGCATACGTGGCTTTTTATCTACTTCAGGGTTATATCGATAAATCGAAAATTGCATAATTATCTCTCATTCTGCACTAATAAGTTCTAGCTTTAGGCGGGAAAGCTTCCATTGAAACAGGTTCCATATTAACAGGTCGTTTATCCATTTCATGTGTTTCGGGATAATACAAACTGTGAGTTAACCAGTTTTCATCATCACGCTCAGGAAAATCTTCTCGACTATGAGCACCACGACTTTCTTCACGGTAATTAGCCGCCTTTGCGGTCGCTCTTGCTGTTGCCATTAAATTATCAAGCTCCATGCATTCGACACGCATAGTATTATAGGCTTTAGATTTATCATCAAGCGTCGCATTTTTGAGCCTTTCTGCAACTTGCTCCAAAGCAACCATACCTTTTTCCATTAATTCTCCAGTACGGAAAACACCAAAGTGATTTTGCATAATCTGCTGCATTTCTTTGCGAATAGCAACAGGATCTTCACCACCGCTACTTTGATCCCAACGATTATATCTAGCCATTGCTGCGTCAACATTATCGTCTGTAAACTCATTTTGAGGCATACCATCATCAAGCGCATCTTCTAGGTGCATACCAGCAGCTCGTCCAAAAACAACTAAATCAAGTAATGAGTTTCCACCAAGACGGTTAGCACCATGAACAGAAACACAAGCTATTTCACCTACAGCATATAAACCATCGACAATGTATTCATCTTGACCTGATTTTTTACCGATCACCTGTCCATATTTATTGGTCGGAATTCCACCCATCATATAATGACAGGTAGGAACAACCGGAATAGGTACTTCAACCGGATCGGCATGTGCGAAAGTTTTTGAGAGCTCACAAATACCAGGTAATTTAGTATTCAATGTATCGGCGCCTAAATGATCAAGTTTTAACATCACATGATCACCGTTAGGTCCACAACCTCGCCCTTCTAAAATTTCTTTTGTCATTGAGCGAGCAACAACATCTCGGCTGGCTAGATCTTTCGCGTTAGGAGCATACCTTTCCATAAAACGCTCGCCGTCTTTATTGATCAGATAACCACCTTCGCCACGACACCCTTCTGTGACTAAGACACCAGCTCCAGCAATACCAGTTGGGTGAAATTGCCACATTTCAATATCTTGTACAGGAATGTTTGCTCTTAATGCCATACCAACACCATCGCCCGTGTTAATTAATGCATTCGTTGTTGAAGCAAAAATACGTCCTGAACCGCCTGTAGCAAAAACCGTCGCACGTGATTTAAATAATGCCACTTCACCAGACTCAATCGACATCGCGATAACACCGCAACACTGACCTTTGTCATTCATAACCAAATCAATGGCATACCATTCATTAAAAAACTGAGTGTTCGCAGCTAGATTTTGTTGGTATAAGGTGTGCAACAACGCATGACCAGTTCGATCTGCCGCTGCGGCTGTTCTAGCGGCTTGCTCACCGCCGAATTCTTTAGATTGACCACCAAATGGACGTTGGTATATTTTACCGTTTTCTAATCGTGAAAATGGTAATCCCATATGATCTAATTCTAAAATTGCATCAGGACCATTTTCACACATATATTCAATTGCATCTTGGTCACCGATATAGTCTGAACCTTTTACCGTATCAAACATATGCCATCGCCAATCGTCATCGTGAGAGTTACCCAAAGCAACAGTTATTCCACCTTGAGCAGAAACTGTGTGCGAACGAGTTGGAAAAACTTTTGAAATCAGCGCTACTTTCTGGCCAGATTTCGCTAATTGAAGTGATGCACGCATTCCTGCACCACCTCCGCCTACTATAACGGCATCATAGGTATAAACTGGTATTCCCATTTATACACTCCAAAGAATTTGAGCGCCCCAAATAAGAAACGCAAAACATGACAAAATAATGAGTACTTGAAAAACCATTCTGATACCAGTTGGTTTAATGTAATCAGTCGAGACTATCCACATTCCAATCCAAGCATGAAAACAAAGCGAAGCTAAAGCTAAAAGCGAAAAAACTTTAAACCATGTTTGCGCAAAAAGTCCTTGCCAAGTGCTAAACGCCAACACTTCTGAAGAAAAGACAAAACCCGCCAGATAAACAACATAAGCAGCAAGCACAACAGCCGTAACTCGTTGAATCATCCAGTCATGCAGGCCACTACGCCCTAAACTCGTTGCTGAAGCTACCATATCCAAACTCCCAAAATAACTGCAACAACAGCACCTAGAACTATTGCTGCGTAGGATCCCATACGACCACCTTCTAACGACTCACCTATTCCAGCATCCATCAATAAATGACGAACACCTGCAATAATATGGTAAGCTAGCATTGATAAAATTAGCCAAACAGCCAATTTACCGATAACGCCAGAAAGGAGAACTTTTAATTCACCGAAACCAGAAGGCGTTAAGCTTTGTTGAAGAGCCCAAAGGCAAAAAGGAACGGACAAGAAAAGCAGAACACCCGACACCCGATGTAGTATCGAAGAAATCGATGTCACGGGAAATTTGAATGCTGCCAAATTTAAATTTACAGGTCTATTATTGTTCACGGCTACAATTCATCTCAATTGTGTGAAATAGATTAATGTTGACTATTTATTTTAAGCAGAAACCCAAACATCTGCTAAACTTTTAACGAACGAATTTTCTAACAGTGAGTAGTTATATAAAAAAAACGCCAACCCCAGTGAGGGCGAATTATATAAGCCTAATGCACTGATTACAAATGAATTAAAAATTTAGATGATAGATATCAATTTTGTATAACAAATAACCAAAAACTCTTTATTAGTGTGCTAATCCAATTGACAAAATTCTGTCAGTCTTTATAGTAGCGCGCTCTAAACAAAAATAATCAATTAACTACTAGTTTGCCGAATTTTGAAGCAAGTCGCGACAACATTAAGGCAATTGCGAGAGATATAGGAGCTGATACAATGACGGAAAAATCCGCCAAACTAACTCTACCAAGCGGAGAAGAGCTAAATTTAGCGATGTATTCACCGAGTGAAGGTAATGATGTAATAGACGTCTCTAAATTAGTCAAGAGCGGTGTTTTTACCTATGATCCAGGATTTATGTCTACTGCAGCCTGTGAATCAAAAATTACTTATATTGACGGCAGTAAAGGTATTTTACTTTATCGCGGTTATCCAATTGATGAATTAGCTGATAAATGTGACTTTATGGAAGTTGCTTATTTACTATTTAATGGTGAGTTACCTAATGCAGATGAAAAACAAGAATTTGTCGACTGTGTTAATAACCACACGATGGTACATGAACAGTTAGCAACATTTTTCCGAGGTTTTAGACGAGATGCTCACCCAATGGCTATTATGGTTGGTGTAGTTGGCGCCCTATCAGCCTTTTACCATGATTCCTTAGACATTAATAACCCAGAACACCGCTCTCGTAGCGCAATGAGGTTAATTGCTAAAGTTCCAACAATTGCTGCTATGTGTTACCGATATTCAATGGGACACCCTTTTGTTTACCCACGAAACGAAATGACCTATGCTGAAAACTTTTTGCACCAAATGTTCAGTATGCCTTCTCATGACAAAAAACCCGATCCTGTTCTTGTTAAAGCAATGGATAGAATTTTTACATTACATGCCGATCATGAACAAAACTGTTCAACTTCAACCGTAAGATTAGCAGGTTCTTCGGGCGCTAATCCATTTGCATGTATTGCTGCTGGGATCGCTTCTTTATGGGGCCCCGCTCACGGTGGAGCTAATGAAGCTTGTTTAAATATGCTAAATGAAATTGGTGATGTTAGCCGCATACCAGAATTTATAGCTCGGGCAAAAGATAAGAATGATCCGTTCCGGTTGATGGGATTTGGACATCGAGTTTACAAAAACTTTGATCCTCGCGCTAAAGTTATGCGAGAAAGCGCCCACGAAGTTTTAGCTGCAACAGGCAAAAAAGATGATCCTATTTTGAAAGTTGCTATGGAACTAGAAAGAATTGCGTTGGAAGATCCTTATTTCATTGAGAAAAAACTCTATCCCAATGTTGATTTTTATTCAGGAATCATTTTGCAGTCAATAGGCATTCCAACTAATATGTTTACGGTTATTTTTGCCTTAGCAAGAACTGTAGGCTGGGTTGCTCAATGGAGAGAAATGATATCAGAACCAACACAAAAAATAGGTCGTCCTCGCCAACTTTATACGGGAAGTTCAGAACGTAAAGTTAAACCAATAGAATCAAGATAAACAACAAAAAAGGCTCCATTCGGAGCCCTTTTATTTTAACCTAAAACATAAAAAATCAATTACTCATCATCAAAATTTAGTGATATCTGCACTATTTTACGCATAAATTCACGCTCTTTTCTAAAACGATCACGTAAATCTTGCATTTCTTTTTCTAATTGATGAACTCTAATTTCTAATGCTGAAGCATCGGCTGGCAATCCACTTTCTACAACCTTTAATGGTACTTTTGACTTGGCTGCCGCTTCTTTACCTGCATCATTTTCTTGAGTGATCTCAGAAGTAACAATTTTAACAATCTCACCATCAATACGAGACTTCTCTTCTAAAAACCCGTACAACAATAAGCGATCGCAAGTGGTATTGATCTTACGAGGAACTCCTTCTGTAAAATCATAAATGAGTTGAAAAGATTCAGCCGTAAAACTTGGCATGTTATCCCAATCAACTTTTCTTAGCCTGTGCTCAACATAAGCTTGGGTTTCTTCAACATCTAAGTGTGCTAAATGGTAAGAAGCCGTTACCCTCTGACGGACTTGCTCTAGCGCTGGATCACGCAAATGTTCCCTAAACTCTGATTGTCCAAGTAAAAATATCTGTAATAAAGTCTTACCATCATGATATAAATTTGACAGCATTCTCAACTCTTCAAGAGTTTCAAATGGTAAGTTTTGCGCTTCATCAATCACTAACATACAGCGCTTACCTTCTTTACTTCTTGCAATAAAGAAATTCTCAAGGTTTTTTAATAATGACGATTTTTTATTTTCCTTATGGGCTAAACCAAAAGTCGCGGCTACCATTCTTAAAATATCAGTTGAATCTAATTGAGTATTAATTAATTCAGCAGCAACAACATCATCTTTTCCTTCGAGAGAGCCAAACAAGGTTCTTACCAAAGTACTTTTACCAGTCCCAACATCACCAGTAACAACAATGAAGCCTTCTCCTTGAGATAATCCATACTTTAAATAAGCAAGGGCTCGTTTATGAGTACTACTTCCAAAAAAGAAAAAAGGATCAGGAGCTAACTGAAAAGGCTTTCCTGATAATTTATAATATGATTCGTACATTACTTGTCCTTACAACAACTATAAGTTTAAGATTACTTTTTTAATTTATGATAGTTAATATTATAACTAATTAACGTGCTCCCTTCTGCCACATTATAACCTGAGCGGTCTGTGCCAAAATAGCAAGATCAAGAAAAACACTGTAATTTTTTATGTAATAGAGGTCAAACTGCAGTTTTTCTTTCGCATCATTTTCATCATCACCATAAGGATAACAAACTTGAGCCCAGCCGGTAATTCCAGGCTTCACTCTATGCCTCATTCGATAATAAGGAATACTCTCTGCTAATTTCTCTACAAATTCAGGGCGTTCTGGTCGGGGCCCAACAAAACTCATCTCCCCTTTCAAAACGTTCCAAAGCTGAGGTAGTTCATCCAGCCTTGTTTTGCGCATAATTCCACCGATTTTAGTCACTCGGCTGTCATTTTGCGAAGCCCATTGAGCACCATGCTGCTCAGCATTAACTACCATACTACGAAACTTGTAGATAACGAAGGTATTTTCATCTTGTCCGACCCGCTTTTGATGATAAAACACAGGCTCTTTCCAACCTGATTCTTTTTTAATCAAAAAAATCAATATTGGATAGATAGGTAATGTTAATAGAATCATGGATAAACTTAAAATGATATCAACGGCCCGTTTTATTAAAACCCTTGAATAATCTTGATTAAAACCTTCGATAAATATAAAACGATTAGGATGAAGTGTATCAATTTGAATTTTTCCAGAGCGTTTTTCAAAAAAAGAGCTAATTTCCGTTACTTGTATCCCTTTCATCTTGCAGTTTATAATTTCATCCACTGGATAATTTTTGCGCTGCTCATCCACAGCAACAATAATTTCATCAATTCCATAATCGGTTGCTATTTTTGACAATGGCTCTTCCGAACGGATAATCTTACTTGACTCAACTTCATCTTGATCACCTCTCATATGCAAAAAACCAACCAAAGTTATTCCCTGCCAATCACTTTTACGCTTAAGCAAATTCAGTTGATGAGCGATTTTACCCGTTCCTATCACTAATATTCTTGTATTTAACAAATTAGTGTCTACTAATGAAGAATATAAATGCCTAATGAAGCTAATTACGACTAGCGTTATACCTAAAGAAATAACAACTGCACCACGGCCAACCAACCAACTTGGTGCAACATAAAAAATGGTTACCAAAGCTAAAAAAGCTAAAATAGTGCCGACAATTAGCTTTGTTAAAATACGACTAAAGCTTTCTCGCATAGTTCTAGAATAAAGACCAACAGCGACCATTGATAAAAAAACGGTTATCGCAAAAATAAAAGCTTTAAAATGAAATAAATTAGCTAATTCAACCCCAATGTGTGAATCGCTAAAACGGATAGCAATACCGATATAAAAAGAAGCTAGCGCACCAAGAAACTCAATTAATGCTAACACAGTTAAACTTCTTGGAATGTAATGACCAAATATTCGACTCAAAATAAATTTCCTTAGCTATTCACTTGCAAAGATAAACCTTCATAATTGATATACATGCTAATTAACAACTTGATGAATATTAAACGACTGAACTAACTCTATAACAATTTTCGTTAAAAAACAGGCTCTAATATAGTAAATTTTTGGCTATCGATATACTTTTTACCCCATGATTGCCAATTATACTCATGATTAATGATAAGTTCATATTTTATAAATAAATATCTAGTTTAAAATTTATTTATAAAACCAAAGTTAAACGAATAATTGAATTGATTTAATTAAAATAATAGTTTTAATATCATCGATGAAATAACGGTTGACAGACTAATTTTTGTTTGTATTTTAGCTAGTTGCATTAATTAAATAATGATAGTATGCGCCTGATAAAAAATAAAAGGAATAAACTACAATGTGTGCAATGCAAAAAAATACCAAGCCTTGTTACTATGGTGAATATCTGTATTTAGATAGGTTTTTAGATAGCCAACACCCCGTCAGTAAGCAATACCAAGAAAAAGAAGCGCATGATGAAATGTTATTTATTATTGTTCATCAAGCTTATGAACTATGGTTCAAGCAAATTTTACATGAACTCAATTCAATTCTTACTGATTTCGATGAACCAATATTAAGCACGAATAGTTATGGGCGTATCATCCAACGCCTTACTCGAATTAATGAAATTCAAAAACTACTTAATCAGCAAATTGGTATCTTGGAAACAATGACGCCTTTAGATTTTCTCGACTTCAGAGATTATTTAGTACCAGCCAGTGGCTTTCAAAGTATTCAATTTAAAGAAATTGAAATATTGCTAGGCCTTAAAATGGAATATCGAATTAATTTTGATAAAAAATCATTTTATAATCGCCTTAACGACACTGATCGTGAACATCTTATTGAGCTAGAAAAGTCACCTAGCCTATTTGAGCAATTGGAATCATGGTTAGAACGTATGCCATTTTTAGAAAAGGAAAACTTTTCTTTTCTTGAAGCTTATCAAAATGCCGTCAACACAATGCTAGATAACGATTTATCTATTGTAAAAAATAATGACTACCTTTCCGATGCAGATCAAGATTTTCAGATAAAAGATCTTGAAAAAACGCGCCGTCAATTCGATGCTTTATTTGATCAAGAGACTTTTAATCAACTTGCAAAAGATGGTCACTTTAGAATGAGCCAGAAATCACTCTTAGGTGCTATCTTTATCAACCTATATAGAGATGAACCTGCATTCCAACAACCTTATCAATTAATAGAAAAGCTGATTGATATTGATGAGGAATTTACTCAATGGCGTTACCGACATACAGTGATGGTTCATAGAATGCTTGGAACAAAAATTGGTACTGGTGGCAGTTCTGGTCATGACTACTTACGGCAAACAACCCAAAATAATCGCTTTTTTAGAGATCTGTTTAATATATCAACATTTCTCATTCCACGTTCTTCACTACCAACACTACCTCCTCATATTACCGATGCAATGGGGCTAAAATCTGAATAAATAGTATAATGCTGTTATTTCAATAGGGTCAGCGAATACTGACCCTAAGTAAAAATAAGTTACTAGAAGTCGGTACTATCAATCAATGTTGCCAACAAAATGCTAATTCCCTCTGCATCAGATTGATCAAAGCGACCAATGCTAGGGCTATCAATATCTAACACACCAATTAGTTTATCTTCTATTATAATTGGAAAAACAATTTCTGAACGTGAACGTGAATCGCAAGCGATATGACCAGGAAACAAGTCAACATCATGAACAATTTCAATTGTTTTATTTTCTGCTGAAGTACCGCAAACCCCTTTTCCATAAGGAATTCGAACACAGGCAACCTGTCCCTGAAAAGGCCCTAATAACAAATCATTATCAGGTTGACTCAAATAAAAGCCAACCCAATTTATATCTTCTAAACAAGCATTCATAAAAGCACTGAATTGACTTAGGTTGGTTAGCAGGTTCCTCTCACCTCTCAATAACTCAACCAGCTGTTTATTTAACAGTTGATAAAATGACTTTTTATCTGTATCCAACTCTTATTTCTCATTGACTAATAATGTAGGGCGCAAGTTTATGCGAAAACTTGCTACAAACCCAGCAGAATCGACTTTAAAAGAGGAATTCCGCTGGAAGTCTCAGTGATTCAAGGTTAAGATCGCCCCCCTTAATTTAAGAATAATAGCAAGTAATTGGAGTAGATAAATGAGCAAGCATTGGTCAATTTCAGACCTTCTCGCAGGCAAAGTTGAAGCCGATACTGAAGTCACTGTAAAAGGCTGGGTTAGAACACGTAGAGATTCTAAAGCAGGCTTTTCATTTGTCAATTTGCATGACGGTACTTGTTTTAATCCAATCCAAGTTATTGCTCCAGGAGAACTAAGCAATTACCAGTCTGACATACTTAAAGCAACAACTGGTGCATCAATGGTTGTTCAAGGAAAATTAGTGACCAATCAAGGCCAAGAGCAGTCTTTTGAAATTCAAGCAAGCTCAGTTGAAGTTTTAGGTTTTGTTGATGAGCCAGCCAATTATCCAATTCAGCCTAAGCCTCATACTATGGAGTTTTTAAGAACTGTGGCTCATTTACGCCCTAGAACAAATGCTATTGGCGCTGTAACCCGAGTAAGAAACTGCTTATCACAGGCCGTACATCGCTTTCTTTATGAACGAGAGTTTAACTGGATCCATACCCCAGTTATCACAGCCAGTGACTGTGAAGGAGCTGGCGAGATGTTTCGTGTGAGCACACTTGATCAAACTAACCTGCCACTGAATGACAAAGGTGAAGTTGATTATTCAAAAGATTTTTTTGGTAAAGAAGCATTTTTAACCGTTTCTGGACAATTAAATGTTGAAACTTATTGTTCAGCTATGTCTAAGGTATACACCTTCGGCCCTACTTTTAGAGCCGAAAACTCAAATACAAGCCGTCACTTAGCTGAATTTTGGATGGTTGAACCTGAAATTGCATTTGCAGATTTACAACAAAATGCCGATCTAGCAGAAGCCATGATGCAATACATATTTAAAGCAGTATTAGATGAAAGAGCTGATGATCTCGCTTTCTTTAATCAGCGAATTGATAAAACCGTCATAGAGCGTTTAGAAACTGTTGTTAATAACCAGTTTGAACGGATGGAATATACCGAAGCAGTTAAAATATTACAAAACTGTGGAGAAAAGTTTGAGTACCCTGTTGAATGGGGAACAGATTTGCAATCTGAGCACGAACGCTACTTGGCGGAAAAGAAAGTTGGTAAACCAATTATTTTAATGAACTATCCCAAAGACATTAAAGCATTTTATATGCGAATGAATGACGATGAGAAAACGGTTGCAGCTATGGATGTGTTAGCACCAGGCATTGGAGAAATGATTGGTGGGAGTCAACGCGAAGAAAGATTAGATGTTTTAGATGCACGCATCGACCAAATGGGACTACCTAAAGAAAACTATTGGTGGTATCGAGATCTTCGACGCTATGGAACAGTTCCCCATTCTGGTTTTGGATTAGGTTTTGAAAGAGCTGTGCTCTATGCAACAGGCATGAAAAACATTCGTGACGTTATACCTTTCCCTAGAGCGCCTGGTTCAGCTGAGTTTTAATCTCGACTTCATTCCATTTCTGTCACTCGTTTTTAACTAAAGCGAGTGACAAAATCATCAATATTAAGAAGCTTTGCGGCCCTTTTCTCTCCCTGCTCTGTTCCTAAATAAATGAAGCCTGTCAATATCTCGTTCTTTTCAAAACCTAACAGTGAATGTAAATGTAAGTTGAAAGCTAAAGAGCCGGTACGCCACATTGCTCCTATTCCTTGAAAATGCGCAGCCATCAATAAATTCTGTACGCTCGCCCCCCCCGATAAAACCTGCTCTATTTCAGGTACTTTCGGATGCTCTTTAACTTTAACAGAAGCAACAACAACCATAGGCGCTCTTAACGGTTTATTACGGATTTTATCAAGCTTTTCTTCACTTATTGACGCATCAAGTTTTAAAGCTGCCTCAGCCATTTTAGCCCCTAATGTGGCCAGTGAATCTTCTTGATACACTCGATAATACCAAGGTTTCAATAAAGCGTGGTCAGGGGCCCTTAATGCGGCTTTAAACAAAATATTTAACTGCTCATCAGATGGAGCTGGCGCAACTAACTTATTATGTGATTTGCGAGATAAAAGTAATTCTAATGGGTTCATCGATTGATAATTATAAGCTGAGAAAACAATATTCTATCAACTTCCTTTTACCCACTCAATGAAACTATCAAATGCCATAGGCCTAGCACGGTAGAAACCTTGTAATAAGTCACATTCGTGATCGATTAACCACTGTTGTTGCCCTTCAGTTTCAACCCCCTCAGCTAAAACGGTCAAATTCATAGAGTGACCAAGTTGGATAATAGACTGTGCTATAGACGCACTATCCTCATCTGTTTCAATATCAGCAATAAAACTTCTGTCAATTTTTATTTTATTGATTGGAAAACGTTTAAGATAACTCAATGATGAATAACCTGTTCCAAAATCATCAATAGCTAATTTAAAGCCAACCCTTCTCAACGAATACATAATTTGAATAACTCGCTCCACATTTTCCATAATCGCACTTTCCGTTATTTCACACTCAACACGATTAGGATCAACATTTTCTTGCTTAAGTACTTGTATCATCGATTCATAAATATTTTCACGTTTAAATTGCGCAGGGGAAATATTAAGCGCTATGGTGAATTTAGGTAAACCTAAACGGTCCATTTCATTTATCATACGACAAACATCTTTAACAACCCATTGACCAATATCATTAATTGCATTGCTCTGTTCAGCAATAGGAATAAAGTCTCCAGGAGAGATAAAGCCTTTTTCTGGATGTTGCCAACGTATTAAAGCTTCAGCGCCAACAGTTTGGTTATTTTTTAAGTTGATTAAGGGTTGCAAATAAAGTTGAAACTGATTTTTTTCAATTGCAACAAAAATATCTTCTAATATTTCTTTGCGTTTTTGAATGGCCATATCCATTTCTTCTACAAAAAAACGAACTGAATTTCTTCCTTCTTCTTTAGCTCGATACATAGCTATATCAGCATTTCTTAATAAATTATCGGGTTTTACCGAGTCATTAGGATAAACGGTAATACCAATACTGCATCCAACCTGGAAGGTATTTCCTTCAATTGTCATGGGTTGAGCAATCACTTTACGTAATTTGGAAGCAAATAACATAGCATCAGCGGGCTCAGAAATGTTAGTTTGCACAACCCCAAATTCATCCCCCCCCAGTCTTGCAACAGTATCGGTCGCTCTTTTTTTATCGATTACTCGTTTAGCAATAACTTGTAGTAGTTTATCGCCAATTCCGTGTCCTAAAGTGTCATTAATCACTTTAAAATCATCTAAGTCAATAATCATTACGGCAATATTTAATCGACTTCTTTTGGCTTGAAGTACAGCAGACATCAAACGATCTTTAAACAAACTTCTATTAGGCAGTTGTGTTAGAGGATCATGTAATGCCTGATGTCTTAATTGATGTTCCGACTCAATCCGTCGACTGATATCGCGTAAAAAAATTGAAAAAAACCTTTTCTCAGCTTCTGTCCATGAGGTGATAGAAAACTCAGCGGTAAAGATAAAACCATCGGAACGTATTGCTTGAAGTTGTACCTGAGATTTGTCTAGTGTTTTTATATTGCCACTTAAATAATTTTCAACTTCTTTTATAGCTATATTTAAAGCACCAGGTACCAGTAGACGAGTATATTTTTTTCCAATAATATCTTTTTTCTGATAACCAAATATTCTCGATGCAGCAGGATTCCAGTCAATAATTTCTCCATTAATATCGATTGAAATAATAGCATCTGGCGCAGTTTTTGCGATTGCTCGAAAGCGCTTTTCTGATACTCTTCTTAAACGATCAGCACGCTCTCTTTTATCCATTGCTATCGCCATTTTCTTATTACTATCTCTTAACTGCTTTGTTTTTTCATTAATACTTTTAGCAACTAACCCAAATTCATTTACACTAGAATCATCTAAGGGTGTTTCTGAATTAGAACACAATTGAGATACCAACTGATTAAATGGTTTAATAACAACCCGACCAATTAACCAATGCCCTAATAAAAAAATAAAAATGATCAATGAAAGCAAATACAATAATATGCCATTAATTGCTGTATCAATCTTTTGTGCAAAAGCACTTTCAGGTGTCACTAATACCAACTTCCAATAAGTGTCAGGCAATAAAAAAGTGTTGATTAAAACGGGCTCATTTAAAAGCACATCATCTTCAGCCTTGAAAGAAAAATAGTTTTCTTTACTTTTTTTATCAATATTATTCTTTAATAAAATGGCCGCTAATAAGACTGCTTCTGCCTGAGAAATTTGATAACTATTATGAGCTAGATTTTCAGCAAGCTGTTCAACCACAGCTAAATCACTTTCCATCGATTGAATTATCTTTTTATTAATATTTTCTAATTGGATCGCAATTTGATTAAACTCAGGAAATTTTTTTGAAAATTGGGTCACATTTAAAAAGTCTTCAGATTTTTTACCTAATTGATCGGTTAAAACTAATTTCGCTTTACTTAAGTCTGGATAGGATAAAAATTTATTGTTTCTGTCTACAACAAATGCATAGCCTTGCATATTATGAGTTGTTTGGTTGATAATCTGAGTTAATCCACTCAACTTTATATCGGTTGTAGCAACACCATAAAAGTCACTACCAGAACGCGACATAGGAATAGTACAAGTAACCATTGGCTCAAATGAATAAGGATCATAATAGGATTTAGACCAGTAACATTGCTTTTTAGGAACATATTTAACAGGGATATACCATTCTTCATGATGATATCCATTGCCTTTATCAAGATTATACTCATTAAGAAATCTTAATTTATTGTGTCGATCCCTGGCCCAGAAAAAGCTATTTCTTTTTTGAGTTGAGTCAAATTGATAAGCCTCTGGCCAAATACCTCCACCAGCAATAATATTTTCCATACCTGGCTCATCAATCACACCAAGAATGGTAGACTTAACTAATTCAGTATTTTTGGGTAGTTTTTCAGCAATACTAGCCAAAGCTTTTGTTAGAGTTTCAGCGCTACTTGTTATTTGACCAATATCACCAACAACAGATTCTCCTGTTTTATAAAGGACTTGTTTTTCACTTTCAATCAGTACACTTTTAATGACAAAAATTATCACCAAAAGTAAAGTAAAAACAGCAACAATAAATATCATAAGCGCTTTAAAAGTTAAAGCAAACTGCAAACTTTTATGCCATTGGACTTTATTGAGCTTATTAGCTTCCATGGTCACCAATCTTGTATGAGTATCCACATCATTTTGAGAAATTGATGGCATATAGTTAAAAAAACAATCCTAGATATTTTATTTTGATAGATTATCTAAAAAAACAGTCAGACAATTCTACTGAGCATTACAGAAAAGATAGTCAAAAGTTATAAAAATAGCAAAAAGTATAAAGTAAGAATATTAGATAAAATAATGACTAGATTGAGTCAAATTTCAGACAATAAAAAACTGGTTAATACCGGCTTTTTAAATGGCGTCCCCTAGGTATTATTGTAGAAGAGAGTCATATTTTGTCTCAAAATGGAGAAAAGTTAACCGTTTTTGAATTTAAAGAAGCTATTTAACTTGGACCTGATGATAAACAATTCAAGAAAAAATGAAGTTGGTGCGGAGGCAGGGTGGTACTTTAACCTGCTTTTTCAAAGTCTATGCTAAAGATGTTGTCGATTCGTTTATGTATGGGCAATATTTCGCTGTATGTAAATGATTTAAATAGCATTAGACTGTCGCCTAACTTCTTTCTGAGAAATCTGCATCGTATCAACAATAATACCGACAAATAAATTAAGCTAGTAAAATCAAGCTAACCTCCTGAATTGAAAATACAAATAGGCTATGATTGAAGGTAATTTGAGACAGCTACCACAATCTGAGGCAGTTAATAAGAGGTAACTTGTTACATAGCGTAATTATTGTTAAATTTTAAATTTTAAATTTTAATAATCCAGCAGATATAACAATATCATGAAAGACAGCACATTACCTTTACAATATTATCTACGATTAATTAAGAAAATACGTACCACACTTGATCTGCAACATGTATGCAGTGACGTTGCATCTGAATATGGCTGTAAATTTTACTGTTTTGCTATGTTGATCCGCTACTCAATACGTAATCCAACGTACCATGTGATATCGAATTACCCACAAGCCTGGATTAACTATTATTTAGAGCATGACTGTAAATCTTATGATCCTGTTTTTCAGTATTGGTTAGACAATACCACACCAAGTACTTGGCATGATATTGTGAATCACACCCCTGAAATAACTCAACAAAATATAAATTTTATGCAGGCTGCCGCTAAATATGGACTCAAAACAGGTATTAGTTTTCCACTACACGGCCCACATGGGGATAGTAGCGGCCTTAATCTAAGCCATGTACAAACCCTTAACCCAAGATTAACAAACCTTGAGACTGTTTCTAAAATCAGCCTGCTTTGTCAGTACTTACACCAAGCCGCATATAAACTACTTAATGCACTCAATAAGGAAAAAAGCATCCAAAAAAACACTTTAAATCTGCGTGAAAAAGAATGTTTATTATGGTGCACTGAAGGCAAATCTTCGTGGGAAATCTCCATTATCCTCGGTATTACAGAAAATGTAGTAGTTAAACACTTACAACGAGCTTGTATTAAGCTGGGTGCTCATAATCGCCAACAAGCCGTTGCGAAGGCTGTGTCACTGGGCATATTTGATCAGCATTATCTTGAAATAGTGAAATCTTATACATTTAACGGTGATTGACATGGTCAACTATTTTGCGACAACCTAGTTAAGCAATTTCTCTTAATACCATCATTTCTTTTTCAAATTGATTCGGGCTTTTATAGCCTAAATACGAATGCTGTCGTCAGCTGTTATAAAACATAGCGATGTACTGCAAAATATCCTGCTGAGCTTCATAGCGAGTTTGATAATGTCAGCAATGGACTCACTCCTGTTTTAATGTGCCGAAGAAACTCTCTACGACACTATTTCCCAACAATCTCCTTTCCAACTCATGCTATTTCTGAATTAGTTTTGCTTCAGAAGATTTCTGAATATGTTGCTCGCATATTGAAAACCCCGATCAGAATGATGGATTAACCCAAGCTTTGGTCTCTTCTCCAAATGGCCATCTTCAAAGTATCGCAGACTAGGGAAGTTTTCATTCTGGAGTTCATGCTTCAGCTCACAACTTTTCTTGAGAACAGGTCAATCAACAACAACCGCCAAGTATAGCTAGCCCTCCTGCGTCCAGATATAAATCACATCAGACGCATAGACGGTATCTGGCGCTCCAACATTAAATTGGCGCTTCAATAAATTATCAAACAGCAGTAACTTGTGATTACTATTGGTCGTAACCTTAAAGTTCCTTCTATGTCGAACAAACTATAATAACAACATTGCAGTGACACAATGCCAACCACTTATTAAGCTATTATATACCGAGAAATTAATAGCACGAAGACAAAGCGACTGTGCCCATTGTCTAAAAAATCGTTATCAATGACTTGGATCTATCAATAAATGGGTTTCAAAATAATAACTTCAACTATAGTTCATTTTTAAAGAAAGCATTAATAAATTCTCGCTGATTAGATGTAGTCATATCGGTCAACCAGTGTAAAGTTTTATCTTCGCGCTTGAGTTTTATTTTATCGCCAAATCTGCAATCAAAACTTGTGAATGTATTATTCACTATTGCTTTCATTTTGTCCGAATTCTTGCACAGATTATCTAATGACTTTAAAGGTATACCGCAAAAGGAATAAATTGAGTATTTTTTCAACGTAGCATCATCGATGCTTTCCCAGTTTATGCTCGCTTTGAACTCGTCATTGCAGCTCGATTTTACTTTGGAGAGTAATTCGGCAAACTTTTTATTATGTTTAGAGATGTTTTTTTGTCTATCAAATGAGGCAATTTTTTGTTGTTCTACCCTATCATTGTGATAACGACGCAGATAAGCTTTGGCATCAATAGATTTAGAAAGCTTTTCATCATAAAAAACAGTGAGTTTGTCATTGGTGCCAGGAATATATACTTCGGTCCACTTAAACCAATATCCCTTATTGCTTCTAATTCGATACGATTTTCTACCATCGAGCATGGTCATATAAGCTTCTTTGTCTTGACCTTGAGTTTCTAAATCATAAAGCCATACTTTGCCATCTATAAAGGAATCAACTCCTGTTACTTCAATTAATGCTTGTTTCTTATCTTCGTTTTTTAAGGGTAATACGCTGACAATTACCCCTTCTTGACCTTTATAAACTTTTGGATGATCGCTAAGCTCTAATGCACATAAGCTTTTGTTTATGACCAGTAAAGAAAAAAGTAAACCT